>JBILNZ010000022.1:0-43626 GCA_044374745.1 Prochlorococcaceae cyanobacterium | reverse complement strand
CAGCCCTGAGTGGCTGACCAAGAGAGAAAAAGTCCTCAGAAAACGGTCTCAGAAGCAATTTACGGTCAAAGGCACTCTTTGCTGCTTGCTGCCTCCGCTCAAACCCCGTTTGTCCAGAGTTTCCCTAACAGCCTTCTAACAGCTGCTGTTAGAACTGAGATCCACTGCAGCGCAGCAGGTCTGGGCTGCTCTCCTCTTCTTTCTAACCTTCTAACAGGAAGAGAGAGAGACACAAGAGAAGAGGGGGAGACAGGGGGTCTCTCCTGGATCAGGGGTGTGTGCTGGGGGATATAGAGAGAGCCCCTACCCCCTGTAGGAGCGTTAGAGCGTTAGAAACCAGTCACCGCAAGGGGTTTCGCTCTAACAATCCTGTTAGAGAACGCCCCCTTCTAACGCTCCGGGGCCGGTGAGCATGGCCAGGGGCAGGGCCACGGCCCGCGAGCTGCCCAGGCCGCGGAAGTGCACCAGCAGCGAACGGTTGGCACCGGGCAGGCGGCTGAGGATCGCCCCCCAATTGGTCACCCAGGCGGTATCCGCCAGCATGCGGCCGATGGCTTCTGCGCTGTTACTGATCAGCAGCTCCCCATCCCGCACCCGCAGGCCATGGCGAGCCAGCAGGTCGGCGGCATCGGCCGGGCGCACCGGCTCCATCGGAGACGGCATCGCCGCCGACACCAGCTCCACCAGTTCCAGCACCGTGGGGGTCACCGCCGAACGCTCCTCGCTCTCCACCCGCAGCTGGTGCTGCAGGATCCGGTTGAGGCAGCGGCGCTCATCCGGGATCTCCGTGCTCTCGCGGTAGCTGCTCCAGTCCGCGCCATCGATCAGGCTCTGCACCTCCGCCGCGCTGGGCACCCGCGATGCCTGCAGCGACCAGGCGCCGGCCAGCAGGGTTCCGTACTGGTCACCCAGGGCCTGCGAATCGAAGTGAGCCGCCGCCACGCGGGAGCAGATGGCGATCGAGCGGCGGATGACCGGGATCAGCGCCACGGTGCGGGCGATCAGCCGGTTGGCGAACTCCGGGGTGATCAGCTGCTCGAGGTCCCGGTCCAGCGCCTGCCAGTGGGCCTCCCGTTGCTGCTGGGGCAACTCACTGGGGTTGCGCAGGTTGAGCGGAGCAAAACGGCGCCGGTCGGCGCCCTGCTTGAGCCCGGTGGCGATGGAGGAGAGCAGGAACATCGAGCGCACCGAGTAGCGCGCCACCTCCCCGCCAGGCGAGCCCTTCACGATCGCCGCGCGGGATTCAGAACTGGCCACCCGCGCCAGCGCCAGGATCGCCTGGATGCGCTGCTGGTCCTCGCGCTCGTTGCTCTCGGCTTCATCGATCAGCACCGGCAGGGCATCGGAGCGCAGGGTCTGGCGGATGCCGGCTTCTGTGACGCTGCCGACGAACACCCGGGCCATGTCAGCCAGCAGCACGCCGCAGAAGCGCTCAAACAGGTGCGACTTGCCCGAACCGGCCGGGCCGCTCAGCCAGAGGTGGGGCCGCCAGCGCAGGGCACCGCAGATCGGCGCCAGCGTCACCCAGCCGGCCAGGAGCATCGCCGAGGCCGGCACCTCCCAGTGGAAGCGATCCGCCAGGGTGAGCACCAGCAGGGCTTCTTCATCGGAGAGCGGCTGGGCATCAGCGGTGCCCACCAGGGCCGCACCGCGCTGGTAGTGGAAGCGGCTGTGCAGGGTGGCGCTGATCGGCCGCGGCTCACCGTCCACCACCAGGCGGTCGCCGAGATGGAGTACGCAACGGCCCTCGTCCCACCAGATGCCGCGGCCGCGCAGCAGGTCGGGATCGAACATGCCGATGGCGGCCTGACGGCAAAAGAGATCGGAGGCCGCGGCCGTCCAGTTCACCCCCCGCTTGGAGGGGTAGAGGGTCTCCCAGTAGGCCAGCGGCGCCAGCCGGCAGAGGTTCACGCCGCTATGGGCAGACGAGCCCAGCCGCATCACCTGGCCGGTGGAACGGGGTTGGTAGAAGTAGCCGTCGCTGTCGTAGCCGAGGCAGACGAACGGCTCGGCGCCTGAGGGGAGCGCACGCTCCGGCGGCACGGGCGGCAGGTGATCGCCAGCACCGGCCGGCACCTCAGGGGGCGGAACAACCGCCGGGGCTTGGGTGTCGGCGGCGGCATCAAGGTCCGGATGCTGCACGGTTCTGCAGTGGCTCTCCAGGTAGGCCTGGGCTTCTGCAGGGCTCCAGCTGGCATCCGCCAGATCCCAACCGGCTGCGCCCGGCGCATCCACCAGGTCCCAGTCCTCCTCTGTGCAGCTCGGCGGCAGCACCACCGCCACAGGGCAGCCCAGCTCCAGGAGCAGTGCCGCCAGGCGGGCCATCGCCTCGCGGCCGCTGCTGTCGGCATCGGGCCAGAGGGTGACGGCGCGGCCGGCCAGGGGGCTCCAGTCCACGCTGGCGATGGCCTGGCTGCCGCCGCACCAGCTCACCACCACATGCTGCGGGAACAGGGCAACGGCGGCATCCGCCGCCTTCTCCCCCTCGGTGATCAGCACCGGTGCCCAGAAGTGGCGCTCCAGTTCCGCCAGCCGGTACAGGGGGCGGGGGGCTGGCCAGTCGGAGCGAAACGGATCGCGGCGCGAGGGGAAGTGCCAGCCACCATCCAGCCAGGTGCGCTGCACAAACACCTTGCGGCGCCGGCCGCCCTGCTCCAGATCCAGCCGCTGCACCCAGAACAGCGGCGCTCCGGCCGCATCGGTGTAGCACCACTGGCCGCTGGCGCGGCCGAGCTCCGGCGGGGGAGCATCGGCCGGTGGGGTGTCGGGGATGCGGGCAGGTCGGCCTACCTTGCGGCCTGAGCGGCTGGGGCTGGCAGGGGCTGGACGATGCGGGCCTGGCTCCACCGGCAGGGCCAGATGGGCCGCAATGCGGCGGGCGGCGATGGCGAAGTCCCACCCCGTCAGGCGCAGCAGCAGATCCATGCCGTTGCCACCACCACCACGGTGATCACGGCCGCCGCACTGGTTGCAGAACCAGCCACCCGGACCGTCATCACAGTCCCAGCAGTAGCGATCGGTGCCGCCGCAGGCGGGGCAGGGCTGATGACGGTTCTCCAGCTGCTCCGGCGACAGACCGGCGAGCTCGATCAGCAGCCGCGGCCACTGGCCCGTCGCGGCCGCCATCACGTCGGTGGCCATCAGCGCCGGGGGCTCTGGGCTCCAGCGGGCGGTGCAGGTTGCTGCGGGTTGAGCGGGCGCCCCTCACCCCGCATCACCTGCACCAGGGTGCGGCGCACGAAGGAGGCGCGGCTTTCAATGCCGGCGGCGTGGTCGTCAATCCAGGAGACGACAGCCTCCGGCAGCTGCAGCTGGATGCGCTTCATGGTGACAGCACAATGCTTGCCCGAAAGCCTAGTCGCTCTTTTCGGGAGCCCTAAAATCTGTCACGGTGCTGCCGTGCCGCTGTGTCATTCAGCCTGCGCCCCTACCAGCAGGACGCCGTTGCCCGCGTGCGGCAGGCGTTCATGGCTGGCCACCGCGCCGTGCTGTTCGTCCTGCCCACCGGTGGCGGCAAGACCGTGGTCTTCAGCCACATCGCCGAGCAGGCCGCCGCGCGCGGCAACCGCATCGCTGTGCTGGTGCACCGGGCTGAACTGCTCGATCAGGCCTGTCGCTCCCTGGCTGCCATGGGAGTGCGCCATGGCGTGATCGCCGCCGGCCGCTCGATGAACCTGGCCGCACCGGTGCAGGTGGCCAGCGTCCAGACCCTCGCTCGGCGTCTGCAGCAGCTGCCGGCCGATTTGTTCCAGCTGCTGGTGGTGGATGAAGCCCACCACAGCAATGCCGGCACCTGGGCCAAGGTGATCGGTCACTTCCAGCGGTCCCTGTTGCTGGGGGTCACGGCCACGCCGGTGCGGGGCGATGGCCGCGGCCTGGGGGAGTTCTATTCAGCCCTGGTGCTCGGACCCAGTGCCGCCTGGCTCTGCGCCGAGGGCTATCTGGCGCCGGCGCGGGTGTTCGCCCCGCCGCTCGGTTTCTCCGTGAAGGGCCTGCGCCGGCGGATGGGGGACTTCGATCTCAACCAGGCGGCCGGTCAGCTGGGCGGCAGCCGGATCCTCGGCGATGCCGTCAGCCACTACCTCAGCCACTTGAGCGGCCGCACCGCCATCGCCTTCTGCTGCTCGATCGCCCATGCGCAAGCCGTGGCCCAGGCATTCGTGGAGCGGGGTGTGGCCGCGGCCTCGATCGATGGCGCGATGGACACCCTGCAGCGGCGGCGGTTGCTGGAACAGCTCGGCAGTGGTGAGCTGCAGGTGCTCACCAGCTGCAGCCTGATCGGTGAGGGGGTGGATGTGCCCTCGACGGGGGGCTGCCTGCTGCTGCGGCCCACCCAGAGCCTGGCGCTGCACCTGCAGATGATCGGCCGCTGCCTCAGGCCCCAGCCCGGCAAGGAGGCGGTGATCCTCGATCACGTGGGCAACATCGAGCGCCTGGGCCACCACCTCGATGAGCAGGAGTGGAGCCTGGACGGGGTGCGCAAGCGCGAGCAGAGCAAGGCCCCCTCCGTGAAGACCTGCCCGGAGTGCTTCTGCGCCATGGCCAGCGCCGTCAGCACCTGCCCGGAATGCGGGCACCTGTTCCGGCCGGAGAAGCGCCAACTGGTGACCGTGGCTGGCGAACTGAAGGAACTGCACCAGCAGGAGCTGCGCCGCCAGCGCAAGCGGGAGCAGAGCCAGGCCCGCACCGCCGCGGAGCTGGAGGCCCTGGGTGCCCGCCGCGGCATGAAGAACCCGAAGGGCTGGGCGCGGCATGTGATCGCCAGCCGCCAGACGCGGGGGCAGTGGGGGCTGCTGGCATGAGCGAGCAGGAACTGCAGCAGCGCATCCGGCTGGAGCTGGGACACGGCGCGGTGCGGCTCTGGCGCAACAACGTCGGCGCCCTGCGCGATGAACGCGGCCGGCTGGTCACCTACGGACTGTGCAAGGGAAGCAGTGATCTGATCGGCCTCAGCCAGGTGCTGATCGGCCCGGAGCACCTCGGCCAGACCCTGGCGGTCTTCTCCGCCCTTGAGGTCAAGACCACCAAGGGCCGCATCAGGGAGGAGCAGGAGAAGTTCCTGCAGCTGGTGCAGCAGCTCGGCGGCCGCGGCGGCGTGGTGCGCTCAGTGGAAGAAGCCAGGCTCCTGCTCGGCGGCAGCGGCAGCATCTCCGCCTGAGGAGGCACCGGCAGCACAGGGACGGGCAGCGGGGCGCTGGGCGTGGAGCACCCGACGGCTGCGGCGCGCCAGGGCCTTCTCCACTTCAGGGAGATTCCAGAGCAGGGTGGGCCGCTGCAGCCCAGCACCAGCAGCCCTGAAGTGATCGCCGAGACGCAGCACCCCATCACGGCGCAGCCGCAGCAGGGTGCGGTCACTGATCCGCAAGGCCTTGCAGGCTTCCCGGGTGGAATGGGTGAACTCCATTGCTGGTCATCAGGCGACTTGCCGGGACATTAACCGCAGACAACTGCCATCAACTGCCCCATTCACGGGTATGTCGACATCTACTAATAGGTTCCCTTTCGGTAATCCTTAGAGATCAGGAGTTGAACCAGGTTCATCATTCTGGGAACCCAACCGGTAACCCACTGCGGCGCAAGCCAAGGACCCTGAACCCTGATGGGAACCCGATCAACCGCCCAGCGGGATAACCAAAGGGGCGACAGACCGCAGGCATCAAGAGCGAGGCGTGGAGAGCATCGCCCTTGATGTCTGCGCAAGAGCCGACGCATCAACCTCGTGCGCTGAGGGCCATCAGCTGCCGGGCGAGGTTGAGCAGCTCTGGGGTGACCTCCTCCGGCAGACCAGCAGCAGGCGCTGCAGGTGAAGCCAGCTCAGGCAGGGGAATGGCCGCGGCCGGCTGCGGCGCAGCAGGCGCAACTGCAGGAGCAGAGCGCTGGCCCTCATCGAGAGCCTTCTGCAACGCCATCCCCCGCTCAATCTGCTGGGCGGTCTGCTCCACCAGGTAGCGGCGGGCGTGGATTACCTCGCTGTGGCCCATCGCCTGGGCCTTGAGCGCTGTCGACCAGGTGGTCGTCTCGCGGGCACGGATTGCCCAGGCGTGGCGGAGGTCATAGGCCTTGCAGCGGCCCTGCACCGGCGGTGGCTGGGGCCGACCTGGAAGGCTTCTGGGTTGATGCCAGCCGAGCAGCTTGGCCTTGATCTCGCCAGCGGGCTTGGTGGCATGCCGCAGCCAGTGCACCACCACCCGGCCCAGGGCGGCGTTGTTCCAGAACTGGACGCTGCCGTCGCTGGCTTCCGCAGTGCGGATGGGGTAGCGCCGGCGCAGCTCGGCCAGCATCGCCCTGGAGTGGGCCACGTCGTTGAGGTGGTAGCGCTCCAGCCATGCCTCCGGCAACGGCAGCGCAAAGCGGTGGCCGGTCTTGGTGGCCTGCTCACCATGACTTTCGAGCATGCTGATCTGCAGAAAGGTGGGCTCGACGCTGCTTTCGCCAGGCAGCCGCTCGATGTGCCACACCTCGTGGGCCCGCAGGCCGTAGCAGGCAATGACGGCCATCACCCAGCCCCGCAAGGGGTTTTCCTGCTGCACCTGATCCAGCCAGGCCTCCACCTCAGCCGTGGAGGGAATGAAGCGTGGGGCGGGCGTGCGGACCCTGCCGCTGGAGTTTTTGAGGCCCTCGAGCTTGGCGCGCAGCTCCGGCGTGGCGATGGAGACCCCTCGCTTGGCCAGGTAGTTCACCATCTGCACCACCCCGTGAAAGCTGCTGGTGTTGGTCTTGCGAGGAACCAGGGGCTGGGAGCGATCGCGGGCCTGCGCATCCAGCGAGGCCGGGGTGTGCAGACAGAAGCGCTCCAGCTCCTCCGTGCGGGCAAAGGCCTCGTCAGGGAAGGCACGCCCGAAGTAACCCCGGTCGGTGAAGCAGGAGAAGGGGTTGCGGTCCTTGGCCTTGGGGCCACCGGGCGCAATGTCGGCTTTGATCAGCGATCTGATCTCTCCCCATGTCTGCAAGGGGCCGCAATCAGCAGGAGGTTGTTCACCCGGAGCCAGGTGCAGCCGCCGCCAGTCGAGCCCTTGCCCGCCGCGCAGCAAATTTCGCTGGGCCGCCAGCAGTAGCTCTACCAATTCGCCGAGATCACCATCCCGGTCGACCCGATAGCCGCGGGCGGACTGGCTGCGACCACCTGCACGGGTTTCGTACACGTAGTGGTAGGGACTGTTCCGCCCTGGATGCAGCCGAATCCGGTAAGGACAGGCAGCAAGGCGTAAGCGACAGGAGGCCTGCTGCAGAGCACTGCGGGGCCGCATCAGAGCCTCCCCGTCTCACGAAATGAGACGCGTGGGAGATCTGTACCTAGGACCAGAAATGGGTCAAAAAGGGTCCGAAGTGGTCGTCTCGCGTCGCGACCTGTCGGACGTTGGCGATTCATGAGATCCAGCTCCCTGAGAGGGATCTGGGGCAGAATCGAGGCCGCGACTGGAATGGGTCGCCTGAGATTCGAACTCAGGACCAATCGGTTAAAAGCCGAGTGCTCTACCGCTGAGCTAGCGACCCGCGTGCCCGTTGGGCACCCAGCGAAAGTATCACCCAGGGGGGGGTCTCACCAAGGGGGCGGCGGGAGAATGGCAGCCCGTGCTGCCCCCACCATGCCCACCCACCCCTGGCCCGAGCAGTGGCCCGAGCCCCAGGTGCACCCGGAGGCCTGGGTGGCGGCGGCGGCCGTCCTGATCGGTGATGTACGGCTGGCAGCGGGGGCCAGCGTGTGGCCCACGGCCGTGGCCCGTGGGGATGTGTGCCCGATCACGGTGGGCGAGGGCAGCAATGTGCAGGAGGGCGCGGTGCTGCATGGCGACCCAGGCCAGCCGGTGCTGATCGGCGCCGACGTCACCATCGGCCACCGGGCCGTGGTGCATGGCGCCACGCTGGAGGACGGCTGCCTGATCGGCATCGGCGCCATCGTGCTTAACGGGGTCACGGTGGGCAGCGGCGCCCTGGTGGCCGCCGGATCGGTGGTGACCCGTGATGTGCCCGCCGGCACCCTGGTGATGGGAGCGCCTGCGACGGTGAAGCGTGAGCTCAGTGCCGAAGCGATCGCCGGGCAGCGCGAGCATGCCCGCCGCTACCGCCAGCTGGCGATGGCCCATGCCGGTCGCTCCGAAAACCGAGGCTGAAACAGGCCGGCGAACGGTCCTCAATGATTGCCAAACACTGCAACCGCCCCCTTCGGCAACGCAATCGGCCCTGTGGTCCGTAAGATCACGCCAACCTTTCCCACCCCCACCATGGACCTTCGGCTCGTGCTGGTTGCCGCTCCGATCGTTCTGGCCGCCAGCTGGGCCGTGTTCCACATCGGCCGCGCTGCCGTTGGCCAGCTGCAGATGTTCATCAGCCGCGGTCGGGCTGCCTGATGGTGCTGGTCATCGGTGCCGGGCTTGCCGGCACTGAAGCCGCCTGGCAGATCGCCCGGGCCGGAATTCCTGTGCGGCTGGTGGAGATGCGGCCGGTGCGCCGCTCCCCCGCCCACCACAGCGGCGAATTCGCCGAACTGGTCTGCAGCAACAGCTTTGGCGCCCTCAGCAGCGACCGGGCCGCTGGCCTGTTGCAGGAAGAACTCAGGCGGCTTGGCTCCCTGGTGATCCGCACCGCCGACGAGCACGCGGTACCCGCCGGTGGAGCCCTGGCCGTGGATCGGGGCCGCTACAGCGCTGCCCTCACCGCTGCCCTTGAGCAGCACCCGCTCGTGACTGTGGAGCGGCGCGAGCACACCGAGTTGCCGGGCCCCGGCACGATCGCCGTGCTGGCCACCGGTCCGCTCACCAGCGAGCCCCTGGCCGAGCAGCTGCGCGCCTTCACCGGCCGGGCCGACTGCCACTTCTTCGATGCCGCCAGCCCAATCGTGGAGGGCGAGAGCATCGATCTCTCCGTGGCGTTCCGCGCCTCCCGCTACGACAAGGGCGACGCCGACTACATCAACTGCCCCATGGACAAGCAGCAGTACCTCGCCTTCCGCGAGGCGCTGCTGGCGGCTGAGCAGGCCGAACTCAAGGATTTCGAGCAGGAGAGCGCCCACTTCTTCGAGGGCTGCCTGCCGATCGAGGAGCTGGCCCGCCGCGGCGAAGACACGATGCGCTACGGCCCGCTCAAGCCGATCGGCCTGTGGGATCCCCGCTGGGGCGACGTGAACGACCGCGACGTGCGCCGCGCCAACCGGGCCTACGCCGTGGTGCAGCTGCGCCAGGAAGACAAGGACGGCCGCCTCTGGAACCTGGTGGGTTTCCAGACCAACCTCAAGTGGGGTGAACAGAAGCGCGTGCTGCGGCTGATTCCGGGGCTGGAGAACGCCGAATTCGTGCGCTTCGGGGTGATGCACCGCAACACCTTCCTGGAGTCGCCCCAGCTGCTCGACGCCACCCTGCAGTTCCGCAGCCAGCCCTCCCTGCTGGCGGCGGGCCAGATCACCGGCACCGAGGGCTATGCAGCCGCGGTGGCCGGCGGCTGGCTGGCCGGCACCAACGCCGCCCGCCTGGCCCGGGGCCTCGCCCCCATCAGCCTGCCGCCCACCACCATGATCGGTGCCCTCACCCACTTCATCGCCGAGGCCCCCTGCGGCGGCGGCGGCAAGCGCGGCGGCTTCCAGCCGATGCCCCCCAACTTCGGCCTGCTGCCTGAACTGCCCGAACGCATCAAGGGCAAGCGGGAGCGCTCCGGCGCCTACCGCGACCGCGCCCTGGAGGATCTGGCACCGTTCACCACCCGGGCCGAAGCGGCCGTCATCGAACCGGCCCTGGCCTGAAGCGCCATGGCGGGCGAGGCGACTTCCTAGGGTCGCGCCATCCCGCCAGCCCGCACCGGTGATCGCCAGCCCCGCCGCCCCTGCCGCCGAATCGCCTGTCGTCACCACCTGGGACGTGATCGTGATCGGCAGCGGCATCGGCGGCCTGGTGACCGCTAGCCAGCTGGCCGCCAAGGGCGCCAAGGTGCTGGTGCTGGAGCGCTACCTGATTCCGGGCGGATCGGGCGGCAGTTTCAGGCGCGAGGGCTACACCTTTGATGTGGGCGCCTCGATGATCTTCGGCTTCGGCGACAAGGGCCACACCAACCTGCTCACCCGCGCCCTGGCCGATGTGGGCCAGCACTGCGACACCATCCCCGACCCGGCCCAGCTCGAATACCACCTGCCCGGCGGCCTGAATGTGGCGGTGGCCCGGGATTACGAGCAGTTCCTGGACGACCTCACCGCCCTGTTTCCCCACGAGGCCAAGGGCATCCGCGCCTTCTACGACACCTGCTGGCAGGTGTTCAACTGCCTCGATGCGATGCCCCTGCTGTCGCTCGAGGATCCGGCCTACCTGGCCAAGGTGTTTTTCCGCGCGCCCCTGGCCTGCCTGGGCCTGGCCCGCTGGCTGCCCTTCAACGTGGGCGACGTGGCCCGCAAGCACATCCGCGATGAGCAGCTGCTGCGCTTCATCGACATGGAGTGCTTCTGCTGGAGCGTGATGCCGGCCGAGCGCACGCCGATGATCAACGCAGGCATGGTGTTCTCCGACCGCCACGCCGGCGGCATCAACTACCCGAAGGGCGGCGTGGGCGTGATCGCCGAGAAGCTGGTGGCCGGGCTTGAAGAGCACGGCGGCGCGATCCGCTACGGAGCCCGCGTCACCCAGGTGCTGATCGAGGGTGAGGGCCCCTCCGGCCAGGCGGTGGGGGTGAAGCTGGCCAGCGGCGAGGAGCTGCGCGCCCGGCGCGTGGTGAGCAATGCCACCCGCTGGGACACCTTTGCCACCGCCGAGGAGGGCTCAGACATCCATCGCCTGGCCAGCTCCGCCCTGGTGGATGCCGCACACACGCCTACGCAGGAGAGCACCTGGCGGCGGCGCTATAAGCCGTCGCCGTCGTTTCTCTCCCTGCACCTCGGCATCGACGCGGCCGTGGTGCCCGAGGGCTTCCACTGCCACCACCTGCTGCTGGAGCGCTGGGAGGAGATCGAGGCCGAGCAGGGGGTGGTGTTCGTGTCGATGCCCAGCCTGCTCGATCCCTCCCTGGCCCCGGCGGGACGCCACATCCTGCACACCTTCACCCCCAGCGGCATCGAGCACTGGCGCGACCTCTCCCCCAGCGCCTACCGCGCCAAGAAGGAAGCCGATGCCACCCGTTTGGTTCAGCGCCTCGAGGCGATCCTGCCCGGGCTGAAGGGCGCCATCCGCCACCAGGAAATCGGCACCCCCCGCAGCCACCGCCGCTTCCTCGGCCGCATGGGCGGCAGCTATGGCCCGATCCCGGCGATGCGCCTGCCGGGGCTGCTGCCGATGCCCTTCAACCGCACCGGCCTGCGCGGCCTTTACTGCGTGGGTGATTCCTGCTTCCCCGGCCAGGGGCTCAACGCCGTGGCCTTCAGCGGCTTCGCCTGCGCCCACCGCATCGGCGCCGACCTGGGGCTCAACCCCTGGGCCCTGCCCGCCTGACTCGGGACTCTCTGCCATAGTGGGGAGGTGCATCGAGTGACGACGCGCTTGATGGAGGGGCATTGCACAGCCTGAGATCCTGGCTGAAGCAGGAGCGACTGGCGGCCAGCAATAGCCGCTGGCTCTGGAACTTGCGTGCGGGTGCTCTTGTTCTGCTGGTGCTGATCGGTCTGGAGGCCCTGCGCCGCCATCAGACGGTCCAACAGCAGCTGGCTCAACGCCAGCAGGAACAGCTGGAAGTGCTGCAATTGCTGGTTCGCGACAACAAACGCCCCCTCACGGATTGGGCCCACTGGGACGAGACTCTGGCTTTCAGTGAAGGGCGCCAGCCCGACTTCGTTGAAAGCCTGATGCGCACCACCGCCCTGCTTGATGGTGGTGCCGTGATGGCAATCCACGACGGCGGCGGCCGGCGCCTGGCGCTCGAAGGCATGGATCGGCAGGACCGGACTGAGAACAGTCCGCTGATCCGTTGCCTCGATGATTTGAACCGGGAGCGCCTGCGCCAAGGGGTCGATCACCTGCCGCTGATCTGCCCGAGCGCCTCGGGCCCACTGGTGGGCGGCATCGCGGTCATCACCGACAACAACGGCGAACGCCGCAGCGCAGCCACCCTCACCTACCTCGTGCCACTGCTGGCACGCGGTGATGGGTCGACGTTGCAATCCGGCCTGCGCACCCTCGCCCGCCAGCTGGTGCTGGAAGGACAACCACCGGCGCCTGCATCCCAGCTCCGCACGGTGCAACCGGTGCTGTGGACGAGCGGTGGACAGCCACTTCAGATTCGCGAGCCCCTTTCAGGCGAGCGGCTTCGCGAGGAATGGCTGGCCCTGGGCGGGCTGGTGGCCGGCGGGTTGCTGCTCGTTCTGATGCAGCGCATACGCTGGATGTTGGGCCGGAGACGGCTGCGGCTGGAGCGGCTTCGCCGCGAGCGCCTGGTGAACCAGCGCATTCGCCACACAGAACGGGAGCTCTCTCGCCTGCTCGATCAGGCGCAGATCGGCGGGGAGGGGGCCGAAACGGTGGCCTTTGCCAGCTTGCTGAAGCGTCACGTCACAGACCAGCCCAAGAGCACCTTGGAGCAGGGTCGCCTGGAGCAACTGGCGGGACGCTTTGAACTGGTGCTGCAGACCGCCAGATCCCTGGCACTGCTCGATCAGATCACCGGCCTGCCAAATCGCATCTACTTTCTCGAACGGCTCCGCTGGGAGAGTGAACGCAGCGGCCGCAACGGCAAGCCCCTGGCCCTGCTGTTCATCAACATCGACAAGTTCAAGCAGATCAATGAGACCTACGGCCACAGCACCGGGGACAGCACCCTGCGCTTTGTCGCCAACGAGTTGCAACGGCTGATCGGCAGCAACGACTTTCTAGCCCGCTTCGGCGGGGACGAATTCAGCCTGATCCTGGACACTGGAACCTTGGCGCAGAGCGACGAAGCCGCGGTCCGCAGCCATGCCCATGGGCGGGCGCTCCAGCTGCTCGAGGGCTTCCAGGTTCGAGCCGGCAGCCAACCCGACCGGATCAAGCTCAGTCTGAGCATCGGCGTCGCCGTGAGTGAGGCCAGCGGCACCATGCCTGAGGAACTGATCCGGCGCTCCGATATGGCGATGGTGCTGGCCAAGACAGGACACCATCAGCCTGTTTCTGTGTTTGATCTGGAGAGCAACCGGGATGCACTCAACAACTATAGCCTGTTCAACGCCCTGCAAAGTGACATCAGCCATGCCCAGGAGCGCTTTCAAATCCTCTTTCAGCCAATCGTCGATGTCGACGGTCAGCTGCTGAAGGTGGAAGCCCTCGCCCGTTGGCATAACCCCGACTTCGCCAGCGTGCCGCCCGACGTGTTCTTCGCCGTGGCAGAGCGCTACCGGCTAATGCCGGAGTTCGGTCGCCTACTGCTGGCCATCACGTTGCGGGAGCTGAAACTGCTGCGGAACGACCTGCAACGCCCCGATCTGCCCCTGGCGCTGAACATCAGTGCCAGCCAGCTCGCCAGGGAGGGATTCGGGCCGATGTTGCTGGCCGCGCTGAGTGAGCAGCGGATCACCGCCGACAGTGTGACCCTGGAGATCACCGAATTCGCGGTGGTGGAAACGAGCATCGAGCTCACCGACAACCTCGCAAGCCTGCGCCGCGCCGGTGTGCATCTGGCGCTCGACGATTTCGGCACCGGGTTTTCCTCACTGCGCCTGCTGATGTGGCTGAGGCCTGATGAACTGAAGATCGACAAGTCGTTCGTGACCACGGCCGCGATGGATCCCATCGCGTACCAGATTGTGCGCTTGCTTCACGCCCTCTCCAGGGAGATGCATCTCACCCTGGTCGCGGAAGGGGTGGAAGTGGAGGCCATGGTCCAGCTGTTGCGCGATCTCGGCATTGAGCATTTTCAGGGTTACCTCTTCTCGCGCCCGATCAGTCGCCAGGAGCTGGCGGCCAAGGGAGGGCACTTCCCACCACACACACCGCCCCCGCCTTCATAACCTGAATCTCTCCGTGACGTCATACTAAGAATGAGCAGCTCCCCCCAGCCCAGCGCCGCCGAGCTGGCCCGCTACCTCGAGCAGCGGGGCGAACTGACCAAACCCTGGATGTTGCAGCTGCTGCGTCTCACAAAATTGAAGGAATCCAAGAACGACCTGGATCCGCAGGAGTACATGGCTCGCCTGCAGGAAGCCCATGCCGATCTGATGCGTCTGGGAGAGTTCTGGAAGGGACGGGAGCGCGAGGTATTCAGTGGTGCCTACACCCCCCCCGAGTTGATCGAACCCCTACCGGGCTCCACGGACGATCGATGAGCGCCCGCACGCCGCTGCCAACAGGATCAGAGTTGGCGGATGAGCGCTACCCCATGGCAGCGCTCATCCGTTTCACTTTGGTGAGCCTCTATCTGGCCATGGCGGCACCATTGCCCTGGCTGGCCCCAGCGCCCCTGCAGCCATGGCTGGGGCTGGCCGTTGTGCTGGGGCTGCTGTTCGTGTGGGCCATCAGCAGCGAACAGGTGGAACTCAGCGGCCAGGGACTGCGCGTCGGCCACCCCCGCTGGTGTGCCTGGCTGCTCCGGCGGGGCTGGCAGTTGCCCTGGTCTGCCATCAAGGCCATCACACCGGTAGCGACCAGCCAGGGGGGTCGGGTGTTTTACGTGCGCACGGATGGGGCTGCTCAGCTCCTGCCCCAACGCATTGCCCACTTTGAAGCGTTCCTTGAGCGCTTCAGCCATGAGACAGGTCTCGATACCAGTGCCATCGGCCGGATCAGCCCACCTTGGACATACCAGCTTCTGGCAGGTCTGAGCGCCTCGATGCTGCTGGGGGAAATCACCTGGGGGATCTGGACCCTCTCCAGCGGAGCCGGCGGTTGAGGCCCAGCGCTTAGGGCCCAAGGGCTCGACAATCAGTAATCAGTTGCGCGAAAGCGAGTTCAACGGTGGAGATCCATGGGCTGGCGCCGCTGCAGCCCCACCGGCTTCGGAGACTTCGGGCAGGTTGTCGAGGCTGAAGCGATAGCCCTGCTGCCGCATCGTCTCGATGCCGCCACCTTCGCCAAGACCGGCCTGCTCCAACTTGCGCCGCAGGGTGAGCACCTGGGTGTCCACAGAGCGGGGACCGCCGCTGAACGGTGGCCAGGCCATCCGCAGCAGCTCCTGGCGGCTGCGCACCACTCCGGGCGGCATCAACAGAGCACAGAGCAGGGCGAATTCCCGAGGACTGAGCTCAACCGGCTGGTCGCGCAAGGTCACTTGGCGCAGCAGGAGGTGCACTTCCAACGGACCGACGCACACCCGCTCCTGCAGACCACTACCGGCTCGGCGCAGGAGGGTGCGGCAGCGGGCAGCCAGCTCTTCCAGGCCAAATGGCTTGCGCAGCACATCGTCGGCACCACCATCGAGCAGGCTCACCACGGGCTCGGAGCCGGAACGGGCCGTGAGCACCATCACCGGGCAATGCAACTGGGCTGCGAGACGCAGGGCACTGCTCTCGTCCAGCAGCTCGGCACTCACCAGCAGGTCGGGAGACTGGTCGCGGCAAAGCTCCAAGGCCTCGCGGGCGGTGGCCACCGCTGCTGCCAGATGGCCGTCCTGGCGGAGGCGTTGGGCCAGCACGGTGCGCAGGGTGGCGTGGGGATCGACAACCAGCACGCGCTGGGCTCCGGGCGCCCCACCGAGCGCTGCAGGGGAGGGATCTGGGGTAGGCAGATCAGCGGAACTCCGACCAGTGGGCAGCTGGCCGGACCCAGTTGTCGGCGGATGCTGGGGAGTGGCGGGGCTGTCGGGTGCCATTTGGGTGATGCCCCCGGATGCTCCCAAGTTAACGGGCTAGCAAAGCCCGAACGCGTATCAGCGGATGCCTTTGCAACAGACCACTGCGGGAGAACCGCCCTCCCCATCTGCGGGGCGAGGTGGGCAAAATGAACCTCAGGTCGAGCTCAACAATGACCGCGCTCCAGCATCCGGACGCCATCCGCCATTTTCAATCGCTCTGCGATGCCTGCCAGGAACTGGCCCATCTGCACCACGGACCAGCCGACCTGCGTCTGTACGCCGACGGCTACCTGCATGGCCTACGGCGCACAGCCGTGCTGGATCCCCTGACCCAGAGACGCCTCGAAGATCTGGTGGAACGCTGGATCGTGGATCCCTCCAGTTTCATCGGTCCGGACGGAGATCCACGCTCGCTCTACGAAGCCGAACGCCGGTTCTGAGTCGGGGATGGACCCCGGCTGGAGCACTCAGCTGGCCAGGGCCACCTCGAGCTGTTCCCTGAGTTCACCGGAGTTGTACATCTCGATCAGGATGTCAGAGCCTCCAATGAATTCGCCGTTCACGTACACCTGAGGGATGGTGGGCCACTCGGAATACTCCTTGATCCCCTGACGGATCTCCCCATCGGAGAGCACATCGAAGGTTTCAAACGGCACCCCGAGCGCGTGCAGTATTTGCACCACGTTGTTGGAGAAGCCGCATTGGGGCATAAGCTTGGTGCCCTTCATGAACACAAAGACAGGGCTGCTGCCAATCAGGGTCTCGATGCGGGCCTTGACGGTGGCGTCCATGGAATTCAGCTGGGGGTTGAGGTTTGCAGGGCGAGAGCGTGGATGGCCTCACTGGCCAGTTCCTGGCGCAGGGCGCCATACACCAACTGGTGCTGTTTGATGCGATTGAGGCCGGAGAAAGCGCCGGACACCACCTTCACCTGCAGGTGATCTCCACCACCGGTGAGATCTTCCACTTCCACACTGGCATCAGGCAGAGCACGGTGGATGGCTGCCTTGACCTGGTCGGGTTGAACCATCGGGCAGAGAACTGAGCGTTGCTCTGATTGGCCTGAGGAATCTAAGGGGCTCAGCTGGCCGGCTGACCGGCGGTGTAGGGAGTGGTGGCGAAGCCGATCTCCACGAGGGTCTGATAGGCCCGTCGTCCCTCTTCGCTGGTGGGGGTCATCACTTTCACCACTTCCACCAGCAGTGGCACGGCCACTTCTGGTTGATTCTGACGGCGGAACACGGCGGCCAGCCGCAGGTTGGCCTGGGCCAGGAGGGTGAGAGCCTCGCGGCCGTTCTGGTCCATCTCCCGGGGAATGCGGGCATCGAGCCCCCGGAAGGAGCCACTCAGATCGCGGTAGAAACCCAACAGGCGGCGGGTGAGGTCCCGAGCCTGGTCGTAGAAACCACGCGCCTCATCGAGACGACCGGCAGCAGCGGCGGCATCCCCCCGGGCCAGCAAACTGCGCACCGTGGAGAGACTGAGCGGATTGGTGGCGGCCAGCTCAGCAGGAGTGCCTCCCTGGGCCCACAGCGGCAGAGCCAGGGCAGGAGTGGCCAGAGCGATCGCGGCCAGAAGGGCTGCGGTTGAGAGCCTGTCGGGGCGGCGCACAGCGCTGAGATGAAGGTGGAGGAACTCTAAGAGGGCCCCCGGGTCGGGCCATTCACCAGGCAGGCCACGGCCCGCTGTTCCAGCTCAGCCATCGCCTGCGAGAGCGCACAGGTGAAGGTGTGGGCGCCTTCTCGGCCGGCACCACTGATGCGCATCGGCTCACCGATGCAGAGGGCTGCCCGGTCGCAAGGGCGAGGAACGGCATGGCTGTAGGCGATGCCGATCGGCAGCACGGGCACGCTCACGCCGCGGCTGGCGGCAAGGGCCGCCAGCCGGGCCAGCCCCTGCTGCAGGCGAAGGGGCTGGCCATTCTCCCGGCGGATGCGTCCCTCGGGGAACACCACCAATTGCTCTCTGGCCTCCAACAGCTCAAGGGCATGGCGCAGGCTGGCCAGGCTGGGGCGAGCCTGATTCACGGCAAAGCAACCCAGCCGCCGCAGCAGCCAGCCCTGCACCCCACGCATCTCATCGAGGGTGACCATGAAGCGGCAGTCCCGGCCGGTGACCCGGCGACCGGCGGCATGGGGCACCAGCAGGGCGTCCCAGCGGGCCTTGTGGGTGGGGGCCAGGAGCACAGGACCGGACTGGGGAAGCCACTGCTGGCCCTCGACCCGGATCTGCCTGAACCAGAGCGGCAGCGCCAGATCCTGGGTCGCCAGCATCGCCACTGGGCCCAGCCACGGACTCACCCGGCTGGTCACCATGCTCCCCCCACTGCGGCCGGTCAGGGCGAGGGACTGGGTCGAGGCAAGGACGGCGGAGACAGTGGGCGTGGCCGCTGCCACGGAACCTTCTGGGTCGGGCGTCCCTTCAGCAGAACTGATGCCCTCGGAGATCACGGTGTCGGCAAGCGTGTTGGGACAAGGATCGGGGTCGGCAGCGAGATCGGCCAAGACCGCCGTCAACACCGAAGATCCGTTAAAGGCAGAAACTAACCAGCCCTAAAGGGGCTGAGGCTCAGGATTGGGCAGTTGCCTGGCCGGCGCCATCCCAGTTCAAATCCCGGCTCAGGCACTCCATAGGATCCGGCCAGAGCAGCACCCCCCATGGCCAGCCTCGGCGTCAACATCGACCACATCGCCAATGTGCGCCAGGCCCGTCGCACGGTGGAGCCCGATCCGGTCACCTATGCCCTGCTGGCCGAACTGGGCGGCGCCGACGGCATCACCGTGCACCTGCGCGAGGACCGCCGCCACATCCAGGACCGGGACGTGGAGCTGCTGCGGGCCACCGTGCGCAGCAGGCTCAACCTGGAGATGGCGGCCACAGAGGAGATGGAGGCGATCGCCCTGCGCATCCGGCCAGACATGGTGACCCTGGTGCCGGAGAAACGCCAGGAGGTAACCACAGAGGGCGGCCTGGATGTGGCCGGCCAGCAGGACAGCCTCACGGCCCTGGTGGGCCGGCTGCAGGCCGCCGGCATCGCCGTGAGCCTGTTTGTGGATGCCGATGCGCCCCAGCTGGAGGCCAGTGCCGCCACCGGTGCCCGCTGGGTGGAGCTGCACACCGGCACCTACGCCGAAGCCGGCTGGAGCGAGCAGCCGCGCGAGCTGGCGAGGCTGAATGAAGGCAGCTTCATCGCCCGCAGCCTGGGTCTGCGGGTGAACGCCGGCCATGGCCTCACCTATCAAAACGTGGAGCCCGTGGCGGCGATCGAGGGCATGGAGGAGCTCAATATCGGCCACACGATCGTGGCCCGGGCCCTGGCGGTGGGCCTGGAGCAGGCGGTGCGGGAGATGAAGGCGCTGGTTCAGAATCCCCGCCGCGACCCCCTGTTCGGCAGCACCCGCCCATGACCACCTACCACTTCGTGGCCGCCAGCGAGCGCTTTCTCTGCGAGGAGGAGCCCCTTGAGGAAGTGCTGCGCGAGCGGGTGCGCAACTACGGCGAAACCGGCAAGGACATCGACTTCTGGCTGGTGCGTCGCCCCGCTTTCCTCGAGGCCCCCGACCTGGCATCCCAGGCCGCAGCAGTGCCCCGGCCTGCGGCGGCGGTGATCTCCACCGACCCCAAGTTCATCACCTTCCTCAAGCTGCGCCTGGAATTCGTGGCCACCGGCAGCTTCGAGGCGCCCAGCGGCAGCATCAGCGACCCCCTGGCCAGCGCTGGCTAACTCAGAACAGCCCCAGAAACTTGCGGCGACCTGGGACGGCCTCGCCCTCGGTGAGCCGGCCCTGGCCGCCATCTTGCTGGTAGCGGGGCTTGCTGTCGCCAATGGTGAACACGGCTTCCTTGTTCTTCCACCACACCCAGTCACGAATCGGTGGCGTGTTGGCCAACTGCTCGCGGGTGAGGCCCAGGCCGAGCTTGGCGGAGGCATCCAGGAGCACATCGAGCATTTCCTCGCCGTTGCTGCAGCGGGCCAGGGCTTCGTTGGTGCGCTTGGCGCCGTTGAGGGCCTTCACCAGGGCATTCACCCGCTGCGTCACCGGCAGGTTCTTCAACTCCACAGGCACTCCGCCCACACGCCGGCCCGACCGTACCAACGCTGGGGGAGGTGACAAGCGACACATCAAAGGTCAGACTGATTCCATCGCGCCAGTTCGATGACGTCCCCAATCCGTCCCACCCGGCACTGGGTCATTGGGGACGTTCACGGATGCGCGGAGGCCTTGCGCCGGGTGCTTCGCGTGTTGCCCGCCGAGGACCGACTGATTTTTAACGGTGACGTGATCAACCGGGGGCCCCAGATCCTCGAGGCCATGGACCTGGTCTGGAGCCAGGTGCGCAGCGGCCGGGCGGTATGGCTGCGCGGCAACCACGAGGCCGATCTGGTGGATGCCCTGAACCGCGACGATCGCGACACCCAACGGGCCCTGACCGGCTGTGACACCTACCGCCAGCTGGGCGACCGCACCTGCCGCCGCTGGCAGCAGCGCCTCGAGAGCTTGCCCAGCCTGTATCCGGGCCGGGGCTGGATCGCCACCCACGCCGGCCTCGATCCCAGCACCTGGCAACCCGACCTGCGCATCCGCAAGCCCTTCTGGCAGGCCTATGACGGCCGTTTCGGCGAGGTGGTGGTGGCCCACACGCCGGGCCACAGGGTGCGGCGGCAGGGCTGGATCGTGCTGATCGACACCGGTGCCTGCTACGGCGGCGAGCTGAGTGCCTACTGCCCGGAAACGGGCGCGATCGTGCAGGTGCCGGGGGCCCGTCAGCCGCTTGCTGCAGCGGCTGCCCAGCGCCAGGCTCTCTCGGCCGGCCGGCTCTGACCGAGGGCCCGGCCCTTGCTCACGGTCTTCCGCAGCAACCGCGTCGAGTTCCTGGCCGAACTGCTGGCCACCCAACTGCGCCTCAACCCGCCGGGGGTGGTGGAGCAGGTGCAGGTGGTGGTGAACACCTGGCCCACCAGCCGTTGGCTCGGCGAGCAGATCGCCCTGGGGCTCAGCGATCCGGCCGATCCCCCCGGCGGTGGCATCGCCGCCAACCTGCGTTTTCCCTTCCCGGCCAGCCGCCTGCGCGCTCTCGTGGACCAGCTCCTCCACAGCGACGACGGGGAGGCTGGGGGTCGCCCAGTCCCGACCACCACCGACCCCTGGCGCGCCCAGAACCTGGTGTGGCCGGTGCTCGAACTGCTGCCCGCCCTGCTGCAGACACCGGAGGCCGCCCCGCTGCGGCAGTGGCTGGAGAGGCGCAGTGCCGATCACCGCGTGCTGGATGGGCCGCTGTGGCAGCTTGGGCGCGCCATCGCCGATGCCCTCGACGACTACGGCCTCTACCGCCCCGCCATGCTCGAGGCCTGGCTGGCGGGGCGGGACCTCGACGCCGCTGGCCAACCCCTGGCCGCGGCTCTGCGCTGGCAACCCCAACTGGTGCGGGCCCTAGCCCAGCGGCTGGAGCGGCAGCCGTTCGGCCTGCGGGCCCGGGCCGCGATCGCCGGGCTGCAACAGGGCCTCCCCCTCGACACCAGCCCCCAATCCCCCGGCCAACCGCTGCGCCTGTTCGGCCTCAGCAGCCTGGCGCCGGTGCAGGTGGAGCTGCTGCAGGCCCTGTCGGCGCGGATGGCGGTGGAGCTCTACCTGCTCACCCCCTGCCGCGACCTCTGGCAACGCCATGACGCCAAGGCCGGCGAACCCCTGGGCAGCGACTGGCTGCTGGAGGTGCCTGGCCTGGAGGCCCGCTTCGGGCGGTTGGGGGCCGAATTCCAGCAGCTGCTGGAGGCCAGCGGCGAAACCCAGCCGGGCGACTGGGACGACCACGACGCCTTCTTCCTGCCGGCCAGTGTTGCCGGAGAGAGGGCCACCCTGCTGGAGCAGCTGCAGGAGCGGCTGGCCACGGGCGACACCGACCAGCCCCTGCGGCGCCTACCCAGCGACAGCTCCCTGGAATTCCACGCCTGCCCGGGGCGGCTGCGGCAGCTGCAGATCGTGCGCGACCGGCTGCTGCAGCTGCTGGCCGCCGATCCCGAACTGGAACCGCGCGACATCCTGGTGATGACACCCCAGGTGGAGGCCTTCGCGCCGCTGGTGGGGGCGGTGTTCGGCGACAGCGATGCCACCGGCGTGGCGCTGCCCTGGCGCCTCACCGACCGCAGCCAGCAGAGTGAGGCCGGCATCAGCCAGGGCCTGCTGGCCCTGCTGCAGCTGGCCGGGGAGCGGCTCACCGCCACGGCCCTGGAGGCCGTGCTGGGCTGCGGGCCCCTGCTGATTCACCAGGGCATCGACCCGGCCGAGGCCGGCGAGATCACGGCCCTGCTGCAGCGCAGCGGCTTCCGCTGGGGCCTCGATGGCCGCGCCCGCGGCGGCGATCCGCGCCACAGCCTCAGCTGGGCGATCGATCGGCTGGTGCTGGGGCTGGTGCTGCCCGAAACGCCGGGCCTGGCCCCGGCCGACACGGCACCGCTGGCGATGGCCGGCAGCCTGGAGCAGCAGGGGCGCTGGCTGGCGCTGTTGCGGCAGCTGCAGCAGAGCCTGCGCTGGCTGGGGCAGGCCCGCAGCGTGGCCGACTGGGTGAGCGGTCTGCGCGAGCAGCTGGCGGCCCTGTTCGGCGATGGCGGCGAGCGGGCCTGGGAGCTGCAGAGCCTGCAGGCGGTGCTGGCCGACTGGAACGCCGTCGCCGGCGCCAGCCCCCTGCTGCTGGAGGCGCCGGTGGTGGCGGAGGTGCTTGGGGAGCGGTTGAGCGAGGGCAGCGGCCGCTTCGGCCACCGCTCCGGCGCCCTCACGATCAGCGCCCTGGAGCCGATGCGCGCCATTCCCCACCAAGTGGTCGTTCTCATGGGCCTCGATGCCGGCGCCTTCCCGCGCCAGCGCCAGCGGCCGGGCTTCCACCTGCTCGAGCAGCAGCGCCGCCTCGGCGATCCGAGCAGCGGCGATCAGGACCGCTACGTGCTGCTGGAGAGCCTGCTCTCGGCGCGCAAGCACCTGCTGATCAGCTGGAGCAACCGCGACGAGCGCACCGGCGAAGCGCAGGAGCCGGCCGCACCGGTGCGCCAGTGGCTCGACCTGCTGGCGCAGCAGCTGCAGGGCCAGGCCCCACTGCCCCTGCGCGAGCACGCCGCCAGCCCGCTGGAGCGGCGCAACTTCCTGCCCGAGCCCCCCTCGCCGGCCGCCAGCTGCGACCGGCGCCTGCTCCGAGCCCGCCGCCAGCTGGAGCAGGCCCCTGAGGCGGCCGTGCAGGGCCTGGCCTTTCGGGAGCCGGAACCAGGCCCCAACGCCGGCAGCAGGGCCAGCACCTTGAATCCAGCCCCCTCCCCTGCGGAGGCCTGGGCCGACCTGCGCGCCTGGGTCGAGGCCCCCCAGGCCCGCTGGCTGGAGGAGCTGGGCCTGCGGCCGCGGGAGTGGGACGAACCGGTGCACGACCTGGAGGATCTCAAGCTCGACGAACGCCGCCGCACCGCCCTGCTGCGGGCCCAGCTCGATGGCGACGGCCTGCCACCGCCGCAGCTCGATCCCGACTGGACCACGCTCGAGCGCGGCCGCGGCGTGCTGCCTCCCCTGGCCGCCGGCGAGCTGGAAGTGGAGCAGCTGCGGCAACGCTGGCGCTCGCTGCAGCAATGTCTGGAGCGGCTGGGCCCTGGCCGCCAGGAGCCGGCCAGCTGGCAGGGGCTGGAGGCGGTGCTGCCCTGGCGCGGCCGCCAGCTGGTGCTCGCCCACACCGGCAAGCCCCGTTGCCGCCAGCGGCTGCGGCTGTGGCTGGAACTGCTGCTGGCCGTGGCCGCCGGCCAGGCCCCGGCCGGCGGCGCTCTGGTGGGACGCGACCAGCAGCAGTTCCGCCTAGTGGAGCAGGTCACAGCGCCGCCGGCCTCGCGCGCCGCCGAGCTGCTGGCGCAGCTGATCCAGTGGCGCGAGGAGCACCGCCACCGCTGCTGGCCCCTGCCGCCGGAAACCGGCTGGGCCTACGCCGCGGCCGAAGCGGCAAAACCCGGCCAGGGCGGGGGCTTGAGCAAGGCGCGCGAGGCCTGGGAGGGGGGCTTCCAGTCCAGAGGTGAACGGCACGATGCGCCGATGGCCCTCTGCTTCGGCAGCGATCAGCCCCTGGCGGAGCTGCTCACCCCGCCTGTGCAAGAGCTGGCCCTGGCGCTGCACGGCCCCCTGCTGGAGCTCCGGCAGGAGGTGAAGGGATGACGCTGCCTCCCTTTGAGCCCAATGGCATGCCGCTCAGCCCGGGCATCCGCCTGCTGGAGGCCAGCGCCGGCACGGGCAAGACCTTCGCCCTGGCCCATCTGGTGTTGCGCCTGGTGAGCGAGGGGCCCCGGCCTCTGGCGATCGAGCAGCTGCTGGTGGTCACCTTCACCGACGCAGCGGCCGCCGAACTGCGCGACCGCATCGCCCGGCGGCTGCAGCAGGCCCTGGCCCTGCTCGAAGGGATCGCAGCCGCCGAGCTCGATCAGCCCCTGGCCGAGTGGCTGGCGGCCCAGGGGCCGGATCCCACGCCGCTGCTGCGCGGCCGGCTGCTGCTGGCCCTGGAGCAGCTCGATCGCGCCGACATCACCACCATCCACGGCTTCTGCCGCCGCACCTTGCAGCGCCAGGCGCTCGAAGCGGGGCTGGGTCCGGCGGTGGCGCTGGAGACCGGCGCCGCCGAGCGCCGCGGCCAGATCGTGCACGACTACTGGCAGCAGCAGGTGCTGCCCCTGCCCACACAGCACCTGGCCGGGCTGCTCAGCCGCGGCATCGAGCCCGAGCGGCTCGCCAGCGTGCTGCAGAGCCTCGATGGCGACCCGGCCCTGGAGCTCGATCCCCTGCCGGAGGGGGTGGAGCTCGATCAACCCCTGGCCGCGCAGCTGCAGGCCCGCTGGCTGGCGAGCTGGCAACGGTTTGAACAACTCTGGCACCGCGATGCCGAGGAGCTGGAGCGCAACCTGGCCGCCAGTGCCGGCGTTGCCAAGGAGAACGGCCACAGCTACAGGCCCTACCGGCTCAAGCCCAAGCCCGACAAGCTCGATGCCGTGAATGGCTGGCTGGCTGAATTGGAGGGGCCACCCAGCTACGCGGAACTGCTGGAGCGCAAGGAGCTGCGCGACTACTTCCACCCCGGCCCCGTGCAGAAGCTGGAGACCGCCGCCCACCCCGATGGCGCCGCCCTGCCCCAGGCCGAGCTGCTGGAGGCGATCGCCGCGCTGGTGGATGGCCCGGCGGAGCTGGTGCTGCTGCACTTCGCCCACTGGGGCCGGGCCGAACTGGCGCGGCGGCGCGAGCGTAGCGGCGAGATGGGCTACGGCCAGCTGCTGGAGCAGCTCGACCCCGGCGATCAGGCGGGCACGCCGCTGCTGCAGGCCGTGGCCGGGCGCTACCGCGCCGCCCTGATCGATGAATTCCAGGACACCGACCCGATCCAGTGGCGGATCCTGCAGGGCGCCTTCGGCGGCGAGCCGCCCCGCCACCTGCTGGTGATGGTGGGCGACCCCAAGCAGGCGATCTACCGCTTCCGCGGCGGCGAGCTGGCCACCTACCGCGAGGCCGCCGGCCAGGCCGATGCCCGTTACGGCCTGGTGGAGAACCGCCGCTCCAGCGCCGGCCTGATCGACGGGCTGAACGCCCTGATGCGGCCGAGGTTGGTGCGCTCGGATCTGGAGGTGCCCGAGGTGCTCTGCCGCGCCCGCGGTGAGCAGCTCACCCTGGAGGCCGGCGAAGCGCCGCTGCAGCTGCTGGCGCTGGAGCCGGCCCAGCTGGAAAGCCAGGTGGCCGCCTTCTGCCAGGGCCTGCTGGAGCGCCGGCTAGAGCTGGTGAAGGGCGAGAGCCGGCGGCCCCTGGAGCCCGGCGATCTCTGCCTGCTGGTGAACACCCACCGCGAGGCCGAGGCCCTGCGGGTGGCCCTGGAGCGCCGCGGCCTGCCGAGCCGGCTGGTGAGCCAGGGGGATGTGTTCGCCACTGAGGGGGCCCTGGCCCTGCAGCGGCTGCTCGATGTCCTCGCCACCCCCGGCGATCCGGGCCGGCTGCGGCTGCTGGCCGCCTCCAGCCTGCTGGGCTGGAGCGCCGAGCGGATCGGCAGCGCCACTCCCGAAACCTGGGATGGCCTGGCGGAGAGCCTCGCTCGCCTGGCGGAGCGCCTGCCCCAGCAGGGGCTCACGGCGGTGGTGGGGCAGCTGCTCGGCAGCGAGGCCCTGGCCCGGCTGGCGCTGCGCGGGCGGGCCCTGGCCGATCTGCAGCAAGCGGCGGAGCTAGTGCAGGAACAGATGCACCGCCAGGGGCTAAACGCGGCTGCCGCGGCCGACTGGCTGCGCAACCTGCGCCTGCAGGAGGAGCGCGACGTGCCCGATCCGCATCGCTGCCGCAGCGATGCCGCCGAGTCGGCGATCGCCGTGGTGACCATCCACCGCAGCAAGGGGCTGGAGTATCCGGTGGTGATCTGCCCCAGCCTCTGGAGCGGCGAGCGGGCCACCCGCGGCGGCAGCGCCTCGGTGGGGCGCCGCTGGAGGCCACCCGGCAGCCTGCGGCCCCGCTTCGATCTGCACCTCAACCCCCACTGGGGCGTGGGCCGCGATGCCGCCCTGCAGCACGCCGAGGCCGAGCGGCAGGAGGCTGAACGCAAGGCCTATGTGGCCTGCACCCGGGCCCGCCACCTGCTGGTGCTGGGCTGGCCCGGAGCCGATCAGGCCAAGGAGGGCAACCCTCTCAGTCCCTGGCTGATCGATAGCGCCACCGGCACGCTGCGCGACCTGCCGCTGGCCCCGGTGGATCCCACCAGCCATCCACCCGCAGGGGGGCGCTGGCGCCCGGGGCCAGCCCGCGGCGAACTGGAGCCGGGGCCCACCCCCACCCGCAGCCTCGACAGCCGCTGGGGCCGGGCCAGCTACTCCGCCTGGACCCACGGCGACGCCGCCCTGCCGCCGGAGGCGCGCGACGAGGGCCGCGACAGCGACGCCCTCAGCCGCGACGGCGACGCCGCCGACACCCTCGGCGACACCGCCAGCAGCAGCATCGCCGAGCCGCCGCAGGCCCCCTGGCCGGCCCTCGGCCCCCTGGCCCATTTCCCCCGCGGTGCCGCACCGGGGGATGCGCTGCACCGCATGCTCGAGCAAATCCACTACCCCGCCCTGGCCCATGGCGAGCTGGAGCCAGCACGGGCAGTGATCGCGCGCGAGCTCGACCGGGCCGGCCTGGCCGCCGCTCTGACGGAGGACGTGCTCACGGCGTTGCAGCAGCTGGTGCGCACCCCCCTCGGCGGCGAGCTAGGCAGCCATCGCCTGGCCGATCTGGAGCCGGGCTGCTGGCTGAACGAGATGGCCTTCGACCTGCCGCTGGCCACCGGCCGCGAGCGCCTGGTGCGCAGCAGCGGCCTGGCGGAGGTGTTCCGCCGCCACGATGGCGGCCGCTTCGGCAGCAGCTACGGCCGCCAGCTGGAGGGGCTGGGAGTGGCCAGCCGCGGCTTTCTCACCGGCTCGATCGATCTGGTGTTCCGCTGCGGCGAGCGCTGGTGGGTGGCCGACTGGAAGAGCAACTTCCTCGGCCTGCGCGATGGCAGCAACACCGTGCTCAACTGCGGCCCCAACGACTACTCCGCCCCGGGGATGGAGCAGCTGATGGCGTCCAACCACTACCCCCTGCAGGCGCACCTCTATTTGGTGGCCCTGCACCGCTACCTGCGCTGGCGCCTGCCGGGCTATTTGCCCGACCAGCATCTGGGCGGCTATGCCTATGTGTTCCTTCGCGGGGTGCCAGGGCCGATGGAGGGCGACCCCGGCGGCGGTGTGGCCGGCGTGCTGGTGGAGCGCCCCCCACTGGCACGGCTGCTGGCGCTCGATGCCCTGCTGCGGGAGGGCCAGCCATGAGCAGCCTGGCCCCGGCCCTGCTCGACAGCCTGCTGCGCCTGCTGCCAGCCCGCGGGGCAACCCGACTCGATCAGGCGGGCCAGCTCGCCCTGCGGCAGGTGATCACCGCCCTGGCCGGCGCCCTGGAGCGAGGCGAACTGGGACTCGATCTGGAGGGACCACCACCGCGGGAACTGGAGGAGCTGGGGGCGGCAAGTAGCGCCAGGGCCGATGCCTGGCCCACGGCCCAGCTAGCGGTCCTCCAAGACTGCGGCTGGCTGGTTGATGCCGGCTCACTGGAGCACGCGCCAGGGGATCCGCCCGAGGCGCCCGTGGTGCGCGCCGGTCGCTGGCTGCGCTGGCGGCGCTGGCACGAACAGCTGAGCCACTGCACCGCAGCCTTGATCCAACGGGGCCAGGCCGGAGTGGAACCAACCGCCAGCGCCAGCCAGCTGGAGGAAGCCCATGGCCGGGCGACGGCAGCCGGCCTCGACCAGCACCAGTGCGCCGGGGTGCTGGCGCTGCTTCAACAGCGGCTGGTGCTGCTCAGCGGCGGGCCAGGCACCGGCAAGACCTCCACCGTGGTTCAGATGTTGGCCGCGGCCCTGCGCCTGCAACCCCAGCTCCGCCTGCAACTGGCGGCCCCCACAGGCAAAGCGGCCGCCCGCCTCGGCGCCGCCGTGGCCGCAGGGGCCGCAGAGCTCGAGCCCCACCTGGCTGATCGCCTCACCAACTTGCCCTGCGGCACCCTGCACCGGCTGCTGGAGGCCCGCGGCGACGGGGCAGGCTTCCGCCGCGGCCCCGGGCTGCCGCTGGATGTCGATCTGCTGGTCGTGGACGAGGTGTCCATGGTGGATCTCCCCCTGATGCAGGCCCTGTTGGCGGCCCTCCCCCAGGGCGCTCGGCTGCTGTTGGTGGGCGACCCCAACCAGCTGCCCCCGGTTGGACCGGGCGCGGTGCTGCTGGAGCTCTGCCGGCCGGACACCCTGGCGGCCCTCGGCCGGGGGGCGGTGGAGCTCCGCACCACCTACCGGAACGATGGGGCCATCGCAAGCCTGGCCTCCTCCTTGCGGAGCGAGGCCGTGCCAGGCAGCGAGCTGGTGCAGGCCCTGCTCCCGCAACTGGAGCAACTCCGCCCCAGCGACAACGTCGTCTGGCAGGAAGCCCTGGGCTCCCGTCCACCGGCCGATGCCCTGGCCCGCCTGCGCGCGCACCAGCAGCGTCTGGCGGCGCTGGCGAACGCCCTCGGCGTGCTTGACCCAGCCAGCCGCTCCGCAGTCACCACCGGAACCGACACCCTGCTGGGCGAACTGGAGCGGCTGATCCTGCTCAGCCCGATCCGCCAGGGACCCTGGGGGGTGGAGGGGGTGCAGCGGGCCCTGCTGGGGCAGGCGCTGGCTGGCCCGGTGCAGGGCTGGCCGCTCGGCACGCCCGTGCTCAACCGCCGCAACCTGCCCGAGCAGGTGCTGGCCAATGGCGACATCGGCGTGCTGGTGGAGGGGGGGGGCGGGGGGCGGCTGGTGCTGTTTCCTGGAGGCCGGCTGCTGCATCCGGCCCGACTGGCGGGAGCCGAACCCGCCCTGGCGCTCACGGTGCACAAGGCCCAGGGCAGCCAGTACGGCGAGGTGTTGTTGCTGCTCCCTCCCGGCCGCCATCTCGATGCCCGCCTCCTCTACACGGGGCTGACCCGGGCCCGGAGCTGCGCCCGCCTCTACACCGCCCTGCGGTCTGCCTAGGGTCCGGAGCACATCCCAAGACGCCACGGCATGGAGCATCGGCCCTGGGGCTGGTTCGAGATCCTCGGCGAGGGTCCGGGCTACCTGGTCAAGCGCCTCTACCTGTATGCGGGCCTGCGCCTCAGTCGCCAGCGGCACCGACACCGCTGCGAACACTGGGTGGTGGTGGCCGGCAACGGGCAGCTCGAATGCGCGGACGCCCTGGTCCCGGCGGTAGCCGGCACCAGCCTGTTCATTCCCCTGGGGGCCGTGCACCGGGCCACGGCAGGGGATCGGGACCTGCTGATCGTGGAGGTGCAGCAGGGCGAGCTGCTGTGCGAGCACGACATCGAGCGGCTTGAGGACGACTTCGGACGGCTGGAGGTGCCCTGAAGCGCCCAGGTGGTGCCGTCAACGGGCATGCTGTTAAAGTTCAAGGATCCTTTCTTGGGGTGACTCGCTTTCAGAGACACTTCAAGGGCTAGGCACACAAGGAAAAAGCGCAACGGCATCACCCAGGGGCCGGACCCGATCCGCAACCCCACCGACGCATGCGTCAGTTCCGCGTTGGAGAGGAGTCGCAGACCGATAGGGGCTGCGTCGATGGTCTTGCACCACTGGGATCCTGCCGGGCCCGCGAGAAGGACTGACCTGTTCACAGGGCCAAGCCCCAGTTCGGCCTGCGGACACCCGAGAGATGCTTTTTTGACTTCCTTGACCAATCTGACCAACGATCAGCTCACCAGCAGTGATCTGAGTAGCGCAGGGACCAACGGCGCGGAGCCCAGCCACACCACCTCCGCCAGCGGCTTCGCCCGCTTCGGCTTCGCGCCGGAGGTGCTGGCCGCCCTGGACGCCATCGGCTACAGCGAGCCCTCACCGATCCAGCAGGCCGCCATCCCCGAGCTGCTGCTCGGCCGCGATCTGGTGGGCCAGGCCCAGACCGGCACCGGCAAGACGGCCGCCTTCGCCCTGCCGGTGCTGGCCCGGATCGACCCCAGCCAGCGCAAGCCCCAGGTGCTGGTGCTCGCCCCCACCCGCGAGCTGGCCCTGCAGGTGGCCGCCGCCTTCAACAGCTATGCCGCCCAGCTCCCCAGCGTGCGCACGGTGGCGGTGTACGGCGGCGCCGACTTCCGCGACCAGATCCACCAGCTCAAGCGCGGCGCCCAGATCGTGGTGGGCACCCCGGGCCGGGTGATGGACCACATGCGCCAGGGCACCCTCGACCTCTCCGAACTGCGCACCCTGGTGCTCGATGAGGCCGACGAGATGCTGCGCATGGGCTTCATCGACGACGTGGAGTGGGTGCTCGAACAGCTGCCCGAACAGCGCCAGGTGGTGCTGTTCTCAGCCACCATGCCGGCGGAGATTCGCCGCATCTCCCAGCAGTACCTGAGCAGCCCGGCGGAGATCACCATCCGCACCAAGGCCGCCGACGCGGGCCGCATCCGTCAGCGCTATCTGGTGGTGCAGGGACCCCACAAGCTGCCTGCCCTGGAGCGGGTGCTGGAGAGCGAAGGGGGCGAAGGGGTGATCATCTTCGCTCGCACCAAGGCGATCACCCTCACGGTGGCCGAATCCCTGGAGGCCCACGGCTACGACGTGGCCGTGCTCAACGGCGACGTGCCCCAGGCCCAGCGGGAGCGCACGATCGAGCGGCTCAAGAGCGGCCAGGTGGACGTGCTGGTGGCCACCGATGTGGCTGCCCGCGGCCTGGACGTGGACCGCATCGGCCTGGTGATCAACTACGACATCCCCTTCGACAGCGAAGCCTATGTGCATCGCATCGGCCGCACCGGCCGGGCAGGCCGCAGCGGCGAGGCGATCCTCTTCCTCACCCCCCGTGAGCGCCGCTTCCTGGGTGGCCTGGAGCGGGCTGTGGGCAAGTCAATCGAACCGATGGAGGTGCCCAGCAACGCCACCATCAACCAGCACCGCCTCGACCGCCTGCGCCAGCGGCTCACCGCCGCCCACCAGCAGAGCGGCTGCAGCGTCGAGGAGCGGGCCCTGCTCAGCGAGATCCTGCAGCGGGTGGCCCAGGAACAGGGCTGCGACCCAGGCGCCCTGGCCCTTGCGGCCCTGGAGCTTGGCCTTGCCGGCAAGCCCCTGCTGCTGCAGGGCAACGACGACTTCACCCAGGTTCGGGCCAATGGTCCCGCCCGGGACGGCCGCGATCGGGACCGGGACCGCGAACCACGCCGGCGCATCCCCGGGCGCTCCGAGCGTCCGCTGGGCGAGCCCGAGGCCGACATGGAGCGGTTCCGGGTGGAACTGGGCTGGCGCGACCGGATCAAGCCGGGCAATCTGGTGGGAGCCATCGCCAACGAGACCGGCCTGAACGGTCGGGCCATCGGCCGGATCCAGATCTTCGACACCCACAGCGTGCTGGATCTGCCCAAGGGCATGCCCGAAGAGGTGTTCCAGAGCCTGCGCCAGCTGCGGGTGCTCAACAAACCCCTGCAGATCAGCCGTCACAGCGACTGAGATCCACCGCACTGCCCCCCGCTCGGGGGGGACAGTGACGGGCCATCGGTCGGCCTGCGGTCCGTTTTGAATCAGTTTGCGTTCCGATCCGGGGCCGCCCCGGTGAGCGCTCGCACACCGGATGCCCGGCCGGGGATCAACTCAAGCGCACAAACCAGTCACGTCGCCGAGGGCGATCGAACTCACCTCCACCAGGCTGATCGATTCCACGGCGGCCACGAGCGAGGCCTGCACGTCTAGCGTTTCCGAGCGCACGAGGGTCTGCAGGAGGTCGAAGCGATCCTGCGGAGCCAGCTCGCCATCCTCGCTCCAGGCGAGGCTCCAGGGGACAGGGGCCGTCATCACGGTGCAGCGATGGATCAGGGTTTGCTGACAATGAGACACTACTGGTGCTCGGGGCAAGAGCTAAAGGGTCTCTTCAGAACCGCTTCACGCTTCTCCATACCGTCCGCCGGCGTGGCCTAGGCTGCAGATTGATTCCAAAGGCGTTCAGGCTCCCTTCGGCACCCACAGGCCCAGACGTCAGCGTCAACCCTCAGGTTCATCCACCCCGGGTTCAACTGACAACTCCAGCTGCATCGGCATACCCCGCATGCACCGGAAATCCTGGTCCAACTGGCAAGCCCTAGGAACCCCGGCATCAGACGAATCGAAGACGCACCCTTTCCCCTGGTGCACCGTTCCAGGCTTTGCTCCATTAATGACCATCTACGTTGGCAACCTCTCGTTCCAGGCCGAGCGCGAGGACCTGCTTGATCTCTTCGGGCAGTACGGCGAAGTCCGCCAGTGCAGCCTCCCCCTCGACCGCGAAACCGGCCGCAAGCGCGGTTTCGCGTTTGTGGAACTCAGCGACGACGCAGCTGAGCAAAAGGCCATCGACGACCTCCAGGATGTGGAGTGGATGGGCCGCATGATCCGCGTCAACAAAGCCACTCCCCGTGAGGGGGGTGGCGGCGGTGGCAACCGCGGTGGCGGTGGCGGCAACCGCGGCGGTGGCGGCGGCTACGGCGGTGGCGGTGGCTACGGCGGTGGCGGTGGCGGCGGCAACCGCTGGTGATCGCCGGGGCCGGCTGAAGCCCGTCAAAGCACCACGCCCTGACCCCCGGGACCCCGGTCCCGGGGGTCTTGTCTTGTGGCCTGCCCCCTCGGCCCGCCCCCATCCCCTGCACCCACAGGGCCTGCCCGTGCTTTCCGCCAATGGTTTCCGCGCCCCTGGTCTCCCCAACTGAATCCAGCCCCGCCCTGAAGCGGCTGCTCCACACCTTGGGTCCCCACCGGCGCCAGGTGTGGTGGGCGGTGGTCTGCTCACTTCTCAACAAGCTGTTCGATCTGGCCCCCCCGGTGCTGATCGGCCTAGCGGTGGATGTGGTGGTGGAGCAGGACACCGCCTGGCTCAGCCGCTTTGGCGTGGGCACCGTCCCCAGCCAGCTGGCGGTGCTGGCCGTGCTCTCGTTCGTGATCTGGAGCGCCGAGTCGCTGTTCGAATACCTCTACGGCCTGCTCTGGCGCAACCTGGCCCAGACCGTGCAGCATGAGCTGCGCCTGGAGGCCTACGACCACCTCCAGAAACTGGAGATGGGCTTCTTTGAAGCCAGCAGCAGCGGCCGGCTGATGGCCGTGCTCAACGACGACATCAACCAGCTGGAGCGCTTCCTCGACCACGGCGCCAACGAGATCCTGCAGCTGCTCACCACCGTGCTGGCGGTGGGCGGCGCCATGGTGGTGCTCTCACCCGGAGTGGCCGGGGTGTCGTTCCTGCCGATCCCCGTGATCCTGTGGGGCTCCCTGCGCTTCCAGAAACGGCTGGCCCCCCGCTATGCCGCCGTGCGGGAGCAGGCCGGCGACCTGGCCAGCCGACTGAGCAACAACCTCGGCGGCATGCTCACGATCAAGAGCTACACCGCCGAAGCCTGGGAGCTGCAGAAACTGGCTGGGCAGAGCCAGGCCTACCGGCTCGCCAACCGCCGCGCCATCCGCCTCTCGGCCGCCTTCGTGCCACTGATCCGCTACGCGATCCTGTTCGCCTTCATCGCCATCCTGGTGATCGGCGGCCTGCAGGCCTGGCGCGGCGAAATCGCCACCGGCAGCTACGCCTTCCTGGTGTTCATCACCCAGCGGCTGCTCTGGCCGCTCACCACCCTGGGCCGCACCCTCGACGACTACCAGCGGGCCATGGCCTCCACCAACCGGGTGCTCGACCTGCTGGCCACCCCGATCGCCATCCCCAGCGGCCAGCGGCCCCTACCCCTGGGGCAGGTGCGCGGTGAACTCAGCTTTGAGGACGTGACCTTCGCCTACAGCGGCCGCGACCCGCTGCTGTGCCAGTTCAACCTGCAGGTGCCGGCCGGCAGCACGGTGGGCATCGTTGGGGCCACCGGCTCCGGCAAGAGCACGCTGGTGAAACTCTTGCTGCGCCTCTACGCGATCCAGGCCGGCACAATCCGCCTCGATGGCATCCCGATCCGCGACCTGCGCCTCGACGACCTGCGCCGCGCCATCGGTCTGGTGAGCCAGGAGGTGTTCCTGTTCCACGGCACCGTGGCCGAGAACATCGGCTACGGGAGCTTCCAGGCACCGCGCGCCGCCATCGAACGGGCCGCCCAGCTGGCCGAGGCGGCCGGTTTTATCGAGGCGCTGCCCCAGGGCTACGACACGGTGGTGGGGGAGCGGGGCCAGCGCCTCAGTGGCGGCCAGCGCCAGCGCATCGCCCTGGCCCGCGCCATCTTGAAGAACCCACCGGTGCTGATCCTCGATGAGGCAACCGCCGCCGTAGACAACGAAACCGAAGCGGCGATCCAGCGATCCCTCGATCTGATCACGGCCGAGCGCACCACCTTGGTGATCGCCCACCGGCTCTCCACTGTGCGCCACGCCGACCGGATCATGGTGATGGAGCAGGGAGCGATCGTGGAGAGTGGCCGCCATGAGCAGTTGATAGCCGCCGACGGCGCCTACGCCAACCTCTGGCGGGTGCAGGCCGGCTTGCGAGCAGGCGAGAAGCTGGCCCTATGAAAACGACCAACTGTCCCGTTGAACACAAGGGAAACCCAGGCCCGTGCAATAGCGTGGCGTCGATGAGCAGAGTCCAGGGCAAGCAGCGTCGCCGGCGCAGCCGCAGCACCCCGGTGGTGCTGGCCATGGCCCTAGGTTTGGGGGGTGGCCTATTGCTGGCGGTGCCCTTGGTGGACTGGCTGAGCAGCCACGACCTGGGCAGCAACGCCAGGATCACCAACCCCTTTGCTTCCTGGAGCCGGGTCGGTGACCAGGACATCCTGCTCCTGGGCACCGATGAGGAGGGAGGGCTGAGCGACGTGATCGCCAGCCTGCGCATCGATGGGGGGATCACCAAGGTGACCCAGATCCCCCGTGACACCTACATCGAAGCGGAGGGCTACGGCCCCCAGAAGGTGAATGCCCTCTATCCCCTGGGAGGCACCGAGCTCGTCAAGCGGGAGCTCTCGCGCAAGCTGGGCCGGCCGATCAGCCATTACGTGGTAGTGAACCTGGCAGCGATCAGGCGCATGGCTGACGCTCTGGGTGGGATCGAAGTGAACGTGCCCAAACGCATGCACTACGTGGACAACACCCAGGGGCTGGTGATCGACCTGCAACCCGGCGTGCAGACTCTGCGGGGGCGTGATCTGGAGGGTTTTCTGCGCTTCCGCCACGACGAGATGGGCGACATCGGCCGCATCGAGCGCCAGCAACTGGCGCTGCAGGCCTTGTTCCGCAAACTCACCAGGCCGGACCAGCTGGTGCGGCTGCCGATGCTGCTGGGTCTGGCAGGCAAGGACGTGGAGACCAACCTGGGCCCCATGGAACTGGGCGGATTGATCACGGCCATGGGCCCAACCCGCCTGGATGTGGAGCGGCTGGATGGCTACCCGTTCATGCTCGATGGCATCAGTTACTGGGAGGCCTACTGGCCAGATCCCGCCGAGGGACGCGCCAACCGCGACGACTTCGACGGCCGCTACGTGTACTGAGGCCCTGATCGATGGCCGTGATCGATGCCGCCCTCGCGCGCAACAGCATCAAGCTGGCGGTGGCAGCCCTGATCACAGCAGCGATCGCGGTTCATTTCGAACGGATCCAATACCTCTGGTACCCGCTTCTGGCGGTGGTGATCGTTGTTGATGACAACGACGACCACACCCTGCAGGCGGCCACGGGCCGGGTGATGGGCACGGTGCTGGGCGGGCTGATCACCTTCCTGGTGCACACGGTGCTGAGCGGCTGGGTGGGGGTGCTGGTGTCGCTGCTGTTGATGGTGCCGGCGCTGCAGCTGCTGGGCTGGCAGAACGCCCTGGGAACGGCCGGGATCACCGGCCTGATGTTCCTGATGATCCCCAGCCATGTGGCCCTGAACTGGGACTACGTCTTCAACCGGGCCCTCGACACGGCGGTGGGATGCCTGGTGGCGATCGGGGTGGGGTTGCTGTTCTGGCCGCGCAACGCCCTGGTGGAGATGGAGGAGGCCGAGGGGCGCCTGCGCCGGCAGCTCTGCGGCCAGCTGGAGCGCTACGGCGATTGGCTGGAGCGGGGCCAGCCCCGGCCCCATCCCCTGGATCCGGCACCACTCACCGGCGATTTACAACGGCTGGAGCAGCTGCTGGGCCAGGAGCGGGCCGGTCCCCGTCGCCACCTGCTGAAAGCGGGCAACTGGGACCAACGGCTGCGGCTGTGGCAGCTCACCCACTTCCACTGGCTGGCCTGGGAGCGGTTGCTCGCCGACCTGCCTGAGCAACAAATTCATACGGCCGATCCCCTGCGGCAGGCGGTGCTGAACCTGGGCCAGCAACTGCTGGGGAAACCCCTGCCCACCCCACCGCGCCAGCCGCAGCTCTGGCGGCAACTGGCCGCCCAGCGGCAGCTGCCGCTCCTGCCCCTGCTGGCCCTGGCCGAGGAGTGGCGCCCCCTGCACGCCTGTCTGGGCGGCCTGCGCCGCGCCGCCGCGCAGTGATCAGCACCACCTCCCTGCGCACGGCCGTCACCACGGGCCTGGCCAACGGATTCGCCAGCCTGTCAGGGGTGCAGGACAGCCAATATGCGGCCCTGGCGGTGCTGTCGGTGGCCACCGGCAGCTATGGCGGCGCCTTCGAGCTCGGGCGCCAGCGCCTGCTCGGCAGCGTGCTGGGGGCCCTGGTGCTGCTGGTGGGGTACCGGGGGCTGACGGGGCTGCCGATGCCCCTCGGGCTGGGCCTCACCCTGGGCAGCCTGCGGCTGCTGGGGGGGCTGCTGCAGCTGAAGGTGGGCTACAAGGTGGGCGGCATGATCATCGTGATGGGCTGGCTGGTGCACGAGGGCAGCCTGGCCAGCTGGTTGCCGCTGCGCTTCTTCTGGACCGCCTTCGGCGTGCTGCTCACCCTGCTCAGCCTGCGCCTGTTCTGGCCCGCCCGCACCCTCGTCAAGATGCTCAGCGCCTACACCACGCTGCTGGTGCAGCTGCAGCTGGCCCTGCGCCAGCTGGCCGAGGCTCTGCAGATGGCCTATGGCGGGGAGCATCCGGCAGGTGAGGCCTACCCTCAGGCCTTCCTGAAGGGCACCTACCCCAGCCTGCGCAACCAGCTTCAAACCATGCGCGCCCTCAAGCCCACCCTGCTGCAGGAGCTGGGCAGCCTGCCGGAGCGCCATCCAGCCGTCCTGCTGCTGGCCAGCCTGGATGCCACCGCCTCCCGGCTGGTGACCCTGGTGCGCGCCATGGAGCGGGCGGCTCCGAGCCCGGAGCCGGCGCCCCAGTTGGAGCGGCTGCACCGGGTCGAGGCCGATCTGCTGACTGCCATGGCCGACCAGCTGCGGCAGTGGGAACGGGCGATCCGCGCAAGCGGCTCCGGCCTGCCCCTGCCACCCCCCGAGCGCCTACGGCTGCCAGGCAGCTGGCTGGAGCTGAACCAGGAGCTGAACAACCCCGCCGTGAACACGACGGCCAGCGAACGGCTGGAGCGCATCGCCGTGCGCCTGCAGCTCTGCCGCCAGGCCGAGCGGGCTATCCGCGACGGCGAAAGCAGCTGGGCAGGGATCGTCGGCTGACCCAGAACGCGGGCTGCCCACCCCGCGCCGGGATGACTGGCCTGGTTCGGGAAGATAACGGTCGAGACGTTGATCCGAACGCCAGGTGCTCTCCCGCCTCAACGCCCTGGCCCTGCTGCTGCTCCCCCTGATCGGCTGGGGAGGCGGTTGGCCCGGTTCCCGACCGGCCCTGGGAGCCCCACGGACTCCCCCCGTGGACGTGGAGCGGCTGGAGCGCAGCTGGGAGCGTCTCGATGCGGAACTGCGGGCCCTCGACGCCCTGCTGCCGGCAGAGCCGCAGCCCCCGGTGCGCGACCTGCTGACCACCCCGGAGCTGCCGGCCAATCTGATCCGGGCCAATCAACCCGCCGGCGGAGCGCTTCAGCCCGAACAGGCGGGAGCGCCGCCACCGCTGGATTTGCCGTCCCCCGAGCAGCTGCGCGCGGGCAGCGTGGCGTCGCTGGGGCTGGAGCAGGCCCTGGCCATCGCCTTTGCCAACAGCGCCAGCCTCCAGGCCCAGCGGGAGCAGGTGGCGGCCGCCCTGGCCCGGTTCCAGGCGGCCATGGGCAGCTACTGGCCCACCATCAGCGCCGTGGCCAGCGGCGGCTACAGCGGAGGGACCCTCACCACCCGAGCCCGCAAAGGCAACGAAAACCTGGGTTTCGGTCCCCTGTTCGAGCCCAACGGCGTGCTCAGCCCCTCGCCGAACGGTGGTCCGCCCACCGCCATCGATGGGCCCTTCTATGTGCCCAAGGGGGGCAGCGCCTCCTTCAACACGGGCGTGGCGAGCCTGGAAGGCGGGCTGCAACTCAACTACGCCCTGCTCGACTTCAGCCGCACGCCCACGGTGCGCGCCGCACGGGCCGCGCTGGAGGAGCAGCGCAACCGCTATGCCAACCAGCTGCGCAGCCTGCAACTGCAGGTGAGTGAGGCCTACTACGCCCTGCAGCGCGAGGAGCAGCTGGTGCGGGTCTACGACGCCAACCTGCGCAACGACCTGGTGGTGCTCCAGGAAAGCCTCGACCTCAAGCAGGCCGGCCTGGTGCCCCGCCTGGATGTGCTGCGGCGCCGGGCCATCCAGGCCGAAGGGGAAGAGAGCCTGATCCAGGCCCTGGCTGATCGGGCCGTGGCCCGTCGCCAGCTGGCCGTGCTGCTCAACCTGCCCGCCAGCATCACCCCCAGTGCCAGCGACCCAATCGTGGTGCAGCCGCGCTGGCCCCTCGACCTGGAAGCCAGCCTGCTGGCCGCCTACCGGGGCAACCCCGAGCTGGAGGCGATCCTGGCCACGCGCACGGCCCTGGCCCAGCAGAGCCAGGCCACGGCCGCGGGGCTGCTGCCCACCCTGTCGCTGTTCGCCAATGCCGGCGGCGGCACGGCCGAGAGTCGCTTCAACGACATCGAGGTGAACGGCGGAGGCTGCTGCGGGGCCACCGTGCTGCCCCTGAGCACCGCCAGCGGCTGGGACTGGTCGGTGGGTCTCACCTTCACCTGGCTGCTCTTTGATGCGGGCACCACCGCCGGCCAGGCCCGGGCCCTGGCCAAACAGGCGGCGGCAACGGCCCAGCAATACGCGGCCTCCCGCAACGACATCCGCCTGCGGATCGAGCAGGCCTTCTTCACCCACGAGGCGAGCCTGGCCAAGCTCAGCTCCGCCCGCCGAGGGGTGGCCGCGGCGATCGAGGCCTTCCGCGACGTGCGCCTGCGCTATCAGAGCGGCCTCTCCAGCGAGGTCGATGTGTCCTTCACCCAGGACCAGCTGATCAACAGCCTGGTGCGCCGCCTGAACGCCACGGTGGCAGTGAACGTGAGCTACGCCCGCCTGCTGCGGGAACTGCTGCCGATGCCCCGCGATCCCCAGCAGCCGGTGCAGCCCGTGCTCCAGGTCAACCCCGCATAGCCCTGAGCCCGGTGTGGCGCCACGGCCTGCGCCTCTGGCTGGCCACCAGCCTCAGCGCCGGAATCATGCTCTGGAGCCGCCAGGACGGGACCCTGTTCCTGGCCCTGATCATGGCCATCACCTTCATCAATGAAAACGACAGGGCCCCCCTGCGCACCATCGCAGTGCTGATGGGGGCCGCCGTGGTGGGTGTGCTCACCGGGCTGGCGCTGCAGGCGATCACCACCGCCTGGCCGGTGCTGGCCCTGGCCCTGCTCGCCAGTGGCGCCCTGCAGCGCTGGCTGGGGCTGAGCCCGGGCCAGTCGATGGGCTACCTCGCCACCTGGGCCATGGTCACCAGCGGCGGCGGTTCATTCCGGTGGAGTATCGCCGCTTCCTTGCTCTTCGCGATCATCGTGGGAATCGCCTGCGCCCAGCTCTCCACATGGGTGTTCTGGCCGCGGCGACCGTTGCAGCAGCTGCCCGGGCTCGAACGGGGTCTCGCGGGTCAGTTGATCGCCCAGATCGCGCGGGTTGGGCAATGGATCCAGACGGGCGACCCGCCACCGCCGCGGTTGCGCTCCCAGGACCTGCTGCCGCTGATCCAACAGATGCTGGAGATGCCCCAGGTCCCGGGCAGACGGGAGGAACAACTGGTGAGCCGCTGGGGCCAGGTGGGGGCGATCTGGAACCAGATCCTGCGCCAGTGGTTGCTGCTGGAGCCCCTGCTGCTGGAGCTGCCCGCGCCCCTCACGGCAACCTGCCGATCCAGCCTGCTGCTGGGGCAGCTGCAGGCACTGGAGCAGGGCCTCCAGGACGGAGGCGCCACTGCGGCCGTGCTCTTGCCGGAGTGCGCCAGCAGCGCTGCCGCGTTGTGGCTCGAGGAGGCCGACCGCTTGCAGATCTCCCGGCCGCTGCTGCTGGCCCTGGCCCTCCAGTGCGCCGACCTGCAGAAACTGCTGCACAGCCGAGCCCTCATGCGCCGGGGGATCGGGCGCCTGGGGACCACCTGATCATGGGCTCGACGCCCCTGCGCGACAACCTGCGGCTCGCTTGCACGGTCGCCCTGGTGAATGGCTTCACCACCCTCACGGGCGTCGCCTTCGGCACCTACGCCTCCCTGGCGGTGCTCAGCGTCACGGTAGGGAGCTACGGCAACACCCTGGAGCTCGGCAGGCAACGGCTGGTGGGCACGGCGATTGGCGGGATGGTGGTGGCCTTCGGTTACGGCGCCTGGGGGGAGCAACTGCCCCTGGTGGTGGCCCTGCCCCTCGCCCTGCTGCTGGCCCGGCTGATCGCCGGCTGGCTGCGGCTCACGGTGGGCTACTCGGTCTGCTGCTTCGTGGTGGTGATGGGCTGGCTGCAGCACGACCAGCAACTCGGCCTCTGGATCCCCCACCGACTGTTCTGGACGGCCTTCGGCATCCTGATGGCCCTGCTCAGCCTGCGGCTGTTCTGGCCGTCGCAGGCCCGGGTGCAACAGCGCCAGGGGCTGCTGGCCCTGTTGGTGGACCTAGGACACACCATCGAGCTCGGCACGGTCGCGCTCCCCGCGGGCGAGCGCCGGCGGCAGATGGCTCAACAGCTGCGACGCCTGCGCCTCGCCCTGCAGAACCTGCGCCTGCAGCGCCAGGGGGCCCTGCTCGAGCTGGGGCCCCTGGCCGCCCAACACCCCACTGCCCGGCTGTGGGAGCTGCTGGATCAGGCCTGTGAGTCACTGCTCGTCGAGCTCGATAGCTTGCGCCGCCAGCGCGACCTGCCACTGCAGGCCTGGGGACTGGAGCGGCAGCAAGCGGCGATGGCCCGGTTTGCGGCCGAGGTGGGCGAGCGGTTGCGTCTCTGGCTGGAGCAACTGGGCGGCTCACTGCCCCTGCAGCGACCACCACAGAGCCCGTCGCCAACACTTCCCGTGGCATGGCTGCTCAGCCACCCCAGCCAGGAGGGCGTACAGCAACTCACGGCCCCTCAGCTCAGCGAACTGGCCAGCCGTCTGGTGGTCCTCAACCGAATCGAGCACACCATCCGCCTCACCGAGCAGCAGTGGCAGGAGCTGGTGCGCTGAGCCACCAGCTGCCTCAGGGGCTGGACCTCAGGTCCCCGGCCGCGACGACCACCAGCGCTCGATGCGGTAGAGCAGCACCACCACCAGCACCACCAGCCAGAACCACAACTCCGGCGGGTTGGCGTTGAACAGGATCACCAGCAACACCACCTCAGCCACCAGCCAGGGCAGCTCTTGGCGCAGCAGCGGACTGGGGATCCGGGGAAGCTTCGGAGGGCCGCTCATGGCAGGGTTCCGGGCTGGCGCAGGGCGGGGCGGTCCCAGCGGCGGTCGATGCGGGTGGTGCGGTAGCCGCCGGTGAGGGAGCGGAGACCGGGAATCACGTAGCTGAGCGGCGAGCGCCACTCCACGTAGGCGAAGGTCTGCACGGTGAGGCCCTCGCGGATCGGGAACACGCCGCTGCCCCCCGACAGGGTCCAGCGGAAGCCATCCACGCTGGCGGGATCCTTCTCCAGCTCAATATCGGCGCGCATCACCGGACCGTTCTTGCTGAGCTCCTGGGCCAGCTGGGGGTTGCCGATGGTGGTGGAGATGTCCTCCTCGGTGGCGGGCAGGGTGAGCACCTCGCCCACCTTGCCCACGATGCCGCCGAATCGGCCCCGCTGATTCCAGAGCGGCACCACCTCCACCGGCAGGCCCGGGGGCAGGCGACGGGCGTCGGCGGGGGCGAAGTAGGCAACAGCCTTAAGCTGCTGGCCTCCGATTGGCGGCTGGTCACCCAGACCGATCGTGCCCAGGCGCTGGCCGGTGCCCACGGTCTGGCCCGGGATGACCTGCAAGTCAAGAACCCGACCATCACGCTCGGCCATCACCTTGCCGTCGTAGGCGATCTTGGCTTCAGTCACCTGGATCTGACGCTTCAGGTCATCGATCTGATAGCGACGTTGAAGAGCCTGGGTGTCGATCTCAAGTTTGACCTGCTCGAAATTGGTAACCACCTCCTTTTCCTGAATGCGAATATTATCCAGGTTGACGCTGGTGCTTGTGAGACCCTGTTCAGCGCCCACAACATCAGAAGAAAGGGGAGCCACAACCTCACGCCTAGTCAACCATTCCAGACTTCGTAGCTTGGAAGTGTAGGTGTCCTGTAGCTGACCGTAGCGCTGACGGTCATTGGCCAGCTTGGCCAGAGAGGTCTCCAGGGAGCGGCGCTCGGTGTCCAGGCGGGCAGCATCGCGGACGTCCAACTGGGCATTATGACGCTGCAACTGACGCAGGTTGCCGCGCTGTTGATCAAGCTGCTGCACCAACACTGGAAGGTAGAGGCGCATCAGCACTTGCCCACGGCGAACCGGGTCGCCAACCTTCACCTCGATGTCGCGAACCTGTCCACCAGCCCGGGCATCGAGAATGCCAGCATTATCAGGATAGATCAGAACGCCGGTGCCACTCACTTGGGTAGGCACCGGCCAGAAGAGCGCCCAAGCACCAAGTGCTCCGGACACAGCCAGAAGGCAAAGGCCAACCAGGTCGTGGTCAGATAAAAGATGACCAGCCTTCTGACCCGTTACCGATGGAATGCTGGCGGGCACAGGTGGATCAGCAGACTGGGGCATGCAAGCAACAGTAATGGAAGCGGGCCGGATTGTCAGCAAGCCACGCAGGACGCCATCCGGATGTCACTACGGATAGGACAGAAGACAACGGGACGATATGGAATCGAAATTGCGATGGTGAAGATGCAACAATAAAGGAATACAAGCAAAGCAAAGCAGAGCAGAGCAGAGAAGTGGCAAACAAGGGGATCAAAAGAACGGGAATGGAGTCGGGGTCTGAAGAGGCAAATGAAGAAGCTGGCAGGATGCTGATGTTATGCAGGCAGAATATGAGGAACAACAAAGCACAGTTCAAAGCAAGACAAGCAGCGGATGCAGGGAATAACAACTTAAGCCAGCCGCGAAAGCATTGGGTATGCGTTCAGGGGGCGGGACCGTGCTCCGCAGGACTGCATGCCTGACAGCTCATCGCTGAGCGATCAAGCAGCATTGCCCTGTATTGCCGAGTTCATGGATCCGGC
>JBILNZ010000065.1:0-4827 GCA_044374745.1 Prochlorococcaceae cyanobacterium | reverse complement strand
AACGGCCTCCGCCTTCTGCTGCGCCGTGAACCGGCGCCGGGTTCTGGTGGGATTGGTCATCGATGGACAGTCTGGTGGTCATGGCGTGACCCCTAACGAATTGTCCTCAAAACCCGGGGAACCCCACGTAGTAGTTGGGACTGTTCCGCCCTGGATGCAGCCGAATCCGATAAGGACAGGCAGCAAGGCGTAAGCGACAGGAGGCCTGCTGCAGAGCGCTGCGGGGCTGCATCAGCGCCTCCCCGTCTCACGAAATGAGACGCGTGGGAGATCTGTACCTAGGACCAGAAATGGGTCAAAAGGGGTCCGAAGTGGTCGTCTCGTGTCCCGACCTGTCGGACGTTGGCGATTCATGAGATCCAGCTCCCTGAGAGGGATCTGGGGCAGAATCGAGGCTGCGACTGGAATGGGTCGCCTGAGATTCGAACTCAGGACCAATCGGTTAAAAGCCAATCTTGACCGCTCGACAATACTTTCGATCACCGGATTGAGTCTCAGGAGGTACAGGGAAGGTACAAATGACAACCTCCGACATCATAAGACACCCCTTTGGGTTCCTCCTTGCGACACCGGACCGGAATATGTTTTGCAACCCTGCTTCTGAAGCCGCCCCGCCAGGGCCATGCCAGATGCCTATCCGAGCACCCAAGCGGGACAGAAGCCAGTTGCAGCAAGGGGGTCGGCCGCAAGATCTAAGAACAAGCAGAGCCAGTAATGCCACCCCTAAGCATCAATCAGACCGAGCAAGAGTCAGAAGACTTATTTAGCTATCTGACGGCGCTGAACTTGATAGGCGGCCCACTTCATGCCTCTTTGATTCTTCTGAGGCTGCTGATGTGCGGCATTGATAGCGTCGCCACAACCTGCCGTGCGCCCACGAGCAACCTCGCCCGGCCGCTCAGCCTTTAGCCATAACCGCGGGCGCAAATTACCGCCATTTCGAGAAAGAGAAATGTCATTGAGCCCAGGCAGCCACTCGAGCAAAGCCAGACCCCCCAGGCCGCCCTACAAGCCCTGGGCAACTGGCTTGGGGCCTTCCAGCCAGAGCGGGACGCCCAGGCTGAAAGGGGCTGGCGACCCGGCACGACGGCGGCCCTGCAGGAGGTGAGACCTGCCGCAGAGCCCCACGGCAATACAGCTCGTTGCGAAGGCGCGAACTACCGCCGACCGTTCGCGAAGTCAACAGGCATAATGTTAGGGTTCCCAAATGGCAACCCCGTGCAGAGCCTCCAGCACAAGCTAGACGCTGCGCGGGTGCAATTTGGCAAATTTTTGCGCAATTGGCGTCGTAGCAACGACTGGTCGGTGACCACCGCCCAGGACTGGGCCAAGGCCTGCCCTGCCCTGATCCCCTGGCCATTGCGGGTGGCTGGAGGGCAGTGGGGGAACCTGGAGAATGGCAAGGTCCAGCAGCCCCAGCCCAGCACCTTCATTCAGCTGGGGGTGCTCAACGAGTGCCTGGCCCTCGAGGACCGTGGCCCGATCAAGGACAAGACCCTGCGCGACCGGGTGCAGCGGGCCCAGCCGGTGCGGCACCCAGACGGCCGCCTCTGGGGCGCAGAGGACTGGTTCGCCTGCTACATCGGCAAGCTCGAGGGTCCGGCTGAGCTCTGGCCCCGCCAGGACGACATCGACGCGGAGACCGAGACCAAGCGTCTGCGCACGCTGTTCGACCAGGCAGCAGAGAGCGCCGGCATGCGGCCGGTATCGGCGGCGATGCAGGTGCTGCGCAAGGCCGGTGATCTGCCGATGGAGCAGGTCGTGGCCATCGAGAACGCGCTCTTTGCTGGCGAGCGACTGCAAGCGGCCATCCTGCCCATCGCCCGCCAGGCACTGGAAGCCTGGGTGAAAGAAGCAGCCCCGGAACTGCTCTCCCCGGAAGGCGAGGCCTCCTCCTGATCCAGCAGCAGCACGCGGAACCAGACCGCGGCCGTGGCAATCACTACAGACCAGCAATTATGCGTAGCCGGAATACCTGGCTTTAGCGTTCCCGAAACCGTTACAGCGGCGGTAGCTTTGGCGTCGACCTGCAAGACCTTGTGGATCGCGCCGAACGCGGCACACCTGATGCCGATTCCAGGCCTCCTGATGGCCTGGAGATCCGATACCCCCATCGCTCCGATCTGGAGCACTACACCCTGATCCAGGCTTCTTTCTCTGCAGCCCTTGCCACGTGGCAGCAGCGCTGGCCGGCGATCAACGCTGAATCCCTGGCTGCCCTGGCCGGCCACGGCATCGCCATCAGCTATCGCCAAAGCGCCTGCGGCGGGTACGTGGCCACCCTGCTGCACCGCGAAGGCGGTGGCATCGATTCGGGCCTGTGCCCGTCGCTGTTGGAGGCAAGGCAGCTCGTCCTTGGCCATGGCCGGGAGGAGGGACCATGAGCGACCTCTCCCTGGCGGACTACCACCGCCATCCCGCCTGGTCTCCCACCGCCTTGAAGGCAGCCGTCACGGGCACGATGCGGGCCTGGTGGCAGCGCTTCGGGCCGGGGGCGCCGCCGTTCATCCCCTCGCCGGACATGGTCAAGGGGGATCTGGTCGATGCCCTGCTCACCCCGCCGTTCCGCATCGAGGAGCGCTTTGCGGCGTTCAAGACGATCGCCCGCAACACCAAGGCCGGTGCCGCCAACTGCGCCGAGGCCGAGGCAGCCGGGCTGACGCCGGTGAGCCACGAGATGGTGGAGCAGGCCAAGCGCATCCGCGATGCCCTCCATGCCGATCCGGTGGTGGGGGAGGTGCTGGCGGCCCTAGATCCAGCAGCCAGCCAGCAGCCCCACTTCTGGGATGACGAAGCCGGCCGGCCTTGCCGCTGCCTGCCGGATGTGGTGACCAGCGACGGCCGCCTGTTCGACCTCAAGAAGACGCGCAGCGCCGTGCCCCGCCGCTTCTATTGGCAGGCGAAGGACCTGGCCTACGACCTACAGATCGCCCATCTGGCCCTTGGGCACCAGCACCGCTGCGGCTCCGAGCCGGCCGAAACCGGGGTGATCGCCTTCGAGTGGCCGAGCGATCCGGCCGCGGCAATCGACTGCAGCCTGCTGATCTTCGACGCACAGGACCTGCAGACCGGGCTGGCGCGGCGCGAGGAAGCCTTCCAGCGGATCGCCGACTGCCAGGCCAGTGGCATCTGGCCGAGCCACGGCCGCCACGCCTTCCGCCCTGCGCCCTCAAGTTTCAGCCTTCCCGAACGCGAAGAACTTGATCAGGATTCCATTGACCTCTTCTGATGAGCGACCCCACCCTCACAACCAGCGCGCTTGCGCCCTCCACTTCCACCTCCTCAGCGCTGACGGTGCACGGGGATGCCCTGCAGGTGTTCAGCGGCATCGCCGCCTTTGACGCCGCCCAGCGCATGGCCAAGGCCCTGTGCTCCTCCACCCTCGTGCCCAAGGAGTACCAGGGGCAACAGGGGCTGGCGAACAGCCTGATCGCCCTGGAGATCGCCGGCCGCATGCGCCTCTCGCCCCTGGTGGTGATGCAGAACATGACGCCGATTCACGGGCGGCCCACCTGGAGCAGCAAGTTCTTGATCGCCACGGTGAATGCCAGCGGGCGCTTTTCCCCGCTGCGCTTCGTGTTCGACGACAAGGAGCAGCCCACCCGCTGCCACGCCGTGGCGACCGACAAGGCCACCGGCGAGGTGCTCGAGGGGGAAACGATCACGCTCGAGCTGGCCCGCAAGGAGGGCTGGTGGAGCCGTAAGGACCGCCAGGGCAACGAGACCAGCAAATGGCAGACGATGACCGGTCAGATGCTGCGCTACCGCGCCGCCGCCTGGTGGGCGAACGTCTACTGCCCGGAGATTGCCCTGGGGCTGATGACCCAGGAGGAGGCGCTGGACATCGAGCCGGTGTCGGTGCGGGAGGCGCCTGCGGCCACCCTGCCGACCAGCTCGCTAGATCAACCAACGCCAGGAGCGACAGATGCCAAGCAGGGCCCAGCTGTTCCTGCACTCCTGCACTCTCGGGAAGGCGGTTCTCCTCTGCCGGGTCCCCTGAACCCTGAGGCAGATGCGCCACTGATCCGCAGCGAACCCGCTGCAGGTGAAGCCGCTCTTCCTGCTGCGGTGGTGGAGGCCGAGATCGTCGACAGCGGCCACAACCAGCCGGAGACCGCCCCCGCAAGCAGGGCAACCCCCGCAGCGACGCGCCGCTCGCGAAACCAGGGGACATCCGCAGCCGGCACGACCGCAGCCAACACGCCCGAAAGCCCGCCCTCTGAGCAAGATCCCGCGCCAGTCGGCTCCCAGGAGCCAGTGGAAGCATCCCCGGCACCAGCGGCAACCCCAGGCGTCGATCCCGTGGAGGCCGGACTGCAGCAGATCCCCCGTATCGCCACCCTGCTGGAGCTCGATGCCGCCTACGGGCGGGTGAACCAGCTGCTCGGCTCGGGGCGCATCACCGACAGCGCCGCCGAACGGTTGTGGAGTGCCGTCGCCCGGCGCCGCAAGGAGCTGGAGGGAGAGACCCCATGAGCACGACTCCCTATCTGATCCAGGCCCAACACCTGCTGGAGCTGGCGCTGGATCAGGCCCGCCAGGAGCGCGACAGGGGCGTCTTTGAAATGGCCCGCGGGGAGCGCAGCCTCAAGCAGCTCCAGCGGCTGGTGGAGCGGGCCGCCCTGATCCGGGGCCTGTGGGAGCAGACCCGCAGCCTGATCGGCGCCAAAGACAATCCCCCACCACCAACCGAGTTCCGGCTAGGAGTTTGTCGTCCGTAGCGCCCAGCAGCAGTAAAAGCGCCAATCGGGAGCTCAGCGGGAGTGCCGGTGGCTTGCTTCTTGAGCGACGTCGAGGTGGTGTGATGCGGCGGGAGGGTGAGTCCGG
>JBILNZ010000053.1:0-15496 GCA_044374745.1 Prochlorococcaceae cyanobacterium | reverse complement strand
AGGGGAGGTCGATGCCCTGCTCTTCAGCGGCGTCGAGGATGTACTGGTCGTCAGGAACCTCGATGGTCTTGTTGAGGCCTTCGCTCTCATTGATGAGGGTGACCTTATAGGAAGCCATGGAAGGGATTGGGGCTCACAGGCACCCGGACAGCCGGGCCTGTAGGACCCGCCCTTCATACATCCGCCGCAGGCCCTTCCTGTTGGTTTGCAGCGCCGGGCCCGGGAAGGCCAATCAAAGCCAGGGCACAGATCAGCGTGCCTTATGCAACATCAGCAGCCCCCACTGGCTTTGCTGGGCCACCAGATCGGCCTTCCAGCCAAAATTGGCCAGCACCTCCTGCAACCGGGCCGCCTGGGGCACCAGCAGGCCACTCAGCAAGCCCACCCCGTCCGGCGCCAGCACGCTGACGAACGCCGGCGCCAACGCCTCAATCACCGGAGCGAGGATGTTGCAGAGCAGGAGATCGGCGGGCTCGCCCCCCAGCAGCTCCGCCAGCACGTCCACCGACCCAAGCCCCACCTGCAGCCGGTTCTGCAGGCCGCCCACTGCGGCGTTCTCGGCCGTGGCCCGCACCGCCAGGGAGTCGGTGTCCACCGCTGCCAGCGAACGGGCGCCCTGCAGCAGGGCGGCGATGCCAAGGATGCCGCTGCCGCAGCCGAGATCGGCCACCCGGATCGGCCCCAGATCGGGGGACGTGCCGGCCTGGCGGCCCCGCTCGCTCGCCAGGACCTCCAGGGCCTCCAGGCAGAGGCGGGTGGTGGGATGGCTGCCGGTGCCGAAGGCGCTGCCGGGATCCATGCGGATCACCAGGCGATCGGCGTGCTCCGGCGGCACCTCCAGCCAGGCCGGCAGGATCAGCAGCCGCTCCCCCACCGGATCGGCCTGCCAGTGCTGCTTCCAGCTCAGGCTCCAGTCCTCGTCGAGCTGCCGCTGCCACGCCAGGGGCGGCAGCTCAAGGCCGAAGGTGGCGGCCAGGGGGGCCAGGGCCCGCTGCAACTCGGCGCGCTCCGCCTCCGGCCAGTCGGCCTCCGGCAGCCAGGCCAGCAGCTGGCGCTCCTGGGGCGCCTCCGGCCGGTGGCGCAGCGCCACCCGGGAGATGCCCAGCTCCGCCAGCTTCCAGAGCAGGGATTCCTCCAGCTCCGGTTGGGCTGGCAGTTCAAGGCGCCACCAGGCGAGGGTCATGGCTGAAGGGAGTGCCGCAGCCGCAGTGTGGCGCCGTTCGGGCTCAGAGGGTCACGGGGTGGGCTTCCTGGATGCCGTTGATCTGGTGGATGGTGGCCAGCAGCTCGGCGGGGATGGGATCGTCGAGGCTGAGCACCATCACGGCGTCGCCACGCACGATCCGGCGGCCCACCTGCATCGAGGCGATGTTCACGTTGTGCTCACCGAGCACCGAGCCGATCTGGCCGATGATCCCGGGCATGTCGCGGTGGCGGGTGAACAGCATGTGCCGGCTGGGGGCCACGCTCACCGGGAACTCGTCGATGGTGGTGACCCGCAGCTCGCCATCGGCAAACACGGCACCCGTGACGGTGTGGTTGCCCTTGCTGCTCCGGGAACTCAGCTGCAGGGAACCTCCGGCATAGTCGCGGGCCGCATCATCCTTCACCTCAAGCACGTGGATGCCCCGGTCCTTGGCCTCCAGGCTGGCGTTCACGTAGTTGATCGAATCGCCCAGGGCGGTGGAGAGCACCCCCTTGAGCGCCGCCACCACCAGGGGCTGGGCGGGATGGGCGGCGAACTCGCCCTGCAGGCGCACCTCCAGCTCACTGATCTGGCCGCCGGCCAGCTGGCTGAGCAGCTGCCCAAGGGTTTCGGCGAGCTGCAGATGGGGCTTGAGCTGCTCCATCACCTCGGCATTGAGGCCGGGGATGTTCACGGCGCTGCGGGCCGGCAGGCCGAGAAGCACGTCGCGGATCTGCTCGGCCACATCGATGGCCACATTTTCCTGGGCCTCGGTGGTGCTGGCCCCCAGGTGGGGGGTGAGCACCAGCCGCTCCTTCACCCTGCGCAGGGGTGAATCGGCCGCCAGGGGCTCCTTGGCGTACACGTCGAGGGCGGCACCAGCGATCACGCCGGCCTCCACCGCCTCGGCGAGGGCGGCCTCATCGACGATGCCGCCGCGGGCGCAGTTCACCAGGCGGGCGCTGGGCTTCATCGTGCGCAGCAGCTCCGCGTTCACCAGGTTCTCGGTGTCGGGGGTGCGGGGCAGGTGCAGGGTGATGTAGTCGGCCTGGGCGAACAGCTCGACCAGCGGCAGCAGCTTCACCTGCATCTGCTGGGCCCGCTCATCCGACACAAATGGGTCGTAGGCCAGCAGCTCCATGCCCATGGCCTGGGCCACGCGGGCCACGTGGGAGCCGATCTTGCCGAGGCCCACCACGCCGAGCTTCTTCTTGTAGAGCTCATTGCCCACATAGGTCTTGCGGTCCCAGCCGCCGGCCATGGTGCTGGCGTGGGCGTGGGGCACGTGGCGCGAGAGCGAGAGCATCAGCGCCAGGGCGTGCTCGGCGGCGGCGATCGTGTTGCCCTCGGGAGAATTCACCACCAGCACACCGCGCTTGGTGGCGGCGGGCACGTCCACGTTGTCGACGCCGACGCCGGCGCGGCCGATGATCCGCAGCTTGCCGGCGGCCTCAATGATCTCGGCGGTCACCGTGGTGCCTGAGCGAATCATCAGGGCGTCGTAGTCGCCGATGACCGCCTTGAGCTCCTCGGCGGACAGGCCTGGCCGCAGATCGACGCTGGCCACCTGCGACAGGATATCGATCCCCGCCTGGTCGATGGGATCGGAAACGAGAACCTTGGTCATGCCCGGCGGGGTTGGGGAAAGGTGGCGATCAGCCGGCGGTGCAGTGTAGTGAGGGGTGCGCATCTGCTCCCCGCCAGCCCCGCAGACTCCCGCCACCCAGCCGCCGCCGCCAGGCACCGAGAATCGGATCGAATCAAGCGCTTGAACGGGAGCTGACGGGTGTCCACAACAGTGGTGGTAGTGCTCAATGACCACAAGCGGCTTCTGCAGCTGCAGCGCGACCTGGCCGCCAGCCAGCCGCCCCTGGCCGTGCTGGTGGCCGTGGGCCCCGGTGAGACAGATCTGGACGCGGTGGAGCGGCTCAATCCCACCGCTACCCGGCGCCGGCGGCAGCAGGCGATGGCCCGCTGGCTGATCCCTTTCGGCTTCCTGGCCGGCCTCACCTTCACTTACATCACCGACTTGGACACCCTGGCCTTCTTCGGACCCTGGAGCCAGCACCTGTTCGGCGCGCTGCTGGGGGCAGGCTCCGGCTGGATGGGCAGCTTCGCCGCGGCCGCCAGCGTGAACTCGCAGGAAGATGATCGGCTCCGTTCGCTGCGCAACCGGGCCGAAGAGGGCAGTTGGCTTCTGCTGGCTGAGACCATGGCTGGCGCTGAAATGCCCTGGCGTCTGCTCCAGCAGGCGCGCCCCCAGATGGTGGTCCGCCTGGGAGAGAGCTGATGCTGCCCCACACCGCACTCCTGGAGGGCAGCCGCAACCCAGCCACCTTGGCCAGGGTGCTTGAAGCAGCAGAGCGGGCCCTGCGCACCTGGCAGCCCATCTGGACGGATTTCCTCGACGGCTGGGCCCTGGAAGAGGCCCAAGCACGGCTGGATGCCCTGGCCGAACTGGAGAGCCAGGGCGCGGGGGGGTATGCCGGCGCCGAGCGCCAGCGCCTGGTGCTGGTGCGCCGCGAGGTAGGACTGGAGGCAGCCCGACTGGAACCACCGCTGGTGGGCGTGGAGATCAGCGGCAACTTCCTGTTCGATCCGGCCGAACCCGGCGACCTGCAGACCTGCCTGCTCGCTCTCGGCCTCCCGGACGAGGCGCTTGGCGATCTCTGGCTGCGAGGAGACCGGGGCGGGCAAGGGGTGGTGGCGCTGGAATGGCAGGAACGGCTACAGGGGCAACCGGCACACGTGCGCAGCGTGCCGGTGCAGCTCAGCCTGCGGCCGCTCGCAGAGCTCCAGCCCCCACCGCGGCGCCAACCCCGCCGCATGCACAGCGTGGAGGCCTCAACACGCCTGGACGCCGTGGCATCGGCCGGGTTTGGCCTGGCCCGCAACCGCCTGGTGGAGCTGATCCGCGCCGGCGCGGTGCGGGTGAACTGGCTGCCTGTGAGCAGCCCCAGCCACCAACTGGAGACGGGCGACCGGATACACCTGAGCGGAAAAGGTGAGCTCACCGTGGAAGCGATCACCACCACCAAACGGGATCGCTACCGCATTGCCCTGCTACGCCGCTGAGCCCAGCAGGGCTGATACAGTGGCACGAGTGCTGGAGCTGTCAATTACTAAGTCAGCTTGAGCACGGGCAACCCACTGGCATGACAAAAAAGCAACTGAAACAATTTCAGCCTGTCGACTCAATCATCCAGTGAAATAGGTGCCGGGATCCACCTGGGAATTCCTGATTCATACAGCTAGTTCTCAGCGCGAATCCCATACTCCCGGGCCCATGAGCCACCCGGGCGATTAGCTCAGAGGTAGAGCACTACCTTGACACGGTAGGAGTCACTGGTTCGATTCCAGTATCGCCCATTCGCTGGATGCATCGGTTTTTTAATCCGAAATAGCCGGCGATTTTTTTTAGCGCCCACACTCGCGTGACCCAGGACCATCCCCCTCGCGCTTCGACGGCAGTGGTGATCGGCCTGGGGCGTTCCGGAGTTGGAGCAGCCCGGCTCCTACAAGCCCAGGGCCAAAGCGTCTGCGTGTTGGAGAGCAAACGCACCGCCGCTCTCGAGGAGCGGGCAGAGGCCTTGCGTGCGACGGGTATCAGGGTGGAACTGGATACGCCTCTGAGAGCGACCACGATCCTTTCCCTGGCGCCAGCGGTGGGGCCTGTGGTGGTCAGTCCCGGCATCCCCTGGGACCACCCGGAGCTGGCCAGCCTGCGCCACGCCGGCGCTCTGGTGCAGGGGGAGGTGGAACCTGCCTGGCAGGCCAGTCGTCCCCACCCCTGGATGGCCATCACCGGCACCAATGGCAAAACCACCGTGACCCATCTGCTCAGCCATCTGCTCTGTGGTTGCGGCATCGATGCACCGATGGCCGGCAACGTGGGTATCTCAGCTGCCGAACTGGTGCTGGAGAGGCAACGGTCCGAGCGGGGGCTACCCCACTGGCTGGTGGTGGAGATGAGCAGTTATCAGATTGAGGCCTGCCCCCAGGTATCACCGCGGGTGGGGATCTGGACGACCCTCACCCCCGACCACCTCGAACGCCACGGCAGCCTGGACAACTACCGGGCCATCAAGCGCCAGCTTCTCGAGCGCTGTGAGGTGAAGATCCTCAACGGCGATGACCCCGACCTGCGGGCGCATGCCAGTAGCTGGGACCAAGCTGTGTGGGTTTCGGCCGGTCCGCGCCAGGAGCTGGCCCCAGGCATCCAACCCTCTCTCTGGATCGAGAAGGGTCGGGTCTGGGTGGAGCGACACGGCCAGATCAGCGACCTGCTGGCCGCCGATGCCCTGGCGATGCCGGGAGCACACAACCGCCAGAACATGCTGCTAGCAGTGGCTGCCGGCCTGGAAGCGGGACTCGATGGCACCGCCATGGAGGCGGCGCTACGCACATTCCCTGGGGTGCCCCACCGGCTGGAGTTGATCCGCGAGAGGGGAGCGGTGCGCTACTTCAATGACAGCAAAGCCACCAACTACGACGCTGCGGAAGTAGCCCTGCACGCCCTGGAGGGCCCCCTGGTGGTGCTCGCTGGCGGCCAAGCCAAACGGGGGGAAGCAGCAGCCTGGATCGCTGCGCTGCGCCGGCAGGCTCCGGCCGTGGTGCTCTACGGCGAAGCCCGTGACACCTTCACCGAGTTGCTGGCGGCTCAGGGGTACGCAGGGCGGATCGAGAGCTGTACCGGCCTGGAGGAGGCCGTGCCGCTTGCGGCGCAGCTGGCCCATCAGTTCAACTGTCGTACGGTGCTGCTCTCGCCAGCCTGTGCAAGCTTTGACCAATACAGCGACTTTGAGGCCCGCGGAGATCACTTCCGCCGCCTGGTGATGCAGCTCTAGGCCAACTCAGCCCAACAGCCCAGTGCCATCACAATCACACAGGTAGCATTGTGGGCACTTTGATGCAGCTTGGCGATGGCCTTCTGGCTGATGAAAAGTGAACCTGAGGTGTATGGGATTGACCATCTCCGCCGCGAGGGAACCACCCTATGGGATGGCATCCGCAACTACCAAGCCCGCAATTTCATGCGGCAGATGGCCATTGGAGACCAGGCCTTTTTTTACCACTCCAATACCCAGCCCCCCGGCATTGTGGGTCTGATGGAGGTGATTGAAACCCAGCTGGTGGATCCCACCCAATTCGATCCCCAGTCGAAGTATCACGATCCCAAAGCCAGCCCTGAGCAGCCTCGCTGGGACTGCGTGAGGCTGCGTTATCTCCAGGAGTTTGCCCAGCTGCTACCCCTCGACACGCTGAGGAAGACCTTTTCCCCTGATGAGCTGCTGGTTGTCCGACCAGGCAACCGCCTCTCCATCGTGCCGGTGGATGAAGCCGTGGCCCAGCGGCTGCTCCAGATGTTGGCGGGATGATGCGGCGGCGCACGGGGAGCGGTCACCAAAGCAGTCGTCAGAGCCTTCCCCCGATCGCCGTTCGCCGCGCCCTGGAGGAGGGCTGGGCTGCGTTCCGCACTGCCGCCCTGGCCCTCACGCTCTTCACATTGCTGCTGGGGAGCCTCAACATGGTTTGCCAACTGGCCATTAGCTGGAGTGGCGAGCTCTTGCTCGATCCCTTTGGCCAGCCAGACCCTCTGGCCTTGGTGTTGCAGGTCATCGCCTGGTTGGGCTATGGGCTGAGCAACCTCTGGCTCCTGGTGGGGCTTCTGCAGGGCGCCGACAGGGCGCTACGGGGCCAACGGCCGCAGCTGATCGAGCTGCTCGCCACCAAGCCAACCGACCTGCTGCGGGCGGGTGGCACCCTGGGGCTGGTGCTGCTGGTGCTGGCCCTCGTGCTGCGGCTGGCCCAAGCGAGCGCCTGGATGCTGGCCCTGCTTCAACCGTTGCTGGTGGGTCTGCCCTTGCTGGCAGGCCTGGCGGCCGCGGTTTATCTGGTCACCGATCAATTGTTCAGCCTGCCGATCAGCGTGCTGGTGCCGATGGGTCCTTTGCAGGCCTTCCGCAGCAGCCGGGCGGCCATTGATCCCCATTGGATCCAGGCCCTGGCCCTCACCCTCCTCCTCGGCCTCTTGGTTCTGGCCGGGTTCCTGCTGCTGGTGGTAGGTCTAGCAGGAGCCCTGCCGCTGGCTGCCTGCACCCTGGTGGCTGCCTTCCGACAGGTGTTCACCGAGCCTGCGCACAGGCGAAACAGCCACCTCCAACCCGATCAATCCCCTCGAAATCCGGCCTGAGCGGGGAACAGATTGGCCAGATAACAGCGGGTCAGCGCCCTGCTCTGCCAACCCTGCTGCACCAGAAAGCCCGCCAGAGCGGCTTGTATCAGCCGGTACTGGTCCCAGTTCGGGTGGCGTTCAATGAAGTCACGCATTGCAACGAGCAGGGCTTCTGGTACGTCGGTGTGCAGGCTCACCATCGTGGTGGCCGGTTCACCGGCAGCCTCCGGCCAAAGCTGGGCAGGCTTCTCCATCAGGGCTTCATCCACTTCACGTCATCCCAGTTCCCCACATCGGGCAGCAACCGTCAAATGGGTGCGCGCTGGGCCAACCAAGCCGTCTCATCCCTTGAGAAGGCAGGCCAGAGAAAGGATGGAGCGATAGGCGCAGGTCGCAGCGGATCCCCTTGATCAGGCCATTGAGCCCTGTCAAGACGAGATGCGACCTGAATGGGTTCTCCCCAGCACAACGGCACTGAGGGGGCCCAGGCAAGGGCGCCTGGGGAAAACCGGTGGAAAACCTCTTGACCGGCTGGGGGCTATCCAAACCCCGAGAACCAATCAGGATTTCTGATCCCCTCACGCAACAGCAGCGAATCTCATCGTGCTCAGATCTGCTGTCCGGGCAGATCCGTCTGGGCCAGCACCGCCAACACAGCCTGGGTGGCATCGGCAGACCAACGTCCCTCGAGCCCCCGCTCCCGGGTCTGGGGTTGGAGCACAAAGCGGAGGGCGACAGCGTCCGAGGTACCCTCCAGCTCAGCCCAGAGGGAGCCACATTCCGTCTCCAGGGTGACCGATTCCTCCGCCATCAATTGATGGCGGATGGCAAGCCACTGCTCGTGCAGCCTCTGAGCGGCCTGGCGCAGAGAAGCAGCCTCATCGGGCCGCAGTTCTGCTGCCCAATCCTCTCCTCCGATCAGAACGGCGTAGGGGTGGCGGGCTGGATCGAGCCCAAAGCGCCAGCCGTTCCCCTGGTGAAGCTGCAAGCTCAGCCGGGCAGCAGGGCGGGCTGATCCTGTTCATCGCTGAGTTCGATGATCGCCCGCTGGACAGGCTTGATCATCGAATCTTCCAGCAGGCCGTCGAAATCATCGAAACGCCGTTGCTTGGCACGGAAGGCGATTCGCACCGTAGTGAGATACCGATTACTGGAGTGGCGAATCAAGCTCTCGGCGCGCTGGGCCAGATCCTTGGAATTCATGTCGATTCCCCCCTGCATCACCGGATTCGTCACAAGATCAACCCTCACCCTAAGTCAGCGGGTCGGCAGGGCAGCTAAAAGAACAACGTCCAGGCCGGGTGGGGGATCTGGTGGCGATGCAGGGCAACGGTGAGGCCAGCCAAGGCACGCTGGCCATCGATCTGGGCAGCAGCACCACGGTGGTGGCCTATCAAGGCCCCGGCGAGGAGCCGGCCCTGCTGAGGCTGCCGCCATACAGCCTCAACGACCCACCCGTGGTGCCCTCGCTGCTCTGGCTGCGGCACCCGAACCACAGCAATCCCCTGATCGGTCGCCAAGTGCTGGAGGCGGGTCTGGGCCATGGGGATGGACCTGAGCTGCACCGGGATTTCAAGCACCGGATCGGCGCCGGCGAGCCGCCGCTCGCGGCTGACCTGCCCCTCAGCGCCGAGCAGGCAGGATCGCTGCTGCTGCACAGGATCTGGCACGCCCTCCCGCCCGGTGTGGCGCCGCAACGGCTGGTGCTGACCGCACCGATCGAGGCCTACCAGGGCTATCGCACCTGGCTTGTGGAGGCCTGCCGGGATCTGGCCGTGCCGGAGCTGGCCTTGGTGGACGAACCCACGGCTGCCGCCATCGGGTCGGGCCTGGCGGCGGGCAGCACGGTGCTGGTGGTGGATTTGGGGGGCAGCACGATCGACCTCTGCCTGGTGCAGCTGGAGGGGGGCGAAGGCCGCGCCAATCCGATTGCCCAACTGCTGCGCCTGGGCGGCCGCGACCTGAGCCAGAGCCGCCAACAGCCGCGTGTGGCACGGGTGATCGGCAAGGCAGGAGTGGCCCTCGGGGGGCGCGACATCGACCGCTGGATTGCCAACCATCTCGATCCAGATCACCCCCCCACCGGCACCCTGCTGGACGCCTGCGAACGGCTGAAATGCACCCTCAGCGAGCAGGAGACGGCCCTGGTGATCATGAACGGGCACGACGGATCTCCCCGCGAACTGCACCTGCGCCGAGAGCAGCTGCACCAGCTGCTCACCCGAAATGGCCTCCTCCAGCAGCTCGATCTGTTGCTGGAGGAGGTGCTGGCCGCCGGCCGGCGTGCCTCCATCCCCATCGATGCGATCACTGCCGTTCTTCCAGTGGGCGGCAGCAGCCGTCTGCCGACCGTGCGCCAATGGCTCGAGCAACGCCTCGGCGCCATCCCGATCCACCACGACAGACCGGTGGAGGCGGTGGCCCTGGGGGCACTGGCCCTCACGCCGGGTGTACGGGTTCAGGACGTGCTCAGCCGAGGCGTGTCGCTGCGCTGCTGGGACCAGCGCAGCAACCGCCACCTCTGGCATCCCCTGTTCATGCCCGGACAAAGCTGGCCCACCACCAGCCCCCTGGAGCTGTTGCTGGCCTGCCAAGCCGACCAGCAACCCGCCCTGGAGTTGGTGCTTGGCGAACCGGGAGAGGAACGCCGCAGCGAAGTGGTGTTTGATGCCAACGGGATGCCCGTTCTGCGGGGGGCGAGCGCCGGTGAAACCAAGGTGAGGCCTTGGCCCGAGCAACCCGCGCCTCTCCCCCTGGACCCTCCGGGCCGCCAGGGCGAGGACCGCCTGCGGCTGCGATTCACAATCAACGCCAACGCCGAACTGGAGCTGGAGAGCACCGATCTGCGCACAGGCCTCACCCTGCCAGTGCAGCGACTGGGGGTCGTGCGCTGAGATCCCTGGGCCCACAGAGTGGAGTGGACGCCATGGTTTGCTGCACCCCTGGCCAGGCGCAGTGGCCACCGCCTCCATAAAACGGACAGGAGTTGTGTCTCACCGCCTTGGCCCTGCGCCAGCACCGACTGCCGCGTTTCTGGCTGGGCATCACCCTGGGCCTGGTCGCCGCGGGCGTAGGTACTGCTTACTGGTGGGAGCGCCAGCTGCCCGGGCGCCTGGAGCAGGCCGCCGCCCGTGGGGACCTGGACGCCTGTCTGCGGTACAGCGAGCAACTCCAGGCCCTGCGCTGGCTCGGGGATCGCTCGCCTGGGGAGCAAGGATCATGCCGCCGCCGCAAAGCAGCCCAGCTCTGGGCGGAGAAGCGCTGGCGGGAAGCCCTACTTCAGCAGTTGCAACTGGTGAATTCCGCAGCCGGTCAGCCCACCGACAGGCGCCAACTTGAGGCCTGGCAGGAATCCCTGCGGCAGCAGGCCATGGAACGCTTCCAGGCCGGTGAATTGGAAGAGAGTCTGGCGTTACTGGCTCCGATGGGGGAGGACCAGCGCAGCGATGGCAGTGCCCTGGGCGATCAATTGCGCCAGGCGTGGGAGCGCAATCGGCTGGGTTTCGAACGGGCCCAGCGCCTGCGCCAGGAGGAGCGCTGGTGGGAAGCACTGGAAACCCTCAACCGCATGGATCACCCCTGGTGGAGACAGAAGGCGGACTCCCTGCGGGCCGAGGTGCAGGCCGGGATCGCCGGGTTGAGTCGGGAGGAGCGCCAGCACGACAGCCACGGAGCCATTCCCCATTCAGTTCCCGTGGCGGATCTCGATCGGGAGGTGAAGCGAAGGATCAGCCAGGGCATGGATGAATGGAGCGCCTTCAAGGCCGCCTGTAGCGCGCTCGGTGGCCGGGTGGTGGAAGCCGGACCCGATTCAGCGTGTGAGCGATAGCCGGGACCATCGCCCACCGTTTCCCGCATCGCATGGTTTCCCCCATGACAAGATTGGCCGGCCAAACCGCGGCAGCTCATGCAACACGGAGAACCTGGGACCAGCACTCAGCCAGCTGTCGACCAGCTGCAGCAGGGCGATCCGGTGAGGGTGCGCGAATCGGTGGTGGTCTTCCACCATCCCCAGCATCGCGGTGAAGCCTTTGACCTCCAGGGCCAGGAAGGCGAGGTGCACACCGTATTGAACGACTGGAAGGGACGGGTGATCAGCCCGAACCTGCCGGTGATCGTGGCCTTCGGCAAGTTCCGGGCCCACTTCCGCGCCAGCGAACTGGAACGGATCTGACCCAGACTCAGACCCGGATCGAGCTCAGGGGCGCAGGAGCAGCACTCCCTCCTCGCCATCAATGCCCATCAGACAGAGCTGAATGCTCTCCTGACGACTGGTGGGCACGACCCTGCCACAGAAATCAGGCTGAATGGGCAGCTCGCGATGGCCGCGATCGACCATCACCAGCAAACTCACCCGCCGGGGCCGTCCCCAAGCCTGCAGGGCTTCCAGGGCGGCGCGCACAGTTCGCCCTGTGAAGATCACATCGTCGACCAACACAACATGGCGGTCGCTCAGATCTGCAGGCAGGTCGGTGGCCTGCACCAGACGGGTGCCAACCCTCTCAAGGTCATCGCGGTGGAAGGTGGGATCCAGGCTTCCCTGGGCCACAGGATGGCCACAAAGGGCCTCCAGACGACCGGCGAGAACAGCGGCAAGTGCTACTCCCCGGGTGGGTATTCCCACGAGCACCAACTGATGGCTGTCGGCTGCGATTTCCAGCACCTGGGACGCAAGGCGATCCAGGGTTCGCGCCAGCTCTTCACTGGAGAGAATGACCAGGCGATTCATGCCATCTCCCCATCAGTGTGATTGTAAGCGAGCCCGAATCGGCCCTGCGCTGCGCTCGGGATGTGGCCAAAACCTGACGCAACCGGGATCAGCAGGGGGGGCTTATCAAACGGGCTGTAGGTTTGAAGGGATTGGCGCGGTCCCGTGTGCCGCACCCCGGTGTCTTGAGGTGAGTCGGGTGAAGTCAGATTCCTCCAAGGAACGTTCCTCCCAGCCGTCAGGTTTGTCTTCCAGCCGCCCGCAGAGCTCCTCCACCTCAGTCGTGTCCTCCAGCGGCCCAGGTATGCGTCCCTCCTTCCGGGATGACCAGCCCATCGCCACCGGCCCTGTCGCGCCAGTCGTCCTCACCATTCTCGACGGATGGGGCTACCGACATGAGGATGCCCACAACGCCATCCGCGCGGCCGACACGCCGGTGATGGATGCCCTCTGGCACGCCTATCCCCACACCCTGATCGAGGCCAGCGGTGCAGCCGTAGGGCTACCGGACGATCAGATGGGCAATTCCGAGGTTGGACACCTAACCATTGGGTCTGGACGGATCATCCGCCAGGAGCTGGTACGCATCGGTCAGGCCGTCCGCGATGGATCGATCGCCAGCAATTCCGCTCTAAACGCCCTCGCCGATCGACTGCTGGCCAACGGTGGCAGTCTGCACCTGATCGGCCTCTGCTCCGATGGCGGCGTTCACAGCCACGTCGACCACCTCGGCGGCCTGCTCCAGTGGGCAGCAGCCAGGGGGCTCCGTGATGTGTGTGTCCATGTAATCACCGACGGTCGCGACACTCCTCCCACCAGCGCCCCCACCTACGTGGCCCGGGTGGAAGAGTTGATCCAACAAGCCGGGGTCGGTCGTATCGCCACGCTCTGCGGCCGATATTGGGCCATGGACCGGGATAACCGCTGGGAACGCACCGAAAAGGCCTATCGCCTGCTCCTTGAATCCGGCACGGTCACCGCCCCTAGTGCTGGCGCAGCCATTACCGATGCCTATGCCTCTGGCGTGGAGGACGAATTCATCGAACCGGTTCGCTTGGCGCCTGGGACGGTGAAAGCCGGCGACGGGCTGGTGTGCTTCAACTTCCGCCCTGACCGGGTGCGCCAGTTGATCCGCGCCTTTGTGCTGCCAGATTTCGACCCTTTCCCCCGGCAGTGGATCGAAGATCTGGCGGTGGTGACCTTCACGCAGTACGAGAAAGGCTTGCCCGTCGCGGTGGCCTTCCCCCCCGAATCCCTCGATGGCCTGCTTGGGCAGGTCATCTCAGATGCAGGTCTGCGCCAGTTCCGTACCGCCGAAACCGAGAAGTATCCCCATGTCACCTATTTTATGAACGGTGGCATCGAGCAGGCCTTCCCAGGCGAAGATCGCCACCTTGTGCCGTCACCACGCGTGGCAACCTACGACCAATCGCCAGCCATGTCTGCTGAGCAGCTCACGGACAGTTGCATCGCGGCCATCAACAAGGGCATCTACTCCCTGGTGGTGATCAACTACGCCAACCCCGACATGGTGGGCCACACCGGCCAGATGGAGGCCACCACCGAGGCCATCAGCATGGTGGACACGTGTGTGGGCCGCCTTCTGGAGGTCACGAACAAAATGGGCGGCACCATGTTGATCACTGCTGACCATGGCAATGCCGAGGTCATGCAGGGAGCGGACGGACGGCCCTGGACGGCCCACACCACCAATCCGGTCCCTGTGATCCTGGTGGAGGGAGAGAAGCGCAAACTTCCCGGCCTCGGTAATGACGTCACGCTCCGGGAGCATGGCGGCCTCGCGGACATCGCACCCACAGTGCTGGAGATCCTCGGGCTGGGAAAACCGGAAAAAATGACTGGAACGAGCCTGATCCAAGCCGTCGGCATGGGCCAGGAGACCAATCGGGTTCCCCAAACCCTGGGCGTCTAACGTGCGAGATCTGACATTCGGCCAGGGTCAACAATGATCACCACCGTCCTCTCGTGGTTGTGGTTCAGTTGTGGGGTGCTCCTGATCGTGAGCGTGTTGCTGCACAGCCCCAAGGGTGACGGCATGGGGGGCCTGGCATCCAGCGGAGGTTCCATGTTCACCAGTGCCCGAAGCGCCGAACAAACCCTCAACCGGATCACCTGGACCCTGCTCCTGCTGTTTCTGGGTCTAGCCGTGGTGCTGAGCGCCGGCTGGCTGGCATGACCGTGCCTCGACGCAATCTGCTCACAGGTCTGTTGGGAGGCTTGGCAGGGCTCACCGGTCTGGGGAGTTCTGCAGAGGCCGCCAGCCCCGCCGGAGACCCGGCCTGGCAGCGCAGCGATGCCGAGTGGAAACGCCGCCTCAGCCCCGAGGCCTATCGGGTATTGCGCAGGGAAGGAACCGAACCACCATTCAGCAGTGGGCTCAACGGAGAGAAGCGCAAGGGCACGTTTCACTGCGCCGGATGTGATCTTCCCCTGTTCAGCTCATCTGCCAAATATGACAGCGGCACCGGCTGGCCCAGCTTCTGGCAACCGCTGCCGCAGGCCATCGCCACCAAAGTGGATTTCAAACTGATCGTGCCCCGCACCGAATATCACTGCCGCCGTTGTGGCGGCCACCAGGGGCATGTGTTCGGAGATGGGCCCAAACCCACCGGCAAGCGCTACTGCAACAACGGCGTAGCCCTTCGTTTCAAGCCGGGTTAATCCCTGGAGCTCAGCGTGAGTGTGATCGCTCCCCCACTTCAGGGGTAGCCGGCACAACCACCTGCACCGCCTCAAGGCCAGTAGCCAGGTCGCGAGCCTCACTCACCAGAGCGGCCAGCAAGCTGAGGAGATGGGGGCTCGTGGCAAACTCCCTTTTCACCACCACAGCGTCGCCAACCGTGATTGGCAGGTCCAGCGGCAGGGGCAACAGGCCGTCCAACAGACCTGCGGCCCGCTGGAATGGCGTGCCGAAGTAGATCATCAAATCCTCAATGGGCACCAGGCCAAACCAGGGAGCCTGCTGGTAGCGGCGATTCCGCTCGGGGCATGACCAGAGACCCTGAGCTTCAAGCATGAACTGGGCCTTGGGGAAGGCCCCATCGGGCAGCGGGAGCACGGGATAGTCGTCGAGGTCGTGCCAATCAAGCTGATCACCCCGCTTCAGGAGCGGGTGGCCGGCCTTGACCAACAACTCCATCGGCATGGCCGTGACCGGGATGCTGTGCAGGTCCGGATCCTCAGGCAGGTCGGGAGCGGAACAGATCCAGGCATCGATCAGGCTTTTGCGCAACAGCTCCAGGGGCCGTTGATATTCAAAATAGTTGTGGTTGCCAGCTGCCCAAGCTGAGGTGGACTGGCTTTTCTGGACAGCCCCCATCGTTAACCTCTGAGGCGGGGCACCACCCCTGAAAGGGGGCTCCCACCATGAGCAAGCGCCGCACCCACAGTCCCGAGTTCAAGGCCA
>JBILNZ010000052.1:0-15518 GCA_044374745.1 Prochlorococcaceae cyanobacterium | reverse complement strand
CTTGGCGACTCTTTGTTGTTCGTCCCAGAAGCCTCTCTGGCCCACGGTTCGCACGCATCTGCAGAGTCAGATTATAATCTGATAACGGACTAAATCAAGACCTGTTGCGATTTTTCGAGGTGCCCTTTAGCCATTGGGGCCGGGTCGCTGGCCCTCGCTTCGCCGCTGCTGCCGGGTCCACGGCAGGCCCTGCTGGTGGCGGTGGGCTCCGAACTGGAGGAGGCGATGGTGCGGTTGGAACCGCTGTTCGAGCGCCACCACCCCGGCATTGATCTGCGTTGGCAGGTGCAAGGCGCCCAGGACATGGTGAATCGCCAGCTCGATGCCGGGGGGCAGCGGGCGAGGGTGATGATCCCCGCCAACCGCGACCAACTGCAGGCCTATGCCGCCGCCCGGACTGCCCACGGCGATCCCGACCCTTTTCAGGGACCGCCCCTTCCGATCGCCCGCACCCTGCTGATGGCGGTGGCCTGGCCCGATCGGGCGGCCGCCCTGTTCCCGCAGGGCCAGTTCTCCTGGGCGGAACTACGGCGGGCCGCAGCCACAGGTCAATGGTCTGCCCTCGGCGGTCCGGCCCAGTGGGGGAGCTTTGATCTACGCATCACCGACCCGCTGCGCTCCAATTCCGGCCAGCTGGTGCTGGCCCTCTGGACACGGGACCAACCGGGCCAGGCGGCGGTGGCTGCGTTGAAGCGGGCCGTGTTCCGCCCGGCACGGTCCACGGACATCCTGTTGCGCGAGTTCATCAGTGGCGGCCCGAACGACGGGGACGTGGCTCTGGTGTACGAATCCACCGCCCTGCTACGCCGCAACGAGGCGGCCCTGAGATGGCCGGGCGGCTACCGCCTGCTGGCGCCCGACCCCACCATCGAGATGGTGCTGGCCGCGGCCGTGCTGCGGGGTGAGGCCCAGGGCAGCGGCAGCGCCGGTGAGCGGTTCGTGACCTTCCTCGGCGGCAGCGAGGGCCAGGCTGTGCTGCGGTCCGTCGGGTTCCGCGGCCCATCAGGGGAGGGCGGCAGCCGCGATGCCAAGGGTGTGCGCCGTCTGCCAAGCCCCAGCCGCACTGAACTGGAGGAACTGCTGCGCCTGTGGCAACAGGCGGGCTGAGGATCTGCTGCGTGTGACGCCGGCGACCGCCGCCAGCCACCGGCCGTGGCCAGCGTGGAGGCTGCCCCGGCCGAGCGCCTGCCGCCATGAAGCTCTGGATCCTGCAGAAGGCGACCGCGGCCGGTCCGGCCTACGAGGAGCTGCGCTTCCGCGAGGAGGCCCGCGTGCTCGGCATCGCCCTGGAGGTGGTGTCGCCCGATGAGATCGACCTGATCGTGACCCGGGGCGGCCGCCGCTCGATCCGCCTGCGCGGCGAGGAGGTGGAACTCCCCGATGCCCTGCTGGCCCGCACCGGCAGCGGCACGAGCTACTTCAGCCTGGCGATCCTGCGCCAGTTCGAGCATCTCGGCGTGCCGGTGATCAACTCAAGCCGGGCGATCGAGGCGGTGAAGGACAAGCTCTACAGCCAGCAGCTGCTGGCCCAGATCAACCTGCCGATCCCGCGCACGATGCTGGTGCGCTTTCCGGTGGACAGCGAGCTGGTGGAGCGGCAGATCGGCTTCCCCTGCGTGGTGAAGGTGCTGGCCGGCTCCTACGGCGAAGGGATCTACCTGAGCCGCGACCGCGAGAGCTTCCGCGACCTGATGGAGCTGGTGGCCAGCCTGGATGCCGGCAAATCGCTGATCCTGCAGGAGTACATCGGCGAGCGCCCCGGCCAGGACCTGCGCGTGTGGGTGATCGGTGGCCGGGTGGTGGGGGCGATGCTGCGCCGCAGCACCGACGGCAGCTTCAAGGCCAACATCACGCGCGGCGGCCAGGGCGAGAACTTCCCGGTGGATGAGGCGATCGACGTGCTGGCGCGCGACTGCGCCCAGACCCTGGGGCTGGAGATCGCCGGCATCGACCTGCTGTTCGACGGCGACGGCTACCGGGTGTGCGAGGCCAACAGCAACCCGGGCTTCAGCGGCTTCGAGGCGGCCACCGGCACCAACGTGGCCCGCCAGATCCTGCAGCACTGCCACTGGCGCATCCGCCGCCAGCTGGCGGTGCTGGAACCGGCGGCGCTGCCCCACACGGATAGCCAGCGCCAGCAACCTGCCTAACGTTTGCATGCATCTCCAGAGATCCGAGCAGCCATGACCTATTGCCTGGGCTACTGGCTGGAGGAGGGGCTGGTGCTGGCGTCCGACTCGCGCACCAACGCCGGGGTGGACTACATCTCCACCTACAGCAAGATGCACGTGTTCCAGCCGGGGCCGGACCGGCTGTTCGTGCTGCTGGCGGCCGGCAGTCTGGCCACCACCCAGGCGGTGGTGAGTGCCATCCGCCGCGACCTCGACCAGGGCTTCGAGGCCAGCGAAGCCAGCCGGGGCGACCTGCGCCACTGCGACTACCTGTTCGAGGCCGCCGCCTACGTGGGCCGGGTGAGCGTGGCGGCGCAGAAGCAGAACGAAGAGGAACTGCGCAGCGCTGGCTCCAGCTCCCAGGCCACCTTCATCCTCGGCGGCCAGATCGGCAGTGAGCCCCATGGGCTTTACCTGATCTATCCCCAGGGCAACGCGATCATGGCCACCCGCGAAACCCCCTACCTGCAGATCGGCGAGAGCAAATACGGCAAGCCCCCGCTCGACAACGTGGGCCACACCAACCTCAGCCTCGACGATGCCGCCAAGCTGTGCGTGATGTCGCAGGTGCTCACCCAGCGCTCCAATCTCACCGTGGGGCCGCCGTTCGAGCTGGCGGTGATCCCCAGCGGCACGCTGGCGGTTGAGCGCCGGCTGCGCCTGGAGGCCGACGACCCGATGCTCACCGAGATGATCGACATCTGGAGCGACGCCCAGCGCGAAGCGCTCTACCGCCTGCCGGCCCTGCCCTGGCAGCAGTCATGAACCCCGCCATCGAGGCGGGCCCATCCCACTGGGTGTCCACCGGCCACCTGCCCACGCCGGAGGTGGTGCAGAGCCTGGTGGACGAGGCCCACGCCCACTTCGCCACGGTGGACCAAGGGAAGGTGGCCACCTACATCCCCGCCCTGGCGGCCGCATCGCCGGCGAGCTTCGGCATCAGCGTGGCCGCCACCAACGGTGCCACCTTCCACGCCGGCGACTGGGCGGTGCCCTTCAGCATCCAGAGCCTGTCGAAGCCGTTCCTGTTCGCCCTGGTGTGCGAGGCGATCGGCGAGCAGCTGGCCCGCGACGCCCTGGGGGTGAACAGCACGGGGCTGCCGTTCAACTCGGTGCTGGCCGTGGAGCGCACCGTGGAGGGACTCTCCAACCCGATGGTGAACGCCGGGGCGATCGCCACCACCAGCCTGGTGCCCGGCGAGGACGCCGCCGCCCAGTGGCGGTTCATCGAGGACGGCCTGTCGCGCTTCGCCGGCCGCCGGCTGGCGGTGGATGGGGCGGTGTACCACTCGGAGCAGGCCACCAACGCCGGCAACGAGGGCATCGCCAGCCTGCTCAGCGCCCATCAGCAGCTCTGGAGCGATCCGGCCACCGCAATCGACCTTTACACCCGCCAGTGCGCCCTGCTGGTCACGGCCGAAGACCTGGCGCTGATGGCCTGCACCCTGGCCAACGGCGGCCGCCAGCCCCGCAGCGGCGAGCAGGTGATCGCGCCGCTGATCTGCCGGCGGGTGCTGGCGGTGATGGTCACCGCCGGCCTCTACGAAACCTCAGGCGACTGGCTCTACCAGATCGGCCTGCCGGGCAAGAGCGGCGTGTCGGGCGGGATGATCACCGTGGCGCCGGGCAAGGGGGCGCTGGCCAGCTGGTCGCCGCCCCTGGATGAGGCGGGCAACAGCGTGCGCGGCCAGCTCACCGCCCAGTTCCTCTCCGAGCGGCTCGGGCTGAATCTGTTCGACTCCCAACCCAGCCGGGACGCCACGGCCGGGTCCCCCTAGGTTCGGCCGCAGAACCAGCCCAGGCGGCAGCGGATGCAGCAGATCGAGATCGGCGCCTTTGCCAGCTTCAACATCGCGATCATGGTGCTGGCGGCAGGCAAGCTGCTGCACCGGCGCCTGCGCCTGCTGCGCACCTTCAACATCCCGGAGCCGGTGGCCAGCGGCCTGCTGGTGAGCCTGCTGATCGGACTGGTGTATGGGCTGAGCGGGCTGGAGCTGAGCTTCAACCTGGCGGCGCGGGATTTCCTGCTGCTCTATTTCTTCGCCGGCATCGGCCTCAATGCCGACATCCGCACCCTCAGAGCCGGCGGTTGGCCGCTGCTGATCCTGCTGGCGGCCACGGTGGTGTACATCGCGATCCAGAACCTCACGGGGGTGGCGATGGCCAGCCTGCTGGGGCTCAATCCGCTGGTGGGCCTGCTCACCGGTTCGGTGTCGCTGGTGGGGGGCCACGGCACGGCGATTGCCTGGGGGCCCCGCTTCGCCGAGCTGCACGGCGTGCAGAGCGCCGTGGAGATCGGCACGGCCAGCGCCACCTTCGGTCTGATCCTTTCAGCGCTGATGGGCGGCCCGATCGCCCGGATCCTGATCCGCCGCGCCCCGCCAGGCGCAGCCAGGCCTGCGGCGGAGGCGGAGGCCGCCCAAGCCCCGGTGCGCGACCCGATGGCCGAAACCGCCCGCCCCGGCCCACCGCTCACCAGCTTCCAGCTGATGGCCACCCTGTTCTGGCTGAATGTGTGCCTGGGCCTGGGCGAGATCATCCACGCCGGCCTGGAGGGGCTGGGGCGCGGCCTGCCCCTGTTCGTGTGCGCCCTGTTCGCGGGGATCCTGCTCACCAACACCCTGCCGCGGCTGGTGCGGATCCCCTGGCCCGCCCACGGCAGCGCCCTGGCGGTGGTGTCGGATGCGTCGCTGGGGATTTTTCTGGCGATGTCGCTGATGAGCCTGCAGCTGTGGACGCTGCAGGGGCTCGGGGGGGCGCTGCTGCTGATCCTGGCGGTGCAGTTCCTGGTGGCCTTCCTGTACGCGCTGGTGGTGGTGTTCCGGGTGATGGGGCGCGATTACCAGGCGGCGGTGCTGTGCGCCGGCTTCGGCGGCTTTTCGCTGGGGGCCACGCCCACGGCGATGGCCAACATGGCCGCCGTGACCCAGACCTACGGACCCGCGGCGAAGGCCTTCCTGATCCTGCCCCTGGTGTCGGGATTTTTCGTGGACATCAGCAACTCGCTGATCATCCAGCGCTTCATCACCTGGCTCAGCTGAACGCGCCCATGGACACCCCTGAACCCTCGGCACCGCCGCACGACGAGCCCATGGCCGCCGGAGCCCGCGGGGAACTGCTGACCCTGCTGCGCCAGGAGCCCCGGGGCGCGGCCAACCGCCAGGGGGAACGGGTGCGGCAGCTCTGCCTGGAGCTGGAGCGCGACCAACCCGCCGACCTGGCCGCACCCGGAGCCCTGGCGTTGCTGGAGGGGGTGTGGGAGCTGCGCTGGAGCAGCAGCAAGCAGCCTTACCTGGCGGTGGGGCCCTGGCTGGAGAACCTGCAGCTGCTGGCCCCCTCCCAGGGCCGGGCCATGAACCTGCTGCGCCTGCCGGGGGCGCTGGCGCCGCTGGCCGGCATCGCCGTGGAGGCGGCCCTCACCCTGAACCCCGGCGAAGCACCCGCCGGCGGCCCCTTTCAGCGGGTGCAGGTGCGCTTCCAGCGCGGCGGCTGGCTGGGACCGGCCCTGGGCAACGCCCGCCTGCAGCTGCTGCGCGGGGTGCAGCAACCGTTCCCCGCCTGGCTGGACATCACCGTGCTAGATCAGGAGCTGCGGGTGTGCCGAGGCAATGCCGGCACCCTGTTCGCCCTGCTGCGCCGGCCCGATCTGCAGCTCGCCGACCTGCTGCTGCCGTTCACATCCGCTCCAGCGTCGGAATCCCCAGCAGGCCCAGGCCCAGCCTGAGGGTGCCTGCGGTGAGGCGGCAGAGGGCCAGGCGGGAGCTGCGGGCCGGCTCCTCGGCCTTGAGCACCGGCACCTGGTCGTAGAAGCGGTTGAACACCTGGCTGAGCTCAAACAGGTAGCTGCAGAGGCGGTTGGGCAGCAGCTCGGCCTCCACCTCGGCGATCACGCCATCGAGCTTGAGCAGCTCCCGGATCAGGGCCCACTCCTGGGGTTCGCTGAAGCTCAGGTCGCCGCAGGCGGCCCCCAGATCGCCGCCCTTGCGGGCGATGCCGGCGATGCGCACCACGGCGTACAGCAAATACGGGGCGGTGTTGCCGGTGAGCGCCAGCATCCGGTCGAAGCTGAACTGGTAGTTGGTGATCCGGTTGGTGGAGAGGTCGGCGTACTTCACCGCCGCCAGGCCCACGGTGGTGGCCACGTGCTGGATGAAGGGGTCGTCTTCGCTGCGGCCTTCTTCCTCAAGCCGGCGGCGCAGGTCGGCCTCGGCCCGCTCAACCGCCTCATCGAGCAGGTCTTTGAGGCGCACCGTGTCGCCGGCGCGGGTCTTGAGCTTCTTGCCGTCCTCGCCCTGCACCAGGCCGAAGGGCACATGCTCCACGCTGGCGCCCTCGGGGATCCAGCCGGCGCGGCGGGCCACCTGGAACACGCCGGCGAAGTGGCTGGCCTGGCCGGCGTCGGTGACGTAGATCACCCGGCCGGCGCCATCGCCCTCGGGGGCGGCGGCGAAGCGGTAGCGGATCGCGGCCAGGTCGGTGGTGGCGTAGTTGAAGCCGCCGTCGCTTTTCTGCACGATCAGCGGCAGGGGCTGGCCGTCCTTGCCGCTCACCCCCTCCAGGAACACACAACCGGCGCCGGCGTCCACCACCAGCAACCCCGCTTCCTTGAGATCGTCGACCACCCCCTGCAGGAGGGGGTTGTAGAAGGATTCGCCGCGCTCGCCCAAGGAAATGTCGAGCCGGTCGTAGATCTTCTGAAATTCCCTCCGGCTCTGGTCGCAGAGCAACCCCCAGGCCTTGAGCGAGAGGGGATCACCGGCCTGCAGCTTCACCACCTCCTCGCGGGCGGTGGTCTGGAAGGTTTCGTCGTCGTCGAAGCGCGCCTTGGCCTGGCGGTAGAAGGCCACCAGGTCGCCCAGGTCGACGGCATCCGCCGTTTCCAGGGCCTCGGGCGCCACCTGTTTGAGGTGGGTGATCAGCATGCCGAACTGGGTGCCCCAGTCGCCCACGTGGTTGAGCCGCAGCACGGGGTGGCCGCGAAACTCCAGCACCCGCGCCAGACAGTCGCCAATGATCGTGGAGCGCAGGTGCCCCACGTGCATCTCCTTGGCGATGTTGGGGCTGGAGAAATCCACCACCACCGGCGCCGGCAGCCGCCCGCCGGCCTCGTCGGCCAGCGTGGGCACCCCGAGGCGCGGATCGCCGAGCCGCTCAGCCACCGCGGCCGTGAGCCGCTCGGGCCGCAGGGTGAGGTTGATGAAGCCGGGGCCGGCGATCACGGGCTCCAGGCAAAGCGCCTGGAAGGCGGGATCGGCCTGCAGCTGCTCCACGATCGCCTGGGCGATCTGGCGGGGTGGCTGGCCCAGGGGCTTGGCCAGGGGCAGGGCCCCGTTGGCCTGGAAGTCGCCGAACTCGGGCTTGCTGGCCGGGACCAGCTGGGGATCGAGGGGCCGGGGCGCCTCCGGCAGGGCCCGCTCCATCGCCGCGCGCAGCTGGGCTTCCAGGAGATGGGCGGTGCGCAGCATGGGCAGAGGCGGCTCAGCCACTGAATCATCCCGCGACGCCGGCGACCGCTCAGAGCAACGAGCCCTGGTGGTCCTGCGGCGCCAGGGCCGGCGCGGCTTCGGCTTGCTCCTCGGCCTCACCGGCCCGCACCTCGAGGGCCTGTTCGATCACACGGTCGGTGAGGGCATCGAAGTAGGCGGCCAGGGTGCTCTGTAGCTCCTGGAATTCAGGCCAGAGCGTTTCATTCACGAACGCCCGGCTCAGGTGGGCCATCACGGTGGTGCGGCGCTGACCCCGGTAGCGGTAGGGGTGGATGCCGTAGCGGCGTAGCAGGGCCACAAACAGGTGGCGCGACCACTGGTCGGCCAGGGAGAAGCGGAACTCGATCGGCGGCTCCTCAGCCTCCAGCTGCCTGAGGCGGGCCTGGATGCGTTCGCGGGCCCGCTCCGCCGCCTGCCGTTCTCCTTCGCTGCCGGGCCGAGCGTGCAGGGCCTCGATGCGGCGCAGCTTTTCAACCAGCTGCTGCTCAGGGCCGGGCGGCGGAGCACCACGCTGGCGGGTGTCGCCGGCATCGGCGGCACGGGCAGCGTTGAAGCCAGCGGCTGTGGAACGGCTGCGGCGGCCGATGGCGATCTCCGAGGCGGAAACCAGCGCCAACTGTAGGCAGCTGCCCCTCCTGGATGAGCCGGACAAAATCGAGCGGCTGGAGGCCGTGGTGGGGCACTCGCTCTGCCATCCGGCCCTGGAGGACCTGCACCGCGGTGGCGGCCAGCATGGAGACACGCCATCCCTTGGCCGCCAGCCTCTGCCGGCGGGCAATGGTGGAGGAAGTGCTCAAAATGGCCCAAACGAGCCGCTACCCCCGCGCCGTGCGCCCGCTCGACGGCTGCCGACGCCAGGCCAGCGCCATCGACGCCTGGGGCCGCTCTCAGCCGCACAACACTTAAGTGCAGGGGCAGCTACTGCCGGAGTGAAGAGCTGGCGATCTCGGGCAACTCTGATGATGAATATGGAACCTGACCCATGAACGACCAACCGCGCCCCGCCGGGCTGATCCAGCGATACCGGGAGGAACTGCAGGCCCGCCATTACGCGCGCCGCACGGTGAATACCTACGAGCAGTGGCTGCGGCGCTTCCTGAGGTTTCATGGCATGCGCCATCCGCGGGAGATGGGCAGCGCGGAGGTGAACGCCTTTCTCACGCACCTGGCGGTGGAAGGTCAGGTCAGCGCCTCGACGCAAAACCAGGCGCTTTCGGCGCTGCTGTTTCTGTACCGCGAGCTGCTGGAGCGGGATCTGGATCTGGATCTGGATGGTCTGGTGCGTGCACGCAAGCCACGACGCTTGCCGGTGGTGCTGACAGAAGAGGAGGTGCGATCAGTCTTGCAGCGGCTCGAAGGAAGCGAGGCGCTGGTAGCTGGACTGCTGTATGGCAGTGGGCTGCGATTGATGGAAGCCCTGCGGCTCAGGGTGCATGACCTGGATTTCAACCGACAGGAACTGACCGTTCGCGATGGAAAGGGAAAGAAAGACAGACGCACAATGCTTCCGAAACGCCTATCGAAGAAGCTGCAGATCCATCTTGAAGAGGTTCGGAATGTACACAAACGGGACTTAATGGATGGATGGGGCGCGGTGCGACTTCCCTACGCATTGGCACAAAAGTATCGGAATGCGGCAACGGAGTGGGGCTGGCAATGGGTGTTTCCCCAGCATCGGCGCTGGAAGGATCCAACCTCAGAGCAACAGGGACGGCATCATCTCGATCCGAGTTTGATTCAAAAAACAGTGCGGAGCGCTGTACTGGCAGCTGGCATCAGCAAGCCAGCCAGTTGTCACAGCTTGCGTCACTCGTTTGCCACACATCTACTAGAGAGAGGTCAGGACATTCGCACAATTCAGGAACTAATGGGCCATAAGGACCTAAAAACAACAATGATCTATACGCACGTTCTCAATCGCGGCCCCATGGGCGTCGCCAGCCCAGCAGATTTCCTGTAAAGAAGTGAGAAAGAAGCGCTGGTGTTACCGGGTCCCCATAAAATCCCCACCCATCCACCGTTCAATCCCCTAGACCTCTCTCGCCGCATGCCCTTCGGAGCAAGTGGCGGCCCTGCCATCGGTCGCATAGGCCGACAACGGCACTCACCGCAGAGCGGAAACCGGACCTGTCCATACAGCGTTAGACTTATCAGCAAGACACACACGTCAGAAAACAGCTAAGCAATGAAAGTCTTCCTCAGCTGGTCAGGGAACAGAAGCAAAGAAGTCGCGAACCTTCTTAGCGAGTGGCTTAGTTGTGTTATTCAAGCCATTAGACCATGGATATCAACACGTGACTTGGATAGGGGTTCACTCTGGTTTGGAGAAATTAATGATCAACTTAAAGATACGACCGTAGGAATTATTTGCCTGACGCAAGTGAACAAGACACGACCATGGATCCTCTTTGAAGCTGGCGCCCTTGCAAAAGGTCTATCCACTTCCAGAGTGTGCACTTTATTGATTGATCTTGAGCCTAGGGATATAGAAGATCCGCTTGCTCAGTTTAACCACACACTTCCAACCAAAGAAAGTATTCATGCTTTGGTTAAGACGCTTAATAACACACTTGGCGCAACTGGCCTTGATATGCGTGTTCTGGATCAGGTTTTTGAAACGTACTGGCAACAGTTTTCTGATCGCTTCAAAGCCATCCTGGAAGAAACTATATCAACTGAGCCTACTAAGCCAAGGCCAAAAGAAGATATGCTTGGAGAAATTCTTGAGAATACTAGATTAATGAGTTCTCGCATCAGAAGACTTGAAGCAGAAATAGACAGAGGTAACGATAGGAGGCTATTTGATCCCGACATTTCACCAGAAGTTGCCTACAAGGTTATAGCTGAAATGGTAAGCGAGGGAATGTCTCCCGATAAAATAGTTAAGCGGCTGAGTGGAAGAGTTCCGATCAGCGTGATTAAGGAGATGATCTCTGACTCTTTAAAGATTTCAAGTAGCAACGAGAAAGTCTAACATCAAGATGCAGAAGGCGGGATCTATGATTTTCTCCTATGCCGAAGTTTGTGCCCGCTTCTGATCTTGAGCGTTGGGCTTAATAGAGCCACTGATTCACCTGGCCCTTGATCACAAAGTTTTGTTAAACTATCCCTGCAGTTCATCCTGCGAAAAGTAAGTTTAGAGCTTGCGTTGTAAATGTTCGACAGCTTATGTCCGTCTACGTTCTTGTACATGGTGCATGGTATGGCAGTTGGTGTTATAAAGATGTTGCCAAGTTGTTGCGGGTGGCTGGGCATGATGTCTTTACCCCTACCCATTCTGGCCTGGGAGAAAGGAAACACCAGTCCGCAGAGAGTATTACACTTGAGTCTCACATCAGAGATGTTTGTGGCTGCATAGAAGCAGAAGAGTTAGATGATATTATTCTTGTTTGCCATAGTTATGGAGGGATGGTTGCTACGGCTGTAGCCGATCGTTTCTCCAATCTTATTCGACACTTAGTCTATGTCGATGCATATGTTCCTGAGCATGGTGTCTCTTTAATAGGGTTATTACACAAAGCATTAAAACCTGATGTTGCGGCTTCATTCATCGGGGGCTTTCGATCATCGGCGGCTGAGAATTATTCTGGAATGATGAAGCCGTTGCCGGCAGAGCTATTTAATGTTGCCAGTGAAAAGCGCGCGTGGATAGATCGGCGTTCATGCCCGCAAGCTTTGGCCACATTCGAATGCCCAGTATTGCTGTCAAGCTCGTTAGATAAACTAAATAAGCACTACATTCTTGCAGATAATTGGGATCCAAGCCCTTTCCGATACTTCGCTGAAAAGGTTGATGGGCTACCTGATTGGTCAGTAAAAAGAATGCCATGCGGGCATAATATTATGGTAGATATGCCAGTAGAGCTGGCTGATTTTTTATTAAGCTTGGAATAGCCTCGGCGACTGTGCTTCCAAAGCATGTTGGCCTACAGATATATATTGCGATTGCTTTAGTGTAAAGTATCGGGAGCCCAACATCCAGATACAGAAGACGGGAGCTGAGGCTGGGTTCTTCGCCAAGAATTCTGCCCGCTTCTGATCTGGAGCGTTAGCCGTATTTGTTAAAGGCAGGGACCTGGTTGGCAGCGGTACCGGTTGGCAGTACTATGGATGCCATGAAGCGCAAGCACCAGCGCACCCTTGAGCTGATCTTTGCTCGGCCTGTCAGCGGCAACCTGCCGTGGCGGGACATTGAAGCTCTGTTTTTAGAGCTCGGAGCAGAGGTCAGCGAGAGGGCTGGCAGTCGGGTTGCCGTTGTGCTGTTCGGCGAGGTCAGGGTCTTTCATCGGCCCCACCCTTCTCCGGATACCGACAAGGGTGCCGTTGCTTCGATCCGCAAATGGTTTGAGGAACACGGAGTCACGCCATGAATCTGATGACAGTTGATGGATACAGCGCCAAGATTGAGTATAATGCTGACACAGATCTCTTCCGAGGCGAAATTCTAGGCTTGTCTGGCGGCGCAGATTTCTATGGCGCCAATCCTGATGAGCTGCGATCGGAATTCAAACGTTCGCTGGATGTGTTTTTGGAGGTTTGTCGAGAGAAGGGAATCGAACCCCGTAAACAGTTCTCAGGCAAGTTCAATCTGCGTATTCCTCCGGATCTCCACGAGAAGCTGGCTCTGACTGCACAGGCACAAGGCAAAAGCCTCAATTCTCTGGCCCTGGAGGCACTGGAAAAAAGTGTCACCGCGTAGGTCGGCGGCTAACACAGCCATACACCTGACCCGCCACCATCAATTTCTCGAAGCCCATTGAGATCCCGAACCGGCAGCTTCCTGCGGGCAGGTGATGGCCAGCGTTAAACCTATTAAATGAATCATTATGAACACCCCTGCGCCTCAGTCGATGGGATTGCTTGAGAGGGTTTCTAGGGCAATTCTTAGTGCGACAGAAGATAGACTCTTGAAAGAGGCTGCTGATATCGATCTTCGCCCTTCTGAGTTTTATCAATTCTACAAAGAGATTCAGAGTGAGCCGGACCGTTCGCTGGCAATTGTGTCATTCTCTTATATTGATGATCGCTTGCGAGAGGCGTTTTCCTTGAATCTCAACCCTGGCATTACAGGCGGTATAAAAAGCTTGATGGGTCCGTTAGGCCCTCTTGGAACATCTGGGTCCTTGGTTCAGATGGCAGCGGGGCTTTACTGGATCCAGGATGAAACTTACCAAAGTCTAGGCTTATTAAGAAAGATCCGCAACGAATTTGCTCATAAACCATTCTCAAAAGGTTTTGAGGACACGAAGATTAATGGCCTGCTCTCCTCAATGCCACGCATTGAGAACCGCCTGATTGCAGTTTCTCCGCAAGAGTTTATTGCTTCTTCATCGATGACGCAAAGGGAGCGATTCCTTGTCAGATCAATAATGGCTTGCTATTCTTCTCTAGCTGAACTCTCTTATGCTCCCATGGCACAGAGGATGGGACTTCATCCGATGGCCACAATTGCACTTGAGCAACATCGTAAGCCTGAGACCCTCAAACAGCTTTCGCATGCAGCCAGTGAACTCGTGGTAGAGCTATTGAGCGCCAGGAAAGGAGGCGGTGATGAAATAGAAAAGGTCTAACACCAAGATTCAGCGGGCGGGAGCAAGAATCAGTTTTCGTGACTGCTTCGTCCAGCCCGCCGCTGATCTTGAGCGTTCGAAGTATCCGATGGCTGCATTCTCACTTGGCAACGGCGTTTTGCTTTATGAATGGGCGAGCTGCGACAGATGGGGGTTTTGGGGCGAGCAAGGGGCGCAAGAGATACACTAGCAGCGGCCAAGGAATTGCCCGCCAAGATGAACGCAATAATAACGTCGCAAAATACGCGACTTTCTTTGCTGACAACTCTCTGTTTAAAGATAATGCAAACAAATAGCCTGTTCGGATTGGCATTTGTTTGCGCCGCCTGCTCTGCGGCTCTATTCATGCTATTCTTAGATTACAACAACCTGTGGCCAGTCTTTCGTCTTGCCTTAGGTTGTTTGACGGTCAGTGTGAGTCGAGCCACCACAACCCTCCCCCGCTGATGTCCGACCTGCAACGCCGCCTCTCGCTGTTCAGCCTGGTGATGGCAGTGGTGACGAGCACCATCGGCTCGGGCTGGTTGTTTGCCCCGTACATCTCCGCCCGCCTGGCTGCCGGGGGCAGCCTGCTGAGCTGGCTTCTCGGTGGGGGGATGACCTTTCTGATCGCCCTGGTGTTCGCTGAACTGGGGGCCCTGGTCAGCACGTCCGGGGCTCTGGCCCAGATTCCCCTCCTCACCCATGGTCGGGCTGCGGGCTTTCTCGGGGGCTGGGCCGCCTGGCTTGGCTACGTGGCCCTGCCCGCCATCGAGGTACTCGCCACTGTGCAGTACCTCGGCAGCAGCCTGCCCTGGCTCACCAACGACGGTGGCGCCGGCCAGGTGTTGAGCGGCTGGGGCATCGCTCTGGCCTCCCTGTTGCTGGTGCTCTTCGGCTGGATCAATCTCGCTGGGGTGGCGGTGCTGGCCCGCTGGATCGAGGGGCTCACGGTCTGGAAGCTGGTGGTGCCTCTCGCGGTCTCGCTTGTGCTGATCGCCAAGGCAGGCCATTGGGGCAACCTGGCCATCGGTGGTGGACAGGGCGGTGGGGTGCTCGAGGCTCTGGGCACCGGCGGGATCCTCTTCAGCCTCCTGGGGTTTCGCACCGCCATGGATCTGGCCGGTGAAGCCCGCCGGCCCCAGCGGGATGTGCCCCTTGCCATGGCCCTGGGCCTGGGGATCTCCCTGGCCATTTACTTGGTGTTGCAGCTCGCCTTTCTTGTGGCCGTGCCACCGTCGGAACTCCGTCAGGGCTGGCAGGCCCTGCATCTCACCGCCCATGGCGGGCCGTTGGTGGCGGTGGCCCTCGGCCTTGGTTTCGGAGGATTGGCCACCCTGCTGCTCACCGATGCGGTGATCTCCCCCAGCGGCACCGCCATGACCTACATGGCCACCGCCGCACGCCTCAACTGGATGCTCAGTCGCTGCCGCCTGCTGCCCTCTGCCTTCTCCCAGATCAACCGAGCCGGCGTGCCCTCCGTGGCGCTGATCGCCAGCCTGCTGATCGGCCTGCTGCTTCTCCTGGGCGGGCCCAGCTGGCAGAAGGCTGTGGGTTTCGTCACGGCGGCGATGGTGATCTCCCTGGCGGTGGGGCCGGTGAGCCTGCAGGCCCTGCGGCGCCAGGCCCCGCACCTGGATCGTCCCTATCGCCTGCCATGGGCGAGCCTGCTGTGCCCCCTCACCTTTGTGCTGGCCAGCTGGGCGATCCTGTGGTGCGGCTGGAGCAGCCTGCGCCTCGCCGTGCCCCTGGTGCTGGTACCTGCCCTGCTGTTTCTCATCCTTCGCCGCGGTCGCGACGCAGAGATCGGCGGGGCGCTCTGGTGGTTTCTCTATCTGGCGGGCCTCAGCCTGATCTCCTGGCTGGGCACCTCCTCCGCCCGACCTCTGCTCTCCCCAACGCAGCAGCTGGTGGTGACGGGGTTGTTTGCCTTGGCGGTGTTTCCACTGGCCGTCCGCTCCAGACTCCTGCTGCCCTCACCCCACGCCATGCTTAACCAGGACATCCCTCACGTCCCCACAAAGCAGTGGCCAGGTCAATAGGAGCAAGACTGCCTCGGTAAGGACGCTGTGCTGACGCCTTCAGACGGCATCGACCTTAGACAGCTGATCATGTCGAGATCGGTTGAACGGAAAGCGCCTTCAACCCACGCCGAAAGCCTCGATCAGTGCCCCTTTGATGGACTCTGAATGAAGAGTGCCTGATTGTTTCTTTTAAGGGCGCCTCGAAAATTCGGCGTTTGCGATGGGAAAGTCTAAACACAAAAAGCCGCACAGAGGCGGCTTTGCACGAGTTTTCGAGAGAGTCTTTTG
>JBILNZ010000020.1:0-46972 GCA_044374745.1 Prochlorococcaceae cyanobacterium | reverse complement strand
TATTTGGGGGGTAGCCCCCTGAGAAAATAGGTCGATGCCAGGTAAAACAATTGTCTCCAACCAGAAGCAGCGCAAGCTGCTGATGAAAAAAGCCACCGCCTAGGTGGCTTTTTTTGTGCCCGGAGGGTGGGCGGCTGATTCAATCCTTAATTCGGCATAGTTGCTGATCGCCTGAAACGGTCCCGGCTCTGTCTGGGGATTGCCACTTCTCTTGCTGAATAGTATTTTAAAGCCTGCTTTTTTGGCGGCTTGGCATTCAGTCAAGGCGTCACTGATAAAAAGAATATTCTCGGCCTTGCAATTCATCGCATTTGCAATGAGCTGATAGCTCTCTGATTGCTGTTTCGAACCAATCCGTGTATCAAACCAGTGGCTGAACACGTCCGTGAGGTCGCCGGCAACGCAGTGGCCATAGAGAAGCTTTTGGGCTCCTACTGAGCCCGACGAGTACACGCCAAGCACCAACCCCGCCCGATGCCAGTTCAGAAGGGCTGGAGCTACGTCTGGATAGAGCGGTGCCACCAGCTCGCCTGATTCATAACCTTCGCGCCAGATCAGTCCCTGCAAATCCTTGAGTGGCGTGAGTTTGCGGTCTTGTCTGATCAGAAGCTGGAGGTAGGCGGTGGATGCCGCCAGAGATGGCAGTTGTTGTTCCGTCTGCGCTGTACGCCACAGTGCTTCGGCCTCCGGGTCCTTGTCGTTCTGCCACGCCTCCTGAACATCCGCCAGCAAGTTCTGAACCGTTGGATTGTTGGATTGGTCTTGCACAAACGTGTGCAGTTTTTGGGCGGCGTAGGGAAACAGCACCTCCGCCACGAAGCTCACAGGGCACGTGGTGCCCTCGATATCGAGTAGCAGATGGCTAATGCCGGTGAACGTGGGCATGCTTTTTGTAACTTGCAATGCTGGTGATCTCAACGAACGAGTGACTGGAGCAGGAGCTGGCGCCAGTGCTGCTCCAGGAGAAACTCGAGGATTTCCAGATGACGTTGCGCCTGGTTCAGATCCTTGCCCCAGGCATACAGACCATGGCCCGCGATCAGTAGCCCATGGGGTGCATTCTCGATCACGGGATTGGCTCGCTGGCGTAATCGCCCCATGTCCTGGTCATTGGCCAGCACTGGCAGGCCCACGCAGCAGGCGTGAGTGCGAACCCCCTTCAGCCCTTTGAGCATTTCCAGGTCGCGCAACTCCAGAATGCCGACCCCCTCCTGCTCGGGACCGTAGTGCTGGGACAGCAACGTGCCGGCCTGGGAGTGGGTGTGCAGTACGGCTCCAGCCCCGGCCTGTTCAACAAAGGCAAGATGCAGCATCGTTTCAGCGCTGGCAGATCCGTGGCCTCGCTGGACCCTCCCCGCCCCATCCACCAGGATCAGATCTTCCGGTTTGACTGCCCCTTTGTGCACACCACTGGGTGCCATCAGCAGCAAGAGCGGCTCACGCTGAAGAACGCAGCTGAAGTTCCCGCCGGTGCCCTCGCACCAGCCGCGGCTGTGGATGGCTGCCATGGTGGTGCTCAGTTGCTTGGCGAGGGGGGCGATCGCTTCAGGCGCGGCCATGGCCACTGGCGGGTGTTTCAATGTTGACAGTTTGGACACCAATGACTGCTGCGGCCGCCGAGCTTCTCCCGTCTGATGGCTGTGCCACAGCGGCGGCAGGGCGCTCCCCCCCGGCGATACACCCAGGCCATGCCGCCATAGTTGCCATTGGTGCCACTGAGATCACGGAAATCGCTGAAGGTCGTTCCCCCTGCACCAATGCTGTTGTGCAGCACGTCCACCAGTGCCTTGCGCAGCACTTCCAGCCGGTTGAGAGTGAGTTGGCCACTGGGAGTATGGGGCAAGATGCCAGCCGCAAACAGGGATTCATCGGCATAGATGTTGCCGACCCCGGCCACGAGGCTTTGATCCAGCAAGGCTGCTTTGATGCTGCGTTGGGAACCCTTGAGCTTGGAGCGCAGATAGCCGGCGTTGAAGGCGTCGCTGAAGGGCTCGGGCCCCAGCTTTTGGAGGCCGGTAACCACATGCGCGAGAGCTTCCCCCGGGGGAACCCACCACATCTGGCCGAAGCTGCGGGTGTCCACAAACCGCAGTTCGTCGCCGTTGCCGTCCCAGATCCGCACCCGGGTGTGGCCGCAGGCTGGGGGGCTTGGGCTCTCCCCTTGGCCACGGAGCAGCAGGAACTGTCCGGTCATGCGCAGGTGGACACCCCAGTGGCCGCCGTCCTGGGTGCCGCGTCTGAGGGAGCCGATCAGGTATTTGCCCCTCCGCGTCCAGCTGCGCAGGGTGCAGCCCTGCAGGGCTACACAGAACGCGTGGGGCTCAGCTGGACTCGCAATCGCCCTTGGACGCAGCACTTCAACCTTGGCAATGGTGAAGTCCAGGGTTTGGAGCTCTAGCCCGCGTCGCACGGTTTCGACTTCGGGCAGTTCCGGCACGGACTGGAAGCTTGTCGAAAGAACTCAGCGTCTCACAACGCCGGAACTGTCCTGCCATGGTCAGGGCTCTGACCCTGCCTGGCTGGCAGGCTGGGGGAACGATGAACAAAAAGGGCTGTGCTGCATTGTGCAGCGTCAGCCCTGAAATCAATGGGTTAACGACACGGCGCGGTGCGTTTGAGGCCCAATCAATGGATCTGCCTGGTGATCAGGCCTTTTCGAGTTCGCTCTCGGCGAAGTTGTTGGTGTTGATACCACCTTCAGAGCCACTGAAGCCGCTGTAATTGACCTTCTCGAAGCGCACTACCACCGGGTAGCGGATGCCTGAAGTGTCGATGGACGCCACCGTGCCGACGTCGTTGAACCAGTAGGACTCAGGGCGTTTGATACGCACTTTGTCGCCGCGGGAAATGGCCATCGCTGCGCTGGATACGGATGCTTCCTGAGGGAAGATACCTCCGACGCCTGGGCCAGCTTCGGCCGGCGTCACGATTCGTCGCCCTTTGGCTTCGAGCTGTCCAGGCCCTGGCGCCATCGGTTGCCTGCCAGGTGGCAGCATCGGCGTTTGCGTTCTCACGCGCCATGGTGCTCGATGTCGCGGACGCCCCCGTGCTCAGCCTGGAGCTGCCCGATCCGGACAGCGACACCATCAGCACCATGGAGTTCCTGGCCAGGCTCGAAGAGGCCTGGGCCGTGTGCGACCGCTTTGACCTGCAGACGGAAATCTGGCGCGGCCGCATTCTGCGGGCCGTGCGGGATCGGGAAAAACGTGGTGGCGAAGGCCGGGGTACCGGTTTTCTGCAGTGGCTCAGGGAACGGGAGATCAGCAAGACCCGCGCCTACACCCTGATTCAGTTGGCCGATTCCGCTGACGCGCTGGTGGGGGAGGGCATGCTCGAGGAGGGCAGCGTGAACCACTTTTCCAAGCGGGCTTTTCTGGAAACCGCCCAGGCCGATCCAGAGGTGCAGCTGATGATCGCCGAGGCCGCCAATGAGGGCCAGGAGATCACCCGCAAGCAGGTGCGCCGGTTGGCCGATGAGTTCACGGCAGCCACCAGCCCCCTGCTGCCCGAGGAGATCCGCCAACGCACCGCCGAAAATCTGTTGCCGCCTCGGGCGGTGGCACCGCTTGTCAAGGAGTTGGCCAAGCTTCCGGAGGAGCAGCAGGCTGATCTGCGCCAGGTGTTGCGCGAAGAACCCGAGCTGGAACGGGTTCGCGATGTGACCCATACCGCCCGCTGGCTGAGCAAGGCGGCTGAGGCGGCTCTTGCGGTGCGGGCTTTCCAATATGACCAGCTTGATTTTGAGAAGGCCCTGCAGGAAGCCCAACGGCTCGATGCCCTTGGCTTACTGGCGGACGCCGTGGGCCAAGCGCAGGCGCTGGAGGCCGCTGTCCTCAAGCTGCACACCAGTTGGCGGCGTCTGGGGGGGCTGCAGGAGCGGCTATGGGTCGAGAGCGGCAGCAGTACTCCCCACCTGCGCGAGTTGCTCACTGCCCTGCAATCCCTCAGTGGCAACACCATGCGGGTCTCGCTGGGCGAGCTGGCCGGTGGTAAGCGGGTGCGCTTGCAGTTGGTGGAGGAGGCGCCCGATCAACTGGAGGCCCCGCCGCTGCCCTGAACGGCCCCAGATCTGGTGGTGGCTATCCTCCAAGGGCCCTGGCGATGGTGTGTGTCCACGTCACCCCGCCGCCCGGAGGACGAGTCCGGCGACAACCTGCAGCAGGCCTTGCATCGTCACTTCGGCTGGCAGGGCTTTCGCCCCGGGCAGAGGCCGGTGGTGGAGGCACTCCTGGCCGGGCGTGACTGCCTGGCTGTTCTGCCGACGGGCGGAGGGAAATCCCTTTGCTACCAACTGCCCGCTCTGGTGCGGGATGGGTTGGTGTTGGTGATTTCGCCCCTTGTGGCTCTGATGCAGGACCAGGTGGAACAGCTGCAGCGTCGAGGGATCCCGGCGGCCTGTCTGCACCGGGGTCTCTCGGCCGCCGAGCGGGGGCCGCTCATGCGACGCATCCGTGAACGGCGGCTGCGGCTGCTCTATCTGGCGCCTGAGCGCCTGCGGGTGGAGGCCACCCTGCAGTTGCTGGAGGAGTTGCTCAGCGAGGGGTGCCTTGTGGCCTTGGCGGTGGACGAGGCCCATTGCATCAGTGCCTGGGGCCACGACTTTCGACCCGACTACCGCCGGCTCGGGGACCTGCGCCGCCTCTGTCCCGGGGTGCCCCTGGTGGCCCTCAGTGCCACTGCGGCTCCCCAGGTTCGTGCCGACATCATCCGTCTCCTGCAGCTTCGTAAACCCCTGATCCAGGTGCGCTCGGCCCGGCGTACCAACCTCACCTACACCATGCGGCGGCGTCCGGCCGATCCGCTGCCCGATCTGCTCAGGGCCATCGACGAGGCCCGCGGCGCTGTGTTGATCTATGCCCGCACCCGCCGTTCCGTGGAGCAGTGGGCTACCCGCTTGAACCAGGCGGGCGTCGAGGCGATCGCCTACCACGCAGGGATGGACCCGGAGAGCCGTGCGTTAGCCCTCAGCCACTTCCAGGACCAGCCCTGTCCTGTGCTGGTGGCCACCGTGGCCTTTGGTATGGGGGTGGATCGGGCCGACGTCGGCCTGGTGCTGCATCTGGATCTCCCGGCCAGCCCGGAGGGCTATCTGCAGGAATCGGGGCGAGCCGGCCGCGATGGACTGCCCGCCGATTGCCTGGTGCTGTTTGATCCCGGCGATCGCATCAGTCTGGGCTGGGCCATCCGTGCCGCTGGCCAGATTCCGGGGGGCACTCCCCCCTCTCCCGATCGGCAGCGCCTAGAGCAGGCCCAGCGCCAGGTGCGCCGTATGGAAGCCGTTGCCGAGGGGGAGGCTTGCCGCGAGCAGGCACTGCTGCTGGCCGTGGGCGAGATCGTGCCCCCCTGCGGCCGCTGCGATCGTTGTCGTGCCCAGCGGCTTGTGCCCGCGGCAAGGCCGGACTGGTCTGCTTCGGCGGCGCTGTTGTTGGAATCCCTTGGGGAGGGGCGTGGGCGGGATCTGCGCACGCTCAGTGAGGAGTTGGCGGCTTCGAGTTCCTCCTCAGACCACGACGAGGATCGTTGGGCCTGGTTGGCCAGGCGACTGGTGCAGGAGGAGCTGATCAAGGAGAGCGATGACGGAGCCCAGCGCCTCTACCTGCGGGATACGGGCCGGCGCTTTCTGCACCAGCCCTGGCCGTTGCACTGGGCCGCCTGAGGGCTCGCTCAGCTGCGATTGGCCTGGCAGATGTCCTGCACCAGCTTGTGCTCGAAGTCCTTGCTGGGGTTTTCCCAGGTGCGCCACTGTCCGGCCTGGCTGGTGACGTTGATCTTGCGAGCCGTGCAGTTCACCGCCAGGTAGAGGGCCTGCCCATCGCTGTTCAGGCTGGGCGCCACATAGCTGCCGCCCATGGGCTGGATCTTTGACCAGTCCACCTGCAGCGGACCGTAGCTGCGCCAATCACCAGCGGGTCTGGCGACAGCAGTGCTCTTGGCAGATGTGGGGCTGCCGGTGGTTGGGGCCATGCCAGCGGGCCTGGTTGGGGTGGCTCTCGCGGCCACGCTGCCCGCCGTGGCCGTGCTGCCCCCCGTGGCCGAGGTGGTTGCCGTAGCCAAGGTGGTTGCCGCCGCCGTGCTTGCTTGGGCCATGCCGGCCGTGGGGCCGGAGGTGGCGGTGGCGTTGCGGGCCTGGGCAACGGCCGGTTGTGCTCTGCTCGCTGCCGTGACTGCGTTGGCCTGGGCCTGGGCCTGGGCCACTGGGGCCTCGGCGGCCTGCGGCAATGCAGGTTGGGCAGCGGCGGTGGCCTTCACCGTGCCGGGCTGGGCCATCGCGGGTTGGGCAGGCGTGGGCTGGACCGTGGGACTTTGAACAGAGGGCGCCTGGTTGGTGGGGGTCGGGACTGTGGGGTTCTGGGCGGTGGTGGTTTGGGGTGCGGGCGCCGGGGTGCGGGCTGGCGGGCTGGCGGCTGCAGTCGTCACCGGCTGGGCTGCCTTGGGGGTGGGGGCTGGCGCGGTGGCTGCGGGCTTGGGCTGGGCGGCGGGCTGAGGGGTGCTGCGCGGGGCTGGCGGCGTGCCGCGCAATTTCAGGCGGGTACCCGCCATCACCAGCCCTGGATCGGTTAGCTGGTTGAGGGCCACCAGCCGATTCACGCTGGTGCCGTAGCGCTCGGCGATCAGGGAGAGACTCTCGCCCGGCTGCACCACGTGTTCACTGGCGTTTGGGTTCACCGACGGTGCGCTCGCCGCCGCTGATGCGCTTCGCTGCGCCGACATTGGCACCTGCAGACGGGTGCCGCTCATCACCAGGTCGGGATCGCGGATGGCATTGATCTGGATCAATCGCTCTGTGGTGGTGTTGAAGCGATCGGCGATCTCGGAGAGCGTTTCGCCACTCTTCACGGTGTAGGGCGCAGTGCCCTGGGCTGTTTTGGGGGTAGAGGACGCCCTGGCCGTTGATCCGCTGCCCGGAATGGTGAGCCGCTGGCCCTCCACCACCAGATCGGCATCGCTGATGCCATTGGCCTGCATCAGCCGGCTGAGGCTGACGCCGTGACGCTCGGCGATCTCGGAAAGGGTTTCGCCGGAGCGCACCACCACCATCTGCTGGGCCTGGGCGCTGGGCACCGGCAGCACCGCCAGCGGTGGGGTCAAGGCCAGAACCAGGGCGGCAAGGGTGCGGCGCATGGTCTCCAGGGATCGCTTGGCGAACCATAAGGGGCACATCGCAGCTGTTCCAGTGGCTGGCCATGGCCGATCACGGCTGTTGATCTCAGCCCAGCAGCCGTTGCACCCAGGCGAACTTGCCGGCGTAAGGGGGATATCGCAAGGGGATATCAAGCCAGAAGGGGCGCCTGAGCACACTGCGCAGGTGGGAAAAGGTGAGGAAGCCCGCCTCGCCGTGATAACTGCCCATGCCGCTCTCCCCGACCCCGCCGAAGGGCAGTTGGCTGGAGCCGGCCTGCATCACCACATCGTTGAAGCAAACACCGCCTGAGCTGGTTTCGTTCAGCACCTGGTGTTGGGCCTGGCGGTTGTGGCTGAACAGATACAGGGCCAGGGGTTTGGGGCGGCTGCGGATCTCGCGGCAGGCTTCGCCCAGGTTGGCCACGGTCTGGATCGGCAGGAGGGGGCCGAACAGTTCCTCCTGCATCAGCGGATCGTCGCCGCTCTCCACGGCGATCAAGGTGGGTTCGATGCGGCGGCGCTGGGGATCACAGCGGCCGCCATGCAGCACTTGGCCCCGGGCATGGGCGCCGGCCAGCAGGCCGCGCAGACGCTCGAACTGGGCCTCGTTCACGATCGACCCCAGGTCCGGACTGCTGAGTGGATCACTGCCGTAGAAACGCTCCAGCTCTTGGCTCAGGGCCGCCACCAGGGGTTGGCGGATCGCCGCCTCCACCAGAAGATGGTCGGGAGCGATGCAGGTTTGGCCGGCATTGAGGCTGCGGCCCCAGGCCAGGCGCCTCGCCGATACGGCCAGATCGGCATCGGCCAGCACCACGGCGGGGCTCTTTCCGCCCAGCTCCAGGGTGACGGGGGTGAGATGGCGCGCTGCAGCTGCCATCACCAGCCGGCCCACCCTGCCGCCACCGGTGAAAAAAATGTGATCGAAGTGCTCTTCCAGCAGCCGGGCTGCCACGGCTCCGTCACCGCACACCACCTGCACCACGGCCGGCGGGAACGCGTCGCCCATGGCCCGGGCGATCAGCGCTGCGGTGCGGGGGGCGTGCTCGGAGGGCTTGAGCACGGCAGTGTTGCCGGCGGCCAGGGCACTCACCAGTGGGTGCAGGCAGAGCTGGAAGGGGTAGTTCCAGGGGCCGATGATCAGCACGCAGCCGAGGGGCTCTGCTTGCTGGAAGGCCGAGCCCGGGCGCAGGGGCAGGTCCAGGGGCAACGGCCGTGGGGCCATCCAGCGGCGCAGCTGGCGGCGGGTGAGGCGCAGTTCCTGGCGGATCGCCACCAGCTCGAAGCTGGCCTCGAGGGCCGGTTTGCCCAGATCGGCCGCCAGGGCCTCCAGCACGGCGTCGGCCTCCCGCTCGAGCAGGGCCTCCAGCCGGTCCAGCTGCTCCAGCCTCCAGGCCAGTGGGCGGGTGTGCCCCTCGCTCACCGGCTTGCGCATGCTGGCCACAGAGAGGGCCAGGGGCGAGGGCAGATCAAGGCTTGCCGTCATCAGGGCTGAGCTGGTGGGCCCCACCCTGGCAAACCCGGCCACCCCCTGCCTCGGTGTGCGCTCCAAGGCAGGGCTGTGACAGCGGGGGCACTTGCTTGGGGTGGGCCACCGGGCTGGCTGTGGTCGGCCCAGGCCTGCTGTTCCATGTTTCGCGATCCATGGCTGATCTTCCTGCTGTCAGGTCCTCCCGCCCATCTGCCGAGGACAGGCTGGTGGCCTCCCTGATTGCCCTGATGGAGACGGGCACCACCCCCTGGAGGCGCGAGTGGGATGCCGTCGGTGGCGGCCACCAGGTGAACCTGTTCTCAGGCCGCCGCTACCGGGGGATCAACCCCGTGCTGCTCCAGCTCGGCCAGCATCTGCGCGCCTCCAGCCTCCCCTACTGGTGCGGGTTCGCCGAGGCCCGGGCCCGGGGCCTTTTCCCGCGCAAGGGCAGCAAGGCGGTGCATGTGCTGCGTCCCCAGCTGCACCGGGGCCGCATTTCGGAGGCTTTGCTCCCCTCTGGGGAGGAGGAAGAGAGGAAGAACGGCAACGTGCAGGGCTGGGTGAGCTACCGGCCGGTGGCTGTGTTCAATGCCGCCGACCTCGAGGGGGATGCCCTGGCTGGGGTGATTGGGGCCCGGCGGCTTGCCGATGGGCTGCGCCGCCGGCCGGAACCCGAGCGGCTGGCGGCGGCGGAGCAGGCCCTCAGCAGCTGGCCGGTGCCGGTGCAGTTCTCCGGTGATCAGGCTTGTTATCTCCCGGCCCATGACCAGATCCAGTTGCCGGCGCGCTCCTGCTTCCACTCCGCAGCCGCCCTGTATGCCACCTGGGCCCACGAGGCGATTCATTCCACGGGGCATCCCCGCCGGCTGGCCCGCGATCTCAGTGGGGGGATGGGGGCCGCGGGCGACGGCGGCCGGGCCTATGCCCGTGAGGAACTGGTGGCCGAACTGGGGGCTGTTCTCCTCGGCGATCGGCTGGAGATCGGCAGCGATGCCAGCAACCACGCGGCCTATCTGGCGGGCTGGCTTGGCCTGCTGCGGCAATCCCCCAGGGTGTTGCTGCAGGTGCTCAGCGATGCCCGCCGGGCCGCCGATCTGGTCTGCCCCGAAGCGGAGGAGCAAACCCCGGTTTTGGCATCCATGCAATCCAGCTGTCGGCACGAAGACGGCGCTGCCGGTACAGAGGCCCCTGGGGAAACGCACTTGGAATCCCCGGTGCCCGAGGGGATTGGGGCTGGAAGCCCTTGACGAGACTTGAACTCGTGACCTCTCCCTTACCAAGGGAGTGCTCTACCGCTGAGCTACAAGGGCATGTGGAAGGTGGGCCGGGTTGGATTTGAACCAACGTAGGCAGAGCCAGCGGATTTACAGTCCGCCCCCATTAACCACTCGGGCACCGACCCGAACCACACCCCAAGAACTTACCAGCCGGCCTCCCCCGGGCTGATGTCCTCTGCTTGGCTGGTGGGACACCAATCCACCCATGCAGCTGCTCGCCCTCCACGGCCCCAACCTCAACCTGCTCGGCACGCGCGAGCCCGGGCTGTACGGCAGCGCCACGCTGGAACAGATCAATGCCGCGCTGCTCCAGCGGGCGGCCGCCCTGGGGGCGGCGATCGACTGCTTCCAGAGCAATCACGAAGGTGAGCTGGTGGACCGCATCCATGGAGCCCGGGGCGTGGTGGACGGCATCCTGATCAATGCCGGTGCCTACACCCACACCTCGATCGCCCTGCGCGATGCCCTGCTGGCAGTGGCCATTCCCTATGTGGAGCTCCACTTGAGCAACATCCATGCCCGCGAGCCCTTTCGCCACCACTCGTTTCTGGCGGATCGGGCGGTGGGGGTGATCTGCGGCTTTGGGCCCGCCAGCTACAGCCTGGCGCTCGAGGGCCTGGTGGCCCACCTCGCTGCCTCGACATGTCCAACCCCGTGATGGCCCGCTCCTGGGACGCCGCCGTGGCGCCTTTGCAGAGCCGGATTCGCTGGTTGGCGGCACCCACCAGTGCCGACTGGCTGGAGCAAGCCATCGCCCGCCCCGACCTGGTGCTGATCGACCATGCCCACTGCGAGCGCAAGGCGGCGGGCGTGGCCCTGCAGCTGATGTTCCGCTATCCCGGCGATGGCGAGCTGGGGGCAGCCCTCAGTGCCCTGGCCCGCGAGGAGCTGGAGCACTTCGAGCAGGTGCTGGTCCTGTTGCAGGCCCGTGGCATTCCCCTGCGGCCCCTGCCGGCCCCGGCCTACGGCAGCGAGCTGACCAAGGCTGTGCGGCGCCAGGAGCCAGAGCGGATGCTCGATGCCTTTTTGGTGGCCGGCCTGATCGAGGCCCGCAGCCACGAGCGCATGGGCCTGCTGGCGGTCCACAGTCCCGATCAGGAGCTGCGGGATCTCTATGGCGAGCTGCTGGCCAGTGAGGCCCGCCATTTCGGCCTCTATTGGCTGCTGGCGGAGGGTCGTTTCGGGCGAGAAATCACGGCGGCCCGGCTGGAGCAGCTGGCCGTGGTTGAAGCCCAGACACTGACAGGAGATCTGGTTGATCCTGGGCAGATCAGAATGCATTCAGTCGGCGTGGAGCCCCACTGATCTCTGCCGCACTCGTAACTCATCACCTGAAGTTTCCTGGTTTTGGGGGACCGTTAAACGGGACCAACTCAAACGCTGTGGGACAAACTTCAGGTCCTGTTCTATGGCTTTCAAGAGTATCCGGGAGATGGCTGAGCAGCTGGATGCCAAACCGTGCCTTGGTGCAGGGTGAATCTATCGCGGGAAGGAAGTTGGACCCTTGCAATGATTTTCACTGTGGTCCGTTGGGCTTGACCTATGCGGGAAATGCCAGGCAACCACCGCATCCATTGCGGCGTGAAATCTCTACAGCTGTTTCAGCTTTCCATGCGTTTAAGCTCCCACTCAAGAGGTCGAGCTTTGGGGGTTATGGGCCCAGCTTCAGACCAACGGCTAGAATTAAAAAACTGTTGGCGGCAATGGACACGCGACGATTTCCATGGAAGTACATGCTTATGTTCGCTGCTGGAATGACGAGCATATCCTGCCGTATTTTTTTCGCCACTACGACCCATGGGTCACTCGCTACTTTATCTATGATGATGGCTCAACCGATGAATCTTTGCGCATTTTAAGCGCGCATCCGCGCGTTGAAATACGCTCGCCTCCCCCAAGGGTCGATCCGAATTCACGGATCGAATCGCAACGACGGATGCAAAATGAAATCTGGAAAGAAAGCAGTGGCTGCGCCGATTGGGTTGTTGTGACCGATCTCGACGAGCACCTGCATCATGAGAATATGATTCTCTTTCTCCAATACTGCCAGAAGCAGGGCGTCACGGCCATCCCCGCACTCGGATATGAGATGGTGGCCGAGGAATTTCCGGCCAGTCGACAACCTCTGTTTGAAATCGTGAGCAGAGGTGCTCCATCGCGAAAATATAGCAAGCTTAATCTCTTCAATCCATCGGCTATTCTTGAGACAAATTACGCTCCCGGCCGTCACCGCTGGAAGCTGGAAGGAAAGGTTCTTGCTCCGGCGAAGGATGATGTTCGATTGCTGCATTTCCACTATGTCGGCTTTGAACGAGTGGTGCAGCGGCATGCGCTCTGTCAGGGGCGGCAGGGTAGTACCGATATCAAAAATGGCTGGGGTGTTCAATATTCGTGGTCGCCCGAGCAGTTGAGAGCGCACTGGACAGTCCTAGACGAAACTGCAGTTGACGTGTTTGCTGACGAAACTGCGAATCATCCCGGCCAGGAAGTTTTTGAATCTTTGCCGCGACATAAGAACAATTTGTGGGCTGCATTGAGGGCGAAGTACTTCTAGCGGTCTTCTATTGTAAGCGGCATAGGGTGCGTCGCGCTTCCAGTAGCTCTTCGTCTGATTTGCTGGCCCAAAAAGAAAGGCGCTCCCGCAGCGTTTGTACACCCTTCTCAAGCGTCCAATCATCTGGCACATCTTTGAAGAACGAGCGGGCTAGCCAGGAGCCCTGTGCTCCGAGTCTTGGATATTGCGCATAAATCAGATCTGGGTTTGTGGGCAGGTCTTGATCGTGACGGCCAAGGCCGCCAAACGAAAAGGCCTTCCCAGCTTGGTGGACGACATCCGAGATGGTTGACATATAGGCAGAACAGACGAACTCCATGCCGACGAGATTCATGCCAAGACGAATATCGTTAAGCCCAATCATGATCTCGTCGACACCAGAGACTGCCGCGATTTCGCAGATGCGAACGATGGATCGCGGCGTTTCAACGAGCAGCATCGTGTATGCGCGCCCGCGCACGAATCGTGCAAAATCAGCGGCCTCGAGCTCGGTGTTGAAATATGGGAGCATGATCACCGCAACACCGAGATCCAGTGCGGTCTCCACTTCTTGCTCAGTGCCGCGATGGGGCGGATTGATGCGGACGAACAGCCGATCGCCGTTGATGCCTTTGGCTATACGCTCTAGATCCTCCCAAGAGTGATAAGAAAGCCTCGTATCATGACCGCTCTGTCGTCTTTTCTTTCCGATAGTTTCCAGGTCGACGCCTATGCGTTGAATGCCGGCACGATTTGCTTCTGCTGCTTCTTCCGCATTGGTAGTCAGGAGCGTTAACCGAAAATCCTGTCCGAATTGTTCGGGGCTCTTGGTAAGGCGCATTCGGATCAGAGTTCGATTGGAATTGTAGTTGTATCAGCGGAAAGACGAAAATTGTCAGGGTTTGAGTGGTTGTAGGGAACGTCGTTGATGTTGACGTATTGAGCTGTTATGCCGCTTTCATTGCGCAGTCCATGCCACACTCCTGGCGGAACAATGGCAATCAGAGGACGCGTGAGACCCATCCGAATGACGTCGACTGCGTTGTAGGTCGGTGAATCTTGCCTGCTATCCCATAGGCAAAGCTTGATGTTGCCGCTGATTGCGATCAGGTGGTCTGTTTGTTTTGAATGGCGGTGCCAATCTGTGACTCCCCCCGGGTTCATCGTTGCCAGAATGACGTGTTGTGGTGTAATCCCTATCTCGGTCCAGTCGGTGCGGAAGAGTTCGGTAACGGATCCGCTGCGCGTAATGACATTGTTGAGGGGGATAGTCTTGACATCGTGAATATGAAAGGGTCTTGATCTCGATCCATCGGGTTGAACTGTTTGATCGTCCTTGAGCCCTTGGTTCATCTGTTTGTATTCCTTGGTGATTTTTTGGACGATACCATTGGCACTGGGAGGGTTGATGTTGCGGCTTTCGCTGCTTCTTCGATCTTCAACCTGATGGAATCATCCAGCTCTTCAGGCCTGCTGTGGCCTTTCGGAGGGATCCTGGAGCGTTGCTTGCTCGCGCAACTAGGGGGCACCAGGGGGTATGGATCTCTTTGGCCGGCAGGCCTTTGCGTGGCAGTACTGCCCTGATAGCCCCGGCTCCTTGGCCTTGCACTTGTTCTTCTTGATCACCTGTTTCGTGTGGATGACCTGCATCGGCTGTAGGGGTGGTACCCGCCCGAGCAAGGTTGATCAATGGAATCAACCCCGGCTGGTGACCAGTAGCTCGTCCAGCAGGGGATAGTCCTCGGCGATCGACTCCCCAGTGAACTGGGCCACCCAGCCATCGGGGTTGTGGAAGAAGCGCAGGGCGCAGAAGTTGGGTTCGGGGCCCATGTCGAACCAGTGGCGGGTGCCGGCGGGAACGGCGATCCAGTCGTCCGCCTCGCAGATCAGCTGCAGCACCTCATCGCCGAGGTGCAGGCAGAACAGGCCGCGCCCCTCCACGAAGAAGCGCACTTCGTCTTCGCTGTGGGTGTGCTCGGCCAGGAACTTCTGGCGCAGGGCGTCGCGGTCGGGGTGGTCGGGGGCTAGGCGGATGGCATCCACCGTGGGATAAGCGCCGCCGGCCTGAACCCGGGCGATCTCGCTGCCGTAGGCCGCCAGGATCTGCTCCGGGCTGGCACCGGCGGGCAGGTTGGTGCGGGCTGGCCAGCGCTGGAAGCGAATGCCCCGGCTGGCCAGTTCCTGTTGGATCCTCTCGGCATCGCTGGTGATCAGCTCCGCTGGGGGCCCCTGACGGGCCGGGACGCTGGCATCGTGCCGGTACAGGGCAAGCAGACTCATGGCACCGGGGCCGCAGTCGTTGAATTTAGGGACTCCCTCGGTTGAGGCGTTCAGGGGTCTCACCCTCGTGGGGGTGGGGCCTGGTGATGCCGATCTGCTCACGGTGGCGGCGGTGCGGGCGATCCAGGCCGCGGCGGTGGTGGCCTACCCGGTGGCCCGCGAGGGTGGCGAGGGCATGGCGGCGGCGATCGCCGCTGCCTGGATGGCCCCTGGCCAGCGGCGGCTGCCGTTGCTGTTTCCGATGGTGGCGGATGCTGCGCCGCGGATCGCCGCCTGGCACGAAGCGGCTGACGCCCTGGCGGCCCTGGTCGCGGCGGGCGATCGGGTGGTGCTCCTCTGCGAGGGAGATGTGTCGCTGTTTGCCAGCAGCTCCTACGTGCTGTTGGCCCTGCGCCACCGGCATCCGAACTGCCCGCTGCGGTTGATTCCCGGTGTGCCGGCCGTGTGTGCGGCGGCCGCCGCGGCCGCCGGCAGCGGCATTGCCTGGCCCCTCGCCCTGCAGAGTGAGGGCCTGCTGATCCGCCCCACCCCCGAGGAGGGCGCTGAGTTGCTGGAGCTGCTGGAGCGCGCCGCCAGCGACCGCACCGTGCTCGCCCTGCTCAAGCTGGGCCACCGCTGGAGCTGGGTGCGGCCCCTGCTGGCGGAGCGAGGGCTGCTGGAGGGCGCGCTGTTTGCCCAGCGGGTGGGCTGGCCCGACCAGCTGCTGGCGCCGGCTGCAGCCGTGCCAGCCGACGAACAGCCCTATTTCTCGCTGTTGCTGATCCGTCAGAGCTGGCCCGACGTGTTGCCCTAGGGGTGTCGCTCGCGATTCAGAGCTGCTGCTGCGCCTGCTCCAGCAGGGCCAGGGCCTCGGCGGGCGTGGGCGCCCGCATCAGGGCATGGCGCAGCTGGGGGGCGCCGGCGAAGCCGGTGCAGGTCCAGCTGAGGTGCTTGCGGGCGATCAGGAGGCCGTGGTCGCCCTTGGCCGCCACCAGGGCCCGCAGCTGCTCGGCGGCCAGGGCCAGCTTCTCGGCGGCGCCGGGGGTGGGCGGGATCGGCCGGCCGCCCAGGGCGGCATCGAGTTGGCCCACCAGCCAGGGGGAACCCATGGTGCCGCGGCCCACCATCACCCCGTCGGCGCCCGTCTCGGCCAGGCAGCGCAGGGCGTCTTCGGGGCAGTTGATGTCGCCGTTGGCGATCACGGGAATCGCCAGGGCCCGCTTCACGGCGGCGATGGCGCCCCAGTCGGCGCGGCCCTTGAAGCCCTGCTCGCGGGTGCGGCCGTGCAGGGTGAGCAGCTGGGCGCCGGCGGCCTCCAGCTGGCGGCACCAGCCCACGGCGCCTGCGCTGGTGTCGCTGCCGCTGGCTCCGCACCAGTCCAGCCGCGTCTTCACGGTCACCGGGATGGCCACGGCCGCGGCCACGGTGTCCACAATCCGGGCCGCCAGCTCGGGGTCGCGGATCAGGCCGCTGCCGCCGCCCTTTTTGGCGATCTTCTTCACCGGGCAGCCCATGTTGATGTCGATCAAAAAGGCGCCGGCGGCTTCGGCCCGGCGGGCGGCCTCGGCCATGGCGGCGGGGCGGTGATCAAACAGCTGCACGCCGATCGGACCGGCCTCCTCGGCCAGCTCCTCCACCTTCTGCAGTCCGAAGCCCAGCTCCAGGCTGGTGGTGGCGTTCACCATCTCGGTGAACAGCAGGGCATCGGGCGCCCAGCGCCGCACCAGGCTGCGAAAGATGCGGTCGCTCACCCCCGCCAGCGGCGACTGCAGCACCCGGCAGCGCAATGCGCGCGGGGTGCCGCGGCCGGCCAGCTGGAGCGGCGCCAGGGAGGGGAGTGGGGCGGTGATCATGGTGATCCGATTGTGATGCTCCAGGCCGATGGCTCCCGATCAGGCCGCCGCCAGCCCCGATCCCTTACCCCTGAGCCGGGCGCTGCTGGAGGCGGTGCTGGCCGACCGCGTGAGCGATCGCTTCGTGTGTGAACTGATCTGGCCGCGCCTGGGCTATGCGCCCGATGGCTCCGGCACCTGGAGCGCGGGCCCGGCTGTGGACGCCGCCTGGCGGGAGCCCTTCCCGATCGAACCCCAGTTCATCGCCGAGCGGCCCCCCAGCGTGGCCCTCACCCGCTCCATCCCCAAGCAGCACAAGCAGCTGTTGAAGGAGCAGCTGGGCTTCGCGGGCTACCGGATCGGCGAGCTCTATCCGCGCCGCACCCGCCGCGCCACCGCCGTGAACTGGCTGCTGGCCTACCTGGCCGGGCGCGGTGAACCGTTGCCGGAGACGGGCCCGCTGCCGGAGCTGCTGCCGGCGCCGGCCGATCCGGTGGCGGGCCATCCGGGGGATCTGCCCGTGGCCTGAGCGCTGGGCTGTGCGGTGGACTGAGCTGGGGGCGATAGCCCCGGTCAGGGCCTCTCTGTAGGGTCAAGACAGGACAGACGTTGGAATAACTCCTTGGCCTTACCGGTCGTCGCCATCATCGGACGCCCCAACGTGGGCAAATCCACCCTGGTGAATCGTCTCTGCCGCAGCCGAGAGGCGATCGTGCACGACGAGCCGGGCGTGACACGCGATCGCACGTACCAGGAGGGGTTCTGGGCCGATCGCACGTTCAAGGTTGTGGACACCGGCGGCCTGGTGTTCGACGACGACAGCGAATTCCTGCCGGAGATCCGCGAGCAGGCCAACCTGGCCCTGGCCGAGGCCTCGGTGGCCCTGGTGATCGTGGACGGCCAGCAGGGTTGCACTGCCGCCGACGAGGCGATCGCCACCTGGCTGCGCGGCCACAACGTGCCGGTGCTGCTGGCGGTGAACAAGTGCGAGTCGCCCGAGGCCGGCCTGGCGATGGCGGCGGAGTTCTGGGGGCTGGGCCTGGGGGAGCCCCACCCGATCTCGGCGATCCACGGCGCCGGCACCGGCGATTTGCTCGATCAGGTGATCAGTTTTCTGCCCCCCACCAGTGAGGAGGGCGGCGAAGAGCCGATCCAGATGGCGATCATCGGCCGCCCCAACGTGGGCAAATCCAGCCTTCTCAATGCCATCTGCGGGGAGCAGCGGGCGATCGTGAGCCCGATCCGCGGCACCACCCGCGACACGATCGACACCACCGTAGAGCGCGAGAACCACACCTGGAAGATCCTCGACACCGCTGGCATCCGCCGCAAGCGCTCGGTGAACTACGGCCCGGAGTTCTTCGGCATCAACCGCAGCTTCAAGGCGATCGAGCGCAGCGATGTGTGCGTGCTGGTGATCGATGCCCTCGACGGCGTGACGGAGCAGGATCAGCGCCTCGCCGGCCGCATTGAAGAGGATGGCCGCGCCTGCGTGGTGGTGGTGAACAAGTGGGACGCCATCGAGAAGGACTCCCACACCATGCCGGCGATGGAGAAGGAGTTGCGCGCCAAGCTCTATTTCCTTGACTGGGCGCCGATGCTGTTCACCTCGGCCCTCACCGGCCAGCGGGTGCAGAGCGTGTTTGCCCTGGCCCTGCTGGCGGTGGAGCAGCACCGTCGCCGCGTGAGCACCTCGGTGGTGAACGAGGTGCTCACGGAGGCGCTCAGCTGGCGCTCACCCCCCACCAGCCGCGGCGGCCGCCAGGGCCGCCTCTACTACGGCACCCAGGTGGCCACCCGGCCGCCCAGCTTCACGTTGTTTGTCAACGACCCCAAGCTGTTCGGCGATACCTACCGCCGTTACGTGGAGCGCCAGATCCGCGAGAGCCTGGGTTTTGAGGGCACGCCGATCAAGCTGTTCTGGCGCGGCAAGCAGCAGCGCGACGCCGAGCGGGATCTGGCCCGCGTCAAGCGCTGAGTGGATTTCCTGCGTCAGCTGCCGATCGGCCAGTTCGTGGCCGAGGAGGCCGGCGATGGCTGGGGCAGCTGGCTGCGCCGGCTGGATCCCAGGCTGAAACTGGCGTGGACCCTGGCCTTCCTGGTCACACCGATCCTGGCTGGACCGGTGTGGCGGTTGGGGCTGGTGGGGTTGCTGCTGCTGATCACTGCCCTGAGTGGTTTGCCCTGGCGCCTGTGGCGCCGCAGCCTGCCCCTACTCCTGGGCTTGGCCCTGCTCGTGGGCAGCCTGGCCGCTGTCTTGCCCGCCGGCGGTGTTGCCTCCTCCCAGCTGCAGCGGCCGCCCGAGGAGGTGCGCCTGCAGCCAGGTTCACCGCTGGATCCGGCACCAGAGCGGGCCGGGATGTCCTGGGACCTGCTGCGCTGGGGGCCTGTGCCATTGGGACCGCTGGAGCTGGGGCCACTGGTGGTGACCCGCCGCTCGGCCATCTTGGGGCTCAATGGCGCCACCTTGCTGTTTACCCTGGTGCACAGCGCCAATTTGCTGCTGCTCACCACCCAGCCCGAGGAGCTGGTGTGGGCGTTGACCTGGTTTCTGGCTCCCATGGGGCGGTTGGGGTGGCCGGTGGAGCGCCTGGGGTTCACCCTGCTGCTTTCCTTGCGCTTTCTGCCCCTGGTGCAGGAGGAACTGCAGAACCTGTTGCGCTCTGTTGCCACCCGGTCTGTGAACCTGCGCCGCCTGGGCTGGCGCCTCTCCCTTGGGGTGCTGCTTGGGGTGGCCGAGCGACTGTTGGCCAATCTCCTGTTGCGCGCGGAGCAGGGGGCGGAATCGATGCAGGCCCGCGGGGGACGGTGGTTGCCGCCGGAGCAGCTGCACGTCCGCCCAGTCCATCTGGGGCCAGGGCGGGTGCTGCTCAATGGGGCCCTTGGCTTGGCATTGCTCGCTTTCCTCGGGCTGCGCTGGAGCCCGCTTGGCACGCTGTGACCTTAAATACCGCTAGCGCAACTGGCTGAGTGACCAAGGAGAGCTATCTCAACCACCCCACATTCGGGATGCTCTATCGGGTCGCTCCGGTAGCTGAAGGCAGGGATCTCTATGCCACGTTGTATGCCCAGCGCATTTTTTTCGTGGTGAGCCTCCAACCGCGCGGGGCAAGCTTCGAAGTGGTGCCTTTGATGGATGCTCGGCACTACGCGGAGCAGAATCTGGCCAGGGTCCGCCGTGAGGCTCCCGACGTCCACGCCTATTGGCGCCAGCTGTTTGACCAGACCTTCATCTGAGCCCGCACCGCCCGGCATGGCTCTGGCCGTCCAGACCATCCAGGATCGCCTGCAACAGCTGCAGGCATCCCTGCCTGAGGGCTGCAGGTTGCTGGCGGTGAGCAAGGGGCAGCCGGCGACCCTGATCAGGGCTGCCGTGGCCGCCGGACAGCGCAGTTTTGGCGAAAGCCGGCTGCAGGAGACCATCGCCAAGCAGGCCGAGCTGGCCGATCTGGAGCCCCTCGACTGGCATTTCATCGGCCGGCTGCAGGCCAACAAAGTGCGCCCGGTGCTGCGTCACTTCGCCACGGTGCATTCGCTCGACAGCTTGGAGCTGGCCCGCCGGATGGCCCGGATCGCGGCCGAGGAGGCCCGCAGCCCTGCGGTGTTCTGCCAGGTGAAGCTGCGCCCCGACCCGGCCAAGACCGGTTTTGATGCCGAGGAGCTGCGGGCCTGCTGGCCAGAACTGAGCAGCCTGGCGCCCCTGCGTCTCCAGGGCCTGATGACCATCCCTCCGCTGGCACTGGATCGCACTGAGCGCCAGGCCCTGTTCCGCGAGTGCGCGGCCTTGGCCCAAGATCTGGGGTTGCGGGAGCTCTCCATGGGCATGAGCGGCGACTGGCCGGAAGCTGCTGCTGCCGGCAGCACCTGGGTGCGGATCGGCAGTGGCCTGTTTGGTGCCCGGCCGCACAAGTGATCGCGTCGACCGCTTGCGATCACTGGCATGGGACGCTATTCAGGTAAACAGAGTCCCAAGAGGCCCACCCCGTGTCGTTGTTCTCTCGCCTGCGTGCCGTCGTTTCCGGTGATGACTACCTCGATGGTGCCTACGACGACGAGCTCGACTACGACGGCGGAGAGCTGGAGCCATCCACCAGCACCGTGAGCAGCAGCCGCAGCAGTGCCCTTGCTCTCACCAGCGATTTCGGCAGTGACGACCCCTTTGCCGGCACCAACGTGATCGGTATGCCGGGGATCTCCACCTCCGCCGCCGAGGTCACCCTGATGGAGCCCCGCAGCTTTGATGAGATGCCCCGGGCGATCCAGGCCCTGCGCGAGCGCAAGACCGTGATTCTCAACCTCACGATGATGGAGCCTGATCAGGCCCAGCGCGCCGTTGATTTCGTGGCCGGCGGCACCTTCGCCATCGATGGCCACCAGGAGCGGGTGGGCGAGAGCATCTTCCTGTTCGCCCCCAGCTGCGTCACCGTCACCACCGCCGGTGGCGAGGAGTCGGCCTCTCCCACGGTGGTGAGCCGGGACAGCGACCTCGACCAGCCCACCGCCCCGAGTCCGGCCTGGTCCCGGCAGGACGGCGCACTCTGATCCCCTCCCCCTTGGAGCCCACGGTTCCTCCCCTGGACCTGGGCATCGTGGGCTTCGGGCGGATGGCCCAGGCCCTCCTGATGCCCCTTTTGGACGGCGGCCTGGTCAGCCGGGATCGGGTGCAGGCCGCCGTGGCCAGCCGAGCCACGGCTGAGCGCCTGGAGGCTGCCCATTCCCTGGTGGTGGGTACCGATGCGGCGCCGGTCTGGCGGGCTCCGGTTGTGCTGCTGGCCGTTAAACCCCAGCAGCTCGAAGCGGTGGCGGCAGCTGTGCCAGCGCACTGTTCAGGCCTGCTGATTTCGGTGCTGGCCGGAGTCACCTTGGAGCGCCTGCAGCGGCTGTTGCCGGCCTGGCGCTGCGTGCGTGCCGTGCCCAACACACCCGCATTGGTGCGCCAGGGCCTCACGGGTCTGGCCTATGCCAACAGCGTGACCCCCCCAGAGAGGGACTGGGTGCAGGGCCTGTTCCGACAGGTGGGCGAGGTGGTGGATCTACCGGAAACCCAGCTCGATGGATTCCTGGCCCTGACCTCCTCCGGTCCGGCGTTCCTGGCTTTGGTGGCTGAAGCGATGGCGGATGGGGCGGTGGCGGCTGGCCTGCCCCGGGCCCTGGCCCAGCGCTTTGCCCACCGCACCCTGGCTGGCACGGCGGCGCTGCTGCAGGACCAGGACCTCCATCCAGCTGCCCTCAAGGACATGGTCAGCAGCCCCGGCGGCACCACGATGGCCGGCCTGCGGGCCCTGGAGCGTATGGGTCTGCGCTCGGCCCTGATCGAAGCGGTGTTGGCCGCGGCGGAACGCAGTCGCGAGTTGGCCTGAGCCGCCGGCTTCAGGAAGCCCGTTTGTGCCCCAGTCGCGGTTCAGTGCCTGCCATCAGCCTGGCCAGGTTGCTGCGGTGTCGCCAGATCACCAGCGTGCTGGTGAGCAGGGCCAGGGCCAGGTAGGGCCAGCGCAGCCCCATCCCTTGGGTGCCGAACCAGCCCAGCATCAGCAGCGGCAGGGCCACGGCCGCCACCACGCTGGAGAGCGACACGATCCGGCTGACGCTGAGCACGGTGAGGAAGATGCCGAAGCAGGCCAGCCCCACAGGCCAAGTAAGGCCGAGGAGCATACCCAGGGCCGTGGCCACGGCCTTGCCGCCGCGCCAGCCCAGCCACACCGGCCAGATGTGGCCGGCCAGGGCCGCCAGCCCAGCGCCCACCACCCAGCTGTCCGTGCTCCAGCTGGCCGTGTTGGCGCCATCCAGGGGCACCCCGAGCGGTTCCAGTGCCGCCTTGGCCAGCAGCACCGCGGCGGTGCCCTTGAGCACGTCCACGAGAAACACCACCAGGGCCGGCCCCTTGCCCAGCACCCGCAGCACGTTGGTGGCGCCGGTGGAGCCGGAGCCCTCCTGGCGGATGTCGATTCCCCCCAGCCAGCGGCCGGCCAGGTAGCCGGCCGGGATCGTGCCGAGCAGATAGCCGAGGAGCAGCAGGGCGAGGGGGAGGAGCATGGGGATGGACCAGGTGTGCGGGATCAGAGGGGCGAGGGTTGGCAGCCGGCGCTCAGTAGAACTCCTCTTCACTCACCAGCTCACCCGGCCCGGGGGCGAAGGCAAGCCAGAGAGGGAACTGCAGGATCGCCACGTCCACCACCTGCTCGGCGGAATCGATCACGATGAACGGCAACTCGCCCCGTTCCTCCAGGCGGTCGGCCCGCTCAATCAGGGCGTCGGCCCGCTCGAACAGCACGATGCCGCTGCTGGGTCCGAAGTCCTCGCGGCTGAGTCCGAGGCAGTCCTGGAGGCTGCGTCGCCATTCCCCCAGCCGTTCCGGTTGTCCGGCCAGCACCAGGGTCTGCACCTGCTCGCCGTAAAGCTCGCCCAGGATGGCGATGGCGGCGGCGGTGATCAGGCCGTTGCGGTTGCGGCTGCCGCTGCTGGGCTGGGCGCCCCGGCCGGTCTGCTCAAGAAACCAGTTCTCCAGGCTGGCGGCTGCCCCGGCCTCCAGGGTGCGGCGCAGCTTCCAGGGGTCGGCATAGAAATCGGGCTGGCCCTGAAAGGCCCGCAAGCGATCCCGGATCAGGTCGGCATCGGCGGCGAACAGCCCTGCGGATAGCACCCCAGCGGCGGGTTCGCCGCTCGGGGCCAGGCTGGCGGCGCTGGCATCCAGGGGAGAGGGCTGCACCAGCAGGGGCTGGGGCACCAGCTCGATCTGTTCTGCCGCGACGGCCAGGTCCTGCAGGGCCCCCACCAAGTAGTCCTGAAATCCCTTGAGGCGCCGCGCCACGCTGTCAGCCTGACCCGCAAAGCTGCTGGCGATCTCACTGCGGATGGCCTCGCGCCGGGCCTCGAGCTCGACGATCTCCCGCTCGATCGCCGCGCGGCGATCGGTCAGGTCCCGCAGGGCCAGGGCCTGCCAGTCGTCGCCCTCGGCCGATTGGGGATCCGGGCCCGCTGGAGCGCCCGCCAAGGCTTCCAGTGCGGGTGGAGGGGTGGGGACTTCGGTCATGGCTGTGGGGCCGCGTCCGCGGCCAGGTGGGGGAGCCGCTGGCGGAGCTGACTCTGCAGGGTCACTGGATCAAACAACACCGGTAGCAGATGGATGCTGCGTTCTTCGCGGAAATAAAACAGCGCTGGCAGCCCCGGCCAGAACAGCCGCCAGCCCTTCCATTCGCTGTAGGGGAAGCGGCGCAGCAGGGCATCGCGGCGACGCACCAGCAGCGCTTCCTCGTTGAACTCCAGCCGCAACAGGGTGGTCTGCAGCAGCAGGAACAGCCCGAAGCCGCCGATCACCAGCGCCAGCAGCGGAGCAGGCCTCCAGACCGGTTGCAGGGCCAGTGCCGCCAGCCCCAGGATCACGACGGCCAGTGCCACGCCGTAGTGGGGCCTGAGGGTGAGCGCGCTGGCGGTTTCCGGCTGCGCTGTCGGATCGGGGGTGGCATCCCCTGCGGGGGGGGTGGGTGCCGGTGCAGAGGTCATCGAGGGAACAGGGGCAGAACCAGGGTGATCAGCCAAACAGCAGTTTGGTGAGCAGGGCGTCCATCAGCGCCACCGTGACCAGGATCATCACCACTGCACCGGTGGTGCTGGTGCCGACTTCCTTGGGGCCGCCGCTGGTGGTGAGGCCCCAGCCACAGGCAATCACGGCGATCTGCAGGCCGAACACCAGAGCCTTCACCAGCATGGCCGGTAGATCGCTGGGCTCCATCCAGATGCGCACCGAGGTCCAGAACACGCTCGGCGGGATGCTGTAGAGGAATGTGCTGCTCAGCTGACCCGACCAGATCCCGACCCAGAAGAACAGCAGGCACTGCACGGGAGCCATCACCACCATGGCCAGCACCCGCGGCACCACCAGGTACTCCACGGGGTCGGTGCGCAGCATCGTGATCGCGTCGATCTGCTCGGTGACCTTCATCGTGCCCAGCTGGGCCGCATAGGCCGTGGCCACCTTGCCGGTGAGCAGGGTGGCCGTGAGCAGGGGGGCGATCTCCCGGGCCAGGCCCAGGGCCAGCAGGCCACCCACGGCGGAATTGGCCCCCTGTTTGGAGAGTTCGGCCACCACTTGGATGTTGAACACCGTGCCCGCCGCCAGGGCCGTGATCAGCACGATCAGGAAGCTGCCGGGCCCCGCTTCCATCAGTTCCTGCATCAGATCATTGAACTTGATGCGGCCCTGGGCAATCGCGCTCACGGCCTGGCCGCCGATCAGGGCACTGGCGCCGAGGCGCCGCAGCCAGATGGGCTGGCGCAGCCTCAGGTGGGGAAAGCGAGTCATGGGCCGTGGGGGGGACGATGGGGCCAGCGGCGAACCACCACCAGGCCAAGCACCACCAGCACCGCTGGGATCAGGCCCATGCACAGGCGAATGGCAATCAAGGCACTCTCCGGTTGCTGGGTACCCTGAGCCGCCTCATAGCCGCTGAAGCTGAGCAGGTTGCCGAAGAACAGCAGGGCCAGGCTGATGCAGAGCTTCTGGCCCAGCACCATCCAGGCGCTGTACTGGCCGGCCGGCTTTTCCGGATCGGCGTCGATGGCATCTGGCAAGAGCGACCAGGGAATCAGGTAGGCGCAGGAGGCTCCCAGGCCGGCCAGCACGATGGTGGCGATGAGCAACAGCAGCTTCACCTGATTTCCCGTTGATCCCAGGGGCGAGATCGCCTCGTTCAGGGGTGGCATCAGCATTGCCAGGGCGCAGCCGCTGATCCACAGGGCAGCCCCCAGCTTGAGGGCGCCGATGCGGCCGCGGCGATGGCTCACGTCGTTCCAGATCCACAGGCCGACCAGGGTGCTCACCATGAAAGGCAACAGGATCCAGTTGCTCCAGCTCTCGGGCAACCGCAGCACCACCGGCAAATAGATCAATGCCGCTGTCTGCATGATCTGCAGGCCACACCACAGGAGCAGGTAGAGCCCCAGCACCTTGAGAAAACGGCTGTTGCCCCCCACCCGGCTGAGCAGGCGGCGGGTGGTGCCCTGTTCGCGGATCGGCCGCTGGCAGTGCAGGGCCGCTGGGGCCAGGCCCCAGCCACACACCAGGGTGGACGCCGCCACGATCAGGCCTACCAGGAGGCCCACCCGCAGGTAGCTTCCCGGATCGCTGTGGTCCTGGAGCAGGACCCCCCCCATCACCACACCCACCAGGCTGGCGATGATGGAGCCGGTGAAGCGGGCTGTGTTCAGCCGCGTGCGAAGCGCCACATCTCCAGTGAGTTCGGCCGCCAGGGCTGAGTAGGGCAGGTTCACCGCCGTGTAGCAGCACTGGGCCAGCGTGGAGATCACGATGAAAATCATGAACTTCAGCCAGAGGCCCCCTGGTGGCACCCACCACATGGCCGCCATGGTGATGCCGAGGGGTATGGCTGCGCCGAGGATCCAGGGCAGACGAGGTCCCCACCGGCTATGGGTCTTGTCGCTGAGCCAGCCCACGACTGGGTCGTTGATGCCATCCCAGAACCGGCCCGCCATCAACACCAGGCCCGCCATCCAGGGGGGGAGACCGGCTGCCGAGGTGTAGAACACAAAGAGGTAGAAGCCGATCAAGGAGGCGGCCATTCCCGTGCCAGCATCTCCAATCCCGTAGCTCCAGAGCAGGCGCTGGCGGGCCCCACCGCGAAGGTCGGCAGCGTCGCTGATCGGTGCGGTGGAATCCCGGGGCACGATGCTGCTGGCGGCCTCAACGGGCATGCGGGATCAACTCTGACGTGAGGGTGGTCATCATGCTGGATGGGGCGATACCCGTCAGTTCATCGTGCGATGACGCTGATTGACAGTAGTTTTTCCGCCCCTCAGGCCAAGGTGTCGCCCTCGCCAGATCTGAGCGGCGATGGCTTGGACAATGGGGGTGTGGTTGGGAGTGAGAACCCCGGTAATTTATCAATAAAAACAACGCCACGCTCTAAGAATCTGAAAGGATCTCGGCTGTCTGTGCGCACCAATCCCGCCAATCGATTCCATGGATTGGGACTGCTGATTGCCTGCGGTTCATCGCCTGCAGTGGACTGTCTTGATTCGCTATCTCGATTCAACCTCTTTCCCGCAAGGGCAGCTGTGATAGCAGGGCGATAGGGATGGGACAGCCAAAACAGTTGGCTTGATGGCGACGAATCGTGTGAACGAGGCCTGAGTTTGTGAAGCACGTTGATCTGCTTGCAACGGGCTGTCAGGGTGGGCCTGGGTGCAATTGTTGGCCAGCCCCAGCTGCCTGCTAAGATTGCATCACGCTTGCGGGCGTAGTTTAGTGGTAAAACCTCAGCCTTCCAAGCTGATGATGCGGGTTCGATTCCCGCCGCCCGCTTCCTTTTCTCAATCACCCATTTCTTTTGGGTGAGCCTTCCGGGCTCCTTGCTCAGCCCGCCTGGTGCCGCTCTGTCCGGGGTCAGCTACCGACCTGGACCGTCAGCCAGCCGCGAGGTCCCAGGTCGCAGTTCAGATTTTGGTTTCGTGTCATTTAGCTCCTTGACCGATGGGGTCGATCTGGCAGAACGCCTTGGTCACAGGCCTGAGGAAAACCACGGCGAATCGGGGGAAAACGTTCCGATCATGTGGAAAACGTCCGTATGGCATGCCGCGCTGGGCTGCTCAGGTCTGGGTCTTGCGGGGCCGATCAGGCCTTGAAGCCCTGCAGTAGGCGGGACGACACCAGCAACATCAGGCTGCGGCTTTCCAGGTGCGCCCCAAGAGGTTTCCAAGGGCTGAAGGTTTGGGGGAGGTCCTCTCCGGCCGGCAACGCGGTGTCGATCACCCGCAGCCAGCCCGTTGGACACACGGGCAGCTCGAAGTGCACAGCCCGGCAGTAGGCGTTCATGCCACACCACAGCAGTGGACCCTGCACCCCGTCGTTGATGCTCCAGGCCATGGTGTGGGACCACTCAGCCCAGTCGGGTTGGCCCACCTCCACGCCATGCCACTGGCGCCACAGTCCTGGCGGCTCGCCCATGCTGCGCTGGGGCCGTTCCGTCAGGGGCAGCTCGGGGTTGAGCAGGTCGAGCAGATGCCGGCGCAGGTGCAGTAGGCGCTGCAGGTAGGTGCGCAGGGCCCGATCGCCACCATCCGGCTGCCAGTGCATCCAACCCAGGGCGTTGTTCTGGCACCAGGTGTTGTTGTTGCCCCCCTGGCTGCGGCGCACCTCATCGCCCATCAGCAGCATCGGCACCCCGGGGGCGAGCAGCAGGGTGGCCAGCAGGTTGCGCAGCTGCCGGTCGCGCAGGGCCAGCACGGCCTTGTCGGTGCTGGGACCCTCCACGCCATGGTTCCAGCTGTTGTTGTGGTTGTCGCCGTCTCGGTTGTCCTCGCCGTTGGCCAGGTTGTGCTTGCCGTTGAAGCTCACCAGGTCGGCCAGGGTGAAGCCGTCATGGGCGGTGAGGAAGGTGACGCACTGGCCGGGATGGGGCAGTCGGGGCTGGTAGAGATCGGGACTGCCGCTCAGGCGCAGCCCCAGGCCCCAGGCGGTGTTCTCGTCGCCCTTCCAGAAGCGGCGCACGTCGTCGCGGAAGCGGCCGTTCCAGGTGGCCACGCGCCGGGCCGGGAAGTCGGCCAGCTTGTAGAGGCCGCCGCAGTCCCAGGGTTCGCTGATCAGCTTGAGGTCGGCCAGTTCCGGGTCGGCCTCCATCGCCTCGAACAGGGGTGGCTGCTCGAGCGGCAGCAGGTTGTCGCCACGGCTGAGGGCGATGCCCAGGTCGAAGCGGAAGCCATCCACCCCCAGTTCGGTGGCCCAGCAGCGCAGCGATTCCAGAATCAGACGCCGCACCAGCGGACGATTGGCGGCCACCGTGTTGCCGCAGCCGCTCACGTCCTGGTAGTGGCCGTCGATTGATTGCTGGTAGTACAGGCTGTCGCCGAAGCCCCGCCAGCTGAGGGTGGGCCCGTACTGGTTGCCCTCGCTGGTGTGGTTGTACACCACGTCGAGGATCACCTCGATGCCGGCCCGGTGGCAGGCGCTGACCAGCTGGCGCACCTGGTCGCGGGCGGTGAGGGGATCGTCGCCCAGCAGGTAGTCCGGGTGGGGGGCCATCCAGCTGATCGGGCTATAGCCCCAGTGGTTCTGCCGGCCCGGCGGGGCATCGGCCGGATCGAAGGCCATCACCGGCAGCAGCTCGATCGCTGTGATGCCCAGCTCCTGCAGCTGGGGGAGGGTGTCGATCAGTCCCAGCAGGCTGCCCTGGCGTCCGGGGGGAACGGGGCAGCCCGGCCCCTGGGTGAAGCCCGCCACGTGCAGTTCGTAGATCACGCTGCGCTGCCAGCTGTGGCGCGGCCGCGGTGCGGCGTCGAAGTCGAAGCGCTCCCGCTCCGTCACCACCCCCTTCAGGCAGCTGCCGGTATTGGGCACGGCGCCCACCGCGGCCCCGCGCTGGTAGCCCTGCCAGCCGGCGATCGCCCGGGCACAGGGGTCCAGCAACACCTTGGAGGGGTTGAAGCTGTGCCCTCCCTGTTGCAGGGGCCCGTACACCCGATAGCCGTAGCAGCTGCCCAGCCCCACCCCCTCCACTTCCACATGCCAGTGGTCGCCGGAACGGTGGTCGTTGCCCAGCTCCACCACCCGTTGCGGCTCGCGGGCCTCCCCGTGGGCGTAAAGCAGCAGTTCCACGCGGGTGGCGAGGGGGGCCACCACCGAAAAGTTCACACCGCGGCGGGTGATGGTGGCGCCCAGGGGCCAGGGCTGACCGCGATGCACCGGGGCGCCACGGCCCCCGCTGGCCGCTGCTCTGGGAGTGGCTCTCGGCGTGACTGTGGGGCCCTGGGGCTTGGCTGGCCTGGACATGGACGCGACGGGCTGGGCCGGCTTGCCCCACAAACTAGGCAGTGGATCCCGGATGCACCCGTTGACACTGTTGTCCCCTGACCTGGAGAGCGGCCGTCCGGCGCGGCAGGTGCGTCCGGGGCTGTGGTTGTTTGCCCCCAACCGCGACACCCTGGGCGGCAGCAGCTGGCTGGTTGAGGCAGAGCGGGGCGATCTGCTGATCGACTGCCCGGCCTGGACCCAGGCCAACCTCGACCTCCTGCGCAGCCGGGGTGGGCAAGGCACGATCGTGCTCACGAGCCGGGAGGCCCATGGCCGCACCCGCCGCTTCCAGGAGGCCCTGGGCTGGTCTGTGCTGGTGCAGGAGCAGGAGGCCTACCTGTTGCCGGGGGTACGCCAGCTGAGCAGCTTCGCTGAGGAGCACGAGCTGGCCGGTGGGGTACGCCTGCTCTGGACCCCGGGTCCGACCCCGGGCTCCTGTGTGCTCCATCACGCCGCGCCTGGCTGGGATGGGCTGTTCTGTGGCCGCCTGTTACAACCGCTGGCTCCCGGAGCCCTGGCACCGTTGCGCCAGCGGCGCACCTTTCACTGGCGGCGCCAGCTGGCCAGTCTGCGGCGGCTGCAGGCCTGGCTGCCGGCCGGCTCACCGGCCTGGATCGCTTGCGGCGGCGGGCTTGGCGCCCTGCGCGGCGAGGTGCTGGTGGGCGATGGCAACCGGGTGCTGGCGGGGCTGGATCTGGTGAAACTGGCCAGCGTTGGGGAGCCCGATGGGGCCTAGCGGTGGGCAAGCGCTCACCAGATCCATTGCGGCTAGACGCTTCTCTGTTGCGAAGTGGCGGCAAGCCCCATACCATTGGCGCGCTCCACACCAGGGCGGTCGGCTTTTCCGACTCTCGCTCCCTGACCGCCGCACAACAGGTTTCCCCGTCCCATGAACAAAGCTGATCTCGTCTCCCTCGTTGCTGAGCGCACCGATCAGACCAAGACAGAAGTGGCCCAGGTGGTCGATGCCCTGATCGACACCATCATCGACTCGGTGGTGGATGGCAAGAAGGTGTCGATTCTGGGCTTCGGGTCCTTTGAACCCCGCGACCGCTCCGCCCGTCAGGGTCTGAACCCCAAGACCGGCGAAAAGATCAAGATTGAGGCCAAGCGGGTGCCCGCCTTCACCGCAGGCAAAATGTTCAAGGATCGGGTGCAGGGCGACGGCTGATTGCTGATCCAGGCAGGCTCCTCGATTTTCGTCTGCCCGCCCATCTCTGCGGGCAGCTCAACACGGCTGTAGCCCTGCGCGAGCGGGGCTACAGGGGCCGTTTTGCCCCCTCGCCCACCGGACCTCTCCATCGCGGCAACCTGCGCACAGCGCTGCTGTCCTGGTTGGCCGCCCGGTTGGCGGGAGGGGAATGGCTTTTAAGGATCGATGACCTTGACACCCCTCGCAATCGGCCGGGGGCTGAGCAATCGATTCAGGCTGACCTCCGTTGGCTTGGGCTCCACTGGGATGGTCCGATCTGGCGTCAGAGTGTCCGGCGGGGCACCTATGCCACGGTGCTTTCGGCACTGCGCGCTTCCGGCTGGCTCTATCCCTGCCGCTGCAGCCGGCGGATGCTGGCTGATATTTCTGCCCCCCACGGCGCTCCGCCGGTCTATCCCGGCCACTGTCGGGACCTCCACCTGGGCTGGGCAGCCCAGGTGGGCCGGCTGCCCAGCTGGCGCTGGCGGCTCCCCTCCGGTTCGATCGAATGGCGGGAGCGATTGGCCGGCGAGGGCCGGCTTGATGGCCCCAGCCAGGTGGGTGATGTGGTGCTGCGGCGCGCAGATGGCTTCCTGGCTTACCACCTGGCCACGGCAGTGGATGAACTCAGCCTGGGCATCACCGAGGTGGTGCGGGGTGAGGACCTGTTCTGGGCCACCGGCCCCCAGGTGGCGCTGATGCGGGTGCTGGGACGCGAGCCCCCCAGCTATGGCCATGTGCCGCTCTGCCGTGATGCCCAGGGGCAGAGGCTCAGCAAGCGTGATGGGGCCGAAGGGTTGGCCGGCTTGAGGCGGCAGGGCTTGGATGCGGCGGCCGTGATCGGTGAGCTTGCTGCCAGTGCGGGCCTGGTGCCCACCGGCAGCCGGCTGAGCGCAGCCGAGCTGGTGCAGTCCCTGGACCCCGGGTCGTTTGCCCAGCGGTTGCGTGCCGCTGCAGGTGTGCACTCTTAAGGAAGCTTTCGGGATCATTGGGCTGGAAGCCCCCCACACTGGAGACACTCTCCATCCGCTTCCAGCGAGCGCAGCCGCGATGTCCGCCCAGCAGCAGCCCCATCTGGGGGTTGCCCCGGTCCCGGTGACCAACCAGCAGGATCAAGACAGTCCGGCCCAGGGCAGCCATGCCCTGCGCGATGTCTGTCTGCGTTGCGGCGGCAGCGGCAAGCTTCGGCTGGGCGACCAGCGTTTCCGCACCTGTCTGGACTGCCTCGGCCAGGGCCATCTGCCGGCGGTGGCGGCCGCCACCACCGTGGCCGAGGTGCTGCAGCTGGACAGCCGTCGCCTCAACGCAGCTGCTTCTTCCGCTGCTGCCAGATGAAAAAGGCAGCGGTGCCAACCACCACCGCCAGGGGCGCGGCGGTGAGCAGGAGCAGGATCACGGCGGTCCAGTCGGTGTACATCGCTGCAGACGAAAACCGGAGTCATCATCCCAGGTGGCCCGGATGTTGTTCAGGGCCCCTGCCGCTGGTGCTGCCACTCCTGATCCTGTCCCTGCTCGCGGCTCCTGTCTCCGCCGGGGTGGTGTTTGACAACTGCCAGCCGAGCGGCGATGGCGGCATCACCTGCGACACCCGCCCCACCGGCAACACCCGCATGGACGACCAGGACGCCCGCTATGGCCTGCTCGACCAGGCCACCCCCGGCTGGCGGGAATTCGACCCGGCCGGTGGCGAGGGGGAGTTCTCGATCGAGGCGCCATTCTGAGCGGCCAGGGCAGGCCGGATTGGTCACACTGGAGAGAACGCAGCCGATCCCGCCGCGATGGCTGAGCCCAGCCCGAGCCGGACCGATCCCGCCTACGACATCCTGCGCAGCGAGCGCCGCCCGCTCGACGCCCTGTTCAATCCCGGCTGCGTGGCGGTGATCGGCGCCAGTGAACGCCCCGGCAGCGTGGGCCGCACCCTGCTCTGGAACCTGCTGCGCTCGCCCTTCGGCGGCACGGTGTACCCCGTGAACCCGCGCCGCCACAGCGTGCTGGGGGTGCACTGCTACGCCAGCGTGGCGGACCTGCCCGAGCCGGTGGACCTGGCCGTGATCGCCACGCCGGCGCCCGGGGTGCCGGAAGTGGTGGCGGCCTGCGTTGCCGCCGGGGTGCGGGCCGCGATCGTGATCTCCGCCGGCTTTCGCGAGGTGGGGGCGGAGGGTGCTGCGCTGGAGGGACGCCTGCGCGATGCCGTGCGGGGCTCGGGCCTGCGCCTGCTGGGGCCCAACTGCCTGGGCCTGATGAACCCCCGCATCGGCCTCAACGCCAGTTTCGCCCCTTCCCAGCCGGCGGCGGGGCACGTGGGCTTTCTCAGCCAGTCGGGGGCGATCTGCACGGCGGTACTGGATTGGAGCCGTCGCCAGAACGTGGGCTTCAGTGCCTTCGTGTCGATGGGCTCGATGCTCGATGTGGGCTGGGGCGACCTGATCACCGAGCTCGGTGACGACCCCGCCACCCGCAGCATCGTGATCTACATGGAGGCGATCGGCGACGCCCGTTCCTTCCTCTCGGCGGCACGGGAGGTGGCGCTCACCAAGCCGATCGTGCTGATCAAGGGGGGGCGCAGCGCCGAAGCCGCCCGGGCAGCGGCCTCCCACACCGGGGCCCTGGCTGGCAGCGATGCCGTGCTGGAGGCGGCGCTGCGCCGCTGCGGCGTGCTGCGCGTGGAGCGCCTCTCCGACCTGTTCGACCTGGCGGAGGTGCTGGCCAAGCAGCCGCGGCGGCCGGCCGGTCCGCGGCTGGCGATCCTCACCAATGCCGGCGGGCCGGGGGTGCTGGCCACCGATGCCCTCGTGCTCAGCGGCGGCGAGTTGGCCAGCCTCGATCCGGCCACCGTGGCGGCCCTGGATGCTGTATTGCCGCCCCATTGGAGCCGCGCCAACCCGATCGACATCCTCGGCGACGCCGACCCGGAGCGCTATGGGCGGGCGATCGAGATCGCGCTGGCCGATCCCAACAGCGATGGCCTGTTGGTGATCCTCACCCCCCAGGCAATGACCGATCCGGCTGCCACCGCCGTGCGCCTGCGCGAGCTGGCGGCCCGCTCCAGCAAACCCCTGGTGGCCAGCTGGATGGGCGGCGAGGAGGTGGCGGCCGGCGAAGACCTGCTCAACCAGGCCGGCATCGCCACCAACGACTATCCAGATGCGGCGGCCCGGCTGTTCACCGCCCTGTGGCGCTACAGCTACAACCTGCGCGGCATCTACGAGACCCCCGCCCTGGTGCCCGAGGCCAGCGACCAGGCGCCGGCCGCCGGGCAGGCCGAGGAGGGCCTGGCGGCGCTGCGCCGCGCCCAGGCCGAGGGCCGCGAGCTGCTCACTGAGGTGGAGGCCAAACAGGTGCTGGCGGGTGCGGGCATCCCCGTGGTGGACACCCGGCTGGCGGGCACGCCGGAGGAGGCGGTGGCGGCGGCCGAGGCGATCGGCTACCCGGTGGTGCTCAAGCTCAACAGCGCCACCGTGACCCACAAGACGGACGTGGGCGGCGTGCGCCTCGACCTGGCCGGGCCGGAAGCGGTGGCCGACGCCTACCGCACGATGGCCGCCACGGTGCGTGCGCGCTGCGGGCCCGAGGCCTTTGCCGGCGTGAGCGTGCAGCCGATGCTGCCCCGCGATGCTGGCCTGGAACTGATCGTGGGCAGCAGCCTCGATCCCCAGTTCGGGCCGGTGATCCTGTTCGGCAGCGGCGGCACCCTGGTGGAGGTGCAGCGCGACAGCGCCGTGGCCCTGCCGCCGCTGAACACCACCCTGGCGCGGCGGCTGATGGAGCAGACCCGGGTGTACCGCGCCCTGCAGGGGGTGCGCGGCGGGCCGCCGGCCGACCTGGCGGCGCTGGAGCAGCTGCTGGTGCGCCTCAGCCGGCTGGTGCTGGAGCAGCCGGCGATCCGCGAGATCGACATCAATCCCCTGCTGGTGCTGCCCGGCGATCCCAGGCGCCCGCTGGTGGCCCTCGATGCCCGCATCCTGATCCAGCCCCTGGCCGGTGAGGGCTGCAGCCTGCCTCGGCCGGCGATCCGGCCCTACCCCAGCGAATACGTGCGCCCCTGGCGGCTGCGCGACGGCACGGCGGTGACGATCCGGCCGATTCGCCCCGAGGACGAGCCTCTGGTGGTGGCCTTCCACCGCACGCTGTCGGAGGAGAGCGTGTACTACCGCTACTTCCACATGATGTCCCTGCAACACCGCACAACCCATGAGCGGCTGGTGCGCATCTGCTTCACCGACTATGAGCGTGAGCTGGCCCTGGTGGTGGACCGCCGCGACCCAGCCAGCGGCGAGCATGCCCTGCTGGCGGTGGGTCGCCTCAGCCGGGTGCACGGCAGCAATGCCGCGGAGTTTTCGATGCTGGTGAGTGACCCCTACCAGAAGCAGGGGCTGGGCACCGCGCTGCTGGGCCAGCTGTTGCGCATCGGCCGCGACGAGGGCATCGAGCGGGTCACCGCGGAGATCCTGCACGAAAACGGCGCCATGCAACGGGTGAGCCGCAAGCTGGGCTTCCAGCTGCGCAGCTCCCCGGAGGTGGTGGAGGCCTGGGTGGATCTGGCGGGCTGGCAGCCGCCGGTGGAGGCGAACGCTCAGCCTTCGTCAGCAGCCTGAGCGCCTGGCGCCGCGGCGTCCAGCAACACCTGCAGGTGGATCGCGCAGCACTCCCCCAGGGCGCCGAGGTGGTAGCCCCCCTCCAGCACGGACACCAGCCGGCCGTCGCAGTGCGCGGCGGCCACGGCCAGGCAGCAGGCGGTGAGGGCGCCGTAGTCGGCGCTGTCAAGCTGGAAGCGGCCGAGGGGATCGAGGCGGTGGCCATCGAACCCAGCCGATACCAGCACAAGCTGCGGGCGAAACCAGGCTGCCGCCGGGTGAAGCGCCTCCGCCAGGGTGCGCTGCACCGTGGCGCCGTCGCTGCCGGCCGGCAGGGGGCAGTTGAGGGTGGTGCCCGCTCCGGCCCCTTCACCCCGCTCCGTTGCGGCGCCGCTGCCGGGGTAGTTGCCCCACTCGTGCACGCTCAGATACAGAACGCTGGGGTCACTCCAGAAGATCGCCTGGGTGCCGTTGCCGTGGTGCACGTCCCAGTCGACGATCAGCACCCGCTCCAGACCATGCACCGCCTGGGCATGGCGGGCGGCCAGGGCCACATTGTTGAACACACAGAAGCCCATGCCCCGCTCCGGCTCGGCGTGGTGGCCAGGGGGGCGCACGGCGGCGAAGGCATTGGCCAGGGAGCCCTCCAGCACCCCATCCACCGCCGCCAGCACGCCGCCGGCCGCCAGCCGGGCCACGTCCTCGCTGTGCTCGCCGATGGCCGTGTCGCCGGTGGAGAGCTCGCTGCGGCCATAGGCCCCATCCCGGCGCACGGTGTGCAGGTAGCCCTGGCTGTGGCAGCGCAGCAGTTCGGCGTCGCTGATCGGCCGTGGCGCGATGCGCCGGCAGCGCTGCTGCAGCCCCTGCTGGTGCAGGGCCTGCTCGATGGCATCGAGCCGCTCGGGGCATTCGGGATGGTGGCTGCCGGTGTGGTGCAGGCGGAAGGCCGGATCCAGCAGCAGGCCGGTGGCGGGCATGACCGCAGCTTCCTGCAACGCTTCTCCCACAATCGCTGACACCGGCGTTTTTGCTGGCTATCGAGAGGATGTGAGAGGGCGGTCGCGGCCGCCGGCAGCCGATGGTGATGGCCTCCCCCCAGCCCGCCTCCCAGGCGCCCCTGCCCCCGGCGGCCGTGGAGCGCACCACGCGGCTGATCCGCCAGCAGCGGGGCCGCGCCGATGCCCTGATCGAGGTGCTGCACCAGGTGCAGGAGCTCTACGGCTATCTGCCGGCTGCGGCCCTGGCCCAGGTGGCCCGGGAGCTGCAGCTGCCCCTCTCGCGGGTGCACGGGGTGGCCAGCTTCTACCACCTGTTCCGCCTGGAAGCCCCCACGGCCCACCGCTGTGCCGTCTGCCTGGGAACGGCCTGCTTCGTGAAGGGCGGCGGTGAGCTGGCGGCGCGGCTGGAGCGGCGCCTGGGGCTGCGGCTCGACGATCCCGCCGGCAACGGCACCTGGGCCCTGGAGCATGTGAGCTGTCTGGGGGCCTGCGGCCAGGCGCCCGTGCTGGTGGTGGATGGCCAGCTGGAGCCGCGGCTGCCCATGGACGACCCGGAAGCCCTCGATCGGTGCCTGGGCGCCCTGGGGCTGACGACCGACGCCGACGGTGCCGTTGCCGGAGGAGCGTCGTGATGGCCAGTTCCACTCCGCTGCAACTGCGCTGCTGCGCCGCCAGTGGCTGCCGCTCTGCTGGCGCCGATGCCCTGCAGGCGGCGCTGCTCGCTGCCCGCGACCAGCTCGGCGGCGCCGCCGAGGCGGTGGCGATCAAGCCGGTGGGCTGCCTGCGCCTGTGTGGCCGCGGCCCGCTGGTGGCCCTCGATCGTCCCGCCTGCGCCAGCGAGCTCTACGCCGAGCTCACCCCCGGGCAGGCCCCCGCCCTGCTGGCGGCGGCCACCGGCCTGGGCGCGGGAGACGCCCTGGCGGCGCAGCGGCTCGACCCAGCTCACCCCTTCTTCGCCCTGCAGCAGGCGGTGGTGCTGGAGGGCTGCGGTGTGGTGAATCCGGAGTCGATCGACGACGCCATTGCCCATGGCAGCTATGCCCAGCTCAAGCGGGTGCTGGCGGAGTGCACCCCCGAGCAGGTGCGCGAGCAGGTGAAGCGCAGCGGCCTGCGCGGCCGCGGCGGTGCCGGCTATCCCACCGGCCTGAAGTGGGACACGGTGGCCCTGCAGCCCCCCGGCCCCCGCACCGTGGTGTGCAACGCCGATGAGGGCGACCCTGGCGCTTTCATGGACCGCAGCGTGCTGGAGAGCGATCCCCACCGGCTGATCGAGGGGATGGCGATCGCCGCCTTCGCGGTGGGCGCCGACCAGGGCTACGTGTATGTGCGTGCCGAGTATCCGTTGGCGATTGAACGGCTGCGGCTGGCGCTCAAGCAGGCCCGCGCCAAGGGGCTCCTGGGGGCGGGCATCGCCGGCAGCAGCTTCAACCTGCGCCTGGAGGTGCGGGTGGGCGCCGGGGCCTATGTGTGCGGGGAGGAGACGGCGCTGCTGGCCTCGATCCAGGGGCAACGCGGCACCCCCCGGCCGCGGCCGCCGTTCCCCGCCCAGGTGGGGTTGTGGGGGGCGCCCACCCTGATCAACAACGTGGAGACCCTGGCCGCGATTCCGGTGATCGTGCGCGAGGGTGGCGACTGGTACGCCGCCATCGGCACCCAGGGCAGCAAGGGCACCAAGGTGTTTGCCCTCTCAGGCGCGGTGGCCCGCACGGGCCTGGTGGAAGTGCCGATGGGCACCAGCCTGCGCACGGTGGTACTCACCATCGGCGGCGGCGTGCCGGCTGCGGAGGGGCCGGATCGCGGCGTGAAGGCGGTGCAGACCGGTGGTCCCTCCGGTGGCTGCATCCCGGCCTCGCTGCTCGATACACCAGTGGATTACGAGAGCCTGCGGGAGCTGGGATCGATGATGGGTTCCGGGGGGCTGGTGGTGATCGGCGAGAACACGGCCATGCCGGAGGTGGAGCGCCACTTCATGCGCTTCAGCGTGAACGAGAGCTGCGGCAAGTGCGTGCCCTGCCGCGCCGGCACCGTGCAACTGCTGCAGCTGCTCGATCGCTTCGTGGAGAGGCGGGCGGAGCTGGCCGACCTGGAGCGGCTGGAGGAGCTCTGCCGGATGGTGGGTGCCACCAGCCTGTGCGGCCTGGGCCAGGCGGCCCCCAACCCGGTGCTCAGCACCCTGCGCTACTTCCGCCAGGAGTACCAGTCGGCCTGCCGCCAGCCGGCCCAGTGCGAGCCGCTTGACGCCTGCCTGCTGCAGGAGGAGAACCGATGAGCGTGCACACCCTCACGGTGGATGGGGTGGAGGTGGCCGTGCCCGAGGGCGCCAGCCTGCTGGATGCGGTGCGCGCTGCGGGCGGGGAGCTGCCCACCCTCTGCCACCTGGATGGGCTCACGCCGGTGGGTGCTTGCCGGCTCTGCCTGGTGGAGCTGGAGGGCAGCGGCAAGCTGCTGCCGGCCTGCGCCACCGCCGCCGGCGAGGGCATGGCGGTGCTCACCCAGACGCCCCAGCTGCGGGAGTGGCGGCGGATGGCCGTGGAGCTCTTTTTTGCGGAGGGCAACCACGTGTGCGCCTTCTGCGTGGCCAACGGCAACTGCCAGCTGCAGGACGTGGCGGTGGCTGTGGGGATGGACCACTCCCGCTTTCCCTATCAGTACCCCAACCGGCGGGTGGACGCCTCCCATCCCCAGTTCGCGATCGACCACCACCGCTGCATCCTCTGCACCCGCTGCGTGCGGGTGTGCGATGAGATCGAGGGCGCCCACGTGTGGGACGTGGCCAACCGCGGGGCGGATTGCTCGATCATCGCCGGCCTCGACCAGCCCTGGGGCGAGGTGGAGGCCTGCACCAGCTGCGGCAAGTGCGTGGACGTGTGCCCCACCGGCGCCATCTTCCGCAAGGACGACACCACCGGCGAGAAGGCCCCCCACCGCGAGCGGCCCCAGCTGCTGCGCACGGCCCGCGAGGAGCACCAATGGCTGAACCAGTGAAATGACCACTCCTTCCCCCAAACTGCGTTTCGCCACTGTGTGGCTGGCCGGCTGCAGCGGCTGCCACATGTCGTTTCTGGATCTCGACGAATGGCTGTTCGAGCTGGCGGCCCACGTGGACGTGGTGTTTTCACCGGTGGCCAGCGACATCAAGACCTTCCCGGAGGGGGTGGATGTGTGCCTGGTGGAGGGAGCGGTGGCCAACGCCGACAATCTCGAGCTGGCGCTGCAGGTGCGGGCGCGCAGCGCTCTGGTGGTGTCGTTCGGCGACTGTGCGGTGACGGCCAACGTGCCCGGCCTGCGCAACCTCTGGGCCCATGTGGATGGCGGCTCGCGCCAGAGCGTGCTGGATCGGGGCTACCTGGAGCTGGCCGACACCGGCGCCCAGCACCCCCACGCGCCCGGCATCGTGCCGGAGCTTTTGGAGCGGGTGCTGCCCCTGCATGAGGTGATCCCGGTGGATCTCTATCTGCCGGGCTGCCCGCCGTCGGCCGAGCGCATCCGCGCCGCCATCGAGCCGCTGCTCCGAGGCGAGCGGCCATCGCAGGTGGGTGCCGAGCAGCTGAGTTTCGGCTGATCAGGGCTTGTCTGTCGCTGCCGGGGGGCCGGAAGAGGGGCTGGGGCCAGCGTCGCCCAGCCCTGTTTCGCGCTCCAGTCCGGCCCGGCTGAGATTCCAGCGGTAGATCGCCGTGGCTTCGGCGGAGCGGGCCAGCTGCAGGTTGCGCTGGGCCACCAGCATCTCCGTGATCGGTGCCAGGCCCGCGCGGTATCGGATCTCGGCATCGCGCACGGAGGCCTCTCCAGCTGCAATGGCAGCGCGGGCGGCCTCAGCCTGGGGACCGGCGGCCTGATGGGTGCTGTACCAGGTTTCCACGCTCTGGATAATCAGCTGTTCCGCCTGGGCGATGGCCAGGTCGGCCCGTTCGGTCCGCTGCTGGGCCAGGTCGATCGACAGGCGGGTCTGGCCCCCGTCGTAGAGGGGTTGGCGCAGGGTCAGGGCGGCGCCCCAGTCGTAAAAGCCGCCTGAGGCGGAGCCGTTGTTGTTGATCGTGGGCAGTGGCAGACCGCCGCTGTCGCTGCCGTCCAGCCGGCCGCTGGTCTTCTGCCCCTGGATGTCGAGCCAGTCGCCGCTCAGACCGGCCCCTACCAGCAGGCCCAGGGTGGGCTTGCGGCCGGCCCGGGCCAGATCCAGGCGGGCCAGCTGGGCCTGGCGCTGGCGCTGCAGGCTCTCGAGGGCCGGCCGTTGGTTGAGGGCCAGTCGAATGCTCTCCGCCAGGGTGACATCCCAGGCGGCATCGGCCGTGAGTGGATCCCGCAGGCTGATGGCCAGTTCCGCCGGCAGATCGAGGCCGCGGGCGAGGGCGCTGAGGGCGATCCGATGCTGGGCCTGGGCCTCCGTCAGCCCCTGCAGATCCGCCTGCACGAGGGCATGGGCCTGGAAGGTGTCGATGCGGGCGGCCAGCCCTTCGCGCCGCAGGGCGGTGGCATCGCTCTCCAGCCGGCGGGAGGCGGTGAGGGCCCGCTCCCAGGCCGGGATCAGCGCGGCGGTCCACTGGGCGGTGAGGTACTGGCCGAGGATCTCGAAACGCACCCTCCGCAGGTCTTCCCGTTCGCTGGCCAGGGCGGCTTCGAGGCCGGCCTCCGCTTCGCGGCGTAGCGGCATGCGCCCGAAGTCGAGCAGGGGCAGGTTGAGCACCACGCCGGCATTGATGAAGGCGTTGTTGATCACCGCGGAGTTGTTGCCGCGCAGGTTGAGCGAGAGATCGCCGATGGTGGGAAGGTTGGAGATGAAGCCGATCTCGGTGCCCACCTGGGCGAAGCTCCCCAAGGCCACCAGGTCGATCGTTGGCCGGAAGCGGGTGCGGCTCAACTCCAGCAGGCTGCGGTTCTCCGCCACGGTGAGGGCGCTGCCTCGCAACCCCAGCGACCGACGCAGACCGAGGCGCAGGGCGTCTTCGCGGCTCAGCAAGAGGTTGGTGGAGGGGGCGGGATCACTGCCGCTGGTCGGTTCGGCGGCCAGCGCTGGTCGGCGTGTCGACTGCCCCAGCACCAGGCCGGCGAGCAGCAGTGCTGCGGCGCGGGGCCAGAACGATGGGTGGGCCAACAGAGCAGAACGACAAAGCAGCAAAATACCTGTAATTTCAATCCCAGTTCCGAATTCCCGGCGATGCGGCTGGCTGACATCACGGCATGACGTCAGCTGATTCACCGGTTGCTGGCCCTGGGGAGCCTCCTGCGGAGGCGTCGGCAGATCCGCATCCCGCCCCACCGGCCCACTCCCCAGACCCTCCAGGGACGCAGCGGCTGCTGGGCCGCGCCCTGCAACTTGTTCCGATCAGCCTGGTCACCGGCCTGACTGTGGTGTGGGCCTGCTCGCCGGCGGTGGTGGTGCGGGTGGAGGGCAGTGCGGTGCTGCTGCAACCCGACAGCCGCGTGGGTTTCTATGCCCGCTCGGCGGGCCAGGTCCAGGAGCTCCACCGGCGGGTGGGGGATTCGGTGCGCCAGGGGGAGCGGCTGGCCAGTCTCACACGCAGCGACCAGGCCGCCGCCGATGGCGGCGCCGTGGGTCCCAATCCGGATGCGCTGGTGCTGCAGCTGCGGGCGCTGGTGGACCAGCAGCGCGCGATCCGCAGCCAGATTGCCAACCTGCAGACGGCTGACGCGCCGGTGCGTCAGCAGCTGGCGGCGTTGGAGCGGCTGCGCAAGGAGGAGATCATTCCGCGCTACAGCCCCCTGTGGGTGGGGGCGCAGGATCTCCATCTGCGCAACCGCAACCAGATCCGTGCGTTGGAGGCGCAGTTGGCCCAGCTGGATGCCAGCAGGGCGGGTCTGATGGGCCAGCGCGACAGTCAGGACGTGCTGGCTCCGCGCGGTGGGCGATTGCTGAGCCTGGCGGTGAGCCCTGGCCAGGCCGTGCTGCCCGGCCAGCGGCTAGGCACCATCGGCGAGGGGCCATTGCAGAACGGCAGCCCGCGGCTGGCAACGGTGCTGTTCAGCGACGCCGATGCCGTGCGGCTGCGGCCCGGCCAGGACGTCATGCTCGATCCCGCCCTGCAGAGCCGCGATCGCTATGGCGGTACGGCTGAGCGCTACGGCTCCGTGGTGGGCCGGATCACGGCGATCTCGCCGGCCAATGCCGATCTGGCTGAGGTGACGCGGGTGGTGGGCGATGGCGAGCTGGCCCAGAGCCTGATGCAGCGCAGTCGTCAGGCGGCACTGGGAGAAGGTGGGGATCCCATGGAGCTGGCGGGTGAGCGCCTGGGGGCGCCCGTGCAACTGGTGACGGTGGTGCTGGAGTCGGGCCCAACCCCGAGCGGGTTGCGGTGGACGGGCGGGCAGGGGCCGGAACTCCCACTTGTCAACGGCACCCCTGCTAAAGCGAAGGTGGATGTGGAGCGCCGTGCTCCGGTGAGTTTCGTGCTGCCGTTCCTGCGCTGGCTCGGGGGGGCTGAGCGATGAGCGCCCCGCGCCGCGGCCTGGCCCTCCTTCTGGCCCCGTGGCGGCAGCCGGCCCCCTGGTTGGCGCTGCTGCTCCTGGCGATTGCCACCGTCAGCAGTCCCCCACGGCTGTGGTTCTGGCTGGCGCTGCTGATGGTGGTGCTGCTGGTGGGCTGGCTGCAGGCCCTGCGGCCGCCGGGCGACTGAGTGGCCAGCGTGCGCCTGGCCTGGGTGATCGGCCTGGCGGCGGCCCTGGCGGCGGCCGTCTGCGGTGGTATCGGCCTGAGCAGCGAGGCGATCGCCTATGGGGCGGTGATCGCCGCCCTGGTGGTGCGGCCCGATTTCAGCAGCTGGCCGCTGGCGTTCTATCCGGTGCTGGTGGTGCTGGTGGGGTTCTGCATGGCGATTGGCGTCAGCCTCGGCCTGGCCCTGGTGGGGGTGCCCCAGGTGTTCAGCTTTGGTCTGGTGGCGGTGCTGATGCAGCTGCTCACCCTGCTGCTGCCCGCCAAATTGCGGATGCTCGCCGGTGTGGTGGCTGTGGCGGGGGTGCTGCCGCTGCTGAGCAGCAGCCCGAGCTGGAGCGCCTGGGGGAACCAGGTGCTGGCCATTGCCCTCGGGCTGGCGATCGGCACGCTGGTGCAGCAGGCATTCACCCCCGCCGGACTGAGGGGCGCCGCGTTGGAGCCGGAGCCGCCCCTGCCGCAGCGGTTGCATGAGGGGCTTGGATCCGCCTTGTTCTGGCGCAAATTGGTGGTGGCGAGCCTCGCCCTGGCCGTGGGGCAGGGTGTGGGTGCCCTGACCCCCAAATATCTCTATTTCGGCGTGGTGCTGCTGCTCAACGACGCCATCGGCGACACACTCCTCCGCGTGCGTGACCGGATGATCGGGGTGAGCCTGGGGATTCTGATGCCCCTGCTGGTGTTCAACACGATGGGTATGGGCACGCTGCAGACCGGGATCGTGATGGGTGGTACTGCGGGGCTGGTGCTGGCGTTGGGCGCGGCAGAGCACCTGCGCACGGCCCTGATCTCCAGCGGTGTGGCGTTCATCGGCTATGGCCCGCTGGTCGCCTGGTACATCCCGAATCGCTGGGTCGACTACCTGATGGGCTGTGGCCTGGCTCTGGCGGTGGGGCTGCTGGTGTTTCCGGATTCGGCCCTGCGGCGCTATGTCCGCCTGAGCGCCGACCCGGAGGCCAACGCCGCCGCCCTGGCCCGGCTCCTCCCTGCGGCGCAGGAGGAGGCCCGCTGGCTGGGACGCCCTCTCCCCGAACCGGGCCCGCCCGGGCAGGGGCGATGAACCAGCGCCTGCGGCGACTCGCGGCCCTGGGTGCCGGGCTGGCGGCCGCCGCCGCGCCGGTCGCTGTCCGTGCCGAACCCATCGCCGTCCTGGCGGCATGCCCCGGCATCGGCCACCAGCTGTTGTTCGGGCTGGCCATGGTGGTGGCCACCGCCGCGGTGCACAGCCTGGCCACGGTGTGTCAAGCCGAGCTGGGCGTGTGGCCGCCGCTGCGGGCCTGGTGCGCGCCGCGCAGCTATCGCCGCCTGCTGCTGATCCTGCTCACGGTGCTGATCACCGCAATGGCCCTGCTGCTCGACATCCTGCTCTGGGCGGTGCTCTACCGGCAATTGGGACTGTTCGAGACATGGGAGCCCAGCCTCTACTTTTCGGGCATCACCTTCACGACCGTGGGCTACGGCGACCTCACCCTGCCGTCCTGCTGGCGGCTGCTGAGCGTCATGCAGGCGGTGAACGGCGTGCTGATGGCGGGCTGGAGTACCGCCCAGCTGGTGTACGGCGTGCAGCGAACCATGGAGCTGCGGCTGCAGGTGGAGGGGCGGCGCAGCTGAGGGCAGCCGAGGTGGGCTGTCCTGGCCATGCTGGAGAAGACCGGAGAATGCCCCGGGCCATGACCCGCACGATCACGATCGACCCCGTCACCCGCATCGAGGGTCACGCCAAGATCACCCTCCACCTGGATGACACCGGCCGGCTAGCCGATGCCCGCTTCCACGTGGTGGAGTATCGGGGCTTTGAAACCTTCTGCGAGGGGCGGCCGTTCACGGAGATGGCGGGGATCACGGCGCGGATCTGCGGCATCTGCCCAGTGAGCCACCTGCTGGCCGCGGCGAAAACCGGTGACAAGCTGCTGGCGGTGCAGCCGCCGCCGGCGGCGCGCCAGCTGCGGCGGATGCTGAATCTGGCCCAGCTCTGCCAGAGCCATGCGCTGTCGTTTTTCCATCTGAGCAGCCCCGATTTCCTGCTGGGCTGGGAGAGCGATCCGGCCCGGCGCAATGTGTTCGGCCTGATGGCGGCCGACCCGGATCTGGCCCGGGCCGGTATCCGCCTGCGCCAGTTCGGCCAGCAGGTGCTGGAGCTGCTGGGGGGCCGCAAGATCCACTCGGCCTGGGCGGTGCCGGGCGGGGTGCGCACGCCGCTGAGCGCCGAGGCGCGGGATTGGATCCGGTCGCGGCTGCCGGAGGCCAAGGCCACGGTGGCCACGGCGCTGACGCTCTACAAGGGACTGCTGGATGGGCCGCTGCAGCGGGAGCAGCGCACGTTTGGCGATTTTCCTTCGCTGTTCATGGGGCTGGTGGCGGCCGATGGCGGCTGGGAGTGCATCGAGGGGACGATCCGCTTCGTGGATTCGTCGGGCCGGATCGTGGCCGATGGGCTCAGCGAAGACGACTACGCCACGTTTCTGGGCGAGGCGGTGGAGAGCTGGAGCTACCTGAAGTTTCCCTATTACAAGCCTCTGGGCTATCCCGAGGGGATCTACCGGGTGGGGCCGCTGGCGCGGCTGAACGTGTGCGATCGGATCGGCACCCCCTGGGCGGATCAGGAGCTGGCCGAGTTCCGCCAGCGCAGCGGCACCGCCGAGAGCGGCGGGCGGATTGTGACGTCGTCGTTTGCATTTCACCACGCCCGGCTGGTGGAGATCGTGGCCTGCCTGGAGGGCATCGAGCAGCTAGTGGCTGACGACACGTTGATGACTGGCCGCATCCGCGCCCGGGCCAGCCTCAATGCCAACGAAGCGGTGGGGGTGAGCGAGGCGCCGCGGGGCACGTTGTTTCACCACTACCGGGTGGACGACGACGGCCTGATCACCCGCGTGAACCTGATCATCGCCACGGGCCAGAACAACCTGGCCATGAACCGCACCGTGGCCCAGATTGCCCGGGAGTTCATCACCGAGCCGGTTGCCGAGGGTGCCGAGATCCCCGAGCCCCTGCTCAACCGGGTGGAGGCGGGCATCCGCTGCTTCGACCCTTGCCTGAGCTGCAGCACCCACGCCGCCGGCCAGATGCCGCTGCGCATCGCGCTGCTGGATGCCGGCGGGCGGGTGCTGGCGGAGCGGGTGAGGGATTGAGGTGAACGGTTATAGGCGGGTCCAGTGAAGATCCCCGCCTTCGCTGGCGACTACGCGAGAGCCATTGCTATGCAGTGGTTTTCAGCATGTTGCCTGAGAAGGGGAGGATGTTTATGCTGCTGGGGAGTGTAGGGGCAGGGTCTTATGCGGGTAAGCCGATTTAGCGTTGGACCAACAGGAAGCTTTGACTCATTCCCATTTCTTGCGATATCAGTATGACTTTGCATGATGTGCCTGCACCGGATACTGCAGCTGATGCAAGCAATAATCCATGTATTGGTTTGCTGGTTGAGGGTGGCGCAACGAACCTTATTCCGTCTGCTGAAGCGGTTAGTCGAGAATTCATCAAGGCATATCCTGAATCATGAAAGTTTCTAAATAGTAGTGCCTTAGGTGATGGCCCTTGCTGGCAAGTTGCAATTCCTCCTGGTGCAGTGATAGATATCGCGATTCCTGTCTCGTTTGAGGCTGGTACGCCTGCATTGACTTCTAGTTGCTATTGCTGGTCATCTCCAGAGGGGGCCACTCTAGTGATCGCGATAGAAGTTCCCGGAAACTCAATTCAGCACACGTTTCGAACGACCGAGCCAAGAAAGCGATTTAAAGTCTCGCTGCCAATTCCGCAAACTTCAAGTCAAGCGTTGACGCGTTATTCAATAAGCAACCCTACTTTAAACGAATGCATTGCACATCTGGCATATCCTTGCGTCGAACGAGGTGCATTTGCTTCTTCACCAGTTCCTCCAGGTGGATACCGTGGCCCAGAGCTGTTGGATAGTATGGATTCGCATGTCTTTTTTGATGCTTCAGGTATTGGCGCTGTCTTCTTGACTTTCCTTCCATTGCTTGACTACCACGAATGGAACACTGAGCACGATGGATGTATATTTGGGGCATACTCAGCTGATGCAGAATCGGGTATTGAGCTTTTTATCGGTGCTTCTTCTGGCAAACTCGGCCTTGCAGTTACTGCGAAATTTCTGCGAAAAAGGATTGTATGCGTTCAGGGGGCGGGACCGTGCTCCGCAGGACTGCATGCCTGACAGCTCATCGCTGAGCGATCAAGCAGCATTGCCCTGTATTGCCGAGTTCATGGATCCGGCAGCAGTGATGGCATCAC
>JBILNZ010000064.1:0-5440 GCA_044374745.1 Prochlorococcaceae cyanobacterium | reverse complement strand
CATCACCCCAATTCAGCACCCTGGCCCTGGGATTGGGCGGGCACCGCAGCCGCGGGAACAGCGCCGGGCCGGCGTGACCTGAGCCACCCCATCCCGGCGGCGGCGAGGAGGCAAGAGATCACGCGAGCGCAAGGGTCGGTGACCGCGCAGCGGCCTCACCGACTCGCGAAGCCCTTGCGCCGTGTGACACCATCACGCCCCGCTGCCGGGGTGGGATCAGGCGCCCAGGGGCAGATAGAGGCTCTGAGGCGTGTCCTGAAACGTGCGGAAGCCATGGCGCTCGTAGAACGCCTTGGCGGCTGCGTCCTTCGCGTCCACGATCAGCGCGTAGCCACCAACAGAGCGCTTGGCATCGAGACAGCGCTGCACGGCCAGGCCCAGCAGCAGGGGGCCGATCCCCTGCCCCTGCCAGCGTTGATCCCTAGCCAGGCGCCCCATCCGAAAACAAGGGACCGGATAGGGAGGCAGCGGTCTTGCATCCGCCGGTTGCAGATCGGCCAGCCGGACCTCCGCCGGAGCCAGGGTGTAAAACCCGGCGATCTCTGCCGGTGCATTCGCCGGCACCAGCACAAAGGTCTGGCTTACCCCGCGGCGCATGTTCTGGTGGGCCTGCTGCTGCAGGAAGCGATCCAGGGCCGCGACTCCACAGGAGAAGGCCTTGCGGTTGTGCCGGGCAGGGTCGAGCTGCTGCTCGTCAAACACGGCTCACGCGGATGCGGGCCTCACCCAGCGCATCCTGCAGAGCGGGATTGGGCGCAAACGGTTGGCTGATGGCGGCCTGAAAGGCCGCGAAGTCGCGCTGCGATAGGGCGAGCTGCTGCTCCCTCTGGACGGCCTCTGCGGCGCGCTGCCTGGCGGCCAGCCGCACGAAAGCCGCCATGCTCAGGCCTTCAATGGCAGCCCCCTGGGCCAGCAGCTGCTTGTCAGTAGCGCTGAGCTTGAGATCGAGTCGCTCATCGACAGCCACGACACGCACCCATCAGGGACTGAATCAACGATACGGCAGAAAGCCGTACCCTGCCTGCCTCAGCTCCAGGCCACATCCAGGAACTCGACCAGCAGCACGCCCCGGTGGCTGCCGTGGATTGTGACAAGCCCGCGCATGGCGGCCTGCTCCATTCCTGCCCGCTCCCTGCTCACCTGCTCGGCCGTGGCCAACACCCGCACCCAGCCGCCGGTCATGTAGTCCTCGTGCCCGGTCTCAAAGGCCTGGAGGCGCCGGTGCCGGTTGCTGTTGCGTTCGTAGTAGAGGCCCCCACCTGTGGGATCGGTGCCCTCGGCCCACACCTGATCGACCATCAACTTGCCGATCGCCACGGGGTCGCTGGCTGCCGCGTCAATGGCCTCGCCATCGAGCACCAGCGGGTTGCCGGGCTCGTCGCGGTTGTCGGAAATGATCAGGCGAGGGCTCACCGCTAGACAGCAGCAGGACAGCAACCGGGATCCTGGTCGGTCGGGCTGGCATTGGGGACCAGTTGATACCAACCAATGTCCGGGCGTGCCCAATGCTCGGGTGCCGCGCTGGCCGGCCGCCAGAGACCAGCCTGTGGCCTGCCCATCGTCAGGGCTTGTGGTGCCACCTGCACCTTGGACCGTGATTGCTCAGCACCAGGAGGCCATGCCAGGCCCTCTGACATCTCTTACAGTGTGGGAAAGGGTCCTTTGCTGTCGGGTCCATGGCATCCACCTTGGCCTTCGTGGCCGCTCTGCAGCAGCAGCTGGAGCGACACCCGCTCGATGAGCCCTCCCAGGCCGCGCTGCTGGAGGCCGTGGCCAACGCCGCCAAGACTCCATTGCCTGCTGAGGAGGAGGGGCTGGAGGCGTGGCTTGGCGAGGCGCCGGACAACCCGATCCTGCTCGAATTCCAGTCCCTGCAGGAGCGCTTTGCCTTGCGTCGCAATCTCCTGGCCCAAACCATCGGCGCCGCCGAGGTGGCCCAGTTGCTCGGCGCACGCAGTCGCCAGACCGCCCATGACCGCATCAAGGCCGGCACCCTGCTCGCGGTCCGTGATCAGGGCCACTGGCGCTTCCCGCTCTGGCAGTTCGATCCCGATGGCCCCGACGGGGTTATCGACCATCTGCCGGCTGTGATCGCGGCGCTGCCTGTCTCAGACCTGGCCAAGGTGCAGTGGTTGCAGCGTCCCCAGCCGGTCTTCTCAGGCGCCACCCCGATCGATTGGCTGCGCCAGGGCCATGTGGAGGAGGTGCTGACGGAAGCCCGCCAGGTGGGACGTGGTCAGGATTGATCCTCCGCCCCCCAAGCGGACCACCGACCCGGTTCTTCATCTCCTCCCCAAAGCGGCGAGCCTGCAGCGCATCTACAGGCCCGATGAGTACGGCAGCACGGCCTGCGTCTTTCGCACCGGCGGCCCCTTCTCACGCTTTGACCATCACGAGCCCGGTCAGCGGCGCGGTATTCACTACAGCGCCTTCTCGCTCTCGGGCTGTGTGGTGGAGGTGTTTGGAGACACCGGTGTTGTCGAACCGCAAGGCTGTCGCCTCGCCTTGATCCGGACGACCCGCCCGCTTCAGCTGCTGGATCTGCGCGGGAGCAGCGCCATGCGAGCCGTCAGCGTTGCGGCCCTGAGCGCCATCGCTGATCGCGACCTGTCGCAGGCATGGTCGCGGCACTTCTACACCTCCCATGCGGTGGATGGACTCCTTTACAGCAACGCCCACAACGGCGAGTCGGCGATCGCTCTCTACGACCGGGCAGAAGGAGCGATCAGCTGCATCCGCGATCTGGCGCTGGATGCCCCTCTGCTCCGTAGTCGCCTGCTGCAGACCTGCCGGGATCACGCTCTGGTGATGGCCTGATCCGGAGTCAATCAGGAGCCTGGAGCCAAGACGCACCCAAACCGCCTCCAGACGCCAGCCGCACCGAGCACGTGACGGCGCAACCAGAATCGATCGCCCTTATTTAACGCAAGCAGGTCTTTCTTGAATAAGCTTGACGCGTATTCAAGGTTCGCCCCAAAGGAGGTTTCGTGCGGCGCGACAGCACGGGTCGCTACGAGATCACCAGCACCGCTGGGGAAGTGGTCCGGGCGTTCGTGCCAGCGCCACTGCCGCCCGATCCGCCGGTGTTGCTGGAGGGGCCGCTGCAGGCGTTGCACGATCGGGCGCTGCTGGCCTGCGGCCGCCTCGATGGGGTCTCTGCCCTGCTTCCCGATCCGGAGCTGTTCCTCTACGCCTACGTGCGCCGCGAGGCCCTCCTCTCCTCCCAGATCGAAGGCACCCAGTCTTCGCTCTCCGACCTGCTCCTCTTTGAACTGGAGGAGGCTCCCGGCGTGCCTTTCGATGACGTGGTGGAGGTCTCCAGTTACGTCGCTGGGCTGGAGCATGGCCTGGCCAGGCTGAGCGAGGGCTTTCCCCTGTCCTCTCGCCTGCTGCGCGAGATCCATGGCCGGTTGTTGGCCCGGGGCCGCGGTGCCGATCGCCTGCCGGGTGAGTTCCGGCGCAGCCAGAACTGGATCGGTGGCACCCGGCCGGGCAATGCCCGTTTCGTGCCGCCGCCACCGGCTCAGGTGGAGCCCTGCATGGGCCAGCTGGAGCACTTCATTCACGGCGGCCAGAACGGTGAACACTCCCTGCCGGTGCTGGTGCGTGCCGCCCTGGCCCACGTGCAGTTCGAGACGATCCACCCCTTCCTCGATGGCAACGGCCGCCTGGGCCGCCTGCTGATCGTGCTGATGCTGATCGAGGCCGGCGTGCTCAAGCAGCCGCTGCTCTACCTGAGTCTGTTCTTCAAGGAGCACCGCAGCCGCTACTACGAGCTGCTCGATGGTGTCCGCCAGCAGGGCGACTGGGAGGCCTGGATTGACTTCTTCCTGGAGGGTGTCGAGAGCACGGCCTCGGCCGCCGTGGCCACCGCCCAGCGGCTGCTCGCCCTGTTCCGCGCCGATGAGGAGCGCCTGGTCGGCCTCGGACGCTCCGGGCCGAGCGTGCGCCAGGGCTATGCGGCGTTGCGGCAGCGGCCGCTCACCAGCACCAAGCAGCTCAAAGAGCTGAGTGGACTGAGTTTCCCCACTGCCGGCAAGGTTCTCGAGACCCTGGTGGAACTGGGTATCGCCCGCGAGATCACCGGCGGCCGGCGCAACCGCCTGTTCGCCTACGACGCCTACCTGGCGATCCTGGGCGAGGGCGCTGAACCGCTCTGATCCTTACGCGCCCAGCGAGCCCTGCGGTCAGGGGATCGGTCCCCGGATCACATGCATCGTCTGCTGCAGCCGGCAGAGCGGCAGTGGCTCCCGCACCATCACCTGGATCAACAGACCCAGGCAGCCGAGCTGGAGCAGGAGCACGATCAACTGCAACTGCCTGAGGCGGCGCAGGCGGCTCAGGGCGAGGAGTTCGGGATGGCGGGGGCGGCTGCGGGGAAAGGCCGGCAGGTCCAGCCGTCTGGAGGAGCGTTCCATCAGAACGGCACCTCCTCGTCGCTGAGGGGTGTGGCGCCGGCGGGCGGCGCGCTCCAGTCATTCCCCCAGCCGCCTGCGCGTGGTGCTGCTGCATCTGGCGAGGCTGCACCTGGCGGTGCTGAGCCATGGCCTTGGGTGGGCGGCCCGCCGGAGGGAGCGGGAGTGCCCAAGCCATCGCCGCCCCCGCGGCTGCCGCAGAGCTCCAGGCGGTCGATCACCACCAGGGTCTTGCTGCGCACCTCACCGCTGGTTCTGTCGGTCCACTGCTCGATCTCCAGCCGGCCGACCACCGCCACCTTGCTGCCCTTGCGGACGTAGTCCCCGGCCACCTGGGCGGTCTTGCCCCAGGCCTTGAAGTTCACCCACAGCGGGTTCTGCTCCTGGCCATCCCGTGGTGGCCGGTTGATGGCGAGCGTGAACTCACACACGCAGCTGCCGCTCTCAAAGAAGCGCAGCTCCGGATCCCGGCCGGCGTTGCCGACCAGCACGACCACGTTGATGCTCATGCCTGCACCTCCTGCGCGGTGCCCTTGATGGCGTCGATGCGCTTCTGGGCGTCCAGCAGTGACGACAGGCCGATCAGGGGATGGGTGCGCACCAGCTCATGCAGGGCCCCACTCCAGGTGATGTTGTGGCGCCGCGCGAAGGCGTTCACCCGTTCGTAGGTGTCGTTGTTCATGGTGATCGTCTTTTTGTGGTTACCGATTCGCTGGCGCAGGGGCCGCGGTCGTGCCGGCAGTGCGCTCATGGCCAGAGCCTCTGAAAACGGTTGGTGTTGCTAGGGTGGCGGTAGAGCGGCTCCTGGCCGCTGGCCAATGGGATCAGCTGCGCGCAGCTGGGGATCAGCGGGCAGTGCTCGACCCGATAGAGGCCTTCTTTGCTCAGCCAGTGCTCCCCTAGGAGCCTGTCGCGCATAGATCCAACGAACGCTCTCCACAGACGCCCATGAATCTGCCCAGATCCCAGTGACTGCAATGGATCTGGGCAATAAACTTGGGCATGCAGAAGCGCAAGACCTTTCG
>JBILNZ010000051.1:0-17406 GCA_044374745.1 Prochlorococcaceae cyanobacterium | reverse complement strand
CCCGAACGGGCCTGTGCCGTGCTCGCCGCCGAACTGGGTGCCAGCAGCCACAAACTCACCAGCTTCCGCCGCGAAACCCCTGCCGCCATCGCCGGCAGCGAACGGGAGCCCGCCTTGGCGGCCTGAGGCCCCTGGCGGATGCACCGGGCGGAGGTGATCGGCGACACCTCCGCCTGCGCCAATTCTGTCGAGCATGGGCCAGGCGCCACGCTTGGACTGTGCAGGATTCCCTGGCCCATTACCTGCAGGCCATCGCCCGCTATCCCCTACTCACGCCGGCCCAGGAAATCCTGCTGGCCAAGCAGGTCCGGGCCTTGCCTGAACTGAGACAACTCAGCCTGGAGGAGCTCATGCCCCAGCTCAAGCGCAGGATCATGGCCTGTGAACGGGCCCGGCAGCGGATGGTGAATGCCAACCTGCGCCTGGTGGTCACCCTGGCCAAGCACTACCGGGCCGAACATCTCAGCCTCCAGGATTTGATCCAGGAGGGGAACATGGGGTTGATCCGGGCGGTGGAGAAATTTGATCCCACCCTCGGCTACCGCTTCTCCACCTACGCCAGCTGGTGGATCCGCCAGGCGATCAGCCGGGCCATCGCCGACAAGGACCGCACGATCCGGATCCCCGGCCACACCAACGCCCTCCTGCGCAAGGTGCGGCAGACAGCTGAGCAGCTCCAGCGCTCGGGATTGAACAGCCCTTCCCTCACCCAGATCGCGCTGGAAGCCGAGCTGGATGTGGAAGCGGTGACCAAGTCGCTGTTGCTCACCCGCAAGGTGTCATCCCTCGACAAGCCCACCCCCGGCGGCGAAGGACTCCTGCTAGGTGATGGCCTGGCCGCGGATCACCAGGACGCCTATGACCATCTCCATTGGCGGAATGCCTTGGATCAGGTGCGCCATCGCCTCAGCCGCCTCACGCCCCAGGAGAGGCTCGTGGTGGAGCGGCGGTTTCTTCGCACGCCGCCCCCCTCCCTGCAGGAGATGGGCGATGCGTTAGGGATGTCCCCCGACATGGTGAGGGCCCTGGAAAAACGAGCCATCCGGCGACTGCGCCAAGAATTGCTGCACCCGTCCCAACCCTGAGCCGGGCCAGCGCTTCACTCGTTCAATAGGTTGTCGCGACTGCCCTTGAGATCTTTCCAGAGTTTGCGAATCTCTGCATAGGCCTCCTCCTGGCTCAGCTTGCCATTGCTCTGCAGCCCCACCAGCAAGCCCACCCGCTCGGCGAACGACTCGAGATTCTGGTGAAACATCAGACGCTGGGGCGTCCAGTCGGTAGCGCGATAAGAAGAGTGGGCCTCCATCGGAGAGCGGGTGGATGGTGCCGGAGCACCGTGATCCCCAGAGGGTTCACCTGCCTGAAGATCGCCAGGGGATACTGACATACAAAAAGAGACGGGAATGCCTTGATCCCCGCCACAGGCGAGGCCCGACCCTAGCCAGCAAGCATTAAGAACCAATAAAGGGCAGCCCTCCGTGGCCTGGAACACCGTGGAAGGGTGCAGGCCGTCACGGACAGCAGCGCAGAACCTGCTGAGGATCAAAGCCGTTTGGCATGAGGTCGACCCATGGCCCGACCTGCGCCCCGGTCGGCCCTGTTGCCGGATGTGCTGCTCTGCCTGCTGCTGCAGGCCGCCATTGTGGGAAGCGGTCAGATTGTTGATCGCTGGATCGTTCCCGAACCGCCGTGCTGCGTCCAACCCCGGCCACTCTGAGCTCCCGCCTGCTGGAGGAGCGTCCAGCCAATCTGCCCAGCCATCTGTACGTCACGGGCGGGCGACCGCTCACTCAGTTCTGCGCCGTGGTGCTGGAACAGGATGGCCCCCGATTGGAACAGATTCAGCAACCGGAACAATTAGACCGAATGCTGGCGCTGGGACGCCCGCTCTGGCTGCGGGTGATGGGGCTCGGCCAGCCCGAGACCATCGGCAGGATGCTGATCCGGCTGGGGGTGCCGGCTTCCCTCCTGCCGCCACTGCTGGAGATCCCCCAACGACCGCGGGTGGATGCGGTGGACAACGCCCTGCTGGTGGTGCTGCACCGCCTCAGCTTTGCCCGTGACCCCTCCCACCTGATCAGCAGTCAGCTGGGGCTGCTGCTGCTGCCCAATCTGTTGGTGAGTTTCGAGGAGAGCCACCACGGTGATGCCTTCCCCGAGTTGCTCGACTGGCTGCGCTCGCGGGTGGGCAGCGGCGACCAGCGCGACCTGGCCAACATCATGCACCTGCTGATCGACGACGTGCTCGATGAGCTCCACCCGATGCTGGAGCAGATCGCCAACCGGCTCGATGATCTGGAATCAGCCGCTCTGCGGGATCCCAAGCCCAAGCTGCTCACCCGCACCTTCAGCCACCGCAGCAACCTGCGCCGAATCCGCGGTCAGATCTGGCCCCTGCGCCACCAGATCAAGATGGTGTTGCGCCAGGGGCAGGATCTGCTCGGGGCCGAGGCCTGGGCTGGCTTCACCGAAATGGGCGAACTGGTGGAGTTGCTGTTCGGCAACTGCGAGCTGCTGCGGCATCAGTGCGACGCGATCACCCAGGCCTATGCGGCCAGCGTGGGCAACCGCATGAACCAGGTGATGAAGACTCTCACCATCCTCACCAGCATCTTTGCGCCACTCACCTTCATCGGCGGCATCTACGGCATGAACTTCGAATTCATGCCTGAACTGAAGTGGCGCCTCGGCTACGCCTACGCCCTGAGCCTGATGGCGGCGATCGCCGCTATCCAGGCCTGGTGGCTCTGGCGACGGGGCTGGTTCCAGGACTGGACCACGCCCCGCTGAGAGCGGCGCCGGCTCGGTACAACCTGGCCTTAACCAGCGGGGCGGCGATGACGCAGCAGAGTTGAAGGGCCCCCGCAACGGCAGGCCATCCCCTTGAGCCAGCTGATCAGCAATGGCGCCCACGTGCATGCCCTGCTGCAGGGCCACTGCAAGCGGATGGTGGCGTTGCAGAGCCCCGTTCTGCGTGACAACGACGGGGAGCCCCTGCACCAGCTGCGGGTGACGATGCGCAAGCTGCGGGCCACCCTCGCCCAGTTCGGACCCTGCCTGGTGCTGCCGGCGGAGGTCAATGACCGTCGGCTGGCCAAAACCGTGCAGAGACTGGGCGTTGCCAGGGATCTGGACGTGCTGCGCGAACGCCTCGAGGCGGTGTTCCTGCCCCAGCTGCCCGAGCAGGAACAGCAGGAGCTCAAGCCTGTGCGCCGCCAGCTGGCCCGCGAACGGCGCCTGGCCGGCGAGCAGTTGCAGTCGGTGCTCAAGAGCAGCCGGCACCTGGAACTGATCGCCCAGCTGCAGAGCTGGCTGAAGCAGCCCCGCTACACGGCCCTGGGGAACGCCCCGTTGCTGCACTGGATTCCGGAATGGGCCGTACCCGGCAGCACCAGCCTGATGCTGCACCCGGGCTGGTGGCTAGAGCTGGCAGGCCAGGATTCCGACACGCTTCACGACCTGCGCAAACAGCTGCGCAGCCTGCGCTATCGGCTGGAGAACATCGACGCCTTCCTCGAGCCTGCCGGCCGCCAGTGGATTGCCAGCCTCAAACAGGGTCAGAGCCTTCTGGGTGAGCTGAATGATCTGGAGGTGCTGCACAAAGCGATCCAGGACCAGAGCCCGAATGGGTTGGAGGTCACCCTGCCCCAGCTGGCCTGGCTTCTGGAACAGAACCGGCTCCATTGCTGGCGACGCTGGCAGCAGCTCAGCGCAGCCCTCCAGGATCTGCCCAGTCGGCGCCGAAGGCTGGCTGTGCTGGCCAGGCCGAAACGCAGGGCGCCGGGCTGGCCGGTCCCAGTCTGGCCGCGGGCCTTAATCGACTTTGCCCGCCGATTGCGCTAGGCACTCCTTACGTTGTTGAGCAGCATCGAGCCGTGGCGCCCACACCGATCTGGCTGCTCACCGACGCGCGCCTGGCCGATCTGGGAGCCCTGCTGATCTTTCGGCACTGGCTGCGCTGCCAGCTGCAGGAGATGGCCGGGCTCCGGGATGAGGAGCTCTATCCCTTCCGTCCGGAGCAGCCCCAGGATCCTGAACAGCGCTTCAGCCGGCTGTTCTTCTGAGCCAGGGTGGGCCCGACCCCAGACCCAGCACCGCCCAGGGGAAGCGTTAACCACCAACGTGTATCCCAGAACACATCACCCCCGTGTTCTGGTCGCTGGTCGCCGTCCGGGTTGCGCCCGTAAGCTCCGCCCGGCGCATAGCGCTATCCCTATCGGTGTGAGGACCCGATGAAACCCTTCCAACAGCTGCTGCTGGCCCTGGCCGGCACCGGCCTGCTGGCCCCTGTGGCCGCCAACGCCCAGGACGCCAGCGCCATCTCCAGTTCTGCTGCCATCAACTCCTACATGGAGCAGCAGGACATCGACCGCTTCCGCGCCTGGGAATCCCAGAACCAGGTCACCAGCGTCTCCCAGTTCTCCGACGTTCGCCCCACCGACTGGGCCTACCAGGCCCTCTCCAACCTGGTGGAGCGCTACGGCTGCGTGGCCGGCTATCCCGACGGCACCTTCAAGGGCCGCCAGGCCCTCACCCGCTACGAGGCGGCCGCCCTGCTCAACGCCTGCCTCGACCGGGTCACCGAGGTGACCGACGAGCTCAAGCGCCTGATGGCCGAGTTCGAGAAGGAACTCGCCGTGCTCAAGGGCCGCGTCGATGGCCTCGAGGCCAAGGTCAACACCCTGGAGGCCCAGCAGTTCTCCACCACCACCAAGCTCAAAGGTGAAGCCAGCTTCATCCTCGGTGGGGTCCCCGACTTCGACACCCGCGCCGTTGCTGACGACGACGGTCGTCTGCGTCGCCCCGACCAGACCACCTTCAACTACGACCTGCGCCTGAGCTTCGACACCAGCTTCAGCGGCCAGGACCTGCTGCGCACCCGCCTGCGCGCAGGCAACTTCAGCTCCCTGCCCTTCGGCAGCAGCAGCCAGATCTTCAAGCTCGACAAGGCTGAGGAAACCGACGATCAGGTGATCATCGATCGTCTGTACTACACCTTCCCCGTGGGCGACAGCGTCAAGCTGACCGCCGGCGCCCTGGTGCGCAACACCGAGATGGTGTCGTTCATCCCGAGCGCCTACAAGTCCGGCATCCTCGACTTCTTCCAGCTGGCGGGCGCTTCAGGCACCTACAACAAAGCCACCGGTGCCGGTTTCGGCTTCCAGTGGAAACAGAAGGTTGAGAAGGGCAACCCCTTCATCAGCTTCGACGTCAACTACGTGGCCGACAACGGCGACGGCAGCTACGCAGACTCCACCGTTGGCGCCTTCTCCTCCGATAGCGGTATCAACGTCCTTGCCCAGCTGGGTGCCAAGGGCAAGAGCTGGGGTGTTGCCCTGGCCTACCGCTATGGCTCCGACGGTTCGCGCATCCGGGTTCCCAACTTCAGCCCCCGCCAGCTGGAAAGCGGCCAGGACAGCAACAGCGTTTCGATCGGCGCCTACTGGCAACCGATCGACGCTGGCTGGGCTCCCTCGATCAGCGCCGGTTACGGCTACAACGCCGTTTCAAGTGGCCCTGTCCTCGACTCCCAGTCCTGGATGGTTGGTCTGCAGTGGGATGACGTCTTCTACGAGGGCAATGCCGCGGGTATCGCCCTTGGCCAAGCTCCGTTCACCACTGCGAGCGAAACAGAAAGCTGGCTGTGGGAGTTCTTCTACAAATTCCAGGTCACAGACAACATCTCGATCACCCCTGCGATCTTCTACGCAAGCGATTACCGCCAGAACGGATTCGATTCCACCTGGGGCGGTGTGATCCAAACCACTTTCCGGTTCTGATCACTCGGCCTCTGGCATCCAGCCCAGAAGCCAACTTTCGCCTCCATTCCCTCACTCACACAATCACCAGCCCCCTGCATGCAGGGGGCTTTTTGTTGGGCAGGCAACAGTGCTGAACACCACAGTTCATCGGCTTCCTGGAGGCAAAGGCAATGGTTTCAAGCCATGCAAATCCAATCTTGACCTGCCCTTAACACAGGCATAACGACCTGCCGAGTTGGCGGTTGCTAGATGGGTAAAGATCCCCAACGGTTCATCCATGACCTTCCCCAAGAAGGCCCTGATCATCTCCGGCATCACCCTGGCCGGCGCCGGCCTGATCGCCCCGGTGCTTGCCCAGGCCACCATCAACGGCGCCGGTGCCACCTTCCCCGCGCCCTTCTACCAGCGCGCCTTTGCCGGCGCCAAGGGCGTGAAGGTGAACTACCAATCGGTGGGCTCCGGCGCCGGCGTGCGCCAGTTCCTGGCTGGCACCGTGGACTTCGGCGCCACCGACGAACCGATCAAGAGCGCTGAGGCGGCCAAGGTGAGCCGCGGCGTGATCCAGTTCCCCGCCGTGGGCGGCACCATCGCCATCGCCTACAACAAGCCTGACTGCGCCAGCCTCAAGCTCACCCAGAAGCAGGCCGTGGACATCTTCCTCGGCAACATCAAAACCTGGGAGCAGCTGAAGTGCGGCAAGGGCCCGATCACGGTGGCCCACCGCTCCGATGGCTCCGGCACCACCTTCGCCTTCACCAACTCCCTCTCCGCCTTCTCCCCCGAGTGGAAGAGCAAGGTGGGTGAGGGCAAGAGCGTGAAGTGGCCCGTGGGCGTGGGCGGCAAGGGCAACGAGGGCGTGGCCGGCGTGATCCAGAACACCCCCGGCTCGATCGGCTACCTCAACCAGGCCTTCGTGAAGGGCAAGATCAAGGCCGCCGCCCTGCAGAACAAGGCTGGCAAGTTCGTGATGCCCAATCTCAAGGGTGGTGCCGCGGCGCTGAACAACATCAAGCTCGACGCCAACCTGGCCGGGGAGGATGCCAATCCCGCCGGTGCCGACAGCTACCCCATCTCCACCCTCACCTGGATCCTCGCTTACCAGCGCGGCAACGGCGCCAAGGCGCCCGCCATCCAGGCGGCCATGAACCACCTGCTCAGCCCCGCCGCCCAGAACCTGGCCGACGACCTGGGCTATGTGCCTCTGAAGGGCGCGATCCTCAAGCAGGCCCAGGCCGCGGTGAAGAAGATCGGCAAGTGATCCAGCCGCCATTGGCTTGAACCGAGGGGGCCCCAGGCCCCCCTTTTTTTCCGCCTGGGTTCTTAACCGTTTCTTAGGACTGGGGCAACGGCGACCCCGTAGCTGTGGGGCGCTGCCACACTTTGGTCATGCAACGCACCTCTCTCCTTGCCATCTCCGCCGCAATCAGCGCGGGCCTGCTGCTCTCCGCCTGTGGCGGCGGTGGCGGCGGCAACAAGCTGCCCAGCATCAGCGGCGCCGGCGCCTCCTTCCCGGCGGCGGCCTACCAGCGCTGGGCGCAGGACTATGCCAGCGAGACCGGCAACCAGGTGAACTACCAGTCGGTGGGTTCGGGTGCGGGCGTGCGCCAGTTCCTGGCCGGGTCGGTGGACTTCGGCGCCACCGATGAAGCCCTGGCGGCTGAGGACTTCAGCAAGGACGCCGCCGGCAAGCGCGGCGCCGTGCAGATCCCGATGCTGGGCGGCACCGTGCCGGTGGCCTACAACAACGCCAACTGCCCCGATCTCAAGCTCACCCAGGCCCAGGTGGCCGACGTGTTCCTGGGCAAGATCACCAACTGGAAGGATCTGGGCTGTCCCGATGGCCCGATCACGGTGGCCCACCGCTCCGATGGCAGCGGCACCACCTACGCCTTCACCAACGCCCTGACCTGCTTCTCCGAGGAGTGGAAGAGCAAGGTGGGCGTGGGCAAGGCCGTGAACTGGCCGGTGGGTGTGGGCGGCAAGGGCAATGAGGGCGTGGCCGGCCTGCTCACCAACACCCCGGGCTCGATCGGCTACGTGAACCAGGCCTACGTGCGCGGGCCGATCAAGGCCGCCGCCCTCCAGAACAAGGACGGCAACTTCGTGATGGCTGACGCCAACAGCGGCGCCGCCGGCCTCAACGCTGTGGTGCTGGATGAGCGTCTGGGCGGTGAGGACTGCAATCCCGCCGGCGCCGACAGCTTCCCGATCGTGGCCTTCACCTGGATCCTGGCCTACCAGGGCGGCTACGGCGCCGAGAAGGCCGAGGCCATGCGCACCTTCCTCACCTGGGCCCTGCAGGACGGCCCCCAGGCCACCGCCGCCGAGCTGGGCTACGTGCCCCTCAAGGGCGATGTGCTGCAGCGCGCCCTGGCCGAGATCGAGAAGATCAAGGAGTGAGCCCAACCAGGTGAGGATCCCGGGTCGCTTCCTTATTCGGCTCGCATGGCTAGCCCCCGCCATCACCACCTCGGCCCTGCCGGCGGGGGCCGAGGTGGGAGTGGGACCACGCTCGATCCTGATCGGCCAATCCGCCGCCTTCAGCGGGCCGGCCGCGGAGCTGGGGCGGGAGTTCCGGGCTGGGGCCCATGAGGTGTTCGACCAGGTGAATGCCCAGGGCGGCATCCATGGCCGCCAGATCGTGATGGTGTATCGCGATGATCGCTACGAGCCCGCCCTGGCCCGGCGCAACACCGAGCGCTTTCTCCAGCGCGACCAGGTGTTCGCCCTGTTCGGCTACGTGGGCACGCCCACCGTGCAGGCGGCCCTGCCCCTGATCGAGAAGGCCAGGGTGCCGCTGGTGGCCCCGCTCACGGGGGCTCAATTGCTGCGCCAGCCCGCCAATCCACTGATCTTCAACCTTCGGGCCAGCTATCACCAAGAGATTGAGGCGATCGTGCGCTACATGCTCCGTTACGGGCGCCGTTCGATCGCGGTTGTGTACCAGAACGATGCCTTCGGCCGCGACGGTGTGGTGGGTGCCCGCAAAGCCCTGGCGAGCCGGGGGCTCAGGCCCGTGCTGGAGACCACGGTGGAGCGCAACTCGGCCGACACCCGGGAGGCTGCTCGGCGGGCGGCCCTGGCCAGGCCCGATGCGGTGCTGATGATCTCCTCCTACGGCACGCTGGCCAGCTTCATCCCCAACCTGCGCGACCAGGGCAGCAAGGCCCAGGTGATGAGTGTGTCATTCGTGGGCAGCAATGCCCTGGCGCGTGCCCTGCCGCCCCAGCATCGCCACGGCGTGGGCATCAGCCAGGTGGTGCCCTTCCCCTGGAACCCGCGGGTGCCGGTGGTGCGCGACTACCAGAACACGATCCGCCGCAACCGCAGCGGCGCATCCCTTGGCTTCTCCAGCCTGGAGGGCTACATCGCAGCCAGCCTGTTGGTGCGGGCCCTGCAGACGGCTGGCCCCGATCTCACCCGCGGGGGGTTGATGCGCACGATAGAAACCATGGGTCCGGTGGATCTGGGTGGCTACCGGGTGGAGTTCAGCCCCTCGCGCCGCCAGGCGAGCGATTTTGTGGAGCTCACATTCATGGTGGGGCGCGATGGCGCCTTCATTCACTGATGGGGGCACTGATGGGGGCCCCTTCCCCCGCTGTTGAGAGCTGGAACGCCCTGCTGCTCGACAGCGGCGTGTTCGTGCTCTACGGGGTGTTTGTGGCGCTCACCACCTCCGCCCTGTTGTTGGGGCGCTGGGTGAAGGCCCGCGGCAGCGTGCAGCTGCAGGCTGGGCTGCTGAGTCCGCTTGGTTCGCTCTACACGCTCACCACCGCCTTTCTCCTTTCCAATGTGATTTTCCAGTTCACCAACCTGCGCACCGCGCTCACCCAGGAGGTGGTCACGATCAACAAGCTTGGTGCCGTGATGTCGGTGTTGCCGGCGGAGCAGCGCGTCGAGGCCCGGCGCCTGCTCTATGACTACGGCGAATCCATCGCCCGGGATGAGGCCATATCGATGCGACACGGCCAGCGCAGTGACGTGACCCAGGAGGCCATCGATCGGCTGCGCGATTTCCTCGCCAGCCGCGACGCCACCCCACCCAGCAGCCTGCAGCCCACGCCGGAATCCACCAATTACTTTCGCAAGGCCAGTGACTTTGGCTTTGACCTGATCGATGCCCGCGAGCGTCGCCTGTCGCTGGTGCGCCAAACGTTCCCGGTCCGGCTCTGGCTGGCGATTGCGGTGATGTATTTCGCCCTGGCCCTGGTGTCCTTCCTGGTGCATGGCGGTGCCTGGACCACCACCTGGGTGGTGGTGATCCTGCTGCTGGCAGCGCCGGTGCCGGCGGTGATGCTGTTTGTGTATTCCAACCCGATTGCCAACGGGTTGATCGACATTGCCGCCAGCCTTGATGCGGTGCTGGAGCGCAGCCTCTGATGCTGGCCTTGAGGCTGCGCTGGTCCCGTCTGGTCGCCCCTGTTCTGGCGGTCCTGGCTCCAGGCTGCAGCGCCCCGCCACCCCCTGCCGCTCCAGCGGCGCTCAGTGGCGCCGTGAGCTCCTTCTCTTCCCAGGCCTTCTTCCTCTGGTTCAACCAGCTGGCTGTGCATGAGAACGTCAACAGCGAACTGGAGGTGGTGGGATCGGGAGAGGCCATCCGGGCGTTCCTGAACGGCAGCGTCGACTTCGCGGCCACAGACAGTGCACCGTCGAAGCGGGAACTGCAGACAGCACCCCGGGGGATGAGGGCGTTTCCAGTCACCGCCGGTGCGATCGCCGTGGCCTACAACCTGCCGGGCTGTGACCTGCGCCTGAGCCGCGAGCAGCTGGTGCAGGTGTTTCTGGGCGAGCTCACCAACTTCGCCCAGCTGGGCTGCGTGAACCAACCGATCACGGTGTTGCACCGGTCTGCCGCATCGGGCAGTACGGCCAATTTCACCGCCTCCCTGGCGGCCTTCAGCCCCGCCTGGCGCCAGGGGCCCGGGGTGGGCCGCCAGGTGAGCTGGCCCGTGGGTCGGGCAGTGAAGGATTCCGATGGGATGGCCATCGCGCTGGCCGACACCCCCGGCGCCATCGGCTACGTGGAGGCGGCCTATGTGCGGTCGCCCCTGCAGGCCGCGGCCCTGCAGGCCCGCAGTGGCCAATGGGTCCGACCGGAAGCGGACGCTGCAGCCCAGGCCCTGGCATCCATCCCGCTGGATCAACACCTCCTGGGCAGCAATCCCGACCCGGCTGCGGGCTACCCGATCGTGAATTTCAGCTGGATGCTGGTGCCCACCCGCAGGCTCGGCCCCCAGGTTGCCCTGCTGAAAACCAGCCTGCAATTCATCCTCAGCCAGGCGGGTCAGGACGACGCCGAACGGCTGGGCTATGTGCCCTTGCCAGAGCCATTGCGTGAGCGGGCGCTGCGCCAGCTCAACCACTTGCGGGCGGAGTAGGCGGGTACAGCCTGAAGGCTCAGCACCGCTGGCGGCGGGCCAGGAGGTAACCGAGCTGCAGCAGGGCCAGGCCACCGAGCAGGCTCCCGCTCACCCCGTTCAGCACCTTCAGCGGCTCGCCCGCATCGAGATGCCGCACCAGCTCCAGCATCCAGCTGGAGAAGGTGGTGAGCGAACCGCAGAAGCCGATGCCGCCCCAGAGGTAGGGCCGGGTTCGCCCGGGCGGCTGGGCCAGCAGCATGCCGAGCAGCAGGCAACCCGAGAGATTGGCCAGCAGAGTGCCGCTGCCGCTGGCCCCGGTGTGCAGCTCCAGCTGCCAGCGCAACAGGGCGCCGGGGATGGCACCGCCGGCCACCAGGGCCAGGTGGAGCAACTCGCGGCGCAGCTGCTGATTCACGGCGCCTGCCCGAGCAGCAGGCCGGCTTTGATCGCCATCAGGCCTGCCAGCAACGAACAGGCCGCCAGCAGGGCCGCTTCGCCCCAGTGCCCGTGGTGCAGCTCGGCATGCAGCTCGCCGATGAAGCTGGAGAAGGTGCTGAAGCTGCCCAAGAAACCCGTGCCGATCAGCAGCAGCAGGCGAGGCCCACTGCCCGGGCAGCTGCGTTCGAGAGCCACCACCAGGCCCAGGGCAAAAGCGGCAATCACATTCACGCCAAAGGTGCCCCAGTGCCTGCGGGGCAGCATCGGCTCGAGGTGATTCACCATCCGAAAGCGCAACCAGGCACCGGGCACGGCGCCGATGGATACCAACAGGGCGGCGCTGGCCTGACTCATGGACCTGGCGGTCGGGCTGCAGCACCAGGAATAGCAGCTCAGCCAGCCCACACCATCCCCATCAGCCCTGGGGCCTGGCGCAACTGTTGCAGTCGCACCAACCCCAACCAAGCCTTAACCGGCAAAACCGCTTGATTGGTCAGGCTTGAGGGCAATCCCCGATTGCCGCCGCCTCCATGGCTGCCCAGCGTTCCGCTGTTCTGGCTCCCCTGCTCCCGGTTCTGGCCTCCCTGCTGGCGGCCTGCAGCACTCCAGGCCCGCAGGCAGGTGCCCCGATCAGCATCAGCGGCTCCAGCACCGTGTTCCCAATCATTGAGCGGGCGGTGGAGGCCTACCGCAAAACGGAGCGGGGTCGGAACGTGGAGCTGCAACTCAGCGAGGTGGGCACCAGCGGCGGCCTGCGCCAGTTCTGCGCCGGTGAGATCCCGATCGCCAACGCCTCCCGCCCGATCAGCAGCAAGGAACTCAAGGCCTGCGCCGAGAACGGCATCACCTTCATCGAGCTGCCCCTGGCCTTTGACGCCCTCACCGTGGTGGTGAACAGCGGCAACACCTGGGCCTCGGCGATCAGCACCGCCGAACTGGCCCGCGCCTGGAACAAGGATGCCCAGGGCAAGATCAAGACCTGGAAGCAGATCAACCCCGCCTGGCCCGAGCGCCCCCTGCGCCTGTGCGCACCGGGCAGCGATTCCGGCACCTTTGACTACTTCAACGAGGCGATCAACGGCGACAAGCGCAACGCCCGCACCGACGTGGAGAGCAGCGAAGACGACAACGTGCTGGTGGCCTGCGCGGCCAGCGACCCCAACGCCATGGCCTATTTCGGCTTCGCCTACTACCAGGCCAACGCCGAGCGGCTGAAGGCCCTGGCGATCGGGCCGGCCGAGGGTGGCCAGCCCGTGCAGCCTTCGGTGGAGACCGCCCAGAACGGCAGCTACAAGCCGCTGTCGCGACCGCTGTTTGTGTATGTGAACGACAAGCAGATGCGGACCAACGACGAAATCCGCAGCTTCGTGGGCTTCACCGTGGGCAATGGCCTGAAGCTGGTGGAACAGGCGGGCTACATCCCCCTACCGGCCGACACCTACCGCCTGGTGGAATCGAAGCTTTACCGCCACATTCTCGGCACCTCCTTCGGCGGTGACCTGCCGGTGGGCCTCAGCATCGGCGAGGCCCTGCGCCGCAGCTTCGACGACACCCGCAAGCCCGAATACCGCTAGACCCGCTCCCGGTGGGGGCGCTAGGTGGCGGTGGCCAGTTGGCGGGGAGGGGTGGGCAGGCGCAGGCTCACCAGGGTGGCCAGCGCCACCATCAGCGCCGAGGCCCACAGGCAGGCCTGCAGGCCGCCCAGGAGGAACAGGCCGCCGGAGAGCAGGGTGCCCACCAGGCGGCCGGCGGCATTGGCCATGTAATAGAAGCCCACGTTGAGGCTCACATCCTCAGCCTCGGTGTAGGCCAGGATCATGTAGCTGTGGATCGAGGAATTCATGGCGAACACCACCCCGAACACGGCCAATCCCACCACCACGGTGAGCCCGGGGTTGCCCACCTGGCGCCAGAGGGTGATCGCCATCAGGGCGGGGATGGCGGTGAGCAGGCCGGCCCAGAACTGCACGGCACTGGGACCCGGCGGGCGGGTCTGGCCCCAGGCCCGGCGCAGGCTCGGCGCGATGCCCTGCACGAGGCCGTAGCCGATCACCCACAGGCCCATGAAGCCGCCCACCTCCCAGAAGCGCCAGCCCAGGGCCTGCTGCAGAAACACGGGCAGGGCCACCACGAACCACACATCGCGGGCGCCGAACAGGAAGAAGCGGGCCAGCGAGAGCACGTTGATGCCTTCGCTCTTGGAGAACAGCGCCTTGAAGGCGGGTTTGGTCTTCATCCGGCCGATGTCGCGCGGCAGCAGCAGGGTGACCAGGAAGGCCAGGGCCAGCCAGGCCGCCATCACCAGCACGGCGTTGTTGAAGCCCACCGCATAGAGCAGCAGGCCGCCCACGAAGAAGCCCAGACCCTTGAGGCCGTTCTTGGCGCCGGTGAGGATGGCCACCCAGCGGAACAGCTGCTGCTCGCCCTTGGCCTGATCCTCCGGGGTTTCCGGCACCACCACCCGGATGGCGCTCTTGGCGCTCATCTTCTCCAGATCCTTGGCGATGCCGCTGATCGCCTGGGCCACCATCACCCACACCACCGAGAGGGCCTTGGGCCAGGTGTCGGCCACGGGCACCAGCAGCAGCAGGGCGCCGATCTGCAGCAGCGTGCCGATCCAGAGGGTGAGCTTCAGGCCGAAGCGGGCCCCCAGCCAGCCGCCGTAGAGGTTGGTGAGAATGCCGAAGAACTCATAGAAGATGAACAGGAAGGCAATCTCCAGCGTGGTGTAGCCCAGCTGCAGGAAATGGAACACCACGAGCATGCGCAATGCTCCGTCGGTGACGGTGAACGACCAGTTGTTGGCGGTGATGATCGCGTACTGCTGCAGAGGAGAAAGGGTGCGCATCACTTCGCCTCCAGGGCGGCCACATGGCAGGCCAGGTCGGCCATGCGGCAGCTGTAGCCCCACTCGTTGTCGTACCAGGCGTACACCTTGAGCTGGGTGCCGTTCACCACCATCGTGGAGGGGGCATCGATGATTGAGCTGCGGCTGTCGTTGAGGTAATCCACCGACACCAGCGGCCGGGTTTCCACGCCCAGGATTCCCTGCAGCGGGCCTGCCGCCGCCGCGCTGAAGGCGGCGTTCACCTCCTCCACCGTGACGCTGCGCTCCAGCTCGAACACCGCATCGGTGAGCGAGGCATTGAGCAGGGGCACGCGCACGGCGTGGCCGTTGAGCTTGCCGAGCAGCTCGGGAAAGATCAGGCCGATCGCCTTGGCCGAACCGGTGGTGGTGGGGATCAGGCTCTGCATGCAGCTCCGGGAGCGGCGCAGATCGCTCTTGAAGCTGTCGATCACCACCTGGGTGTTGGTTACGTCGTGCAGGGTGGTGATCGAGCCGTGGCGGATGCCGAAGCTCTCGTGCACCACCTTCACCACCGGCGCCAGGCAGTTGGTGGTGCAGGAGGCGGCGGTGATCACCCGGTGGCGGGCCGGGTCGTAGAGGCTGTGGTTGATGCCGAACACGATGTTGAGCACCTCCTCGCCGGCCACGGCCCCCTTCACCGGGCAGGCCACGATCACCCGCTCCACCCCGAGTTCGGTGATGTAAGGCTCCAGGGCCTCGGGGGTTTTGATCTTGCCGCTGCACTCCAGCACCAGCTCCACGCCGGCATCACGCCAGGGCACGGCGGCCGGGTCGCTGGCCTGGCTGTAGCCAATCGCCTGGGAGTCCACCTGGATGGCCTCGCCGGTGGCGGACACCGCATGGGGCCAGCGGCCGTGTAGCGAGTCGAACTCCAGCAGGTGGGCGGCGGTGGCCGCATCGCCGGCTTTGTCGTTGATGTGCACCAGCTCAATGCTGGGCCGGCCCCACAGGGCCCGGAACACCAGCCTGCCGATGCGGCCGAAGCCGTTGATGCCTACACGCACGGGATGGATGACAGCTACAGCCACTGTCCATCAAGTGGGGTTGATGGGTTTTATGAACTGGTTAAGGGTGGTCTCCGGGCGCCTCGCCTTTCTGGCGGGACAACGGACGACCAGCTAGCGGTAGAGCTGGATGCTCAGCCAACAGGGGATGGCCCCGCATCCACCAACCGCATCAGGGATGGGAGACACCACCCGGATCAGGGTTCTGGGTCAAAGGCGCGTGTCAAGCAAGAGCCAACGCAGGAATCCCATGCACGCCCAGAGCGAGTGCATGGGATTCCTCATCAGCAGGGGGCAACGAATCATGGTTCACGAACGGAACAAACGTGCCATTTGCCATCCGTAATGCCAGCGGTTAAGCGAGCCAAAGCCCGGAATCACCGCAGGGCACGGTTGCTCTCAGCCCGCCTTCGGCGAGGACGTGCTGTGGGTCCATAGACCCCTCGCAAGAGACTCGCGCAAAAGGGATACCACCTAGACAAATACAACCGTTCCCAGCTCGGCAGCATCATGCAAGCTGAGAAATCCCGCACCCCGACCGAATCGCTCAAATCCCGAAACCTTCATCGTCTGATTAATGAGAAATTCACCAGACTCAAGAGCTGCTACTGCGTAGACTCCAGGAGCAAAAGACAAGGTATCAATCCCAACTCCACCGATAAACAAGCCGGTGCCAAAACCTTTAAGAGTGTCATTTCCAGTGCCCATATCGATGTTCCCGGAGATAGAATACGGTTCAAGATTGCCAATAACGTCGCTGCCGGCACCAGCGGAGATCAGTCCAGAGTTCGACCCAACAACCTGTGTGGAATGCGGCTCATTCCCCAGATAGGTAGTATTTATCATCCTATCATTCCCATTGCCCAGGGCAATAGTTCCGTCGTTGTCCACAAAACCATTGATCACATCATCGCCCCTGCCCATGTCAATTGTGCCGCTAACCGGGCCAAACTTGAAATTAAAAATCCAATTACTTTCGACAAGGTCATTTCCGTCACCAGTATTGATAAAGGCTACATTGAAAACACCATAATAATCTTCTTCATAACCTATAATTGTATCGTCTCCAGTATCAGTAGAAATTCGGCGCTCATTCCAAATCCCGTCGCCTCCCCCGTCAACAATGTCATCGCCGGGACCAGTGTAGAGAGTGCCCGAGTTGCCAATTCCCGCCCCGCGGTAGCCTCCATTTCCACAGACAACGTCATTCCCTGAGCCGGTATTGATTAGCCCTGAGTTAATCAGTCCGGCATCTCCAAAGCCTGCGCTATGTCCTATGATCCTATCACTGCCTGCACCTATTTTGATAATTCCAGTATTAACTAAGCCCCCTCCTTCTGCATACTTGTATGCCTCAATGGCATCAATGCCAAGGCCCATTTCAATCAAGCCACCATTGAAAATATTACCACCGCTCTCTTCTCCATCCTGATGGCCATCGACGCGTATAATTGCATCGTCGCCGCTCAGGGTGTTAACAACGCCGCCCTTGAAGAGCTCCCATCCGGAGGATGAAGTTGCTTTGTCCTAGCGAGGAGTAAAGGCAAACAGACTGAGGTCAGCCATAGCAACCAAATAGCGTTTTCTAGCCTCAAGCTAGCGGCCCGAATCAATAGGGGCCATCCATTCACGGTGCTTTACAGAGCACCTCTACTTGCTCTTGCTAAGCAATTGCAAGGTTTTGATTGACGCAGCCCGACGGGGTTCGGAGCACGCCTTTCCCTGGCATAGGGGGACAGCTCTCCCATCAAGCCCTCCTGCTCAAAATCCGGCCAACGCTGATAGACCTGGCCACCCCTTTCCTGTCTGGCAGGTGCCCATCAACCCCGCTGGATCATCTCCAGGGTGAGGTGGACTGGCTTTTCTGGACAGCCCCCATCGTTAACCTCTGAGGCGGGGCACCACCCCTGAAAGGGGGCTCCCACCATGAGCAAGCGCCGCACCCACAGTCCCGAGTTCAAGGCCAGGGTCGC
>JBILNZ010000050.1:0-17452 GCA_044374745.1 Prochlorococcaceae cyanobacterium | reverse complement strand
GCTCGGGGTGGGCCACGGAGCGGTAGCCGGGCAGCAGCTGGGCCAGGCCGCCCACCTCGCGGCCGCCCATGGCGTTGGGCTGGCCGGTGAGCGAGAAGGGCCCGGCGCCGGGCCGGCCGATCTGGCCACTCACCAGGTGCAGATTGCAGAGGCCCGCCACGGTGGCGGTGCCCTCGCGGCTCTGGTTCACCCCCATCGACCACAGGCTCAGCGCCGCGCCGGCCTCGCACCACCAAACCGCCAGCTGCGCAACCACGCCCTCGACTTCCTCTACCGCCGCCACGCCCACGACGTGGATTGAGCGAACGTCAAGCAAAGGGCCTTTGTACCCATTCAGGGGTCGGGACTGCACACCGCGAACTTCAGTTCTGCTGAACCCTTGACGGCTGCTTGATTCCCGATTGCATCACAGGCAGAGACCGCCTGTGATGAGCGCAATTCCGGCTGGGATTTCAGAAGCGGACTGGCAGGCGACTCCAACTGCCGTCCGAGCCTTCATCCTGGTTCAGCAGTCTGAGCTGCAGGCCCAGCAGCATGAGATTGAGCAGCTCCGCGGCCAGCTCGCCGCCTTGGCCACTGAACTGGCCAGCCTGCGTGAGCGGATCGGCCGCAGCTCGCGCAACTCCTCCAAACCGCCCTCCAGCGATGGGCCAGGTTTTAAGCCGCCGACCCGGCGTAAGGGCAGTGGCCGCAAGCGCGGCGGTCAGCCGGGCCATCCTGGATCAGGCCCGGAGCTGCTGCCGATCGAGCGGGTGGATGAGGTGGTGGACCACCACCCGGATGCCTGCCGCCGCTGCGGCACCTTGCTTGCGGGCGAGGATTCAGATCCGTTGCGCCATCAGGTGATTGAGATCCCGCCGATCACGCCGGTGGTGATCGAGCACCGGCTGCACCGGCTGGTGTGCCCCTGCTGCTCCACCAGCACCTGTGCGCCGTTGCCGGCTGATGTGGAGGCCAGTCACTACGGTCCAAGGCTCAGTGCTCTGGTGGGTCTGCTGGGCAGTGCCTTCCCGTTGAGTTTCAGCAAGACCCAGGGGCTGCTGGATCAGCTGCTGGGGATCGAGATGAGCCGTGGAGCGATCGCCGGAATCCGCGAGCGGATCAGCGCCACGCTGGAGCAGCCTATGCAGGAGGCCCTGGTCTTTGCCCGTCAGCAGCCGGTGGCCTATGTGGATGAAACCGGCGCCCCCACCGGCAACGCCGACGGCAACAATCCCATGGGCAAGCGGGGCTGGCAGTGGGTTATGGTCACCGCCGTGGTGACGGTGTTCATCCAAGGCCTGAGCCGATCCACAGCCGCCGCGATCGAGCTGCTCGGGAGCGCCTTTGGCGGGATCGTCGTGAGCGATCGCTTCTCGGCCTACAACTATCTTCCTCTGGAGCAGCGACAGCTCTGCTGGGCGCACCTGATCCGCGACCTCACGGCCATCGCCGAACGCCCGGGCGCCAGCGCTGCGTTCGGAACCCAGCTGCTGAGCTTGCAGCAACAGCTGTTCGGGCTCTGGCACTGCTACAAGGACGGCACGATCGACTGGCCCGCCTTGCAACACCGCAGCCAGCCAGCCGATTCGCCAGGCATTCGAGGCCACCCTCCAGCAGGTGGTGGAGCTGGGTGCACAGCGCAGCGAGCGAACGCCGTGGGCCAGCACCGTGCGCACCTGCCGAAAGCTCTTGAAGGTGACAAGTGCGTTGTGGACCTTCCTGGAGATCGAGGGAATCGAGCCCACCAACAACGCTGCTGAACGTGCCCTGCGCCAGTCGGTGATTCAACGCAAGATCAGTCATGGTGTCCAATCACGCCAGGGTGCGATCTGCCGCAGCCGCCTGCTCACCGTCACCACCAGCCTCAGACAACAGGGCCGCGATGTCTGGCAGTTCCTGGAGCAGGCATGGATTGCCCATCACCGCGGTGGGGTGATGCCGTCACTGTTGCCGGATCCCTGAAACGGCTGTCAACGACAGCTGAATCATTCCTCGGTTGGTGACGTGCGCAGGGGGCTGCATTCGCGCGATGCTGCGTCCCGCCCCCTGAACGCATACGGGCCTTTTAAGTCGGTCTTGACGGCAAAACCATGGAGCAGAAATCAACAAAACAGTCGGACAATATTTATCCAATTTCCGCGATTACGCGACATAGATGCGGAGCCGGCTGCCCTCTTACAGGCCTACCGAAATAACGAAAAATCTGGCACACAAGCCATAAGGCATTAACAGGCTTGGCAAGGCAACGGCTATGCGATATCATAGCAAAAGATAAACTTGATGCTACAATTAGTAGTTCCCTGAGCCTGCAGTTTCGAGGTCATTGCTCCAGGCGGGATTGGCGCAGGAGCTCTGGCGAAGCGGCCTGCAGAGAGCAACTGCCGATCGCATCAACCCGCTCACGCTCCGTTATACGGATTACTCGATAGTCCACTACACGGTGAACAAAGAATGTGCCCTGCGCCGCAAAGCTGCTAATGCCTCCTCCAATAAAATAAACACCCGGCCACAATCCGCCTCTGAACGCAAATCTTGCTGACCACTCTTCGCCAGCCTCAACTGAGATCAGATCTGGATTATCAGGGCCTCCCATGCTTGACGGAATTGATTGACCACTGACTCTCAAGCCTGTGTGACTCGCGATGTGACATGCCAAGCTGACGCTCCTTAGAGCCCGTGTAGCAGAGTAACGAAAACTGACCACAAAATCCTGCCCAAAGGGCAACACATTGACTGGCTCTCGAACCAGACCAGGAGCAGATTCTAATCGAGGTGTTGGCAACTCTACCCAGACATCGGTGATGCATGCACCATGATCGGGATATACCTCGGTAGACTGCGGCTTGAGGTTTGAGTCTAGCCAAGCAGTTACTTGGCTGTGCCGATGAACAGACAATGGCTCCTGGACTGTTGCCAGGCCTTCAACTGCTCCCTGCAGGTTAGCTTTTGGGCTCGAGCCAAGGGGACAATCATCTTTGGCAAGATCATCGCTGTGTTTGGCCACGGGGTTGGCTCCAAAACCGCTTTGGGGAAATGCAGCATCCCATTCGGAATCGCTGGCATTAATCAGGCGTTGGTAGGTGGACGTAACCTTCGCAGGTTCATCAAGCATCCGAGCCTTGCCACGGTGCAAAAGCAGGGCCAGGTCACAGTGCTGGATGATCGCGGGACAGCTATGAGCAACCAGCAGCACCGCCGTGCCACGCTCCTTCAAACGCTCCAGATGGGCATAGCACTTCTTCTGAAAGAGCTCGTCACCTACCGCAAGGGCTTCATCCACAACCAACACGGCAGGATCGATGTGTGCCTGCACCGCAAAGGCCAGGCGCACCGCCATACCACTGGAGTAAGTCTTTACCGGCTGGTGAATGAAGTCACCGATGTCTGCAAAACCCAGGATCAGATCTAGTCGTGCCTCTGTTTCAGCCTGGCTGAGCCCCAACAAGGATGCGTTGAGGAAAACATTCTCCAAACCACTGAATTCAGGGTTGAACCCGCTGCCCAGCTCAAGCAGGGCCCCAACCCGGCCACGAAGTTGCACCTGTCCAGTGGTGGGGGCCAGGGTGCCGCATAGGAGTTGCAGAAGGGTACTCTTGCCTGAGCCATTGCGTCCCACAACTCCCAAGGTTTGGCCCGGGGCCAGCTGAAAGCTCAGCTCTTTCAATGCCCAAAATTCATTATAATAACGTTTTAATAACCCGCGCCTATCACGACCCCATAAAGACTGCAGCAATCGGTCGCGAGGGTGGGCATAGATCCTGTAACATTTACTTAGGCTCTCTGCCCGCACTGCCCAACCTTCGGCTCTGCTGCAAGCAGATTGGGATTTATCGTCCATCACTGCAGCGGGCAATATTTAAGCAAATATTGATTTCAGAGGACATCGGCAAAGCCTCGACGCGCTTTCTGAAAGAAACGAAAGCCCAACTCACATGCCACGATCCCCAGCAAGCTGCCCCAGCCCAGGTAAGCCAATGAAGGCATTTGTCCAGCCACAGCAACTGCGCGGGTCTGCTCAATAACCTGAACCAGAGGGTTCAACTGGAGCACCGGTTGCCAGTGCTCAGGCAGGGCATTGAGTGGATAAAGGACCGAACTAAGGAACATCAGCAAGTTCACCGCCACACCGATGATATGACTGAGATCACGAAGGTACACACCAAGGGCGGCCAGCAACCAGCCCAAAGCCAGGCATCCACTCAGCAGCGGCAGCCACACTAGGGGCAACAAAAGCAGGCTGAAGTGAATACCAAAACCTACAGCCACCAGCAGCCCATTCACGAGCTGGAACCCGACAAGCACTAAAAGGCTTGTAAGGGCATGAAAGAGGGCTGCCGAAACACACACGGCTGGTAGGATTTCAAGGGGGAAAATCACCTTAGTTACATAATTAACATTTGATAAAATTAGCCTTGGGGCCTTATTGGCTGTTTCTGCGAACAAGTTAAACACAATCAAGCCCGCGAAAAGATAGATGGCGAACGCCAAAGGGCCGCCTTCCTGTACCTGTAGACCACCTCTGCGAATCTCGAACACCTGGGAGAACACAAAAGTGTAGACTGTTAGCGTCAGCAAGGGCGTGATGAAACTCCAGCCCCACCCAAGCATCGAACCCCTGTAGCGCCCTAGAACTTCGCGACAAGTTAGTTTCCACCAGAGTTCTCGTTGGCGCCAAAGAGCGGGGGGAAAGCGCAAAAGCACACGCTCTCTGGTGCTGGCATGAGCTGGTTTGCCGGAAGCTGACAACAAACGCCCGATCTTAGAGAGCTGACACTCTATTGCATTCGCTGAGGGAAGCTGCAATGTCGTCCTGGCATTCCCAAATCACGCTAGAGGTGGTAACCAAAGAAATCCTGCCAACAAAGCTCATGCACCTGAAACCAGATCTCCCGACGCAACTTCAGCCAGGAATTAGCCCACGACAGAGATGGTTTTCCACAAAAGACTTCGCTTGCTTAAGATAGCACTTTGGCGGCTGTTCAAGACACAAGACTGCAAAACAGCGAGATTCGATTATTCTCGATCCCTACGAAATGAACCTGTGGGGAGCAGACATAGGAGCCGCGAGATCCGCCATCAGCACTGCGATCCGCTCATAGCAATGACGTGATCACAGGGAAGGTGCCGCGCACCCAGTCAATACATGCCGAAGTCATGCGCCTAATGAGTCATTCCGTCGGCTGACATGTTTAAAGTGATAATCATGAACCTGGGAATCACCAATCGTGGTTCGTTCCTATTGCACCTTGAATATTCTGCGAAAAAACCTTCAAGATCCAGCCTAGGCCCTAGCTCTCAAGGCAACTCTCGATCAGCCTCGGAGGCCAATGGGTGAACAGCTCCTAGGTGAGGGGCCATATCCAGAGGCATGGCCTGTCGCTCAAAGTTAAAATCCGCGAAGCGAAGCAATCGAGGTTGTCAGCTAGCCATCGGCTTCTCCCCCAGCTCCTGATGCACAACCGCATCAAGCAGCGACTCATCCTTCTTCACACGACGTCGACATGTCGCACTGGAAGTGCCTCACCACTGAAGTCCAAAACGGCTGTCCATCACCCGGTAGGTTTCAGCTAATTGCTGACGTAACCGCCGCCTCAGGCCAGGATCCACCAGCGCTGCCTCACCTGCACCAGGGTTGCAACGCCTCAACTCTGATGGGATGGGATGCGAGGACAACTCCAAAAAAGCTAGCACTTGCTGCCAGACAGATTCCGGTTCCAGGAAGAGGTCTTCACTCCGCAGGAGCAGCAATTGCTCTCGAGAAAAAAGATCTTCATAACGGACCAGCTGCTGCTCGTAGCGACTGCGACTCAGGTAGCTGTGATGTTGGTGGGACTTGTGGCGGCCATCCTTGGAAGCCAGCACCAACTCCGCCCCTGCCAGTCGGCCTGTCTCGGCAGCCAGAGCCAATTCAGCTGGCAAGGGCTCAAGACCCAGCCGCCGCGAATGAAACACCCCCGAAAGGCAACGCTCCACCGGGTCACGCAGCAGCACGATCAACCGCACCTTCGGCAAAAGCCCATGAATTCGTCGCGGTGCTTCGGGGTGAAAGAGGTAATAGGGTGTGATCTCTCCACACCGTTGGCCCAGTGTGGCAGGCGCAAATCGTGCCTGATACCAGCTCACCCCTTGAGCGTAGTTGAGCGTGTAGAAGTGCAGCTCTTTCTCCTCTGGCATAAAAACCTCGGGGTGCTGCTGCAGCATGAAATGCAGCGTGGTAGTACCTCCCTTTTGGGTCCCGATGCCAAGGAAACTCGGTATCTGTGCCTTCATCGACTGCTTACCGCCCGATGATTATTGCTGACACATTTCTCTGGCTGCACCTACCTAAAACTGGCGGCACCTCGATGAACCGACTTTTTAGGGAAAGAGCACTGCCGGGAGTGGTGGTCGACCCTGATGACACCGTTGAAAAACACGATTCGGTGGCCCTGCGCGAAAGCCGTGGCCCTTGGCGAGCCAACCATCGGCGCCTGTTCATCACCTCCCGCCGACTGGAGAATTGGCTGGTGAGTGACTGGCATCATAAGCGCCGCCACATGAACCTGCCGGAACTTCCGTTTGAACCAGTCCGCAACGGGCTCTTCTACTCGCTGCGTCTCGGTGGTACGTGGGTGGCAGCCGACTGGTGGCTGCACTACTTTTCTATAGATGAGCAGATTACCGCCCTCCGGCTGGAGCATCTCTGCTACGACCTAAACAAACATCTGCTCCCCCTGCTTCCCCCAGGCACAATGCCCTTCAATATCCTGCCACGGGACAACGCCAATAACGCCTCGCACGCAATGGCCGGCCATAGGAGAGCCAGCGCTCCATCTCCCTTTAGCCTGGAGGATCTGCAACGGATCAGAACTGTCAATCCCCTTTGGAGCGCATGGCAACAGCTCATTTATGGCCCCACAACAGGCTCCAATGGCTGATTGCATGGCGATACAGCCTGCTCCCCTAATCCTGATCGTAGGCATGCACCGCAGTGGCACTTCGCTGCTGACGAAACTTCTGCAATGTGGCGGCGTAAGCCTTCCCGGCAAGCTGATTGCCGGCGATCAGTACAACCCTGAGGGCTACTTCGAACGAGCTGACATCACCGATCTTCAGGAGCAACTTCTGATCAATCTCGAACGCTGGTGGCCTAGTAACAATGGAATCCATCCTCTGCCTGTGGATTGGCTGTGCCGTGCCAGCACCCACACAGCGCTCAGCCGACTGAATGCCCTCCTTGCCCAGGAAAGAGACCAGCAATCAGCACCATGGGCCATCAAGGATCCACGCACATCTCTTCTGCTGCCGCTCTGGCGGCGCTTGACCGGTGAGTTGAAAATCCCTGTACGTCTCATCCTTGCCGTGCGCCATCCTGCTGAGGTCGTGCAATCGCTCTACCAGCGCGATGCCGAGGCCGCTGGGATGACGGCCCAACGCGCTGAGCTGATCTGGTGGCGCCACAACCAGTCCGTGCTTCAACACGCCCATGGATTGCCACTGGAGGTTGTGGATTACAGCAAATGGTTCAGGCAAGATCAGGCTGCGCTGCAACTCCAGCGTCTATGGCGTTTCTGTGGTCTGCCGACCCAAGAGCTGGGTAGCGATGCCATGAAGAACGGGCTATCCCAGATCAAACCAGAGCATAGGCGCAGTGCCAAAATGGCCTGCGACGTGAAACTTCATCCCAATACCCTGGCGCTCTATGAGGATCTTCTCAGCGGAGAGTTCACCCATGCCAGCAGAACCCAGCGGCCATATCTGATCAACCTGGCAGGTTCTCTTGTCAGTTCTGACACCGACCTCAACAAATCTGGGGCTCAATCAACACCGTCGTCCCCCCCAGCGGCCAAACCTCTGCGGGGCTGGTTCGACCCAGTCTTTTACCAACGCCGTTACGCTGATCTAGCCCATTTATCTGATCCACTGGATCACTACATGGGGCACGGTTGGCGAGAAGGGCGCCAACCCCATCCACTCTTCGATCCTGGCCACTACCTCCAACAGTGCATCCAACGGGGTCTGATACCTCCTGCAGATCAACCTCTCCTACAACACTTTCTGGAGCATGGACTGTCTGCTGGCATCATGCCCAGTCCATTATATGAACAAAGCTGGTGGAGCTATAACCGAGATCGTCTGCAGACAGCAGACGTACCTACCATTGATGAAGTGCATCCCTGGGGTGGCGCAGCCCTCGCTTTGGCTGATCACGATCACGGTGCCGCCAGCCAATTGCTCTCACACTGGAAATGTCACGGCATTCCCGAGGTCGACTGGCGCACTCTGGAGCGGGGAGCAGTGCCCTGGTTGCGCTGGCCCAGCAATCCGCCGGTAGATCCACAGAATAGGGAGTGGGCCAACATTGAATTCAGCAGCATTGGCTTAGATCAACACAACTGGCTCAGCCAAGGTTGGCTAGCCTCGCTAACCATGCCCTCGCAGGGCCAGCGGGTCGCACATCGCTACGAACGCCTGCGCCTGGTGCTCCTCGCTCCCGGACAGAAGCTTCCCCATAGCGAGGTGGTGGCTATGAGCCAATCGCCTGTTCTACTGGTGGCCGATCCCGATCCCAGGCGCTGCGCTGCCTGGCAGCACCTGGGTCTGGCCTGGATGCTCCTAAAGCAACCAACAGCAAAGCAGCTGGATGCATACCTGACCTCCGAACGCTGGCTCACAACAGCGGAAACTCAGCTGGGACTACCTACGCCATCAGCCCTTGTCGGCCGACCGTTGCTAACTTTGGGATCGGGCGGTGCAGCCTGGGATAGCCAGAACGACCATGCCGATCGCTGGTGTTTTCCTGGGTTTGATGCCCTTGTGCTGGAAAATCAGGACACCGCACGCAGTCTTGCCAGCTGGTTGTGGCACTGCCATCGCCAAGGTTTAACTCTCGTACGCCTCTCGAGCGATGCCAATGAGCCAGCTGATCTGGAGACTCTGAGCTGGCTGCCGATACATTGGATGTGCGTGGATGGGCTCACCCCAACCGCACTGCAGTGGGAACTCTCCTGGCGCAAAGCGGGGCGACCAACTCCAGAGGATCCCTTTACCCCCAATCCACAAGCCAACGTCATTTGGCAGGGCGGTCATGGTCGAGCCGCGGCTGCCCAGGTAGCGGTGGTGGTGAGCCTATACAACTATGCAGAGCGCATCCGAGAGACGCTCGATAGTGTGGCGGCCCAGCATCTTCCGTTGCTTGAGCTGATCGTGGTGGATGACGCCTCCACAGATCCTGGCATTGCCACAGTCAAGGCCTGGCTCGAAGAGCATGACCAGCGGTTTCAGCGAGCTCTGCTGCTAAGCCATGAACACAACAGCGGGCTGGCCTCAGCCCGCAACACAGCCTTTGCGGCAGCCCAGGCACCGTGGTGTCTTGTGCTCGATGCCGACAATCTGTTGCTTCCCCAGGCTGCCAGTGAACTGCTCGCAATGACCCAGCACGGAAACGAGAACCTGGCGGTTGTGCACCCCCTAATCGAGCAGCAGCTGGAGGAGGCCGATGGGTCACATCGATCCACAGGGCTACTGAACACCCTCAGCTGGCAGCAGTCCGTCTTCGCCAAGCGCAGCGAGGGCAACTACATCGATGCCATGGCTCTCGTACGGCGCAGTGCCTGGCTGGCAGTTGGCGGATATAGTCACATCCAAGGAGGCTGGGAAGACTTCGACTTCTGGTGCCTTCTGATCGAAGCTGACTACCACGGTGTACTTTGTCCGGCTGTACTGGCCCAATACCGCTGCCATCGGGGTTCGATGTTACGGAAGAGCACCAACACCAATGTCCGCCAAATCAGTCGCCTCGTTAATCACCGTCATACATGGCTGAAGCTGCGGCTGGGTCAACCCAACTTCTGATTACCACACCATAAACCATAGTGAAGCAGTTTCCCAGACATCTTCTATGGCAAATCAAACGAAAACTCCTGGGGAAAGCGCGGCCACCGTCAACGGCACACTCACGAGAGAACCTTGATCCTCAGGGTGATGCCAACCGCACCCATGCCTTGGCGAGCCAACTCGGACTAGATTCATTCCTCGCCAGTCAAGCCAAGCTGCAACTCGGTGGTTACTCCGATGGTCCGCTGGTTTCGCTGGTGATAGTGGTGTTCAACAAGGCCCACCTCACCTATGCGTGCCTGCGTCGGCTGACACAGCTTCAGCACGGCAACCTAGAAGTACTGATCGTGGACAACCACTCTACTGATCAGACAAGTGTTCTCTTAGAGCGGCTAGAGGGTCGAGTGTCAGTGATACGACAAAGTCAAAACCTACATTTTCTGCGAGCCTGCAATCTAGCCTTTGAAGAGATTGATTCCTGCGCTAAGTATGTAGCCCTTGTCAACAATGACGCCCTGCTTGATTCAGTCGCGATCAATAAAGCCTTGCAAGTCTTTGAACGCTGGCCGGACACCGGCATTGTTGGCGGTCAGATCCTGCATCTTGATGGCCAGCTGCAAGAGGCCGGCAGCACGATCTGTAGCGATGGCAGTTGTCGGGGTATCGGGCGCCGGCAAAGCCCCTGGCAACCTCTGGCACAGGCAAGGCGAAAGGTTGACTATGTGTCGGGATGTTTTCTCATGATTGATGCACCATTATTAGCAACCATTGGCGGATTTGACACAGATTTTGCACCCGCCTACTACGAAGAAACTGACCTCTGCGTTACCTGCTGGAAACTAGGCAGACCTGTTATTTACGAACCTAGCTGCCTGCTACATCACGTGGAGTTCGCATCATCAGAGCAAGGTCGCAGCGATGCAGAAGTCCTGATGCGAAATAACCAGAAGACTTTCCAAGCCAAACACGCTGACTGGCTTAACGCCCAACACAAATCCGATCAGTTTGCTGATCTTCCAAGCATTCATCACGCCCTGAGGAAACAAGCCTATCCGGTTCGCCTACTCTGGATTGACGATAAGCTCCCTGACCCTGCCCAGGGGTCCGGATTTGGTCGACTACAAAGCATTATTTCATCACTCGCTGATCTTGGATGCTTCATTACCCTGTTCGCCACAAATTTACCAGAACCCGACAAGGCACCAGATCGCAGTATCTATTCACACAGCAGCGACTTCGAATTGCACTGGGGCCGAAGCGAATCACTTGCTAAAATACTAAACCAACGATCTGGCTTTTATACTCACATCGTGGCCTCACGGCGTCACAATCAGGACATGCTCCTGAACTGGCTCCACAAGCTGGAAGGCAATACCCCACGTCCGCAATTGATCGCAGACGTGGAGTCACTCTTCAGCCTGCGCGAGCAGAGCTACAAGCATTTTAGGCGAACCGGACTAATAGCCAAAGCGACAGAGCTCACTGATCACAATTTACTTAAAGACGAGCTACGCATCCTGGGCAGCTTTGACCAGGTCTGGTCCGTATCCCAATTCGAAGCTGATTTACTGCGCAAAGAATCCCACTCGGCCTTACACGTCATAGGGCACTCCTTTGCATCTCTCTGTACGGCGCCGCGACATCCGAATACAGCAGGACTGCTATTCATGGGTGCCATGAATCATCCCGGCCTACCCAATCTGGATTCCCTTGAGTGGCTGGCTGAAGCAGTCCTACCCGCCCTGCGCCAGCAAGCGCTGAGCCCCGAGAAGGCACCACTTACCGTGATCGGCCCTTATCGCGAAGATCTCGTAATTCCCCTGCTGGAACGCCTCAAGACTGTCTGGCCCGTGGTTCACCTCGGCGCCGTTCCCGAGGTCGAACCCATAGTGTCCCGCCACCGCGTTGTGCTGGCACCCACTCGCTTCGCGGCTGGACTACCCCACAAGGTGCAACACGCAATTGCCCTGGGCATCCCCGTGGTAACCACGGAGTTAATTGCTGGTCAAATGGGATGGAGCAGTGGCGAAGGCTTGCTAGCGAGCAACGATGCCTACGAATTTGCTAGTTATATCACCCAGCTCTACAAGGATTCGACTCTTTGGGAGCAAGTGCAGACTGCCGGGCTTTCCAGGATCAGTCGGGAATGCCGGCCAGAGCGACAAGTCACGACCCTTGCTCGCAGCTTAAAGATCACGAATCGGAGAGATCCGTTCAGCTTGGCAAGCGTGACCCTCAGCGGCCTATGAATTTCATCACCCCCCAGTACGGCCACCTGCGCAACCACGCCCACATCTTCACCAGCGCCACTCCCACGACATGTCCTGACCATGAAAGTTATGCATTACCTGAATCGAGAGCGTCCAATCGTCCTCCTGCAACAGCTCGCGGGCGAGGTCGCGCGTGGCAAGTTCGGAGGGATCAGCGCTCACCGCATAGAGGAGCACGTTGGTGTCGAGGAAGCAGCCATGGGGCCATGGCCTGCCGTCCTCATGCGCCTTGGGGGCCAGAACCTCGCTGATGCAGGGCGTCGCGATCCAGTCGGTCCGCGGCGATTACCCCACGGCCCTGGGCATCGAGAGACTGGAGAAGTTCGTTCTGCAACCGGCTGCGGCGCTGCATCTCCCTGTCATCTCCGCCCAGGTCTTCCAGAAACCCCTTCACCAAGGCTGAAAGGGAGGTGTTGAGCTCAGCAGCCCGAAGGCGCGCCCGCCGGTGCACCGTTTCATCCACAAAAACTGTGATGTTTTTGATAGCTTCTCAGTACCTTCTGCACCGGGGGCTAGCTAACGGTAGGAGAGCCCAGCCATAAGCACATCCAGCAGGTTGGCAATCAACCGCCCGCCCTGGCGGGCGACCTGCGCTCCCCAGCGGCGGCCATCAGCGCGGATGCGCTCCACGCCATCCGGGCCCAAGGCCCCGATCACATAGTCGCGGTCGTGGCGGAGCCACAGCTCCAGCTGCTCGGGCAGCAGCTCCACGTGGAACTGCAGCCCCACCGCCCGCGGACCAATGCGGAAGGCCTGCTCCGGGCAGTGGAGACTGCTGGCCAGCAGCTCCGCCTGCGGCGGCAGCACGCAGCGATCACCATGCCAGTGCAGCACCAGCTCGCTGGCGGCCAACCCCTGCAACAGCCTGGCGGCGGCAGGATCCCGCGCGGGGTCCACACACCAGCTGATCGCACCGAAGCCCACCTCCCGCAGGGGTTGGGGTGGATCCCCCACCTGCAGGGGGATGGCCGTGCCGCCGGCCGCCAGAGCCAGCAGCTGGGCCCCCAGGCACACGCCGATCAGCGGCTGCTGGCGAGCGAGGGCCTGGCGCACCAGCTCCACTTCCCCCTCCAGCCAGGGGTAGGCGGGATGGCCCACGTCGGCCACCCCCATCGGCCCGCCCAGCACCAGCAGCAGGTCGCCGGGCTTCGGCAGCGAACAGCCCCGGCCCCTCCGGCTCCAGATGCTGGAGCACCACCAGGCGGGTCATGGCTCCAGCAGGGGCTCCAGCGCCACCGCCGCCCCCTTCAGTTCGGGCTGCTTGGAGATCGGGCAGCCCAGCTCGTGCATCAGCCGGTTGGCCTCGCAGGCCAGCTCCCCCTGGGAGGCACCCCAATGCATCGGCAGGAACACGGTGCCGGGGCGGATGCGCTCGGTGAGTTCCACCTTCACGCTGAGGGCGCCGCGGCGGGAACGCACCCGCGCCACCCCGCCTTCCACCAGGCCGGCCCGGGCCGCATCGGTGGGGTGCACCTCCAGCAGGGGCTCGGGGTGGGCCTGGGCTGCCCGGGCCACGTGGGCGGTGCGGGTCATGGTGTGCCAGTGGCCCAGCAGCCGGCCCACGGTGAGCACCAGCGGATAGGCGGCATCGGGCGGCTCGGCCAGGCCCAGGGGCGGATCGGCCCAGAGGCGGGCCTTGCCGGAGGGCGTGGGGAAGCGCCGGTCGGTGTAGAGCCGCGCCTGGCCAGCGCCGGGCGCGCTGCCGGCCGGGAAGGGCCACTGCTGGGGGCCGTGCTCGGCCAGGAGCCGATGGCTGAGGCCGCTGCTGTCGCACACCCGCCCGCTGGTGAGCGCCACGTACTCGGCGTACACCTCGGCCGCCGAGCCGTAGCTGAACTGCTCGGCAAAACCCAGCCGCCGGCCCAGCTCGGCGAAGATCGCCCAGTCGGGCCGGGCCTCCCCCGGGGGCTGGCGGAAGGCGCGGCAGAGGGTGACGCGCCGCTCGGAGTTCACCATCACGCCCTCCTTTTCGCTCCACTGGGCCGCCGGCAGCACCAGGTGGGCCACCGCCTCGGTTTCGGTGCCGGCATAGGCCTCGCTCAGCACCACCAGCGGGCAATGGACCACCGCCGCCCGCACCCGGTCGAGGCTGGGCATGCTCACCAGCGGATTGGTGGCCGCCACCCACCACAGATCGAGCTCGCCGCGCTCCATCGCCTCGATCTGCTGCCACACCGCCAGGCCCGGCTCGGGCGCAATCGATCCGGGCGCGAAGCCCCAGTGGCGCTCCACCGCGGCCCGGTGCTCGGGGTGGGCCACGGAGCGGTAGCCGGGCAGCAGCTGGGCCAGGCCGCCCACCTCGCGGCCGCCCATGGCGTTGGGCTGGCCGGTGAGCGAGAAGGGCCCGGCGCCGGGCCGGCCGATCTGGCCGCTCACCAGGTGCAGATTGCAGAGGCCCGCCACGGTGGCGGTGCCCTCGCGGCTCTGGTTCACCCCCATCGACCACAGGCTCAGCGCCGCGCTGGCCTCACACCACCAGCTCGCGAGCTGGCGCAGGTCGGCCTCGGCGATGCCGCAAACCGCCGCCGCCCGCGCCGGCTCCCAGGCCCGCCACAGGGTGTCCAGCTCGGCGAAGCCCTCGGTGTGGGCGGCCACGAAGGTCGCATCCACCCCACCCCCCTGCAGCAGCAGGTGGCCCAGGCCGCAGAGCAGGGCCAGGTCGCTGCCGGGGGCGATCGCCAGGTGCAGATCGGCGGCGGCGCTGGTGGCGGTGGCGCGCGGATCCACCACCACCAGCCGCGGCCCTTCCCCCTTGCGCCGGCGCTTGAGCAGCCGCTGGAACAGCACCGGGTGGCACTCGGCCGTGTTGGTGCCGATCAAGAGCACGAGGTCGGCCTGGTCGAGGTCGTCGTAGCAGCAGGGGGGGCCGTCGGAGCCCAGGCTGCGGGCGTAGCCGGCCACGGCCGAACTCATGCACAGCCGCGAGTTGGCATCGAAGTTGTTGCTGCCCAGGGCCCCCTTGAGCAGCTTGTTGGCCACGTAGTAGTCCTCACAGAGGAACTGGCCGGAGCCGTAGATCGCCAGCGCCCCGGGACCCTTGCTGGCCAGGGTGGCCCGGATGCGCTCCACCAGCAGCGCGAAGGCCCGCTCCCAGCTGATCGCCTGGAACGGCTGGCTGGTGTGCTCCCGCCACAGGGGCGTGGTGAGCCGGTTGCGGTGCAGGGTTTCGCCCACCGTGGCCCCCTTCACGCACACCTGGCCCAGGGACGAGGGGTGGTGGCGGTCGCCGCGGGCGGTCCAGACGCCCGGGGCGTTGGGGCTGCCGCTGCTGCCGGGCTCCGCCGGGGCCTTGAGCTCCAGGCCGCAGCCCACGCCGCAATAGGGGCACTGGGCCCGGGCGGCCGGGCTGGGGGCGGGAGGGCTGGACATGGCGCCATTCGACCAACCCGGGTGGCGCGGCGAAGGTGGCGGTTGTTACCGGCGCGTGACCTGCAGCGCCTGCAGCGCTGAAATGGGAGAAGCCACACCCCGATCTCCTGAGCACCTCCCAGGCCAGCAGCTGCTTCGGCTTCGAGGCCGACTTCACCGGCGACCTGCGCTGCATCCCGATGGCGGTGCGGCGCAAGCTGGATCTGGCCGGCGTGAAGCTCAAGCTGCAGCACTGGAGTGAGCTCGACGACGCGGAACGCCAACAGCTGCTGGCCTGGGCCGACGACCGCGCAGCCATCGAGGCGCTGCGGGAGCACCTGCTGGCGCGCACCGCGGGCCTCAGCGCCGGCCAGGCCAAGGAGCTACCCCGGCCGGCGGATGAACCCTGGCAGCAGGGCGAGCAGCTACCCGCTGTGCTGGCCGCCTCCTGCGCCCAGCTGGGCCTGGCGCTGCGGGCCGGCGGCTGGGCGGAGCTCAGCGAGCTGCAGCGCTTCGCCCTGGTGAAGCTCAGCCACCCCGGCCACGAGCACCGCAACCTGCCGCGGGCCCTGGCGGAGTTCGGGCTGCTGGAGGCTCACCACTTGCGGTAGGGCAGGAACTTGCCGTTCATGGTCACCACCACCCGGTCCCCCTTCGGGTCCTCCTGCTTGGCCACCTGGAGGCTGAAATCGATCGCCGACATAATCCCGTCGCCGAACTGCTCCTGGATCACGTCCTTGAGCGGCAGGCCGTACACCTGCAGGATCTCGTAAAAGCGGTAGAGCAGCGGGTCGGTGGGGATCACCGGATCGAGGGCCCCCTTCACGGGATAGGTGGTGAGGGCGGCGGCCAGGGCCGGCCGTTCGGCCGGCGCAATCTCCAGGGCCTCCAGCAGCGTGTCCGCCTGCTCGGCGGAAGCGGTGGCCTGGCCGTAGAGCAGGCTGGCGGTCCACACCTCGTCCTGACCCAGGCGGGCGCCGAGGTCGGCGAAGCTGAGGTCGCTGCGGCGCTTGGCGTCGAGCAGGGCTGTGGCGTGGGGAGGCAGGGCCATGGAGCGATCAGGGGAGCGCCGGGACGCTATGGGCCAGCGGCGCCCCGCCGAGCAGCCGTTGCTACAGCGGCCCGGTGCCCTGCCCTTGCGCGCCTGCCTACTGAGCGGCGGCGAGAGCCGGCGGATGGGGCGCGACAAGGCCCTGCTGCCCCACCCCGAGGGCGGCACCTGGCTGGAGCGCACCCTGTTGCTGCTGGCCCAGCTGGGGGCACCGATCACCCTGCTCAGCCGCCACCCGGCGCACCTGGCGCTGGCGCAGCAGGTGGGCAGGCGACTGGCCGCATCCAAGGCCAGCTCGACGCCAGCCCCAATCACCGCCCTGGCCGAACCGCCACCCTGGGAGGGTCCGCTGCTGGCCCTGCACCGGCTGATGCAGCAGCACCCCGAGCAACGCCTGCTGCTCTGCCCGGTGGACATGCCGGATCTCAGCCTTGCGGCCCTGCTCGGCCTGTTGTCGGCAGCCCGCAGGAACCCCACGGGGCTGCATCTGGCCCATGACGGCGAGCGGCTGCAGCCCCTCCTGGGGCTCTATCCGAGTAGCGCGGCGATCCGCAGCCACCTCGCCAACGCCGTGGGGCGCGGCGAACGGCGCCTGCAGCACTGGCTCACGGGCCTACCCTGCCAGGCGGTGCCGCTGGATCCCCGCATCATCCACAACTGCAACCGGCCGCGGTGAGCAGCACCTCCTGCAGTGGTGGCGAAACCGCCTCGGATCCGATTGGCGCGCGAACAGAATTGATTAAGATGATAATTCGAGTAGCCACAACCAGGAGGGCGCAAGCGTTCCGGTCAGACCCATGGCAGCAACAACAGGATGATCGATGGGCGATGACATCCAGAACAATCAGCGGGGCAGTACTAGGGAGACTCTGGAAAACCCAGCCCGTCTGCGCGAAAATAAGCCTGTAATTGCAGGCCAGGACTGGGTTGATGGGCGGCAAGCAGCTCGGCTTCTCGGATTACGAGCTCACCACTGCCAAGAAGC
>JBILNZ010000049.1:0-18181 GCA_044374745.1 Prochlorococcaceae cyanobacterium | reverse complement strand
ATGAACCGCCAGATGCCATAACAGCCAAGGAGGAGTTACTCTTTCTCCAGGTGGCCTGAATAGGCGCCAACCGGCGACATCTTTCCTGAAAGTCACCGAAGCAAGTATTCGGGATCAGCTGACTCTGCTCCTTAGACAAGCGGTAGCGGAACTACCATTGAAATGTGACGGCACCCGAGGCGGCGGCAGCCGAGAGCGTGAGAAATCCAGCCCCTGATCCGAATCTCTCGAAACCGATCACACTCATGCTGCCACCAATCAGATATTGATTTTCACCTTGGCGTACAACGCTATAGGTGCCTGGCTTGAAGGCCAAGGTATCAATTCCGGTTCCGCCTCTGTAGGGATTGCTGGTGTTATGGTCACTGCTAAAGCCTCTCCAGATGTCATTTCCGGTTCCTAGATCAATGGTGCCGCTGCCGATGAAGCCCTGACTCAGGGCATCCATGGTGTCGGCTCCAGGGCCAAGGTCGATGATGCCGTCGTTTTTGTAGGCGCCTCTAAGGTTATTGGTGAATTGATCGTTGCCTGTGCCGGTGTTGATTTTTCCGGCGAGACTGTTATTAAAAAGAGTGGGATCATTTGAAATTCCGCTACTCCCACTTAGATCAATGATGTCATTTCCCGAGCCAGTATCGATAAGGCCTTCATTCCTTAATCCGTCTTGGGCGTAGAGTTGATCATTGCCATCGCCAAGGGAAATATGCCCGGCTTTGTCGGTTAGCGGATCGGGTGATTCGCCAGCTCGGTCATTTAGCAGCGTGCCTGTTGCTCGGACTACATCATTGCCCGTATGTGTATCAATAACATGCGTATTGAGAAAGGCGCCATTGGAGTGAATGTTGTCATTTCCGAGAGAGGTATAAATTGTTCCGTAGTTGATTAGGCCTGACCACTTTGCAGATCCGGCGATGGCGTCATTGCCGGCTCCAGTATTTATCCATGCCCCGCGGGAGATATATATTCCAGAGCCGCCGCCGATGCCTGTAATCTTATCATCTTGAGCTCCGGTCAAGATGATGCCTCTGTGGTCGATCCCTGCGCCGCTGTCGGGATTTTGAGAAACATCACCGATGATCTGATCGCGACCGCTATCAGTTGAAATGGTCCCATCAATAAGGATGCCATTCCCCTCTGACTTTGCATGAATGATGTCGTCCCCAGTGCCGGTGTCGATCGCAGATAAACTTGTAAGAAGTATGCCTTCCTAGGCTATAGAGCCTGAAGTTGAAATGACATCGTTGCCCTCCAGCGTATGGACCGGCTCGAGGTCATCTAGATACCAGCCATCAGTTGAATGAGCTCGATCGGTTCGATTGGTAAAGCCAAAGGTCTTGAGGTTTTTCATCGCATGAATAAACTGCCATTGGTTATAAAATAGGTCTGTTTCAGGCGCGAGCCCATGCATAAGAGTTGATTCACTGAAATCTTCACTCTTCTTATTCAGGCGCAATGTCTTCAACTTCTTCAGTCGCTGAGCAGCAGGGGGGTCACTGGGTGATGAAGGCATGGTGACTGGCTTCATTCAGCCAAGCTGCCGCCTTGGGCATTCGACCCCCTCCCTCCTGCGCTCACCAACGACTGCTGGTCAGTTGCTCAAGGATCAGAGGCGGTAGTTGAAGTGTGGGGAGCTGTGGGTTCGCTACCATTGAAATGTGACGGCACCCGAGGCGGCGGCAGCCGAGAGCGTGAGAAATCCAGCCCCTGATCCGAATCTCTCGAAACCGATCACACTCATGCTGCCACCAATCAGATATTGATTTTCACCTTGGCTTACAACGCTATAGGTGCCTGGCTTGAAGACCAAGGTATCAATTCCGGTTCCGCCTCTGTAGGGATTGCTGGTGTTATGGCCACTGCTAAAGCCTCTCCAGATGTCATTTCCGGTTCCTAGATCAATGGTGCCGCTGCCGATGAAGCCCTGACTCAGGGCATCCATGGTGTCGGCTCCAGGGCCGAGGTCGATGATGCCGTCGTTCCTGAAGAGGCTTTCCCGATTGTTTGCGAATAGGTCATTGCCTTCGCCAAGGGTGATTTTGCCCATGTTGCAATTGACATAGGTGTATTCAATGTCCCCTTGAATGGCTATCGTGTCATGCCCCGTGTTGGTGTCAATGATGCCATCATTTCTCAGTCCTCCCTTTATCTCAATGCGGTCATTGCCGGTTCCCAGGGAAATAATCGGTTCTATTTCCTGGCCTCTCGTTTCATCGAGCCAAGGAGCGAGATCGTTGAATAAATGCCCGGCACTCCGGATCGTGTCATTGCCTGCATGGGTATCAATGACCCCTTGTGTATTCTGTATGCCGACATATCCTGCGCCTTCAATGATATCATCGCCGAGCGAGGTGTAAATGACTCCATAGTTGCTTATGCCTGTATCCCCGCCAGAGCCTTTGATGGTGTCGTTCCCGGCGCCGGTGTTAATTGCTGCATTGAAGTCTGGTCGTTGATTTCCATTAAATAGTCCTCTGATTCTGCCAATAGCGGAGATGAGGTCATTGTGAGACCCCGTTAAGATAGCTCCTCGATTACTAATGCCTGAGCCGCTGTTAATGGCATTATTTTCCATTTGTCCAATGCCAATGATTTTGTCGCTGCCGATATCGGTTGAAATGTGTCCGCCGATGCCGTTGCTAAGGCCATTGCCTACTCCTTCTGCGTAGATTGTGTCGTTGCCAGGGCCTGTCTGTATCTCTCCCTGATTGCCGATGCCTGTAAATGCTGACTTGCTACTTGATATCAGGTCGTCCCCGGCTAGGGATGATACCTGCTCAAAAAAATCAAGATACCATCCATTGCTTGAGATCGCCTTGTCGGATTGGTTCGTGAATACAAAGCTTTTGAGGTGGGCCATGGCATTATGCCCTTTTATCCCAATTTAGGAGCGAATCGGGAAAGGCTGCGGTTGGGCGGACTCGAGCAATATTTATTGATGGTCGAGGTTAATCTGCTGCGTCGTCAATAGAGATCATCTGCGACACGGATCAGCTGTGAGTGGATGCCCCTTCGTCCGGATAGGGCTGGGTGCTGTGATTCAGGTCGATCCCGATTGGATCAGCTCCTGCTGAAGGCCCCGGCAGGAGTTATTGCTTCTCAGTAGATTGGCGATGAGTGCTGGCTATAAAATGATATTATTGGTGTTGCCTGCGGTTCGCCAATCGTCACCTCGCCGACTTGGCCCAGTGGATCGTTTGGCGCCTGTTCTGGGGTTTTGGCCATAGGCTCTGACTCCGCCCAGTTGCCTCGCTTGACCCACCCTTCTTCCACCGGCGAATCTGCCCCCCAGGATCCGTCGTCCAGCGCCGCCGCCGCACCGGAGCCGTTCATTTATGAACCCATGGAGCGCTTCGGTGAAGGTCTCACCACCCGTCGGCCCTGGAACACCGCGGCGCTAGCCGGGGTGGAGCGGTTGAACGGGCGGGTGGCGATGCTCGGGTTTGCCGCAGCCGTGGTGGGCGAGTGGATCACTGGCCACGGGCCGGCCGGCCAGCTGCTGGCGCTGCTGCGCTGGTACCTGGGCGCAACCTTGGGCTGAGAGCTGCCATTCTTTTGATGGTGGTTCGGCGAGGAATGCGTGCCGTCCATGTCGCCCCCACCACTGGTCCTGGTCCATGGCCTGCTGGACACGCCAGCAGTGTTCACGCCGCTCAAGCGGGAATTGGGGGGTCGCCGCAATCCCCTGCTGATTCCTGCCCTGCCCCTGCGCCTGGGCCGCACGCCCACCATGGAGGCGGCTGAGCTGCTGGGCAGTCATATCGAGGCGGCGTTCGGCCCCCACCAACCGATCGACCTGCTGGGCTTTTCGATGGGTGGGGTGATTGGCCGCTGCTGGCTGCAGCTGCTGGGGGGGCTGGGGCGCACCCGCCGTTTCTTCAGTGTGGGCAGTCCCCAGCAGGGCACTCTCACCGCCCGCCCCTGGCCGTCGCGGGTGTTCAGGGGCATCGCCGACCTGCGCAATGGCAGCGCCCTGCTGGAGCGGCTCAACGGCGACCTGGACGGTCTGCGGCGGATCGAGTGCCACAGCTTCTACTCAGCCCTGGATCTGGCGGTGCTGCCCGGGTGGCGGGCCGTGCTGCCGGTGGGGGCCCGCACGATGCTGCCGGTGCTCACCCATCCCCAGCTGCTGCGCGATCGGGCCGCCATTGCCCCGTTGGCGCGGGAGTTGCTGCGGCCCTGAACTCCTGCCGCCAGGGCCTCCTAGCGTGGCCCGATCCAGCGGAGCGCAGCCATTGATGGGGTGGCTCGAGATCTCCATCCTGGTGCGTTGGCTGCTGGGCTGGGCCCTCGGCCTGCGCCTGCCGCTGCTGCCGCCGCTTGCCCCCGCTGGCGCCACCCCCTGCTCGGTGCTGATTCCGGCGCGCAATGAGGCGACCACCCTGCCCCACCTGCTCACCGCCCTCGCCCGGCAGACGCTGCGGCCCTGCGAGGTGATCGTGGTCGATGACCACTCCAGCGATGGCACCTGTGCCAGCGCGCTCCAGGCCGCGGGGGGCCTGCCCCTGCGGGTGATCCAGCCGCCGCCCTTGCCCGATGGCTGGTGCGGCAAGACCTGGGCCCTGCACCATGGCGTGCTGGCCAGCCGGGGCGATCTGCTGGTGTTTCTCGATGCCGACACCGAGCCGGGGCCGGAGTTCCTGGAGCGGCTGCTGGCCCAGCACCAGCGGCAGGGCGGGCTGGTGTCGGTGCAGCCTTACCACCGCACCGAACGGCCCTACGAGCAGCTCTCGGTGCTGTTCAACCTGGTGGGGCTGCTGGCCGTGCCACTCGGGCCGCGCTGTGGTGTGGCGTTCGGCCCCGCGCTGGTGACCAGCCGCGCCGACTACAAGCGCGTCGGGGGCCATGCCGCCGTGGCGGGCAAGGTGGTGGAGGACTGGTTCCTCGCCCATTGCTATGAGCGGGCCGGCCTGCCGGTGAGTGCCTTCATCGGCTACGGCCAGCTCGCCTACCGCATGTACCCCGGCGGCCTGCGCGACATGGTGATCGGCTTCAACAAGAACTTCGCCACGGCGGCCGGCGAGGTGCGCTGGCCCTGGATGCTGGCGGTGCTGCTGTGGCTGTCGGGGCTGTTCTGGGCCGCCTGGTGTCTGCCGGCGGCGCTGCTGGGCTGGCCCCTGGTGGGCAGCCCGGCGATCGGGCCCAATGCGCTGATCTACGGCGCCTTCGCCCTGCAACTGCTGCTGCTCACCCGGCGGGTTGGTCGCTTCAGCTGGATCAATCTGGTGTTTCCCCTGCCGGTGCTGTTCTTCCTGGGGGTGTTTGTGATGGCGATCCTCAATTTGGAGCGGGGCCAGGTGCGCTGGAAGGGCCGCCGTTACAGCACCCGCTGATGGCGCTCGTGCTCAGCTCCGTGGCGTTCTGGCTGCTGGCTTCCCTGGTGGTGGGCTGGCTGGCCAACCTGCTGCCGCAGAGCTGGCTGCAGCCTGGCGGCCCCACGGTTCTGGATCGGCTGGTTCTGGATCGGCTGGTGCTGGCCGGTCTGGGCATCCGGGTGTGGAAGCGCTGGATTCCCGATGCCGGTGGTGCCCTGCCTGGCGGCGTTCGCAAGGCCAGCCTGGTGCGGCGCGATCCGCAGGCCCTGCGGCTGCTGCTGCTGGAAACCCGCCGGGCGGAGCTGGTGCATGGGCTGCTGTGGGCCGCGGGCCTGCTCACCGCCCTCTGGCTGCCACCCACCGCCGTGCTGGTGAACCTGGTGTTCGCCACCCTCTTTAACCTGCCCTGTCTGCTGGTGCAGCGCCTCAACCGAAGCCGGCTGCAGCGCTGTCTGGCGCGGATGGCCGGCGTCTGAGGGTCGCCGCCGTCAGGGGCCGATGAAGGTGGCGGTCAGGGTCAGGTCCACGCCCAGGCCCGGGTCGTCCGCATGGCGGGCCACCACCAGCCGATGGCGGCCCGCCTCCAGCACAAAGCCATCGCGGCTTTCGTCGAAGCAGCTCAGCCGGCGCAGGGGGATCTCCAGGTTGATTCGCCGCTGCTCGCCGGGCTCCAGCTCCAGCCGCTGGAAGGCCACCAGGCTGCGCACAGGCCGCTCCATCTGCAGCCCTGGTGGTTCCAGATACACCTGTACCACCTCGGCCGCCGCCATGGTGCCGGCGTTGCGCACGCTCACCGCCAGGCGCACGGCTTCGCTCTGCTCTGTGTCCTGCTGCCGCTCGATGGCCAGGCCACTGGCTTCGAAACGGCTGTAGGAGAGCCCGAAGCCGAACGGATAGGCGGCCCGCTCACCCTGGTGCTGCAGTCGCCGGTAGCCGTGCCAGAGGTCGTAGATCACCACCGGCGCCCGGGGCTCAAACGGCGGCAGCTGGGCCGCCTCGGCGGGGATGGCGAAGGGCAGCCGGCCAGCGGGCGACACCGTTCCCAGCAGCACCTCCGCCAAAGCATGGCCGCCCTGCTCCCCCGGATACCAGAGCAGCAGGAGGCCTGGCACCAGCTGGTCCCAGTCGCCCGTGAGGATGGCGCCGCCGCCCATCAGCACCACCACGGTGCGGGGGTTGGCGGCGGCCACGGCCCGGATCAGCGCCACCTGCTGGGGAGGCAGGCGCAGATCGGTGCGATCGCCGGCGGCGAAGTCGCCCCCCTGGCGGGCCGAGCCATAGCGCGTGATCGCGGCAATCAGGCCGGTGAAGCGCCGCCACAGTGGCCCCAGCCCCGGCCACAGGCGCGAGCTCAGCAGCCAGTCGGGCGGCGGGATCTGGGCCAGGATCGGCGCGATGTCGCCGGGGTGGATGTGTTCCCCCTCCAGGCGCCAGTCGAGTCCCACCACCACCACGGCGGCGTCGCAGCCGGCCGCCAGGGCCGCCGCGGATGGGATGGGGTGGCCATCGGCGTGGTGGATTGCCAGTCCGGGTCGAGCCGCCCGCAGCCCCTCCAGGGGGGTGACCGCCGCTCCCGCCGGCGGGCGGGTGTCCGAGGAGCCGCGATCGCCCAGGTTGGCCGTGGCCGCCAGCGCACCGATCAGCGCCAGGGAGCCCATCTCCCCCAGGGGCAGCACCGGCTGACCCGATGCCAGGGGCTCGTTGCGCAGCAGCACAATCGATTGCCGCGCCGCCTCGCGGGCCAGGGCCAGGTGCGCCGGGCAGCGGCGCAGGCTCTCTGGATAGGCATGGGTCGGGGGGGCGGCCTGCAGCCGCAACTGCGCCCGCAGCAGCCGCAGCACCGCGTCGTCGAGGCGCTCCTGGCTCACCTGGCCCGCCGCCAGGCCCTCCGCCAGGCAGCCCTGGAAGATCATCCGGAACGGCATCTCCAGGTCCTGGCCCGCCCGCAGGCCGGCCACCCCGTCGCGCAGGCCGAAGATGAAGTCGGTGACCACAAAGCCGTCGAATCCCCAGCGCCGCTTGAGGATGGCCGTGAGCAGCTCCGGGTGTTCGCCGCACCAGATCCCGTTCACCCGGTTGTAGGCACTCATCACCGAGCCGGCACCGGCCTCCACGCAGGCGCGGAACTGAGGCAGATACAGCTCGTGCAGCACCCGCGCACGGGCCCGCACGTCCACCAGGAAGCGGGAGCTGTCGATCGAGTTGAGCGCGAAGTGCTTCACGCAGGCGATGGCATGGCGCTCGATGCCGCGGCTGCAGGCCGCCCCCAGCACGCCCACGTGCAGCGGATCTTCGCCGTAGGTCTCCTGGGCCCGGCCCCAGCCGGGATGGCGCAGCAGGTTCACGCACACCGCCGCCAGCCAGTTGGCGCCGAAGCTGCGGGCCTCCCGGGCGATGGCCGCGCCGATGCGCTCCTCCAGCTCCGGGTTCCAGCTGGCGCCGCGGGCGATCGGCACCGGAAAGGTGGTGGCGCCGCCCACCAGCACCACCCCCCGGGGGCCATCCACAAACTGCAGGCCCTTCAGCCCCAGGCGGGGCACGGCACCGGCGGGCCAGGGCTGGCGGTGGGAGGCATCGCGCAGGGCGATCGCAGCCATCCCCGGCCAGAAGGGGGTGTCTCCGCTCAGCAGCGCCAGTTTCTCGGCCTGGGTGAGCCGGTGGAGTAGGGCGAGGGCCGCGCCCGGGTCAGGGAGCTGGGAGGGTCGCTGCTGCACTGTCCACCACGGCCGCTGCTGGTTGCCGGGGGGCACCCGGCTCCAGCTTGATGCCGCAGCCTCGATTGGGGTTTGGATGGGTTGATCCGCAGCGCATGGGGATCGGGCCGCCGATGGGGGAAAAACTCTTGCTCACGGCTCTGTTTTCAGCTCTGGCCGGCTTTCTGCTGGATCCGGAGCAGGCCCCCCTGTTCCTGGAGCCGCTGCGGCAGGCCTTCGCTTGGGCGGCTGACCTCTGGCCTGCCATGGGCCAGCTGGATGTGGAACCCCTGCTGGCCGCCCTGCCCGAGGGGCTGGCGATCGGGCTACTGCTGCTGATTCCGGTGATCTGGCTCAAACCCACCTGAAGGCCCCCCCGGGATCGCGGGCGGCCATGCCGACCGGCGCGTCAGCCAGGGGATCTCGGTTGAAAGGACTGGCCTGGGCTGGAGCAAGCAGCGGATTGCTCGGGGCTGGTTCCGGCGGTGATGGCTGGCTGTGCTGTGTCTGGCTGCGGAGAAGGAGCTGCTGGGCAGGGTTTGTTGAACGCTGTGGCAGGCCATCAATCAGGGGATCGGGCAGGGGATCGGGCAGGGCTTGGCGCAAACGCATGGAGCTCGCCGGTCGACTGAATGGGTCCGCGAATCCGACCACCTTGTCCTTGATGCCGGCCAGGGCCTTGCTGCTGTCGCCGCCACGACCGGGGTCGCCCCAGCTCACAATGGATCCATCCTCTTTGAGGGCTGCGAATGCATATCCTGTGGTGAAGATGTGCACCACTCCATCCTGTAATTTCTTGGCAACACTGCCGCTGTCGCCGCCGGCGCTGGCCTGGCCCCAGGTGACTACGGATCCATCCTTTTTCAGGGCGGCAAACGCATAGCGTGTTGAAAAAATCTGCTCCACTCCGCTTTTCAGCTCATCGGCTTCTGATTTGCTGTTTCCTCCCTTCTTGTTGTGCCCCCAGGTGATCACCGAGCCGTTTTTCTTCAGGGCCGCGAAGGCATAGCGTGTCGAGAAGATGTCTTGAACTCCACTCCTGAGTTGTTGCTTGACCGAGTTGCTGTTGCCGCCGCGTTTATCATCGCCCCAGGTCACGACGGCTCCGTCTTTAAGCCTTGCCGCGAAGGCATAGCGGGCGGAATAAATATCCTTGACGTCGTTGCGAAGTTGTTTGGCAACCTTGCTGGCGTCCCCTCCTCGGCTGGCCAGCCCCCAGCACACGGCTGATCCATTGGTTTTCAGCGCTGTGAAGGCATATCCAGTGGAGGTGATTGTTTTGACGCCGCCCCTGAGCTGCTTGCTGACGCTGCTGCTGTCCCCGCCGCGTTTGGAATCCCCCCAGGTGATGACAGATCCATTCTTTTTGAGTGCTGCAAAGGCGTAGCGGGTTGAAAAGATGGTTTGCACATTGCCTTTGAGTTGTTGGGCAACGCTGCTGCTGTCGCCGCCCCGTGGTTCGCCGGTGTCAATGCTGCCGCCCAGCTCCTCGCTGCGGGCGTCGGTCGTTGCCAGGCCCCAGGTCACCACAGAGCCATCATTCTTCAGGGCGGCCATCGAGGTGGAGCTGGTGAAGATCTCCTTCACGCCGCCCTTCAGTTCACTGGCCACCTCGCTGCTGTCGCCGCCTTCCTTGGCTTCCCCCCAGGTCACCACGGACCCATCCCGCTTCAGGGCGGCATAGGCGCGACGCGTCGAAAACACCCGCTCAACCCCGCTGCTGAGAGCACTGGCGACCCGGCTGCTGTTTCCGCCTTTGCTGCCGGCTCCCCAGGTCACCAGGCTGCCGTCAGCGCGCAGGCCGGCAAAGCTGTGCCGGTTCCCGAAGAGATCCACAAACTTGCCCTGTAAGCCAGCGGGACGATCGCCGCCGTCATAACTTCGGCCCCAGGTGATGATTGAACCGCTCTCGGTCAGTGCGGCAAACGCACCTTGGTTGCGCCACTCATGGTTGGATCGACCTGGTTCTGCGATGGGGATCGTGATCAGGTCGACCTTGCTCCCTGGAATCTTGATCACTGCCATGGCGGAGGCCGCTGGATTAGTACAAGCTAATAAAACCTGGACGCTCAACTAGCTTTCTTCGTGTTTTGTGACCTAGCGGATACGGGGCTGAGCTTGATGCTGTTGTTGTATTTGCGGGGTATTGATGCAATTGTGCAGCTATACAGTCGTGCAACTGGGGTTGATCCCATCGGGGTTCTCGCCGTTCAGCTGGTTTGGGCCAGGCCGGTGGTGGGATCCACCTGCTCCGCCAGGGCGGCCACCGGTGCCATCACCAGCAGGGACACGGCACAGACTAGCCAGTGCTCCCCGGCCAGGGGCGCGGTGTCGAAAAAGCGGTTCATCCAGCCCAGCTGGCTGAACCCCAGCTGCAGCACCACCGCCGTGCCGATCCCGGCCAGCAGCACCGGGTTGCGCCGCCCCCGCCGCCAGCTCCCCTTGCTCACCTGGCTGATGCTCACCAGATAGGTGATCTGGGCCAGCACCAGCGATTGAATCGCCATGGTGCGGGCCAGGGGCAGGTCAGAGCCGCGGGTGCGGGCCCAGAGGAACACGCCGAAGATGAAGCACCAGTAGAACGCCGACACAAGCAGCACCTTGCGCACCAGCCCGCGGTTGAGCAGGGGCTGGGCCGGCGGCCGCGGCGGTTGCTCCATCAGCCCGGGCGGCCACGGCTCGAAGGCCAGGGGCACCGACAGGGTGAGCGAGCACACCATGTTCAGCCACAGCACCTGCAGGGCGGTGACCGGCAGCTCCAAGCCCAGCACCGCTCCGAGCAGGATCGTCATCGAGGCGCCGCCGTTCACCGGCAGCATGAAGGCCAGGGCCTTGCGCAGGTTGAGGTACACGGCCCGGCCCTCCTCCACGGCCGCCTTGATCGTGGCGAAGTTGTCGTCGGTGAGCAGCATGTCGGCCGCCTCGCGAGCCACCTCGGTGCCGCCCCGGCCCATGGCGATGCCGATGTCGGCCTGCTTGAGGGCCGGTGCGTCGTTGACGCCGTCGCCCGTCATCGCCACCACCTCCCCCTGGGCCTGCAGGGCCCGCACCAGCGCCAGCTTCTGGGCCGGTGCCACCCGAGCGAAGACGTCGGTGGCGCGGACGATGGCCCCGAGGTTCGCCGCCGGCTGCTCGTCCAGCTCCCTGCCCTCCAGGGCCCGCACGGCGCCATCCACTCCCAGGCCCAGTTGGCTGGCAATGGCGCGGGCCGTCTCCAGATGGTCGCCTGTGACCATCTTCACCCGGATCCCCGCCTGCCGGCAGGCGGCCACGGCGGCCAGGGCCTCGGGCCGGGGCGGATCGAGCATGCCCTGCAACCCGAGAAAGTCCAGGTTGTCGGCGAGATGGCGGTGCTGCAGCACGGTCTGGCTCGGTTCGGCATTGCCGATGGCGAAGGCCAGCACCCGCTCCCCCTGGCGGGCCATGGCGCTCACGGCCGCTTCGATGGCGGTGCGGTCGAGGGGCTCGCGGCCGCCATCGGCCCGCAGCTGATGGCGGCAACTGGCCAGCACCGCCTCCACCGACCCCTTCATCAGGATCCGCTGGCTGCCGTGCAGCGTGGCCATGAACTGCTGCTCGGAGGCAAAGGGGATCGCGTCGCGGCGCGGGTGCTGGTTGAGGGCCTGGTCCCGGTCCAGCCCCAGGCTCTGGGCCGACTGCAGCAGGGCGGTCTCGGTGGGATCGCCCACCAGCCCGTCGATGGAGCTGGGGTGGGCGTCGTTGCAGAGCAGACCCGCCAGCAGCGTCTCGCGCAGGGCCACGTTGCGGCTGAGCGGATCGCGGCCTTCCCCGCCGTCCTCGCCATCGGGCCAGAGCCGGTCCAGGCTGAGCAGCTCTCCGCCGGCGTGGATGTGCCGCACCGTCATGCGGTTGAGGGTGAGGGTGCCGGTCTTGTCGGAGCAGATCACCGTGGTGCTGCCCAGGGCTTCCACCGCCGGCAGCTTGCGGATGATGGCGTTGCGCCGCGCCATGCGCTTCACGCCGATCGCCAGGGTGATCGTGACGATCGCCGGCAGTTCCTCCGGGATGGCCCCCACCGCCAGGGCCACCGCCCCGTCGAACATCTCGGCGGCGTCCCGGCCCCGGGCCAGGCCCACCAGGAAGGTGAGGCCGGCCAGCAGAACCACCAGCCTCAGCAGGGTGTGGCTGAAGCCGCGGAACTTGCGGGTGAGCGGGGTGCTCAGCGCCGCCTGCTCCGTCATCGAGCGGGAGATCGACCCCACCTCGGTGGCACTGCCGGTGGCCACCACCAGGCCGCGTGCCTGCCCTGCCGTGACCAGGCTGCCGGCATAGGCCATGCCCAGGCGTTCGCCCAGGGGGGCGTCGCGCTCCACGGCCGTGGTGCCCTTGCGCACCGGCTGCGATTCGCCGGTGAGGGCCGATTCGTCCACGGCGAAGCGGCTGCAGTGGATGAGGCGCACGTCGGCGGGCACCTTGTTGCCTGCCTCCAGCAGCACCACGTCGCCCGGCACCAGCTGGTGGGAATCCAGGCGTTGCGGCTGGCCATCGCGCAGCACCTCCACGTCGGTGCGCACGCTGCGGGCCAGGGCGGCGATGGCCGTCTCGGCCTTGCTCTCCTGGAAGAAGCCGATCCCGGCATTGATCAGCGTCACACTCCAGATCACCCAGGCATCGTGGGCCTTGCCCAGCAGCACCTTCACCAGGCCGACGGCCAGCAGGGTGTACAGCAGCGGGTCGTGAAACTGGTTCAGGAAGCGCAGCCAACCGGGCTTGCCGTGATGCTGCGGCAGGCTGTTCTCGCCCCATTGGTCCAGCCGCTGCTGGGCCTGCCCGCCGGCCAGCCCCGTGCGGCCGTCGCTGCCCAGGCCCTCCAGCAGTGCTTCCACCGGCTGGGCGTGGGGGCTGTCGCTCCAGGGAGGGGCAGCTGCACGGGCGGGAGCGGCCATGGGGCAGGGACGGACCGGTGAGGACGCTCAGGACCGGTCCTGACCATCCTGATGGGGAGAACCGGATACGGAGTACTGCACCCGCTGGGGAAAGGGGATTTCGATGCCCTTGTGGCGGAAGGCCTCCCACACGGCCGTGTTCACGGCACTGCAGCTGCTGATGTTGTTCATCGGGTTGGCGATCCAGAAGCGCAGGGCGTACTGGATGGCCGAGTCGCCGTAGCTGAGCACCAGACCCCGGGGCGGGGGCTCGGCCAGCACGCCGGGCACTTCCCTGGCCGTGGCCTCCAGCAGGGCCACCACCATCGCGGGGTCGTGGCGGTAAGCGGCCCCCACCAGCACCTGGCTGCGGCGCAGCCGGTCGCTGCCGGTGTAGGTGGTGGTGGGCGCGGTGAAGAAGGTCTGGTTGGGGATCACCAGTTCGGCGTTGTCGCGGTCGCGCCAGAGCACGGCCGCCCGCAGGCCGAGGCTGCGCACCTCGCAGGGGTCGCCGTCCACGAACAGCACATCGCCGGGTCGCACGGAGCCCTCCAGCAGCAGCCAGAGGCCACTGATGAAATTGGAGAACACTTCCTTGATGCCGAAGCCGATGCCCACCGACAGGCCACCGGCGATGGTCAGGATCGCCGTGGCGTTCAGGCCGAGGTGATTGGCCACCCAGAACAGGCCGCCCCCCACCGCCACGTAGCGCAGGATCACCGCCACCGCCCGGCGGCTGCCGTCACTCATCACCAGCGCCCGCTGCAGCAGCCAGGCCAAGCCCCGGGCGGGGGGACCGGAGCCCACGATCACCAGGTAAACGATCAATCCGGCGGTGAACACGCGCCCCAGGGTGAGGGGAACGCCGAACCATTGCCCCGAGGGGATGGCGGCCAGATCCCGCACGCTGTCGAGCTGGTTGATGATCGCCAGGGCCACCAGCAGCAGATAGGCGGGGCGCAGCAGGCGACTCTCCAGCTTGTGGATGGCGCTCACCGGCAACCAGCGGCTGAGCAGATCGGGCAGCAGGCCCAGGCCCTGCCAGCCGAGGTAGAGCATCCCCAGGGAGAGGGCAAAGCGCCAGGGATAGCCGCCCTGGGCCAGCAGGATGCTGCCCAGGGCAATCACTCCCACGGCGAGCGGCCGCAGCCAGGAACGCAGGCCCGCTTCGGCGGGCAACTGGCGCTGGAGCACGGCCACCGCGAGGGCTGGCAGGGCCACCAGCAGCAGCTGGCTCACCACCGAGGCCCGCTGCAGATAGCCCAGCCAGCCGATCACTTCATGCAGGAGCTGTTCCATGGTCGGGGGGCTCAGGGGGGAGATCCGTGCCGGGCTTTGCGCAGGCTCTCCGGCAGGATCCCCACGCCCTGGCGGGGGGTGAGATCGCCGTAGAGCACCCGGTTGAGCACGGAGCTGAGGGCCTGCTCGGCTTTCCTGTCGCCGATCAGCACCTGAATCAACGGGTTGGCCCCGTCTGATTCCCCCACCGAACGCGCCATCGCGGCCAGGGTGGCAGAGCTGGCCACCGGAGCCGGCGCGAAGCGGTTCACCGGCAGCATCACCAGGGTGGAGAGGGTGAGATTGCGCTGCACCACGGGATTGACGCTGAATTTCGCCATTTCCAGGGCCACCTGCCGCTGGGCCGGGCTGGAATTCAGCCCGAACACCAGCACCCGCTCCCGGTTGATCGGCGTGGCCGCACCCCAGCGCCCGCCGGGAAGGCTGGCCACCCCGAGCTTGGCCCCGAGCTTCTGGCGCAGCAGGGTGATGGTGGAACTGCGGCAGCTGATCCAGTCCAGATTGCCGTTGGCCAGCAGGAGGGCCAGTTCGTCCTGCTTGTCGTAGAAGGTGAAGCTCTGCTGCAGGGAGGCGTTCTGCAGCCAGGCCAGCCAGCGCTCCAGGCTCTGCTTCTGATCCGGCCTCAGCGGTTCGTCGCCCAGCGCCGCCAGCACCGCCTCGGTGGCCCCCAGGCCCCCCGCGGTCCAGAACAGGTGCTGCGGGATCGCGCTCAGCCCCACCCGCAGGCCGCGGCTGCTGAGCTGCAGCAGGCCATCGAGGCTGTCCGGGCTGCCGGTGGGCAGCCGCTCGCGGTTGAAGCAGGCCAGCTGGGGGAGCTGCAGCACCGGCAGGCCCGCCAGCGTGCCGTCGCCCAGCCGCAACCGGGCGAGCATGTCCGGTTCGATCTGCTGCAGAAGCTCAGCGGGGAAGGTCACGCTGCGCACCAGGTTCAGCCGCTGCAGCTCCACGGCCGTGCGCGAATTCACCAGCAGCAGGTCCGGGCCCAGGCCGCCCTGCTGGCGGAAGCCCAGCTGGCGCACGAGCTGATCCTCCGGGAAGGTCATCAGCTGGATGTCCACCCCGGGGTGGAGTTCGCGGAAATCCTTGCTGAAGCGATTCATGGCTTCAGCGGCCAGCTGGCGCAGGCCGCTGTCCAGCTGTTCGTCGCTGTTGATGCCCACCACCATGTACACCGTGCCCCACAGCCGTGAGCCGCTGCTGTCCTGGGTCTGGGCGGCCCGCAGGGCCAGCCAGCCCGCCAGGGCCGTGAGCCCCGCGAGCAGGGCCGGCAGCACGCCCCGGGGCAGGGAGAAGCGCCGGGCCCCCTGGGGGCTCACTCCTCCGGATAGAGCAGGCTGGCCAGCTCCTCGGCATCCACGTCGTAGACCCGCGCCAGGGTGGTTTCGATGGCGCTGGTCACCACATCGGGCAGGAAGCGCATGGCGTTGAGGGCGTCATCGACGATCTCCTCGTTGAGCAGGGGGTCGCCGCCCAGCTTTTCGTCATTGATTACCGCCATCACCCAGCTCTGGTAGGCGGTGACCAGATCGGCGAATTCGAGCTCCGGGTCGTTCAGATCCAGGGCCATGGGGCGTCTCCAGGGACGTTGCCTCTGCAGTTTGCCCACTGGCGAGGCCTTGGGACCAGCTGCCGGACCACTGGCGAGGATGGTGGGCTCTGTTCCGTTGCAACCTTCCCGCTGCCATGGCCGATCCCGCGCCGGAGGCGACCCGCCTGCAGGCCACATTGGTGGACTTCGCCCTGGCGGAGCTGGTGCGCCAGCACCGCGCCAGCTTCCAGCCGCTGTGGACGGCGGACAGCTGGGCCAAACTGCTCATCTGGCTGGCCCTCAACTGCGGCTGCAGCGCCGCCGAGGCCGACCTGCAGCGCTTTGCCGAGGCCCTGGGCCCGGCCCTGGGGGCGCGTCTGCGGCGGCTCTACTTCCAGCGCGAGCTGGAGGATCTCGATCTGCAGGTGCTGGCCGATCCCGCTGAAGCCCAGGTGCTGGTGCTGCCGCTGGGCCCGGATGCAGCCGCCCTCAGCGCCGGGCGGATTGCCCAGGCTGTGGAGCAGGTGGGTCTGGCGCCACGGCTGGTGCTCGATCAGGAGCGCTGGGGCAGGCTGGAGGGGGCCGTGGCGATTCCCTGGCGGCCCCAGCCATGACCCTGATCGCCGCCTACCGCAACGCTGGTTTCGAGGCCCTGGCCGATGGGGTGATGGCCTTCTTCGACCGTCGCCCCGACCTGCAGCGCCCGGGGGTGGCCTTCGGGCCAGAGGGCGCGGCTGATCCCGCCGCCGAGCCGGCCAAGGTGTCCACCGACATCAGCCTGGTGGCGATCGACCGCAGCGACCCGGAGGCCTTCGCCCTGGCCGAGGTGATCCTGCGCGGGGTGAATGCCGCCCTGGGGCAATACCTCAAGGAGCGGCCGCTGCTGCGCGACTGCTGCCCGGAGCAGAGCCTGTTCGTGAACCCGATCTTCAACCTGCAGCGCTACGCGCCCGGTGAGGGCTTCAAGCGCTGGCACTGCGACTGGACCCTCAGCGATGAGGCCACCGAGCCCCAGGCGCGGGCGCTGGCCTGGATCCTCTACTGCAACACCCTGCCCGAGGGCGGCACCGAGTTTCATTGGCAGGATCACCACGAGGAAGCGCAGCGGGGCAAGCTGCTGATCTTCCCGGCCGGGGTGTCGCACATCCACCGCGGCCGGGTGAGCCAGGAGCACAGCAAAACCATCGCCACCGGCTGGATCAACGCCGGCACCCTGGAGGGTTATCTGCGGCGGCTGGCGGGCTGATCTGGCCCAGCCCCGAACGGGCCATTCGCCTTGAGTTGCGGCTCAACCTTGGCGCCAGGGCGGATGTCGTGGTTGTTGCTGGAGCTGGTGCCATGGCCGCCACGCTCCGTGAAGCTTCTCCGTGTGAAGCTTCTCCGTTGCAATCGGTTTTGATTTCACCATGGTCGAGACCCATTTCAGGCGCTGGCCTGTTCACTGATCGAGTTCTGGCATTCCTCTCTCTGTGCTTTCGCTGCCTGGCATGCTCCCTGGAGTGCTGGCCCTGGTGCCGGCTGCCGACCTCGCCGCGCTGATTGTTCCCTTCCTGTTCAAGCTGCTCGGCGCCATTGCCCTCTGGATCGTGGGCGGTTGGCTGATCAACTTCGCCCTGCGTCTGCTGCGACGCATGCTCAACCAGGGCACCCTCGATCCCACCCTGATCAGCTACCTGCTGAACATCCTCGGCGCATTGCTGCGGGTGGTGCTGGTGGTGGCCATCCTGGGCTTCTTCGGCATCGAAACCGCCAGCTTCGCCGCCCTGTTGGCCGGTGCCGGCGTGGCGATTGGCGCCGCGTGGAGCGGCATGCTCGGCAACTTTGCCGCCGGCGTGTTTCTGCAGATTTTCCGGCCGATCAATCCGGGCGACTACATCGAAGGCGGTGGCGTGGAAGGCACGGTGGATGAGGTGGGCATGTTTGTGACCTCGATCACCTCCCCCGACAACGTTCTCCACTTTGTGGGAAACGCCAAGCTCTTCGGCGATACGATCAAGAATTACTCCGCCAACCCCTTCCGTCGCGTTGAGCTGGTGGCCCAGCTCGACAACAGCGCCGATGTGGCTAAGGCCATCAGCCTGCTCAAGGAGGGTGTCAAGCGAGTGCCTAATCAGGTGGAGGGCAAGGAGGCCGATGTGGAGGTGCTGGAGTTCAGCGAGCGCGGCCCGCGCCTGGCAGTCCGCCCCTACACCAACACCGCCAACTACTGGCAGGTGTACTTCGACACCAACCGGATGATCGTGGACGTACTCGGTAAGGCTGGTTTCCCCGTGCCCCGGATTCCGGTGGCGATGCAGGGCAACTCCACCAACTGACACGCAAGACGGTTCGTTCCTTGTACCTGTTCAGGGGTCGGGACGGCTCATTGCGAACTCGGCCATGTTGAACCCTTGACGGCAGCTTGATTCCCGGTTGCATCTCAGGCAGAGACCGCCTGTGATGAGCACGCCTCCTGCCGGGATT
>JBILNZ010000004.1:0-134267 GCA_044374745.1 Prochlorococcaceae cyanobacterium | reverse complement strand
CGTTGCCTTCGGCCACGATGGTGGTGGTGTCCTTGTTGATGGTGATGCGGCGGGCGGTGCCCAGCATCTCCAATTTGGCGTTCTCCAGCTTGAGGCCAGCGTCCTCGGTGATCAGCTGACCGTTGGTGAGCACGGCGATGTCCTCGAGCATGGCCTTACGGCGATCGCCGAAGCCGGGGGCCTTCACAGCGGCCACGTTGAGCACGCCGCGCAGGCGGTTCACCACCAGGGTGGCGAGGGCTTCCTTCTCGATGTCCTCGGCAATGATCAGCAGGGGCTTGCCGGTGCGGGCGATCTGCTCGAGCACGGGCACCAGGTCCTGCACCAGACCGATCTTCTTGTCGGTGAGCAGGATGTAGGGCTCCTCGAGCACCGCTTCCATGCGCTCGGTGTCGGTGGCGAAATAGGGCGAGATGTAGCCCTTGTCGAAGCGCATGCCCTCGGTGACCTCCAACTCGGTGGTCATCGACTTGCCTTCCTCGAGGGAGATCACGCCCTCCTTGCCCACCTTGTCCATTGCGTCGGCGATCATGCGGCCCACCTCTTCGTCGTTGCCGGCGGAGATGGTGCCCACCTGGGCGATGGCGTTGGAGTCGGAGATCGGCTTGGCGTGCTCCTCAATCTTCTTGACGAGGAAGTCGGACGCCTTGTCGATGCCCTTCTTCAGGGTGATGGCGTTGGCGCCGGCGGCCACGTTGCGCAGACCGGCCTTCACCATGGCGTGGGCCAGGACGGTGGCGGTGGTGGTGCCGTCACCGGCGGCGTCGTTGGTCTTGGAGGCGGCCTGACGGATCAGGGCCACACCGGTGTTCTCGATGTGATCCTCCAGCTCGATCTCCTTGGCGATGGTGACGCCGTCATTGATGATCTGGGGAGCGCCGAACTTCTTCTCCAGCACCACGTTGCGGCCTTTGGGGCCGAGGGTGACGGCAACCGACTCGGCGAGGATGTCGATACCTTTTTCGAGGGCGCGGCGGGCCTGCTCGTTATAGATGATGCGCTTAGCCATGGAAGGCAGAATTTGAGGTAAGGGTCAGATCGTGTAAAGGCTTGAGCGGTTAGCTCAGTTCACCACGGCGAGGATGTCCTTCTCGGACAGAAGCACGTACTCGTCGGAGCCGAGCTTGATGTCTGTGCCGGCGTACTTGCTGTAAAGCACCTTGTCGCCCACGCTCACCTCGGGAGCTTGACGGGTGCCGTCGTCGTTGCGCTTACCGGGGCCCACCTGCACCACCTCACCCACTTGGGGCTTTTCCTTGGCGGTGTCAGGCAGCAGGATGCCGCCGGCTGTCTTTTCTTCGGATTCAGAAACCTTGATGAAAATACGGTCTCCAAGAGGCTTAACAGTGGAGACGCTGAGGGAAACAGCTGCCATGGATCAATGCAAGAGCGACAACATGGCGATGGAACGCCACAGGACAGCCCCAAGGCCCACTCGCGGCCTGAAACCGCCGAGCTGGCACTCAGAGCTCTCGAGTGCCAACCTATGCGGCGCTTGCCCCTGAGGGCCAGCAAAGCCTTGTGCGGTTGACCGAACCGGCTACTGGCGACAGCGGATGCAGCCCTCTGCGAAGCCCAGGAGACCAGGGTGCGCGGCAGGGCAAGTGGTAACGTTGCGCGGCTTACATATGGGTGGGCCGAAGGCGATTTCCGCTCAGCCTCAGCCCAGCCCAGCGCCCTCCGCCACTCCCTTACATATGGCTGCTGCTACCGCCACCGGCACCAAAGGCATCGTTCGGCAGGTGATCGGCCCGGTGCTCGATGTTGAATTTCCGGCCGGCAAGCTGCCCAAGATTTACAACGCCCTGCGCATTGAGGCGAAGAATTCCGCCGGCCAGGACGTTGCCCTGACCGCCGAAGTGCAGCAGCTGCTGGGCGATCACCGGGTACGCGCGGTTGCCATGAGCAGCACCGATGGCCTGGTGCGCGGCATGGAAGCCGTCGACACCGGCGCACCCATCTCCGTGCCTGTGGGTGAGGCCACCCTGGGCCGCATCTTCAACGTGCTCGGGGAGCCCGTCGATGAGCAGGGCCCGGTGAACACCACCCTGACCGCTTCAATTCACCGGGCAGCACCCAGCCTGACGGAGCTGGAGACCAAGCCGAAGGTGTTTGAAACCGGCATCAAGGTGATCGACCTGTTGGCCCCTTACCGCCAGGGCGGCAAGGTGGGTCTCTTCGGCGGCGCCGGCGTTGGCAAGACGGTGTTGATCCAGGAACTGATCAACAACATCGCCAAGGAGCATGGCGGGGTGTCCGTGTTCGCCGGCGTGGGTGAGCGCACCCGTGAGGGCAACGACCTCTACGAGGAATTCAAGGAGTCGGGCGTGATCAACCCCGACGACCTCTCCAAGTCGAAGGTGGCCCTCTGCTACGGCCAGATGAACGAGCCACCTGGCGCCCGCATGCGCGTGGGTCTGTCGGCGCTCACCATGGCCGAGCATTTCCGCGACGCCAACAAGCAGGACGTGCTGCTGTTCGTCGACAACATCTTCCGTTTCGTGCAGGCCGGCTCTGAAGTGTCGGCACTTCTGGGCCGCATGCCTTCGGCCGTGGGCTACCAGCCCACCCTCGGCACCGACGTGGGCATGCTGCAGGAGCGCATCACCTCCACCCTTGAGGGCTCGATCACCTCGATCCAGGCCGTCTACGTGCCCGCAGACGACCTCACCGACCCGGCTCCCGCCACCACCTTCGCTCACCTGGACGCCACCACCGTGCTGAGCCGCGGCCTGGCCTCCAAGGGCATCTACCCCGCCGTGGATCCCCTGGATTCCACCAGCACCATGCTCCAGCCGGCCGTGGTGGGTGATGAGCACTACCGCACCGCCCGCGCCGTGCAGAGCACCCTGCAGCGCTATAAGGAACTCCAGGACATCATCGCCATTCTGGGTCTGGACGAACTCTCCGAAGACGACCGCCGTACGGTGGACCGGGCCCGCAAAATCGAGAAGTTCCTCTCCCAGCCCTTCTTTGTGGCTGAGATCTTCACCGGCATGCCAGGCAAATACGTGAAGCTCGAAGAAACCATCAAGGGCTTCAACATGATCCTGGCCGGTGAACTCGACGAGCTGCCCGAAGCGGCCTTCTATCTGGTTGGCAACATCGACGAGGTGAAGGCCAAGGCCGCAAAGATCCTGTCCGAGGCCAAGGGCTGATCGGCACCCGATCACACCTGAGGATTTACACCAATGAGTCTCACCCTGCGAGTTCTGGCACCTGACCAGAGCGTTTTTGACGGCACCGCCGAAGAGGTGATCCTGCCCAGCACCACTGGACAGGTCGGCATTCTTCCTGGCCACGTCACCATGCTGGCAGCCCTGGAAACAGGAGTGATGCGCCTCAAGGAAGGCAACGACTGGAAATCGATCGCCCTGCTGGGCGGCTTTGCCGAAGTCGAGGCCGACGAAGTGACCGTGCTCGTGAATGGGGCCGAACTGGGCAGCAGCATTGATGCTTCTGCCGCTGAAAGCGCCTTTGAAGCAGCCAAACAAGCTGCCGAGTTGTTTGAGGGCAAACCACCCAGCACCGAAAAGCTCAAGGCCCAGCAAAATCTCCAGCGTGCTCGCGCCTGGCTGCAGGCAACCCAGGCAAGCTCCTGAGTTCTGCTGAATCGAGATTCACCCCAGCCCGTCCCGTGGACGGGCTTTTTTGATGGTCGGGGTGAATCCATGGTCGGGCTTGATCCCACGACTCCCACAAAAAAGCGCCCGGTTGAGGGCGCTTGGGAAGAAGGAATGGAAGCCTTCGCTCAGGCGGTACCGCAAAAGGTGACGTCGGGGAACTTGGCCTTTGCTTCATCGAGGCTTTTGCCTTTGCCCTCCTCTTGCCAGTAGTTGATCACCTCGGTGGCCTTGTTGAGAATCTCCACCCGCTCGTTGTCGGTGATCCAGCTCTTGCCTTCGAGCTCGGTTTTCAGGGTTTCCCAAGCATCTTCCCGGGGCCAGAAGAAATAGGCGGTCAGGGGGCTGGGGCCACCACCCACAATTTGATCAACGGCGAGGGCCACGTTGTCGGGCAGCCAGAGAATCTTCAGCAGGAATCGGCCCTCGTCTGCCTTCGGGGTGTACCCGGAAGGCACACCATCCTCATCAATGGTGGCAGTGGCCAGAGCTGCACTGCCCCCACGCATCACCGGGCGACCCTCCGTGGGTTCAGCTGCGGCAAGGGCTGCATCCTCGGGCGCGGCGCTCACCGACGCGGGGTCGCTGGCTGTCATGGTATCGGCGCTCAAGACAACAGATCAAACAACCAACCTACCAGCCGCCGCGCCTCCCCTCTTCCCTGCCACTGCCGCTGTCAGGCTTGGCGGCGTCCGTGCCCCTTTCTCCAGCTTTGACCTTCGCTCCATCCACCACGCAGGACAAGGCACAGACAGCAGGAGTGGTGCTGTTCGACATCGACGGGGTGATCCGCGACGTGGGCGGCAGCTACCGCCGGGCCCTCGCTGAAACGGTGCTGCACTACAGCCGCTGGCGGCCGGAGCCCAGCGTGATCGACAACCTCAAGGCCGAAGGCCGCTGGAACAATGACTGGGAGGCAAGCCTGGAGCTACTGCGCCGCCGCGGCCTCGGAGGGCCCGGGAAGCCGCCATTGCCTGATTTTGATGAGCTCGTAGGGGTGTTCAGCGGCTTCTACTTCGGTGGTGATCCCGCTGGCGATCCCGCCAACTGGCGAGGCTTCATCGGCGGCGAGCCGCTGCTCGTGGAACCCGCCTTCTTTGACCAGCTGAGTGCGGCCGGCGTGAGCTGGGGCTTCGTGAGTGGTGCGGAGCCCCCCTCGGCGCGCTACGTGCTGGAGCAGAGGCTCGGGCTGGAGCAGCCACCCTTGATTGCCATGGGGGATGCCCCCGACAAACCGGACCCCACAGGGCTTCTGCGGATGGCCGACCAGTTGCTTCGGTGCCAGGGAGGAGCAGGGCTCGGGGCCGGAGCGCCAACCGTGGCCTATCTGGGCGACACGGTGGCCGACGTGCTCACTGTTGTCAATGCCCGCCAAGCCTGCCCCCAGCAACGGTTTCTCGCCTTCGCCGTGGCTCCACCCCACCTGCACGACGATCCCGCGGCCCGCGCTGCCTATGAAGCCAGGCTGCGCGAGGTCGGCGCCGACCAGATCCTGACAAGCACGGCCGCCGTGCTGGAGACGCTGGCCTGAGGGTCAGCGCTCCATCGCCGCCGGTGCCTTGAGCGCCGCGGCCGTGAGGTTTTCGTGGCCGTGGACAGTCACTGCCACGTCATCTTCGATGCGGATGCCAATCCCCTTCCAGCGCTCCGCGATCGCGGGTTGGCCCTCGGGAATCGGCAGCCGGTCACTCACGTAGAGGCCCGGCTCCACGGTGAGCACCATGCCCGGCTCCAGGGCCACGTGATGCTCGCCCAACCGGTAGGCCCCGACGTCATGGACGTCGAGTCCGAGCCAGTGGCCCGTGCGGTGCATGTAGAGATGGCGGTAAGCGCCCTGCTCGATCACCCCGTCGCGGGAACCTGCCAGCAGGCCCAACTCCAGCAGCCCCTCCACCAGCACCCGCAAAGCCGTGTCATGCACACCCTCGGCGGTGAAGCCTGGCGCCACCGAGGCCACCGCCGCTTCCTGGGCCGCCAGAACCAACTCATAGAGAGCCCGCTGCTCGCCCGTGAAGCGGCCGTTGACCGGGAAGGTGCGGGTGATGTCGCCGTTGTAGTAGTCGGCCAGGGAACAGCCTGCGTCGATCAACAGCAGGTCGCCGTCGCGAAGGGGGGCGTTGTTGGCGGTGTAGTGGAGCACGCAGGCGTTGTCGCCGCCGGCCACGATCGAGCCGTAGGCGGGCCCACGGGCTCCCTGTTCAAGGAAGTGCTGCTCGATCACTGCCTGAATCTGGCGCTCATTCAGCCCCGGTCGTGCCACCTGGCGCGCCAGCTCGTGGGCCTCGGCCGAGATGCGGGCCGCCTCCCGCAGGCGCTCCAGCTCCTCAGGCCCCTTGCGCAGCCGCAGGCCATGCAGGATCGGGCAAGGCGCCACCAGACCCAGGGCAGCGTGGCCACTACGGGGAGCCCGATCCAGCTGGCGCGCCCAGGCCGCCAACACCAGGGGCTCAACCGCCGGATGCTTGCCCACCCGGAAGGCGATGCCCTCGGCGCCATGCAGGTACTCCCCCAGGCGCTGCTCCAACTCCTCAAGAGGGTGGGCCATGTCGGCTCCGAACCGGGCCACGGCCCCCTGAGTGCCCCAGCGAAAACCAGTCCACACCTCAGCGCTGGGCTCCTTGGGAGCCACAAACAACACGTAGCGTTCGCCCACGGGCCGGTGGGGTAAAAACAGCGCTACGGCGTCGGGCTCATCGAAGCCGGTGAGGTACCAAAAATCGCTGTTCTGGCGGAACGGCCACTCACAGTCGGCATGGTGCACCGCCAACGGCGCCGCCGGAATCACCGCCGCAGCGCCACCCAGTTGCTGAAGGAAACGCTGACGCCTCTCGGCGTGGAGGGTCTCGGGCCGGGTCTCAGGCGAAAGGTGGTCCAACGAACTGCCAGGGCATTGCATGGGCACCAGTCTGGGCCAGGGCTTCGGAGCTCTCCCGGCGTGAAGGCGCAGGGACGGTTTACCGAATGGATTGGGCCAACTAAACTAGATCGAACTGAGGAAATGGTGGGATGGCTAAGGGCCCAGCCACCGCATGAACGACCTGTTGGTCCTGGCCCTGCTGGTGCTGACAGTGTTGCTCGGCTCGGCATTTTGTTCCGGTGTCGAGGCGGCACTGCTCACCGCCAACCCGGTGCGTATCCACGAACTCGCCGCCCGGCCCCGGCCCATGCGGGGTGCCAGAAGGCTGGAGCAACTGCACCAGCGGCTGGGCCGCAGCCTGGCGGTGCTGGTGATCGCCAACAACGGCTTCAACATCTTTGGCAGCCTGATGCTCGGTGGCTTTGCGGCCCGGGTGTTCGAACAGCGGGGGGTGGCGGGCATCGCCCTGCCGACATTTTCCATCGGCCTGACGGTGCTGGTGATCCTGCTGGGCGAAATCCTGCCCAAGGCGATCGGCAGCCGCCTGGCCCTGCCTGTTGCCCTGGCCACCTCCCCGCCCCTGCACTGGCTGGGAGTCCTGATGGCCCCCCTGGTGCTGCTGCTCGAGCGTCTGCTGCCGGCGATCACCCGCGAAAACGAGATCAGCACCGACGAAAATGAAATCCGCCTGCTGGCCCGTCTGGGCTCGCAGAAGGGCCAGATCGAGGCCGATGAGGCGGCCATGATCGCCAAGGTGTTCCAGCTCAACGACCTCACCGCCCGCGACCTGATGACCCCCCGCGTAGCGGCCCCCACCCTGGCTGCCACCACCCCCCTCGATGGGCTACGAGGCACCCTGCTGGCCAACCACGCCCCCTGGTGGGTGGTCCTCGGGGAGGAGGTTGACGAAATCGTGGGGGTGGCCAGTCGGGAACGGCTGCTCTCAGCCCTGCTGGAAGGAGGTGGCGCCCTCACCCCTGGAGAACTGAGCGAAACGGTGGAATTTGTACCCGAGATGATCAGGGCCGATCGGCTGCTCACCGGCTTCCGCCGCAACAGCGGGGGGGTGCGGGTGGTGGTGGATGAGTTCGGAGGGTTTGCCGGGGTGATCGGCGCCGAGGCCGTGCTGGCCGTGCTGGCTGGCTGGTGGCGCTCGCCCCAGGCCAGCAGCCTGGAGTCGCCTGGATGAACATCCCCAGCACCCCCGAGCGCTGCAGATTGCTGTTGCGCCAATGGCGCCGTCAACTCAGCCTCACCCCTCGCGAGCAGAGCCTGCTGGCCGGAGCCCTGGCGGGTCTGGACCGCCAGTTGCTGCGGCTGGAGCAGAGCCAGGTGCGTATGGCGGTGTTCGGCCGAGTGGGGGTAGGCAAGTCGAGCCTGGTCAATGCCCTGGTGGGCGAGGCCATTTGCCCCACCGACGCGGCGCACGGCAGCACGCGTCAGCAACGGGTGACGGCCTGGCGCGAAGCGGTGCCAGGCCTGCAGCACCTGGAGCTGGTGGACACCCCTGGCATCGATGAAATCGGCGGGGCTGCTCGCTCCCGATTGGCCGAACGGGTGGCCCGAGGGGCCGATCTGGTGCTGCTCGTTCTCGATGGCGACCTCACCAGCGTGGATCAGCAGGCCCTGGTGCCCCTGCTGGCCAGTGGCAAACCCCTGGTGTTGGTGCTCAACCGAACGGACTGCTGGCCAGAGGCGGAACGCCTGGCCCTGGAGGCCAGCATCCAGCGCAGGCTGCGGGCCCTGCTACCCACCGGCGGCGCGCCCCTCGACCTGGTGGCCGTGGCAGCCGCACCGCGCCGGCCCCGACTGCTGGCCGATGGCCGGGTTCGTACCGATTGCAGCAGGCCGGAGGTGGAACCGCTGCGCCGCCATCTGGTGGCCCTGCTGGAACGGCAAGGGGAGCTGTTGCTGGCCCTCAACAGCCTGCAGGCGGCCGACCGCTTCCAGCGCCAGCTCCAAAACGACCGCCTGCGCCGTAGCCGATCCAGCGCCCAGGGGCTGATCGGCCGCTATGCGGCGCTGAAAGCCACCGGGGTGGCGGCCAATCCCCTTGTCCTCCTGGATCTGGCTGGGGGGCTGGCCTGCGATACCGCCCTGGTGGCCCAGCTCTGCCGGCTGTACGGCCTGCCCGTGGACGGTCCAGCAGCCCGCCAATTGCTGGGCGAGCTCTCCCGACAGAATGCCCTTCTCGGTGGCGCCCAGCTGGGTATTCAGCTTGTGCTGGCGAGCCTGCGTCAGCTGTTGCTGTTGGCGGCACCGTTCAGTGCGGGGCTGAGCCTGGCCCCCGCCGCGCCGGTGGCCATGGCCCAGGCCGCACTGGCCGTGCACACCACCCGCCGCACGGGGCGGCTGGCCGCCCGGGAGCTGCTGCGCCACAGCCAGCGCGGCGGCCAGCCCGGGGCCCTACTGCGACGCTTAGCGGGCAGCGACCCCCAGGTGCGCCAGTGGCTGCAGCACCAGCGCCTCGCGGTGCAGCGGCTGTGAGCGTGGCCCTGCTGGGCACCAGCGCCGACCCCCCCACCCGGGGGCACCAGGCGCTGCTGGAGGGTCTGCTCACCCACTTCCCCCGGGTGGCCACCTGGGCCAGTGACAACCCGCTCAAGCAGCACGGCGCCCCCCTCCAGCAGCGGGCATTGCTGCTGGCCACCCTGGTGCAGGCCATCGCCAACCCCCGGCTGGAGCTGGTGCAGGAGCTGAGCAGCCCCTGGGCGATCACCACCCTGCGCCGCGCCGCCCAGCGCTGGCCCCAGGAAGACCTGGTGTTTGTGGTGGGCAGTGATCTGGCAGGCCAAATGCCGGGCTGGAAAGAAGCGGAGGCCGTGCTGCGCAGCTGCCGGCTGGCGATCGTGCCCCGCTGCGGCTGGCCCCTGGATCCAGCCGCAGTGCAGCAACTGCGGCAACTGGGGGCTCAGGTGCAGACCCTCCCCCTGCAGATCCCCGCCTCGGCCAGCTCCTCGATTCGCCAGCAACCGGTGCCCGACCAGGTGCCCCCGGCCGTTTGGACCGCGCTGCTGGAGCACAATCTCTACGGACTCGCCACCCGACCCTGATGCGCCTTGCCCTGGCCCAGCTCAATCCGGTGGTGGGCGATCTGGCGGGCAATGGGCACCGGATCCTGGCGGCCTGCCGCCAGGCCGCCGCCATGGGTGCCGATCTGGTACTGACCCCTGAACTCTCTCTATGGGGCTATCCCCCGAGGGACCTGCTGCTGTTGCCGGCCCGCCTCGATGCCCAGATCCACGCCCTCGATGGACTGGCCACGGGCCTGGCTGAACTCCCGGGCTCTCCAGCGGTGTTGGTGGGCATGGCTGAGCCCTGCGGCGAGAGCTCCCTCCCCAGGCTCCACAACGCCCTGGCCCTGGTGGAGCCCGGCGGTTGGCGGGTGGTGGCCCGCAAGCAGCTCCTGCCCAGCTACGACGTGTTCGACGAGCGCCGCTATTTCCGTCCAGCCCCAGCCCCCGCACTGCTGGAGCTGGACTGCCGGGGCCGGAGCTGGCGGCTGGGGCTCACCATCTGCGAGGACCTCTGGGTGGAGGAGGAGCTCCAAGGCCAGCGGCTGGTGGGTCCGGATCCGATTGCAGCCCTGCAGCCCCTGAGGCCGGATCTGCTGCTCAACCTGTCGGCCTCCCCCTTCAGCCAGGCCAAGACCAACCTGCGCCGCCAGCTGGCCAGCCGGGCAGCCGGCCGGCTCGGCTGCCCGGTGGTGTACGTGAACCAGGTGGGCGGCAACGACGAGCTGGTGTTCGACGGCTCCAGCTTTGTGGTGAATACCTGTGGTGATCTGCTCTGCCGCTTGCCCTGCTGCCAGGAGGCCGTGACGCTGTGGGATGCCGCTGCACGCTCAGGGCCAGGGGAGGAATCGGCCGGCAGCCTGGTGGCCCCCGAGCCGCAGCCGCTGGAGCAGCTCTTCCGGGTACTGGTGTTGGGGGTACGCGACTACGCCGGCACCTGCGGCTTCAAGCAGGCCCTGCTGGGCCTGAGCGGCGGAATTGATTCCGCGCTGGTGGCTGTAATCGCAGCCGCCGCCCTGGGAGCAGACCAGGTGGAGGCCCTGCTGCTGCCTTCTCCCTGGAGTTCTGCAGCCTCGATCGACGATGCCATGGCCCTGGCCAGCCGGCTCGGCCTGCGCACCCACACCCTGCCGATCGCCGGCCTCATGGCCGGTTTCCACCAGGCGCTGGCTCCGGCCCTCGGGGGTGAGCCCACCGGGGTCACGGCCGAGAACCTGCAGTCGCGGATCCGCGGCACCCTGCTGATGGCGGTGGCCAACCAGCAGGGCCAGCTGCTGCTCTCCACCGGCAACAAGAGCGAGCTGGCCGTGGGCTACTGCACCCTCTACGGCGACATGAACGGCGGCCTGGCCGTGATCGGCGACATGTACAAAACCCGGGTGTTCGAGCTCTGCGCCTGGCTGGATTCCCCAGGCGCCGCCAGCTGCCGGAGCGACCTCGGCCTGCCGACCAGCGGCGAGCTGGTGGGCGCGGCGATCCGTCTCAAGCCGCCCAGCGCCGAGCTGCGCCCAGACCAGCGCGACAGCGATTCCCTACCCGACTACGCCGTGCTCGATCCGCTGCTGGAGGCCCTTGTGGAGCAGCGCCTGAGCCCCGAGCAACTGGGCGCGGCGGGCCAGGACGGCGCCCTGGCCGAACGGGTGATGGGGCTGCTGCGCCGGGCGGAATTCAAACGCCGCCAGGCGGCGCCGGTGTTGAAGGTGAGTGGCCAGGCCTTCGGCAGCGGCTGGCGGATGCCGATTGCCGCCCGCTGAGCCAGGCTGAGGGGGCACGCGCAAGCTCCATGGCCCCCCCGTCCACCTTCAGCGCCCCGATGGCCAGCATCGGGGTGCCCCGTGAGATCAAACGCGACGAGCGGCGGGTGGCCCTGACACCTGATGGGGTGAGCGAGCTGGTGGCCCAGGGCATGGAAGTGCGCGTGCAGGCCGGCGCCGGCCTGGGGGCTGGTATCAGCGATGACAGCTTTGCCGCTGCGGGGGCCCACCTGGTGAGTCAGGAGGAGGCCTGGGGGGCCCATCTGGTGGTGAAGGTGAAGGAACCCCAGCCCGAAGAGTTCCAGTTCCTGCGTGCCGACCTGGTGCTGTTCACCTACCTGCATCTGGCGGCCTATCCGGAGGTGGGCCGGGCCCTGCTGAAGGCCGGCACCACCGGCGTGGCCTACGAAACCGTGCAGCTGGAAGACGGCAGCCTGCCCCTGCTGGCGCCCATGAGCGAGATCGCCGGCCGACTGGCAGCCCAGGTGGGGGCCCACCTGCTGGAGAAGCCCCATGGGGGCCGGGGCATCCTGATCGGCGGCTGCACGGGCGTGCGGCCAGCACGGGTGGTGGTTCTCGGGGCTGGCAGCGTGGGCTGGAACGCAGCCCGCATCGCCGCAGCCATGGACGCGGAGGTGCTGCTGCTGGATCGATCGCCCCAGCGCCTGCGCCAGCTGGAAGCCGATCGGCGCGGCCGGCTGGTGAGCCTGGTGAGCAGCCACAGCCTGATCCAGCGCCATGTGCCCAGCGCGGACCTGCTGATCGGTGCCGTGCTCACCCCTGGGGGTCGGGCACCCACGCTGGTGGATGAAGAGCTGGTGAAGCAGATGAAACCCGGCTCGGTGATCGTGGATGTGGCCATTGATCAGGGCGGTTGCATCGCCACCAGCCGGGAAACGACCCACAGCGATCCGGTCCACACCCTGCACGACGTGCAGCATTACGCGGTGGGCAACATGCCGGGGGCCGTACCCTTCACGTCCACCGAGGCGCTGGTGAGCGTGACCCTGCCCTACATCCTGGTAATGGCCGGCCGCGGCCTCAGCGAGGCGGTCACCGACCGGCCCGAACTGCTCTCCGGCCTGAACACGGTGAATGGGGCCGTCTGCCACCCCGGCGTCGCCCGGGCCCTGGGGGTGGCCACCCGCCACCCGATGGCCTGCCTGCGCTGATGCTCAACCCGGCGCGCATCCGGATCCTGGCGGTTGGCAAGGTGCGCAAGGGCTGGGTGCGCGAGGGGCTGGCCACCTATCTCAAGCGCCTGCCGGGTCTCACGCTGCTTGAGCTGCGTGACAGCGACCCCGAGAGGGAGGCCGAAGCCCTGCTGGCCGAACTGCGGGGGGATGAGAAACTTGTTGCCCTAAGCGAAGAGGGCCTGTCCCTGGGCTCGGTGCAGCTGGCCGAGCGCCTGCGCGACTCGGATTCGAGCCGGCTGGCCTTTGTGATCGGCGGGGCCGATGGGCTCAGTTCCCGGCTCAAGCAGCGGGCAGGCTGGACCCTCAGCCTCTCGCCACTCACCTTTCCCCACGACCTGGCCCGACTACTGCTGCTGGAGCAGTTGTACCGGGCCCAGACGATCCTGCAGGGGGGCCCCTATCACCGCGGCTGAAGCAGGCGGAGGGGCGGTAAAGGCCTTTGCAGGGCCGCGGGAGCAATCCCCTCGCGCAGGGCCAGCACAAGGCCGGCAGCCTCGCCATAGCTGCCGGCCTGCAGCACCTCGAGTCCCAGGGCCGCAGCGTTTACCTGCAGCACACAGGGATTGTGCACGGCGACCACGGGCACGCCCCGCTCGGCGCAGGCCAGCACCGCCGCACCCCCCAGGGCATCCGCGGGAGCCACCACGGCGCCGATCTGTTCGGGCCGCAGCAGCTGGGGATCACTCCAGTCGCCGGCAGCGGGGCGAGGCACCAGATCGGGGGCCCGGCTCAGGCCCACCAGCACACAGGCCAGGAAGGTGTAGCCGAGTTCCTCGCCGGCCGCGCGGGGGTCCAGATCGGCGCTGAGGGGCAGGGGGCTCAGGGCGGGGGCATGGGCGCAGGGAAGACCCAGGTGCTGGGTGAGCAGGTGGCTAATCACCGCCTCCGCGCCGGCCAGGGCATCCACACCGGATCCGCCCCGGTAAGCCGCCAGGGCCTCACTGGTGGGGTCCTCCGGAAAACGGGCCACTACGGCAATGGCCGTGGCACCCGCCAGCCGCAGGGCCTCAGCGGCCCGCAGCAGCGCATCAGGACGCCCCAGCTGGCCCCAGCTGGCCCCACTGGGCCCCTGCTGCAAGCTCACCTCCAAGGGGCAGTCGGTGCGCAGCACCGGCCCGATCTCCAGCCCAAGGCTGGCCCGGCAGCCATCGACCACCTGCAGATGGCGCTGGTACAGATCTTGCTCGATGCCGGCATCGAGCAGCACCCCCAAGCGCTGCCGCCGCACCGGCCGCAAGGCCAGCCCACCCGCGGCAAAGCGATCGAGTGCCGACCCCTCCACGTAGTGGATTCGCGGATCGCTCCAGTAGAGCGAGGCGCCATTCATCACGTTGGGATGGGTGATCAGGCAGCCACTGGCAGCCGCCAGCAGACGGGCGGCCGGCAGGCCATCGCCGGCATAGCCGCCCAGCTCACAGCCAATGCCAGTGGGGATCACCAGCAGGGTGGGCAGGGGCATGGCACCCCGATCGGCCCCTGTCATGGGGTCGCTCCAGGCAACAGGGCGAGCGCACTGTCACCCGGGAACTTGTCTTCCGGATACTTGTCTTCCAGGAACTTGTCTTCCTGAAAATTGTCTTCCTGGAAGTTGTCTGGCGCGTCACCATCCTTCTGCGGATCGGCACCCAGCCCGGCCAGCCCCGCCTCCACCACCGCCTCGATCGAGAGTTGCTGGGCGGATGCGGCCGTGATCGCCCAGCGCAGGGGCCGACCATGCCCGGCCAGGGCTGCTTCGATGGCCGGACGCAGAGGGCCCGAGGGGCGCTCAAGCAGCAGATGCAGACACTGCAGGGAGAACCCCGTCACCAGCAGCCCCTCACTTTTGGTACTGGCCGAACTGGGCTTCATAGAGGGCGTCCTCCATGCCGGCCTGAAGCTTGAGATCGCTGCGCGGGAAGGCCACACACAGCAGGGCATACCCCTGCTGCTGCAACTCGGCCTTCACGCCCATGGCATCGGGCTGGTGGACGCTGCCCTCGCTGATCAAGGCGGCACACGTGGTGCATACCCCGGAACAGCAGGAGCTGGGCAGCTCCACCCCGGCGGCCTCTGCTGCGGCGAGCACCGTCTGGTCTTCGCTGCAGACAAAGGTGTGGCTGACGCCGTTGATATGGGCAACAACGGTGTAGCTGGCAGTCATGGAGCTCTTCAGGCCGGCAGGTCCCCATCCTCCGTGATCGCCGTCCACTGGCTGGGATGGGGGGCCAGGTATTCCGGCGGGGTCACTCCCGCAGGCACCGGAGCAGCCGTGAGGGCGAAATCGATGGCAATCGAGCAGCGCAGGCTGTCGTCGTCCTCATTCGCCAGCACGGCATGGTCGAGGCAAGCGGGGAAGAGCACCAGCAGACCAGCCCGGGGTGCCACGTCCTGCCAGGGCTGGGTCCAGGGAGAGTGGGCGAGGGGCCCGCCATGGCCCACCGCCATCCCCGGCACGAGCTCATTCAGCTGGCGCTGGGGCCAGCAGCGCAGCACCCCGCAGCGGCCACTGCCATCGCCCGAGAGGTAGTACACAGCGCTGAGATGAGCGTTGGGGTGGTGATGGCGGCCAACCACTTGGCCCGGCTCACTGAGAACGGGCCAGCAGCGCTGAATGTGCAGGGCCACCCGATCCGGATCGAAGCCCAGCTGCCCCAGATAGGCGCGGGCATGGCCGGCGATCTCCGCCAACAGCGATGCGAACAGGGCATGGCGGTGCAGTTGCCACACGCCATTGAGGTCGCCGGTCCAGGCGCACCCCGGATCCGGATTGCTCCCGGCACCACCGCGCAGCTCCAACAGAACCTGCATTTGCCGAGCCAGATCGAGGGGATCGGGCCGCAACTGCACCAGCCCCAGGGCCACCGGGAACAGGGGCTGGATCTGAAGCGCTCCCGGCGCGGGCAGGGGCAGGGGCATCGGGCAGGGGCGGTAGGCAACCAACTCTGGGGTGCTGCCGGCCTGGCGGGGCCGGCGGGGTGCGCCCATGGACTCGTCTATTAGCTGAGGATGGGCTGGCAGGGATGGGATCTCCGGCAAGCCCTGGACGATCGCAGACACAAGGCCACTACAAGAGCAGTCAGTGAAAGGCCGAAACCCCTGGGATCCTGGGGCCGTGCTGCTCACAAAGCGAGCTTGACGGCCAAAGGATCTCAGGGGTTTCGAGCTGTAAGGAGCGCTGGTGACCGGGGTCAGCCCATCGCCGAAGCTCCGCCCACCACCTCCAGAATCTCTTGGGTGATGGCAGCCTGGCGGGCCTTGTTGTAGTCGAGTGTCAACGTCTTGGCGAGGGCCTTGGCGTTGTCGCTGGCGTTATTCATGGCTGTCATCCGACTGGCCAACTCGGAGGCAGCTGCTTCCTGAAGGGAGCGCAGGAGCTGGTTCTGGAGATAGAGCGGCAGGAGAGCATTGAGCAATTGCTCGGGGCTCTGCTCGAACACAACGTCCGATGGCAGCGCAGGCTCGGCATTGGCCGAGGTGCCAGGCTCTACAACCAGCCGGCCTTCCCGTGTGGTGAGACGGAAAATCTCATCTTCAGGGGTGGCAATCCCCTGGGGATCGAGGGGCAGAAGGGTCTGAATCACGGGCTTGGAGCTCACCAGGTTGATGAACTTGGTGAAAATGATCTCCACGCGATCAGTAGAGGCCGAGAGGAACTCGGCCAGGATCTCGTTAGCGATCCCACGGGCCTCTTCAGCATTGGGCACCTGCTCAAGGCCGGTGAAGGTGGCGCGGATGGTGTAAAGGGAGGAACGGTTCTGGAAATAGGTGATCGCCTTGCGGCCGATCAACACCAGATCCACCTTGTAGCCCTGGCGAGTGAGCTCAGCGTGGCGCTGCTCAGTGCGTTTGATGATGTTGGCGTTGTAGCCACCACACAGGCCCCGGTCGCCAGTCACGGCGAGCAAGGTGATCGTCTGCAACGGGCGCTCCTCCATCAAGGGAGCGTCCACATCTTCAAAGCGCATACGCGACTGGAGATTTTCCAGGACGCGGGCCAGACGGTCAGCGAAGGGCCGGCTGCGCAGCACCTGTTCCTGGGCACGGCGCACTTTGGCAGCCGCCACCAGGCGCATGGCTTCGGTGATCTTGCGGGTGTTTTTGACCGAACTGATGCGGTCGCGGATTTCCTTGAGATTGGCCATCTGAGCGTCCTCCTCAGACGGTGGCGAGCATGGTCGACTTCACTTCGCCAATGGCGTCCTTAAGCATTGCCTCAGCTTCGTCGCTGAGCTGCTTTTCAGACATCACCTTGGTGATGAAGTCGGCCTTGTTGGTCTTGAGGTAGTCGCGCAGCTCCCGGCAGAACTCAACCACCGACTCAACGGGCACCTCGTCGATCATGCCCTTCACGCCGGCATACACCACGGCCACCTGCTCAGCCAGGTTGAGGGGGCTGAACTGGGCCTGCTTGAGGATCTCGCGGAGACGCTTGCCCCGTGCCAGCTGGGCCTGGGTGGCGGCATCGAGATCGGAGGCGAACTGGGAGAAGGCGGCCAGTTCGTCGAACTGGGCCAGTTCCAGCTTGAGGGTGCCGGCGATCTTCTTGATGGCCTTGGTCTGGGCGGCGCCGCCCACCCGGCTCACCGAGATTCCCACGTTGATGGCGGGGCGCAGGCCGGAGTTGAACAGGTCGGAGCTGAGGAACACCTGACCATCGGTGATCGAGATCACGTTGGTGGGGATGTAGGCCGACACGTCACCGGCCTGGGTTTCGATGATCGGCAGGGCGGTCATCGAGCCCTTGCCCATGGCGTCGCTGAGCTTGGCGGCGCGCTCCAGCAGACGGCTGTGGCAATAGAACACGTCGCCGGGATAGGCCTCACGACCGGGGGGACGACGCAGCAGGAGCGACATCTGGCGGTAGGCCTGGGCCTGCTTGGTGAGGTCGTCGTAGATCACCAGGGTGGCCTTGCCCTTGTACATGAACGATTCGGCCAGAGCAGCTCCGGTGTAGGGGGCCAGGTACTGCAGAGCAGCCGACTCGGAGGCGTTGGCGGCCACCACGATGGTGTAATCGAGGGCACCCTTCTCGCGCAGCACTTCAACCACGTTGGCCACAGACGCGGCCTTCTGGCCCACGGCCACATACACGCAGACGACGTCTTCGCCCTTCTGGTTGATGATCGTGTCGATCGCAATGGCGGTCTTGCCGGTCTGGCGATCGCCGATGATCAGTTCACGCTGCCCGCGGCCGATGGGGATCATCGCGTCGATGGCGGTGATGCCGGTCTGCATGGGCTCATGCACCGACTTGCGCTGGATGATTCCAGGCGCCATCGACTCGATCAGACGGGTCTCGGTGGTGGCGATGTCGCCCTTGCCGTCGATGGGCTGGCCGAGGGAGTTGACCACCCTGCCGAGCATGGCGTCGCCCACGGGCACCGAGGCGATCTTGCCGGTGGCCTTCACCGTGCTGCCTTCCTGGATGCCGCGGCCTTCGCCCATCAACACCACACCCACGTTGTCGTCCTCGAGGTTGAGGGCAATGCCCTCAGTGCCGTCCTCGAACTGGACCAGCTCACCGGCCATCACCTGCTGCAGGCCATACACGCGGGCGATGCCGTCGCCGATCTGCAACACGGTTCCGACGTTGCTGACCGAAACCGATTTGTCGTAGTCCTCAATTTGCTGCTTGAGGATGGCGCTGATCTCGTCGGGGCGGATGGAAACCATGGTGGGAAGTCCCCGCTGGGGGAGTGGATGGGAGGAGGAGGGAAAGCCGGAAGGAGGGGGGAGTTGGCCTAGCTCACCTTGGCGAGCGCCAGGCCGAGACGACGCACCTGGCCGGAGAGGCTGGCATCGATCACACGGGAACCCATGCTCACGACAAAGCCACCAATCAGGGATGGATCAACCTTGAGGTCGAACTCCACGTCCTGGGTGCCCGCAATGGCACGGACCTTGGCATTCAGTTGCTGCTGCTGCTCGTCACTGAGGGCCGTGGCCGAGGTGACCTGGGCCAAGGTGATGCCCTTCAGTTCGCGGTACAGCTCCAGAAATCGAATCAACACCACATCGAGAACGGCGATGCGCTGGCGATCAGCGAGGAGCTTCAGGAGATTCTGGACCGATGGGGTGAGTTGATCGGCAAACAACTTGGCAAGGGCAGCCTTCTTAGCCTCTGGTTCAAGCACTGGTGAACCCATCGCCGCCCGCAGTTCGGAACTGTCGTTCCAGATGGCGAGAAGCCCGCGCGCCTGTTCGGCCACTGTGTCGGTCTCCTTGCGGGACTCTGCCACCTGCAGGAGAGCCTCGGCATAAGGCGTGGCAATCGTGTTGAGGACTGGCATCAGGCGTTCCCCAGAGTGTGGATGGACTGATCGATCAAGCGCGCCTGGGCCCCGTCGTCAAGCTTGCCGGGAAGGGTGGCCAGAGCTTTCTCGATCGCCTGACGGGCAGCTTCCCGGCGCAGAAGATCGGAAACCCGCGCGGCCTCGGCGTTCAGATCGGCGGAGGCGTCCTCCTTGAGCCGGGCCATTTCATCGATGGTGCGGCGTTCGCTCTCATCGCGGACGGACTGGGCCCGGGAGACGCCATCGGCCCGGATCTGCTGGGCCTTCTGTTGGGCTGCCTGAAGATCCTGTTGGGCCTTAACCACGGCGGCGCTGGCCGTTTTGAGACGCTCCTCGGCATCGCTGAGGTCGGCCAGAATGGCTTGACGACGGCGATCGAGCATCCCGCCGAGGAAGCCGCGCAGGAACCAGATGAGCACCCCGATCACAATGACCAGGTTGATCAGGTTGGTCTCGAAGAGATTGAGGTTGAGACCAAATCCACCGTGGTGGGCAAACAGCAGGGTTGCCAGGAAATGGAAAGTCATTGGGCAGCCAGCAGACGGTCAACGATCAGGGAACCGAGCTGATCGGCCTCGGCCTTGAGGGAGGCCAGGGCCTGATCCTTTTCGGCTTCGATCTCCCGGCGGGCTTTCTCACGCACGGCGATGGCCTCGGCCTGGGCAGTGGCAAGGGCCTCTCGGTAGAGCTTGTCCGACTCCTGCTCAGCCTCCAAGATCAGCTTCTGAGCGTCCTGCCTGGCTTCCTTGAGTTGTTCAGTGAGATCAGCTTCCAATCGCTGAGCCTGGGCCAGCTGCTGCTTGGCTTCAGCTCGACTGGTTGTGACATAGCCCTCGCGCTCTTCGACCGTGCGGCCGACGGGGCGAAAGAACAGAGCATTGAGAATGAAGGTGAGGAGCACCACCTGCACTGCCATCAGTGGCAGGGTGGCATCAAGGTCGAACAGACCTCCCTCCGGGGCGCCGGAAGCGACGCCGGTGACGGCGTCAGCTGTGGCAAGCAGGAGCCAGCTGGTCATTGGGAAGGGATCGCCGGGGTGGACGGGGAAGCAGTCACAGGGAGGCAGCAGCCGCTACCTCCCTCGTGAGTGATCAGCCGGCGAAGGGGTTGGCGAACAGCAGCACCAGCGCTACCACGAGGCCGTAGATGGTGAGAGCTTCCATGAAGGCCAGGGAAAGCAGCAGGGTGCCGCGGATCTTGCCTTCAGCCTCGGGCTGGCGGGCGATGCCTTCCACAGCCTGACCGGCTGCGGTGCCCTGGCCAATACCAGGGCCAATGGCGGCGAGGCCCACGGCCAGAGCGGCGGCCAGTACGGAAGCGGCGGAGGTCAGATCACTCATTGGTGGAAAGGAGTTAGGGGAGCGCAGGGAAGAGCGCGGAATGGGCTGGAGCGCGGCCGGGACACTCCCAAGGGGAGCGGGCCCGGTTCCACCCGGACCTGCGCGCGATGAGTTTGCCAGACCGGGGGCCTTGTCTGGCTGGAGAAGATTCAGTGGTGCTCTTCGTGCACCGCTTCACCGATGTAGTTGGCGGCGAGGGTTGCGAAGATCAGAGCCTGGATGGCCGAGGTGAACAGGCCGAGGAACATGGCCGGCAGCGGCACGATCACGGGCACAAGAAACGCGAGAACGGCAACGACCAGTTCATCGGCCAGGATGTTTCCGAACAGACGGAAGGACAGGGATAAAGGCTTGGTGAAGTCCTCAATGATCTTGAAGGGGAGCATGATCGGGGTGGGCTCCACGTAGTACTCGAAATAACGCAGACCCTTACGGCTCAAGCCCGCATAGAAATAAGCAAGAGACACCAACAAGGCCATGGCCACTGTGGTGTTGATGTCGGCGGTGGGTGCGCCCAGTTCACCGTTGGGAAGTTCGATCAGCTTCCAGGGAATGAGGGCGCCACCCCAGTTGCATACAAAGATGAACAGGAAGAGTGTTCCTATAAAGGGCAGCCAGTCGCGGTAGGCCTTCTCGCCGATCTGCTCCCTGGCCAGGTCACGGATGTAGGTCCAGAGGAACTCCAGGAGGTTCTGCACCCCGCGGGGTTCCCGCTCCATCTTGCGGGTGCCGATCACCACCAGGGCGAGAAGAGCACCGATCACCACCCAGGAGCTAAGAAACACCTGGCCGTGCAGGTTGAGCTTGCCGAGGTGCCAATAAAACTGCTGGCCCACCTCCAATTCGGCGAAAGGTAGGGCGAGAGGCAAGGGAACCATGGAAAGAACGGTGGTTCAGGGGGCGAGGACGGCCTGCAGCAGCAGGGCCGGCTTGTAGAGGAGGAAACCGAGCAGGGCCGGTAACAGCTCAAGAGCGGGGATCCGGGCTGCGGCCACGACCAGCAGGGCCGGAACAACGATTTGGAAGCGGCCCAGGGAGCGGGACTCCGGGCCAATCCTGGCCACACTGCGGGCCAGCAGGCGGAGGTACAAGAGTCCGCAACAGCCTCCCAGGAGGAGGCTGCGGGCGGCACTGGCACCGAACAGTGGCCAGCTGATGAGGGTCACCACAACAGTGACCAGCAGGGTTGCCAAGAGAAGGCGGCGCTGCAGGCGTAGAAAGGGGTCGACTGGAGTCGGCTCCGTTGCTGCCTGATGCGACGACGTCAGCACCGCTCCAACATCCGCAGATGGGGTACCGGTGGAGCCGGCATCCGCTGCGAGGGTGACTTGCAAGTGCTGGCTAGCGTTTAAGCCTGGGCAACTTATCACGCTGCGTTAAGCAACCAGCTGCAACACCTGCTGAACCTGGAGTCGCCGCGCCCGATCACAGCGTTCTTCAGGGGTGAACGGCAGCGGCAAGGCCGCCAGCGCCACCCCTGGAGAACCCTCCACTGCCTGCATCAGCTGCAGATCCTGCGGCTCAATGGCTAGGGGGAGGAGATCCGGCCCCAACAGCTCGGTGGCAGGCCAGCCCCAGAGACAGCGGTTGCGCTGTCCACTGGCGGCCAGCAACACGGCGTTATCCGACCAGTCAGCCCGAGGCAGGGGGCCTTTGCTGAGGAAAAACTCAAAGTGACTGATGGCGGGGTCAAGGTCCTCGATCAGCGCCCAGCGCTCCAGATCAGGCAAAGCCTGAACCCGTTCGAGTAACGCGCCGCTGAGCAGACGGGCCGGCTGCCAGACCTCGGGATTGGAAAAGCCGGCGAACTGCAGATCCGCGCTGGCCACAAAAGCCATCAGGGTCTTCAGGTTGTAACTGGTCTCCTGGGGATGCAGATACATATCCGCAAAATTCGCGTCAGCCTGGGTGTCGAGGGCCCAACGTTCCTCGTGATGCCGTCGCAGGCGATTGGCGGGAGGCAACACGTTGAACAGCTCGCGGCCGAGGCGGATGGCCTCCGGTCCGCTGCCCACCCCCAGGCGCTGCAGGCTGCGCTGGGTGCGATGGATCTCCCAGCGACCGCCGTCGGCGTACAGGAACAGATGCAGCAGCCCCCCGGGACGCAACAGGTCTGCCAGGGCTCGCAAGCCCAGTTCGGGCTGGTCGAGGTGGTGGAGCACCCCGACAGAATTGATGTAGTCGAACGGGCCTTCCCCCTGCAAATCCAGAAGGCTGCGCTGCTCAAACCGCAGTTCTTGCACCTGGGCCGCCGCACCGGAGCGATGGGCACGCTCCCGTGCCACCGCCAGGGCGCCGGCACTGATGTCCACCGCCAGCACGGAGGCACCGGGATTGAGGTGGCAGAGGTAGTCGGTGCTCACCCCTGTGCCGCAACCGGCATCCAGGATTCGCCAGGGCCGCGGCAGGGTCCCCGCGGCAGGGGGCAGCACACCGGCCGCGAAGGCACGGGCACTGTCCACGCACCAGCGCCAGTTGTATCCGGGTGGGGGGCCGTCCTGCAGGGGATCCCCCGGGTAGGGGAAGCGGTCGTAGAAAGCGCTCACCACCGGGGTGGCGGCATCACTGGCGGACACGGGGCAACGGCGGCTGTGGCGAGCATTTCATGGCATCGCTCCCCGTGCTGCAAACATTTGTTCATGGCAGCCGAGGGGTCCAGGGGGCCAGCCGTAAGTTGGCCCAGCCCGGTTCGCTCTCGTCCATGACCGTGACCGCCAGCAGCGGCAGCACCAGGGTGGCGCCCCAGCGCTACGACACCTTGCCGCTCTCCAGCGTCCGTCAGGCCGAGCAAGAGGATCGCTTTCCGGACGGAGGCGAACTCAGCAGCCTGGTGAATTTCTTTGAGAGCGGTCAACGCCGCGTCGAGGCGGCACGACGGATCTCGGAGAACGCCGAGTTCATCGTTGCCAAGGCCGCCAACCGGATCTTCACCGGCGGCACACCGCTTTCCTATCTGGACGCCCCTCTGCGCCCTGCGGTCTCCAGCGATGCCACGCCGCTGGCAGCCGACCAGGCGGCCTTCCAGCGTTCAGTGCAGACGTTTGCCGGCGCCGCCGAACGCAAGGGCAACCTCTTCAGCCGATTGCTGGAAGGGGCTGGCGGCGATGCCGACGTGCGCGTGGTGCTGCCCAGCGGCTTCAGTCCGATTGCCGTGGGGCGCTACGGCACCGCGCGGATGAAGAAGTCGATCCGCGACCTGGCCTGGTTCCTGCGCTACGTGGGCTACGCCCTGGTGGCCGGTGATCCCAGCATCCTCACGGTGAACACCCGCGGCCTGCGCGACGTGCTGGAGAAGGCCTGCTCCCTGGCCGCCACCAATGTGGCCCTGCAGGAAATGCGCGCCGCCGCCGCCGGCCTGTTCACCGACCAGCCCGAGATCCGCCAGCTGGTGATCCAGACCTTCAACGTGCTGATCAGCGAGCTGGAGGTACCCACACCCTCGGCCCGCCAACGGCTCGGCAGCCCGGTGAATCAGGGTCTTCAGCTGCCCGCCACCTACGCCCTCGCCGCCCAGGGCAAGGCCCAGCGTTTCGTGATGAAGCCCGCCATGTCCGGGGGCCAGAAGGCGGAGGTCGTGCGGGCCGCCTACCGCCAGGTGTTTGAGCGCGACATCGTCAAGGGCTACAGCCAGGTGGTTTGCCCGGTGGAGGCCACCCAGGTGCGCCAGGGTCAGATTTCAATGCGTGAGTTCATCCGCGCCCTGGGCCGCAGCAAGGAGTATCAGAAGCAGTTCTACGCGCGCTTCTCCAACAGCCGGGCCGTGGAACTGGCCTTCCGCCACTTCCTGGGCAGGGGCATTAGCTCCAGGGAGGAATTCACCACCTACTTCGACATTGTCAGCGAGCAGGGTCTGCCCGGGCTGGTGGACTGCCTGGTGAACTCGATGGAGTACGCCCGCGTGTTCGGCGAGGAGACCGTGCCTTACCTTCGGGATCTCGGCGAAGAGGCCCAGGAGAGCGCCGGCTGGGGGAGCAACCGCAAACTCTTCCGCTTCAGCGCTCCCTTTGAAGGTGCTCCCCAGTACGTCACCCTCTACGCCGCCTATCGCCAGCCCCTGGCCGATCAGCACCCCTATGGCGGTGGCAATGATCCCCTCGGCCTCACCTACGGCGCGATCTTCCCTTCGGGCACCGCGACCGTTGCCACCCGCCCCGCACCGTTTAGCTACGACAGCCGCCGCATCTTGATCGGCAACGGCATGGGCCTACCCGGCCAGATGGACAGCCCGGGCTTCCGTCAGGCCAAGCCCCGCCGCGTCGGCCCGCGGGTGGTGCGACTGCAACAGATCGCCACCGGCGGCAACTCCGTGCCGCGCCGGGGGGGGCAGCCCAGCACCCGCGGCACCGAAAGCAGCACCCAGGCCGTGATCAACGCGGTGTACGTGCAGGTGCTCGGCAACGCCGGTTATGCCGGCGAGCGCAACAAAGTGGAGGAGATCAAACTCGAGAACGGCGACATCAGCCTGCGCGAGTTCGTGCGCCAGGTGGCCCGCAGCGAAGCGTTCCGCCGCCGGTACTGGAGTGGGCTCTACATCACCAAGGCGATCGAGGTGATGCATCGCCGTCTGCTGGGCAGGCCCACCTTTGGCCGCTGGGAGATCGATGCCTACTTCGACACCGCCGCCCGCAAGGGCTTCTACGGGGTGGTCGACCAGATGCTCAACAGCCGCGAATACAACGACTGCTTCGGTGAGGACACCGTTCCCTACGAGCGCTTCATCACCCCGGCCGACCGCAATGCACGGGCCGTGCCAGGCCTCAATCGCCCCTTTAACGCGGCAGCTTACGCAGACCTCAATGCCCGCTCCAGGCCAGAGGTGTCTCCCGGCACCAGCCTGCGCACCAGCGGAGATCTCACCCCCCGCAACCTCCCGGACCGACGCACCGTTGTGCGGGGTGTGTGGAGTGCCAAGGTTGCCGGCGGTGATGTGATGGCTCCGCCGCCGTCCGTACCCCAGGGGCCTGGAAGCGTACGCCGCAACCCCGAACCCACCCGCAGCTGGCGCAGCACCCCAGGCATGGGCGCCTGGGTCACCCCGGGCGGATCGGGCTTCGCCCAGGCCAGGCCCTCAACTCCGGCGCCGGGGGGCTGGACCAAGCGGGAGAGCGGCAATCTGGCCGCCACCACTGCGCTCCAACCGGGTGCTGCGATGGCCAAGGCCCTCCAGCCCAGCCGTCCCCAGGGCTTCAGCCGTCGCCAGAGCCTGGGCGCCCCCCTCAAACTGGGCCGCACCACCAGTGAGCAGCAAGTGCAAGAAGTGGTGGATGCCGTGTACCGCCAGCTGCTCAACCGGCCCGCCCTGGCAGCAGAGCGCCTGGTGGATGCCGAGTCCCAGTTCCGCAATGGCCAACTCACCGTGGCCGAATTTGTGGGCGTGGTTGCCGGCAGCGATCTCTTCCAGCAACGCCTCAGTCGCCTGGCGCCCTTGCGTACGGCGGCTGCCGCCTATCTCGCCCTGCTGGGTCGTGCAGCCCAGCCCCAAGAAACCAGCCGTTTTCTGGCCCGGCGCACCACCACGGGTCTGCTGAGCGCGATCAACGAACTGCTGGCCAGCGCCGAATACACCCAGGCCTTCGGTCAGGACACGGTTCCCTACCTGCGTGGAATGCAAACCCGTGACGGCCAGCCGCTCAGCACGGTCAACCGAACAGCGTCCCTCTACAGCGGCGCTGCTGGGCTGACCCCTCCCCCCGGCGGCGCCGTCTGATCCAGCTCAGCGGCGAGGCCAGACCGGCCCAACGCACCCACGCCAAGCATCCCAACCCCCGAGGACTGCGTCCATCGGGGGTTTTCTGGCATGAACATCATCAGGTTTTGATCAATTGACTGCGGAAATTGGCGATGCCAATGGTGATTGGAGCGACCAATCAGCAGCACAACTTGGTGAACAATTGCTGCGCCGAGTCCCTATCAGCAACACATGGCAGAACCGTTGCGCCACAAGGCTTTTCACCAGAGAAAACAGCGTGAAGAACTGTGACCGCCGCTCCGGCCCGCCGCGGGCTCTGCCGCAGAATGCTTGAGCGATCGGCGCAAGTCGATCATCCCATTACCCACCGGATACGGTCTCCGTTAAGGCGACCGCTTGTTTCGAGGCAGAACTGCATGAGCATCGTCTCCAACTCGATCATCAACGCGGACGCCGAAGCCCGCTACCTCAGCCCTGGGGAACTCGATCAGATCAAATCCTTCGTGGCTGCGGGCCAGCGCCGTGTGCGAGTGGCCCAGGTACTGAGCGAAGGCCGCGAGCGCATCATCAAAACCGCTGGCGCCGCCCTCTTCCAGAAGCGTCCCGATGTCATCTCTCCCGGCGGCAATGCCTATGGGGAAGAAATGACGGCATCGTGCCTGCGCGACATGGACTATTACCTGCGCCTGGTCACCTACGGGATCATCGCTGGGGACGTGACCCCGATCGAGGAGATCGGCATCATCGGCGCCAAGGAGATGTATCGCTCCCTGGGCACCCCCCTCGAAGCCATGGCGGAAGCTGTGCGCGAGATGAAGAACGCCTCCCTGAGCATGCTCACCGGCTCTGACGCTGAAGAGGCCGGCTTCTACTTCGACTACGTGGTCGGCGCCCTCTCCTGAGGCTCCTCCTCTCCCGTTCCCACCGCCCATTCCAGCCGGATTCATGCAAGACGCGATCACCAACGTCATCAACCAAGCTGACGTCCAGGGCCTCTACCTCGACGGCTCCGCCATGGGCCGCCTTGAGCAGTATTTCGCCAGTGGCGAGCTGCGCGTCCGCGCGGCTGCCACGATCAGTGCCAATGCTTCCGCGATCATCAAGGAAGCCGTCGCCAAGTCACTGCTCTACTCGGACATCACCCGTCCGGGGGGCAACATGTACACCACCCGTCGCTACGCGGCCTGCATCCGCGACCTCGACTACTACCTGCGCTACGCCACCTACGCCATGCTGGCTGGTGACACCTCGATCCTCGACGAGCGCGTGCTGAATGGTCTCAAGGAGACCTACAACTCCCTTGGCGTACCCATCGGTGCCACCGTGCAATCGATCCAGGCTATGAAGGAAGTTACAGCTTCTCTGGTTGGTCCTGACGCCGGTCGTGAAATGGCCGTGTACTTCGACTACATCTGCTCCGGTCTGGGTAACTGATCAGGCCAGTCACCCATCTCACGGATCCTTGCTATGCGTCTGTTCAAAATCACAGCCTGCATCCCCTGCCCCGAAAAAAGCCGCTCACAGCGTGAGCTTCAGAACACCTACTTCACCAAGTGGGTTCCCTACGAGAGTTGGTTTGCTGAGCAGCAGCGGATCATGAAACAGGGGGGCAAGATCCTCAAAGTTGAACTGGCAACTGGTCGCCCCCAGGTGAACGTCGGCAACTGAATCCCGCTCTGATGAGCACATCTCGCCCGGCCGCTCGGTCGGGTTTTTTATTTGGGCGGCACCTTCAAATCCGGCGCTCACAGTGCCACGCGGGGCTCGACAAGCAGGGGGCTGGCACGGCTCAATGGATCTGAGCAAGCGCTTCCCACCTTTGAGTCGATCAATCGCCGTGGCCGGTCCAGGCCGCCCCAGTCGTGCATGGGTCTGGCCATGGGACTCCTGGCCGTCAGAAGCGCGCCTGCTGCTGGGACTGGTAGCGATCTGGAGCGTGATGGGCCTGCTGGTGCTGGCTTCGGCGAGCTGGTGGGTTGCCGTGCGTGAAATGGGCGATGGCGCCTTCTACCTCAAGCGCCAACTGATCTGGATGGTGGCCAGCTGGGGGCTATTGGTGCTGGGGGTGCGAACAAGCCTGCGCCGCTGGTTGCATCTGGCGCCGCTGGGGGTGTTAGTGGGCTGCCTGCTGGTCGCCGCCACCCTGTTGCTGGGCACCACGGTGAACGGAGCCAGCCGATGGCTGGTGCTTGGACCGGTCCAGCTCCAGCCATCGGAACTGGTTAAACCCTTCGTGGTGCTCCAAGGGGCTGCCCTGTTTGCCCATTGGCGACGGATCGGCCTGGATCAGAAACTGATGTGGCTCGGAGTCTTCGGGGGGCTGATCCTGCTGATCCTCAAGCAGCCGAACCTGAGCACCGCAGCCTTAACGGGCCTCCTGCTGTGGTTTATGGCCCTGGCGGCTGGTGTAAGCCTGCCCCTGTTGCTCGGGGCTGCTGGCGCCGGCGGGCTGCTGGGCACCGCCAGCATCGCCATCAACGAGTACCAGCGGCTGCGGGTCGTGTCCTTCCTCGATCCCTGGAAAGACGCCCAGGGCGACGGCTACCAACTCGTGCAGAGCCTGCTGGCCATCGGCTCTGGAGGTATCTTCGGAGAGGGATACGGCCTCTCCACCCAGAAACTGCAATATCTGCCGATCCAGAGCACGGACTTCATCTTCGCTGTGTTCGCCGAAGAGTTCGGATTCGTCGGCTCGGTGGTGCTGCTGGGCTTCCTGCTGCTGTTCGGCTTCGTTGGCCTGCGGGTTGCTCTTGGCTGTCGGAGCAATCAGCAACGGCTGATCGCCATGGGCTGCACCACCCTGTTGGTAGGTCAGTCGATTCTCAACATCGCCGTGGCCAGTGGAGCCATGCCCACCACTGGATTGCCCCTTCCCCTGATCAGCTATGGGGGCAATTCGCTGATGGCCAGCCTGCTGGTGTGCGGTTTGCTGATCCGTTGCTCCCTGGAGTCCAGCGGCCAGATCGCCGGCAGTGTGCCCACGAGGCGCAGACGGCCATCCACACCCACCCGGGCGGGTGATGGCTCCAATGCCATTGGCACCGCCCGATAGCCTCCTTGTATGAACGGCTTCGGGGCCATAGCGGCCAACTGGACACTGGCGTTGAGTGATCTGGCCCATGCCAGTGAGCAACTGCTGCTGCAATCCCTCTCCCATCCAGGTCCCACCACGCTGGCCGTGGTGTTTATGGGTGGATTGCTCACCAGCCTGGGCCCCTGCTCACTCTCCCTGCTGCCGGTGACGCTTGCCTACCTGGCAGGCTTTGGCTCAGACCGGGGCTCAAGGCCTTGGCAGCGCAGCCTGAGTTTTGCGGCCGGCATCGTGAGCTCCCTGGTGATGCTGGGCCTGTTCAGTGGCCTGCTCGGGCGGATCTATGGACAGATCCCCGGACTGATTCCCACCCTGGTCGCTCTGGTGGCCTTGCTGATGGGTCTCAACTTGCTGGGACTGCTGCACCTGCCGATGCCCAGCGGACCGGATCCGGAGCGCTGGCGCAAGCGGGTGCCAGCGCCTCTGGCTCCCCTGGCAGCCGGCCTGGCCTTTGGCCTGGCATCCACCCCCTGCTCCACGCCGATCCTGGCAGTGCTGCTGGCCTGGATGGCCCAGACGGGCAACCCCTTGGTGGGCATGCTGCTGCTGACCAGCTTTGGTGCTGGCCAGGTGGTGCCCCTGCTCATCGCCGGCACTGCGGCCGCCAGCCTGCCCAGCCTGCTGAATCTGCGCCGTATCGGCCAATGGGTACCGCCCATCAGCGGAGTGGTGCTGGTGACCACCGGTCTCCTGACCCTGCTGGCCAATTGGACCTGAGCCATGCGCCACCTGTCCCATAACTGATGCCCGCCCCATCCCAACCGAGCTCCCAACCGCCCTGGGCCTTCAGGAGCATCAACCGCCTGGCGGCCTGGATTTCCGACCTGCGGCTAGCGATCGCACTGCTTCTAGTGATTGCCGTTGCCAGTGGTATTGGCACGGCCATCCCCCAGAGGGAAGAGGAGAAGCTGTATCACCAGCTCTACGACCAAACCCCCTGGCTGGGCCTGCTTCGAGGCGAGGCGGTGCTCAACCTCCAGCTGGATCACGTGTACTCCAGTGGCTGGTTTCTGGGCCTGATGGCCTGGTTGGCCCTGTCTCTGCTGCTCTGCAGCTGGCGCCGCCAGTGGCCCGCCCTGCGGGCAGCACTGCGCTGGATCGACTACAGCTCACCCCGACAGCTGAGCAAACTCAGCCTGGCTGAAACGGTGTGCTGTAACGACGCCGAGGCCAGCCTGGATGGCCTGGAGCAGCGCCTTCGGGCGCAGGGGTGGCAGATCATCCGCCAGGAGCAGCGCCTGGCGGCGCGCAAGGGAGTCGCGGGACGGGTAGGTCCCCTGCTGGTCCATGCCGGGCTGGTGGTGTTGATGCTCGGCGCCGCCTGGGGGGCTCTGGGGGGACGGCGGGCCGAGCAATTTCTCGCCCCAGGGCGCACTCTGGAATTGATGGACAGTCGCGGCCGCAGCGAGCTCACCCTGGCCCTCGACGCGTTCGCAGTGGAACGGGATCCCGCCGGCAGGCCTGAACAGTTTCGATCCTCGCTGCGGATCCTGGATGGGAATGGCGATGGCGAAGGCAGCCGAGAGATGGGCCAGGATCCGGGCCCTGTGCTGCACCAGGCCGAGATCAGTGTGAATCACCCCCTGCGCTTCCGGGGGGTCACGTTTTACCAGGCCGATTGGGGCCTCGCCGCCATCTCCGTGCAGCTGGGCCGAAGCCCTGTTCTGCAGTTGCCCCTCCAGAGCTTCCCCCAGCTGGGCGAGCAGGTGTGGGGGCTGGTGCTGCCCACGCGGCCCGACGGCACCCAACCGGTGTTGATGAGCCTGACCAGTGAACAGGGCCCGGTGGAGGTCTATGGCGAGGATGGGGCCCTGCTGGGTTCACTGACCGTGGGAGGGCCTGCCAAAGAGATAAACGATCTGCCAATCAGGGTGGAGAGCGTGCTTCCCGCCAGCGGCATTCTGCTCAAGCGTGATCCTGGCGTTCCCTTGGTGTATGCGGGCTTTGCCATCAGCCTGGTGGGGGGGGGCCTGAGCCTGCTCGCCACCCGTCAGCTCTGGGCCATCGCCGAACCGGGTCGGTTGCACCTGGCTGGCCTCTGCAACCGCAACCTCACCGCCCTGGCAAGGGAGCTGCCGCAGCTGGTGGACGGATTGGCCGAGCCAGCCTGAGCGGGCACCGGAACAGGCTCAACAGGGATGGCGCACACCATGGCTCACCCGCACAACCGTATGGACGTTGCCGCGGGGATTGAAGTCGGCCTCGAGCTGCATCCAAACTGGCTCGCAGGCCTCCACAAAGTCGTCAAGGATGCGGTTGGCCACCTCCTCATGGGAGATCGTGCGATCGCGGTAGCTGTTCACATAGAGCTTGATCGCCTTGAGCTCCATCACGCGCGGGCCTGGCTGATACAGCAGGCGCAGGGTGGCGAAATCGGGATAGCCGGAGAAGGGGCAGCGGCACGTGAACTCCGGCAGGGTGATGGCGACTTCGTAGGGCCGACCGGGCCGGGGGTTGGCGAAGCAGATCAGCTGCGCATCGGCGATCGCCCGCTCGCCGTAGAGGGGTGTGCGGGTCTGGGTCGGTGGGTTTTGCTCCGCGGTCTGCAGGGGCGACGACATGGCTGGCGCAAGTGCAGCGGAAGGGCGATCCTATGCAGAGGGGGCCCGGGCCCGTAGCAACGGCTACGACAACCCCCGATCAGCTCAGGTCTGATGGGATCGACTCCGGCTCGGCCGGAGATCCTGAGAGACTGTCCAACCACGACCACCTCCAAGCCCAGCTGCTTCCATGAAAAAAGTCGAGGCCATCATTCGTCCCTTCAAACTGGAGGACGTCAAGATCGCGCTGGTGAATGCGGGCATCGTCGGCATGACGGTGAGCGAAGTGCGCGGTTTCGGCCGCCAGAAGGGCCAGGTGGAGCGCTACCGGGGCTCGGAGTTCACCGTGGAATTCCTGCAGAAGCTCAAACTGGAGATCGTCGTCGACGACGACAAAGTGGACACCGTGGTGAGCGCCATTCAGGATGCAGCCCGCACCGGCGAGATCGGTGACGGCAAGATCTTTGTCAGCACCATCGACTCTGTGATCCGCATCCGCACCGGCGACCGCGACAGCGTAGCCATCTGAGCCTCTGGAAGCAGAGGTTTCACAACGACGGGTGGCCGCCCAAGGTGGCGGCCACCGTGGAGGCGATTTGATCAACGGACACACGGGGCGTCGCGGCTGAAGTCCCCCCCGTCCGGAGCCACAACAGGTACTCATGGTTTCCGGCTGGGCCTGTGATCGGCGAGGCAACCAGCCCCGATGCCACAAGGCCCAGCTGGGCAGCCGTCGCCACCACGCCGGCGATCGCCTCTCGGTGGGCCTCTGGATCGCGAACCACCCCCCCCTTGCCGACGCGGGCCTTGCCCACCTCGAATTGGGGCTTGACCAGAAGCACCAGATCAACTTGAGAGTGGTCTTCAGCCGGCCGCACCAAACCGAGTAGGGCGGGAAGCACCAGCCCGAGAGAAATGAAGGACACATCGGCCACCGCCAGGTCGGCCACAACGTCGTCCCGGCCGTACAACTGCTCGGCAGTGAGATAGCGAAGGTTGGTGCGCTCCTTGAGCACCACCCTGGGGTCGCTGCGCAGACTCCAGGCGGTCTGGCCATAACCCACATCAATGCCATAGATGCGGGCGGCACCCCGCTGCAGCAGGCAATCGCTGAAACCACCGGTGGAGATCCCGCCGTCAACACACACCCGGCCGGCGATGGGAATCGGGAATGTGTCCAGGGCAGCTTCCAGCTTCTCGCCACCGCGGGACACATAGCGCTGGGGTTGCTGGACATCCAGCACCACGTCGGGCAGCACCTCGGTGCCGGGCTTGTCGAGCACCCGGTCGCCACTGCGCACCCGGCCGGCCCGAATCAGCTGCTGGGCTTGCTGGCGGCTGATCGCCAGCCCCCGCTCCACGAGCACCAGGTCAAGGCGTTGCTTGCGGGCCATGGCTGTGATCATTCCATACAGCAATTGGAACAAAGTCCAAGAAAGTGCGGGCCTATCCGGCAGCCACCGGAAGATTGCTGCACCGGACCCTCCGGCCCCACCGCTCCAGCTGCCATGGCCTTGCCCGATTCCCGCCATGCCGCCCCCACGCCGGGCCTTGGCACCGTGGTGGAGTTGCTGCGGCCAGGGAGCTTCGTTCGGCTTCACAATCAGCCCGCTGATCTACCTCCCTTCCAACTGATCCAGTGTCGAGGTGGGCGCTGCTGGGTGCGGCAGCAGTCCTGGGGAACCCTGGTGCAATGGGAAGTGGCCCATCAACACCTCACCAGCGCTGCGGCCTGAGCGGGCCCCACCGCTCACCCTGTTGGTCTCCAACCAGGCGCAGCTGGGCCTGCCCTGCCCCAAAGGCAGCCTCGATGCTCCAGCGACCCATACATTGGTCTGGATGTGAGCCCCCGGCGGCCTTGATCGAGCGTTACACCCTGCCCGAGATGGGCGCAGTCTGGAGCGAGGAAGCCAAGTTCCAGAGTTGGCTGGATGTGGAGATCGCCGCCACCGAGGCCAACAGCGAGCTGGGCCGAGTGCCCGCTGAAGCCGTGGCCACGATCAAGGAGAAGGCCGCCTTCAGCGTGGAGCGCATCCTCGAGATCGAGGCCGAGGTGCGCCACGACGTGATCGCCTTCCTCACCAACGTGAACGAGCACGTGGGGGATGCCGGCCGCTACATCCACGTGGGCATGACCAGCTCGGACGTGCTGGATACGGGCGTGGCCCTGCAGATGAAAGCCTCGGTGCAGCTGCTGCGCACGGAGCTGGACAGGCTCGCCGAGGCCCTGCGAGAGCTGGCCCGCGCCCACAAGGGCACGGTGATGATCGGCCGCTCCCACGCCATCCATGGCGAGCCGATCACTTTCGGCTTCAAGGTGGCGGGCTGGCTGGCGGAGGTGGTGCGCAACCAGGAGCGCCTCGAGCGCCTGGAGCGGGTGGTGAGCGTGGGCCAGATCAGCGGCGCCATGGGCACCTACGCCAACACCGATCCCCGGGTGGAGGAGCTCACCTGCGCCAAACTCGGCCTGGTGCCCGATACCGCCAGCACCCAGGTGATCGCCCGCGATCGCCACGCCGAATACATCCAGACCCTGGCACTGGTGGGGGCAGCACTGGAGCGGTTCTCCACCGAGATCCGCAACCTGCAGCGCACCGATGTGCTCGAGGTGGAAGAGAACTTCGCCAAGGGCCAGAAGGGCAGCTCGGCCATGCCCCACAAGCGCAACCCGATCCGCAGCGAACGCATCAGCGGCCTGGCCCGGGTGCTGCGCAGCTATGTGGTGGCGGCCCTGGAAAACTGCGCGCTGTGGCACGAGCGCGACATCAGCCACAGCTCCGTGGAGCGGATGATGTTGCCCGACTGCTCCGTGACCCTGCACTTCATGCTGCGGGAGATGACCGACGTGGTGAAGGGCCTGGGGGTCTACCCCGACAACATGGCCAGCAACATGAATATGTATGGCGGGGTGGTGTTCAGCCAGCGGGTGCTGCTGGCCCTGGTGGAAAGCGGCATCAGCCGCGAAGACGCCTACCGCATCGTGCAGCGCAACGCCCACACCGCCTGGAACCGAAGCGGCGGGGACTTCCGAGCCAACCTCGAAGCAGACACCGAGGTGACCGACCGACTGAGCCCGGAGCAACTGGCCCAGTGTTTCTCCACCGACCTGCACCAGGCCAACCTGGGTGTGATCTGGCAGCGGCTGGGAATCTGATGCCCCCAGCCCTGGCGGCGTTCTGGATCGCCCAGGCCGATTGGCTCTATGTGATCACCAGCAGCAGTGGATTGCTGCTGGTGATCTGGCTAGTGCTCCGGCCCTCGCGCTGACCGTCAGTTGCCGGAGAGGATGCGGTAGAGCGATGCGGCGTTCAGCAGGGGGCCCAGGGGCGAGACTGCCTGGGCGAGGAAATCGTTGCCTCGGGTCCAGCCGTTACGGGGAACGATCACCACGTCGCCGTTGTGCAGAGCTGGATTCGCAGGCGAATCCAGTGGGGCTGCAGGGTCAAACACAATGGTTCGGGCCGAGACCGTGCCATCGCTCTCCAGGCGCAGCAGGCGAATGTCCTTCGGATTAGCCCGCAAGGGATTCACATCGCCGGCCGACATCACGGCAGACGCCAGGGGACTGTTGGAGCGCACGCGCTGGAGGCCAGGAGCCTTCACCTCGCCCACCACAGTCACACCGATGGTGTCCGGAGCGAAGTTGGAGGCGGCTGTGCGGATCAAGACCTCGTTGGGTTGAACGCCCTGGGCCCTGGACACCAGGATCTTGTCGCCGTCGTAGAGCAGGGGATTGATGGTGGTGCCGCCATCCATCAGCACCCTCAAATAGTCAAACGTGAACTCAGTGGGCAGGCCCCCTGGAACGGCATTGGGGCGCTGCAGAACAACCCTGGAGAGATCGGCAACGGCGGTGATCCCCCCAGCCCGCTGCACCGCGTCGACCAGGGTGGGCCAACCGGCGCTCAGAATCTGGGTGCCGCTGGAGGCGGGACCCGCAGCCTGGAGATTGGCGCTGCTCGGAGCCTGGGTGAGGCTGTAGAAGCCAGGCTTCTGAACCTCACCGACCAGGGTGACCCGCACAGGACGGGGGACGACCAGGTCGAGATAGACCAGGGGCCTCCGCAGGTAGCGGTCATAACCGGCGGTGATGCGCTGACGGGCCTCGTCGATCGTGAGCCCCCACACGGGCACCGAGCCCAGTCTTGGCAGGTTGATCGTGCCATCACTGAGCACTTCCACCTCGGCTTCATAGCCCTCCACCTTGAACACCGACATCCGCAAGCGATCGCCTGGACCAAGTCGGTAGCGGAAACTGCGGCCTGGATCGCTCAGTGGGGAAGCAGCCAACTGGGGCTGCTGCACCATCGGTGCCGACACCGGTGCCGCAGAGCGCACAGCAGGGATCGGCGCGGCGGAGGGAGCCGGCACGACCGGGGCCGGAATGGGCCTTGCTGGCTGGCCAGGTGCCGGCTCGCCATCCGTGAGGGGGAACACCTGGCGTTGGGCCTGGGCGAGAGCAGGCCCCAGGGGAACCAGCAGACCGACTGCCGCCACACACCCCGCCAGGGATCCGGGAACGCTCTTGAGATGACGGAGTGCTGCAGGCAAAAGTGGTGGAGCGAAGGGACGGGGGCTGGGGCTCTACGCCTTGGCTGTCGCAGGGGGCGGTGGGGGTAATCTTCCCGCACATCGCACCCAAACGTGAAGGCGGCGGACGGGAATTCACCCAGCGGAGCCATGCTGAATCCTCCCGGCCCGGTTGCACTTCCGCTCCCGCTGGTCGAAAGCGACCTCCGCGGCCTTCGTCTCTACGGTTCCGAGGGGCTCGACCTCTACCTGCTGCCAGGCGATCGCTTCGGGCCCTTCGCTGACGCCGTGGGAATCCTCCGGGAACTCACCTACCGCCAGCAGCTTTCGGGATCGGGCCACACCCATGACCTGGACAGCCGCGACCCTCACTACGACCACTTTCTGCTGGTCGAAGCCAGCAGCGGTGAACTGGCGGGCTCAGCCAGGCTGCAATTCGTGCCCAAGGGCACGCCCCAGACGGATGGCCAACCACTGCCTTCCAGCCAGCACTCCTATCTGGAGCACGTCTACCCAGGACTGAAGGCTGATCTTGTTCAGCGGGGGAACCACCTGGAAATCGGGCGGGTGGCGCTCGCACCCCGTTTCCAACGCTTGCCCCACACCCTGATGTGCCTGTTCCGCGGAGGGTTGCAGGTGGCTGTGAGTTCGGGCTACGACTCGATTCACGGGTTGGTCTCCTATAACCACTTCGCCTATGACGAGGCGGTGAACACGCGGTTTCTGGGCAGCCTGATGCGGCCACCGTTCCTGGATGACCGACAACCCTCACCCAAGCCACGCCATCCCCTCGCCGGAATCCAACCGTCACCGGATGCCGGCCCTGCCCAGACCATCCAAGACCTGGAACTGCTGATTCGCACCGAGCTGGACCCTGCCTTCCGTCTGCCGGTGCTCCTGCGCCAGTACATCAACCTGATGGAAGCGCGGGTACGCAATCTCTCCCTGGCCCGCGATTTCAATCAGATCACCGAGATCCTGATGGCAGCCGACCTACGCCGGATCCCCAGCAGCCGCCTGAGCCACTTCATCGACTTCGCCCACGACCCTGTCTACCGGCGGTTCAGCTGGTACCGCGGTGAGTGAACCGCCACCTCTGGACTGGTACGTTTCCATGGTGATGCAGCTCGGTTGGGGGGGGTGATGGAAGGTGGCTCCGAGAACGAGACCTCCGGAGCAGCCGTGTCCTCCACCGCTGGTCCAGGGGCCGTCGCGCAACCCTGGACCAGCCATGCGGTGGAAGAACCCAGGGATCTTCAGCTTCGCCTCCAGGAGATCCTCCAGCGGATTTCCGGGGCTGATCCCATGCAGATCACCCCAGACGCCAGGCTGATTGAGGACATTGGCATCGACTCGCTGGGGTTCTACGAGATCCTGATCGAGGCAGACGAATGCCTTGGCATCAAGATCCGCGAGGAAGACCTGCTGAAGTTCCGCACAGTGGGGGATATTCAGAACCATCTGCGCAGGCTGGAGTCCCCTGATGCCCAGGCCCACTGAACGCCTGGCTGTGACAGGCTGGGGATGCATCACTCCGCTGGGTGCGAGCGTGGAGGCCACCTGGCAGGCCACGGTGGCCGGCTCCTCGGGCATCGCCATGGTTGCCGAGGATTGGGCCGCCGACCTGCCTGCCAGGATTGCCGGGCGGGTACGGGACGACTTCAACGCCAACCTGGGACCGCTGCTGCAGCGGCGCCTGGACCGCTCAGCCCAGCTGGCCCTGGTGGCCGCCCGCCAGGCCTGGGCCCAGGCCGCTAGCCACTGCGGCGGGGTCGATCCCCGCCGCGTTGCCGTGGTGATCGGCACTGGCATCGGTGGCCTGGCCACCCTGGAACGCCAGCACACCAATCTGCTCCAGGCTGGACCCGGCCGGGTCAACCCGCTCACCGTGCCGATGTTGATCCCAAACGCCGCAGCGGGCCAGATCGCCATCGACTTGGGCCTCCATGGCGGAGCCCATACACCTGTCTCTGCCTGTGCCGCCGGAGCGGAGGCCCTGCTCATCGCCCAGTTGTTGCTGCAGGACGATCGGGCGGACGTGGTGCTGGCCGGCGGCAGTGAGGCCCCTGTCAATCGCCTTGGCTTGGTGGGGTTCTCCGCCATGCGGGCCCTCTCCTGCCGCAATGATGAGCCCGAACTCGCCTCCAGGCCCTACGCCGAGGACAGGGATGGCTTTGTGCTGTCTGAGGGGGCTGGGATCCTGGTGCTGCAACGGGCTGGCGACCTGACGAGCAGCGGGCCAGCGCCCCAGGGCTGGCTCCAGGCCTGTGGCAGCAGCAGCGATGGCCATCACATCGTGGCTCCGGAACCCGAGGGCTTGCAGGCCAGTGAAGCGATCAGCGATGCGCTCCACCGCGCCGGCCTGACCGCCAGCGATCTTTCCTTTGTGCAAGCCCACGCCACCGGAACCCCCGTTGGCGACCTTGCGGAAGCCCGTGCCCTGCGCCGGGGCCTCGGGCAGGCGTTGGACAGCCTGCCTGTCACGGCTCCCAAAGGCCAACTGGGGCATCTGTTGGGGGCCGCGGGAGCCGTGGAGACCATCCTGGCGCTCAAGGCACTCCGCCACGGCATTGTGCCCCGCAGTGTGAATTCCACCCCTCTGGATCCGGCCATTGACCTGGCGGTGGTTCAGGGAAGGCCCCTCACCCTGCCCGGGGGCAAGCAGGAACGCTATGCCCTGAAAAACGCCTTCGGCTTTGGTGGGCACAACATCAGTTGGATTCTGGCTGCTTGATCCCGCTCCCTGTGGTGCGCGCGTAGTACGCCTGCACCGCACCCACGAAGGTCTCCCGGTCACAGCCGTTGGCGGGCAGAGCGAGATCCTCCGCACGGCCTCGGCGGCAGTGAATGGTGGCCAGGGGGGCCTTCAGGCGAGACACCAGCAACCGCAGAGGGCGATACAGTTCCTCAGCCGACGTGGTAAGGCCGTAGTAGGTGAAGGTCCAAGGCACGATCAGAGCTCCGTGCTTCCTGGCCAGGAGCAGGGCACTGGGCGAGACCCGCTCGCTGATCGGCGTCACAAGCGAACCATTGGGAGCCAGCATCACCTGCCCGCGAGCGGCCAGAGTGCCAGAAGCCCGGTACAGGGCAGACGTCCGCGATCTGCCGTCTCGATGATCCATCAAGCCATGACCCGCATTGGCAGCCGATGCCGAGAACCAGGGCATGATCCTGCTGAGGTGCAGGCTGGCCGTGGTGATGCTGGGAAGCCGGAGTACCCCTTGCACCACCAGCACATCCACAGGGCTTTCATGGTTCCAAAGATGCACCACAGGGCGACCAGGGGGCTCCGCTGGCTGGCTGTCATCCACCACCACACTCACCCCTAAAGCCCGCAGGCCAACCTGAGCGGTGACCACCAGCAGGTTGGCGGCAAGTTTGCGCAAACCCAGGGCCAGAGCCAGCAACTGCAGCCCGTAGACCAGGAAATAAGACACTCCCCAGCCAACCCGCCTGAGCACCCGCAAGGGCACGGCCCAACCGAGGGAGGGCTCGCTGTGAAGGGCCCCTGGCAATCGAGGCGCCGGCGGCAGCCTCCTGGCCCCCGGCCCGATCGGGAAGGTGATCCGGAAGGGAAAATCACCATCAAAGTTTCCATTCACCTGGGTAGTTGTCACCAGGTGGGCATAAAAGCGATAGAAGAGCGGGCGGTCGCTGGTGGTGGGCTCCTGCCAGAACTGATCGAGGGGTTTTTGATCAGTGAGGCCAGGAAGATTATAGAACGTGTTTCCCATCACCTTGGTGGGAACCGCATGATAGAGCGCCTGCAATCCAACCGTGCTGTTCACCGTAACGACGCCTCTGCAGGTTCGAAGAAAACGACTCAGAGCACCATCGTGGAAATAATGAATGCGACCAATCACGCCATAACGAAGAGCCAACAACTGAATCAGGCGTCCATAGTGGTTGTAGCCCCGGTCCCGGGGATGATGCTTGAAGGCGAGGTGATCGGAAGCATGGGCATGGGCTGCAAATGAACGGATCACGTCTTCGATGAACTCGTGCATACCCCGATAGGGTGATCCGAGCTGGATCTGGGAATCACTGGACACCTGCAGCACAACCAGAAAAAAGGAAAGATGCTCCAGCAAACGTCGCTTGAGATCCCTCTCCTGCCAGCGATAGAGCCAGTAACGCCAACTACCTCTCAGCTGACACCAGAGAAAGCGCGGGGAGGGCTGCAACTTATGCTCACCTTCAATAATCGGGTAATCAGTGAAAGCATGCTGAATAAAAGTGGGCGCCTTCCAAATCTTTCGCCAGCGCCAGCCAGGATCAAGCGTGCCGCCAGGAAGTTTGTTCACAGGAGCTAGTGCCTGATAAAACTCCACAGGCTTATTGAGATTGGAACGGGCATTCACCCGATCCCTCTCCAGACTCACATAATTAGGCCGGATATAGCCCAGCTCGAACACCCAAGCTTCAATCCCTGCCCGCTGCGCCTCCTCAATGGCAATGCGATGGGGAATGATGAAGTCCCCATACATAAAAATGTGCCGAATGCCTCGATCCACTATCAACTGACGCAGAAATGGACGCCATTCCGCCATATCACCGCTGAAGGGAACCTTCACCTCCCGGGGAAAACCGAACTCGTGCAGGGGGAAGGCCACCTTGGTGACCGGGATCCCACAACCGCGCAAATAGCGGCAAAAACGAGCAAAGAACAGTCCGATCGGCCCCATCAGCAGCAGCACCGGGCCCTCGATCCGCACCTGCACCAGCGCTGGAGCCCGATCAGCTGTCAATGTTCACCTTCTCCGCTCGGCCGGGCCCAACTTTGCCATGTGCTCGCAACGCTTCAACGCTGCCTCAGCCGTCCCCAGTGGCGGAAGATCCGCTGGCGCAAGCTAAGGGGCCGGGGCGGGGCGGCGCGCCAGGCCAGCAACTCCTCAATCGCCTGTTCCGGCTCAATGAACAGGCCGCTGTGGCGGCTCACATAGCGGGGATAGTCGATCAGGGCCGCATGCACCAGGGCGTCCAGCTCCAGGGGCCGACCCCGGCGGTGGCAGCTGAGGCGGTCGTGCGTCAGCCCCCAGCCGGCATAGAAGGGCAAACCCCAGGTGTGCACCTCAATGCCGCGCAGCAGAGCCTCGAATCCGGCAATCGATGTGAGCACGTGGAGAGCATCGATCTGGGTGAAGAGCTGCTGGATCGAGGCCTCTAGCAGCACCTCATCGCAACAGCGGGCCACCTGTGCCTCGCCCTGCCCCTGGCGGCAGAGACCTGCCACCACATCGGGATGGGGTTTGTACAGGAGGTAGGCGTCGGGCTCCGCCCTGCGCACGGCCTCCAACAACTCCAGATTTCGGCGCAAGCCGGGCGCCCCCAGGCGGATGGAGGCATCCGACTCCACCTGCCCCACCACCAGCACCACCCGCCCGGCCCCTGCAGGGCGCTTCCAGGGGGCGGCCTGCAGGTTGTACTTGGTGACCGCCTGCTCCACCAGCCGCCGGCGCAGCGCAGCAGCCCGATGCAGCTGGGCAGGCGTCCACTGGCCATGGGCCAGCAGATGCTCCAGATCACTCGGAACGGTGGCGTCGTAGTAAATCCCGCGGCGGTCGAGCACCCACGAGATGGGGTCGATCAGATCGGCCCCCAGGCCCACTGAGCGCAGAAAGCCATCCTCCACATGCAACAGCGCCAGCTGGCGGCGCTCGACCTGCCTCAGCAGCGCAGGGCTGGCCCGCCGGCCCCAGATCGCCACCAGCCCAACGCAACGACCAGGACGCTGCCAGGGGAAACGGAAGCGCAGCCGCTGGCCGGCCAGGAAACGGCGCAACACCCGTTGTTTCCAGGGGGTGAACCCGAAGGCCTCGATCGGGCCGGGGTAGGCCTGGCGCAGGCGGCGCTGCAGACCGATGGCGGCTATCAACTGCTCCGGCGAGCAGGGCTGGTGGTGATGGGGATCGACATACACCGCTGACTCGACCAGGGCGGCATGCACCAGATCCGCCAGGGGAGGGGCCTCCGCCAGCCGGCGTCGCTCGGGAGGGGGCAAGCGATCCTGGGTGAGCCCCCAGCCGGCATAGAACGGCATCCCGAAGCAGTGCACCGGCCGGTTCCAGAGCAGGGCCTCAAAGCCCAGCTGGGAGGTGACCACGTACACCGCTTCAGCCCGTTCCAGCAGCGCGGCAGGGTGACCACCGCTGGCCTCGACCACGAGGCGGGGATCCGCCAGCTCTTCGCGACGGAAGTGGCCCCGCTTGCGACCGGCCACCACGTCCGGGTGGGTCTTGACCACAATGCGGCAGCCCGGATGGGACATCAGGGCCGCCGCGAGCATGGCGGAGAACTGCTCGGCAGAGGCGGCGCCCAGGGCAATGGAGAGATCGCCGGCGGTCTGATCGACCACCAGCACGAAGGGCTCGGCAGGGGCGGGGGCTTCCCTGGCGCCGTTGTATTTGCTCACCCGCTGCTCTTGCCAGAGCTCCTGCAATCGCTGAGCCCGCGCCCGCTCACTGGCGCTGTGCGCGCGGGTGATGCGCTGCTCCAGGCGGCTGGGCTGGCTGGCGTCGTAATAGACCCCAAGGTCATCGAGCAGCAACCCCAAGGGGGGGCTGTCCGGCCCCAGCCCTAGGGATCGCACCAGCGCATCCTCACAGCGCCAGAGGGGCAGGCCCCGCCGGGCCGCGAGGCGTTCAGCAGCTCGGGCGCTGGGCTTCCGGCCCCAGGCCAGGAGCGCATCAAGGGGCTCGTGGCTACAGCGGGAATGGCCGCACACCAGGGTGTGGGGCGACAGCAGGGCCGGGAGGGTGGTGTGCTGGAGCATGCCCACTGCCGGCAGACCGAGGCGCACGGCGGCGCTGGAGGGGGCCAAGGGGGAACGGAAATCTGCGGCAGGAGCTCAAGTTACCGAAGGTCAGCGAAGGCCATGGCTGCTACGTTCGCTCCACCCGATCAGGGTTGGCAGGCGCATGCAGGCTGAGATCGTTCCTGAACATGAGCTGGACTCCCTGTCCGCAGCCGTGGCCGCAGAGACCGGCATTCCCCTGGGCAGGGTGAAGAAGGTTCTGCTCTGCGCCCAGCGCCTTCAACGGGCCAGCCCATCAGCTCCCGATTCGCCCGCATTATCGGCTTCACCTCCCGCTCTTCAGGCCGATCCTCTGCGTTTCTACCCGCTTGGTGCCAACGGTCGGACCTACCCCCCACTCCACCAGCCCAGGGCCGGCCATGCAGACTCCCCGGACTGAAATCGACGACAGCCTGGGGCCGATCGCCCTGATTCCAGCCAGAGGGGGGTCTAAGGGCATTCCCGGCAAAAACCTGCAGCCCGTGGCGGGTGTGCCCCTGGTGGTCCGCAGTGTGCGGGCAGCCCTGAGCGCGAATTGCCTCGATCGGGTGTGGGTGAGCAGTGACGACCAGCGGATCGGCCAGCTGGCCCAGCAGGCTGGTGCAGGCTGGTTGCTGCGCCCAGGCGAACTGGCGGGCGACCAGGCGTCCTCAGAGACGGCCCTGATCCACGCCCTGCAGCAGCTGGCTGGAGAGGGACCACTGCCTCCCCTGTTCGTGTTCCTGCAATGCACCTCGCCGTTCACCACCGGCGCGCAGATCGATGCGGTGGTGTCCGCCCTCCAGGCCAGCGAGGCCAACATGGCCTTCAGTGTGGCGCCGTGGCATGGCTTCCTCTGGCGTCATGATTCCTCTGGCCATGGCGTCGGCGTCAACCACGACGCCAGCCAACCCCGGCAGCGTCGCCAGGATCTCAGCCCCACCTATCTGGAGACCGGAGCCATCTACGCCATCCGCACCCGTGTGTTCCTGGCCGCTGGCAACCGCTTCGTGCCACCCACCTTGCCTGTGCCCCTGGAGGCCCTGGCCCCTGAAATTGACACCTCGGATGATCTGAATCTCTGCCAAAGCCTGGCGCCCTTGCTGGAGGGCGCTAGACAACCGCCATCCCCCCTTCCACCGGCGGAACAGCATTGATGAGCAGCCTGCAAGGGCGCCAGGTGGCAGCACTGGCCTGTTTCGACTCCTTTGGCAAGACCGCGATGAACCTGCTGCAGGTAGCGCGGCAGCACGGAGCCAAGACCACCTTGATCCTGCTGGAGTTGCCCGGTCGTAAGTTGTCGCGGCGGCAGGTGCTGGAAATTCGCCGCATCGACCCACGCACCGCCATCCGCCAGCGGGACTGGCCGCAACTGCGCGACCTGCGCAACGAACTGAGCGACCTGGACGCGCTGGTGCTGGGCCTGGATGGCAGACGCACCCGGGAGACCCAACTCCTGCTGCAGGCAACCTGGGCCGAACACCAGCGGAGGCCCGTGCTCATCAGCGCCTACCCCGGCATCCTGTTCCGCCATCAACTGGAAGGAATGATGGATCGTTCAGGCGCGGATCTCCTCTGCCTCAACGCCGAATCCGATGCCCAGCTCTATCGCCAGGGCTGTGCAGCCCTGGGCCTGGACAGTGGCAATGCACTGGTCACCGGTTTGCCGATTCTGTGGTCGCTGGCGCCGCGGCTACAGATTCCCGAGCAAGCCTCCATTGTGTTCTTCGAGCAGCCCTCGGTGCCGGACAACCCAATCCAGCGGAAGTACATCTGCCGCCGGCTGGCCAAGCTGGCGCGTGCCTGGCCCGAGCATCCGGTGATCTTCAAACCACGCACCTCGAGGGTGGAGGCCACCCTGCATCGCCACCATGGGGAGATGGCGAGCCGAATCGAAAAACTCAGCCGCCGGGTGCCCAACCTGCAGATCAGCTACAAGCCCAGCCTGAGCCTGCTCAAGCAATGTGGCTGCGCGATCACCGTGTCCTCGACGGCGGCGATGGAAGCCATGGCGATGGGGGTGAGCACCCGCATCGTCAGCGATCTGGGCGTCAATGAAAGCCTCGGCAACCACTACTTCCTCGAGTCGGGAACGGTGGCCCATTTCGACGCAATCGAGCGCGACCCGTTCACCCCAAACCACAATCAGGACTGGCTGGAGCGGCAGGGTCATCGCAGTGATGGCGCCCAGCGATTCATCGCGGCGCTCAGCCATCTGCTGGAACACCCGCCAGAGGGCGGGAACCCTGCCGCCGAACCTGGCCCGGCGGGTTGGGGCAGTGCGGCCTGGCAGAGCTACGCCCTGGCCAAGGGCGGACGGCGCATGCTCAGCTCCGCCGGGGCTCGCTCCAAGCAGGAGGCCAGCCATCGGGGCCGCGATCTGCTGCGGCGACTGCGCCAAAACCTGGTGGGGTTCTGGTTCCTAGAGAAAGTGCTGAAGGGACGATGACGCAAGCACGATGAACCTTGGGCTGGTCTGCCAAGCCGAACCCGGCCTGCGTGCCTGCCTGCAGCTCGGCCGTGAGCTCCAGGCGCTTGGGGTCAACGTGACGCTGTTCACGGGTGAATCCACGCTGCCCGCCCACACCTGCCCCCTGCCCGTGATCCCCCTGCCGCCCTTGGTGGCGGCCAGCAGCGAGCTGTTCATGAACCTGGCTGCAGCGGGCGTGTTTCTCGAAGGTGCAGACACGGCATCTTTTCGCCAAGTCCACGGGAATGCGGCCCGGCTCCTCGGCCGCCCCCCCGTCCCCCTGTTCAGCGGTCCGATCCGCCCACTCTGCGGAGACGCCTTGAGCAGCGATCTGTTGCCAAGGCTGGGGTACGACCTGATCTGCCTCCAGGGGGAAGCCCAGCGGATGGAGCTCAGCTGGCTGTTGCAGGGCAGTCGCCACCAGCAACATGAGTTGATCGGTCTGTGGTGCCTCCCCACCGAGCCAATCGGAGCCTGCACCACCGCCGAACGGGTGGTTCTGGTGCTCGACCAGCCCTCCATCCCACCTTCTCCCTTCGCCAACGGGGTGCTCTATCAGCGGCTGCGCACCATCGCCCTGGAGAATCCCCACTGGCACGTGCGTCTGCAACCCGACAGCCAGCCCAGCGAGTCGACAGCTGAAGATCCCAGCAGCTGGCCGGAGACAAGCCTGGTCTGGCACCACCACCTGGACGGCCGTCCACCGAGCAATCTTCAGGTGGGCCAAGCCGACGACCTGCCGCAGGCCCTGATCCAGGCGACTGCCTGCCTGGGCATTGCCTCCGACTGGCTGCTCACCGCCATGGTGTGGGGCAAGCCCACAGCCGTACTGGGCGACTACGGCATCCGCACCGACTTCAACGGTCCGCTGTTCTTTGGCAGCGGCGCCATGCACCGGTTGGCCGACTGCCTGCCGCTGGATCGACTGCTGGAACTGCCCAGGCCCAACAGCCAATGGTTGGCTGACCGCGGCTGGGCCATTGCCGATGGGGCCCAAAGGCTGATGCGACGCCTGGAGGAGCTGGTGCGATGAGCCTGCGGCTGCTGCTGATTGCCGACAGCGACAGCCAGCTGCTGGCCTGTCAGGCCCTGGCCCGCTCCAGCGGGGAGCAGAACATCGCGATCACTGTGAACGCCATTCCCAAGCCGGGCACACCGGCGGCGGTGCTGGCGGCCCTGGGGGAGGTCGGGCCACTGTGGGGATTGACCTTGTCCCAACTGCTGGCGGACCGAAGGCTCGATCAGTTCGACGCCATCGGCGTGTACCTCACCGGCAGCAAGCTGGCCGAGTTTCGCAGTTCATACCACAGCACACGCCAACCCTTGGGAGCGGCACGACGCCCCCTGTTCTGCGGGTTCAACGGCGTGGTGCTTGAGCGTTTTGAGGAAGCGATCGCCTGGCGGCTGGGGTATGACCTGATCTGCCTGAATGGCCCCCGCGATCAGGCCCGGCTGGAGATGCTGCTCCGCCATACCCCGTTCAGCCACCAGCGCAGCGTGCTGAGCGGTTTGGGGCGCAATCGCCAGCGAGCCAGGGACGCCACCGCTGCCGCCGATCGCCCTCGGCGCCTGGTGTTTGCCGAGCAGGTGGTGATGCCGGCCGCTCCTGGGGAGCGGCGTCGGCTGGTGCGGATCCTGGCCCGCCTGGCTCGCCGCTCGCCCCACTGGGAGCTGGTGATCAAACCGCGGGTCGCCCCCCACGAAACCACCTTCCACAGCGTGGAGACCCACATCAGCCACACGCTCGTGGAGACCCTGGGCAGTCCGCCCGCCAATCTGCGGTTGAGCTACGCCCCTCTTCCCCAGCTCCTGTTGGAAAGCAGGGTGTTGGCCACCGTGTCGTCCACCGCCCTGTTCGATGCCCTTGATCTGGGCTGCAAGCCGGTGGTGATCGACGACTTCGGCCTGCGCCACGATCTGGGGACCCCATTCTTTGCCGGCTCAGGCCTGCTGCGATCGCTGGCCCAGGTGGATGATCTGGACGCCCTGGCCGAGGGCCCGGATCCCGATCCAGGGTGGCTGCACTGGGTGGGTTACCACGCTGACTTCTCGCCTCTCAATCTCTGGAATGCACTGCGGGAACTCGCTGATCGCCCCATCAGCCCACTGCCGCTGCATCAGCCCGGCTATGTGGTGAATGCCGCCGACCTCTCCACAAACCAGCTGCGGCGCGGGGCTGAGACCGCCATTCGCTGCGGCGATCCGGCGGAGGCGATCCGGCTGCTGGAGATCGCCCAACTGCAACGTCCCGATAACCGCAACATCAGCCGGCGGCTCGCGGCCGTGCGCCAGACCAACCCCTGGCTGCGGGCCCTGGCCCTGCTGGTGACGCCCCGCTTTCGGCTCTAGAGTCCGGTTTCGGTCGTGGAGACGAGACATACGTGCAATCGGTGCAGATCGAGCGGAATTTCACCCAGTTCGTTGTCTTCTCGGAAGACTCGCTGCTGGCGGCCCTGAACAAAATCACGGCCAACCAATGCCGCTTGATCTTTGTGGTGTCTGAGGGCGGCATCCTCCAGGGGGTGCTCAGCGACGGGGACTTCCGCCGCTGGATCGCCGTCACCGATGTGATCGACCTCAACAGGCCGGTCACCGTCGCCATGAATCCCCACTGCATCTCCGCTGGAGAGGACAGCGGACCTGCGGAACTGGCTGGCCTTCTCTCTCCCAAGATCCAGGTCATTCCCCTGCTCGATGACCACGGTCGCGTGGTGGGCGTGGCCCGTGGCGGCCAACGCCGTCTGCTGCTGGCAGACCGGGCAATCGGCGACGGTGCACCAGCCTTTGTGATCGCCGAGATCGGCAATAACCACAACGGCAGCCTGGAGCTGGCCCTGCAACTGATCGACGCGGCCGCCGCAGCTGGCGCCGACTGCGCCAAGTTCCAGATGCGCGACATGGGCCAGCTGTATGTCAATGCTGGGGACAGCAACGACATGGCCTCAGACCTGGGCACCCAGTACACCCTGGATCTGCTCGAGCGCTTCCAGCTCAGCGACGACGAGCTCTACCAGTGTTTTGACCACACCCTCCGGCGGGGGCTGATTCCCCTCTGTACCCCTTGGGACAGCACCAGCTTGGAGAAGCTCAACAACTGGGGCATGGCCGGCTTCAAGGTGGCCTCGGCCGACTTCACCAACCACGATCTGCTCAGCGCCATCGCCTCAACCGGTAAACCGCTGATCGCCTCCACAGGCATGGCCACGGAGCAGGAGATCAGCGCCGGCATCCGCCACCTGCGCCAGCAGGGGGCGGCCTTCGCGTTACTGCACTGCAACTCCACTTATCCCACGCCATTCAAGGACGTCAACCTGCGCTATCTGCGCCGGCTGGCCGAACTGGCGGAGGCGCCGGTGGGCTACTCAGGCCACGAACGTGGTTATGCCGTGCCGATCGCCGCAGTGGGGCTGGGTGCCAGTGTGATCGAGAAGCACATCACGCTGGATCGGGCCATGGAGGGCAACGACCACAAGGTGAGCCTGCTGCCCGATGAATTCATGGCCATGGTTACCGCCATCCGGGCCGTGGAGGAATCAATGGGCTCCGGGGACGCCCGCAGCATCAGCCAGGGGGAGCTGATGAACCGGGAAGTGCTAGCCAAGAGCCTGGTGGCCGCCTGCCCGATTGCCGCCGGTACACCGATCAGCCGCGACATGGTGCGCATCCAGAGCCCCGGCCAAGGGCTGCAGCCCTATCGACTCAACGACTTGCTGGGCAAGAGCCTGAGTTGTGACAAGAGCGAAGGAGACTTCTTTTTTGAATCAGACCTGAAACAACCTGCAGCCAGACCAAGGTCCTACCACTTCTGCAATCCCTTCGGGGTACCTGTGCGCTATCACGACCTTCACCAGTTCCACGGTGTCAGCAACCTCGATCTGGTTGAAATCCATCTCAGCTATAAGGACGTGGAAGTGAATGTTGATAGCGTTTTGCCTGAACAGCTGGCCATGGGGCTGGTTGTACACGCCCCTGAGTTGTTTGCTGGCGATCATACGCTCGATCTCTGCAGTGAAGACGAGGCCTACCGGCGCCATTCCGTAGCAGAACTGCAACGGGTTCTCGATCTTTCCGCCCGGCTGCGACAGCGCTTTTCGTGTTCTGAAGACGTGTTGCTCGTGACAAATGTTGGCGGTTTTTCCGCCAACCGCCATCTCAGCATTGCTGAACGCCCTCCCCTGCTCGACCGCCTCAGCAAGAGTCTCGGTGAACTCCACTGCGAAGGAGTGGAGCTGATTCCCCAGACCATGCCCCCCTTCCCCTGGCACTTCGGAGGACAGCGCTACCACAACCTGTTCGTGGACCCCGAGTGCATTGAAACCTTCTGCCGCCAGCAGGGCCTGCGGGTTTGCCTGGACGTGTCCCACTCCAAGTTGGCCTGCAACCACCTGCACCTGTCGTTCTCCCATTTCCTGGAGAGGATCCTGCCCTTCACGGCCCATCTGCATCTGGCTGATGCCGCTGGGGTGGATGGCGAAGGCCTGCAGATCGACGAGGGCGATGTGGACTGGGCCGATGTGTTCCGGCTGCTGCGACAGCTGGCACCCGACGCGTCATTCATCCCCGAGATCTGGCAAGGCCATAAAAACAATGGGGAGGGGGCCTGGTTAGCCTTGGAAAGGCTGGAACGGCACCAGCTCAGATCGGGACAAGCCTCACTGGTTGCCGCGTGATGATTCAGCGGGACGCGGCGCCAGCTGAACTGGATGAGCACTTCATCCTCTTCAATGGCTTGCCTCTGATCTACGGGCGGGTCCCCAAAGTGGCCAACTCTTCGGTGAAAGCAGCGCTCACCCGCTTGCTACAGCAGCCACCGGATGAGAGCTACCGCACCACAGCTGATGCCCTGTGGAGGAAGGGCACCCACGGAGAAACGCGGATGATCAGTGCCGCCGAAGCACTCGAGAGACGAAGCAGCCACTTCTGCTTCAGTTTTGTTCGCAATCCCTTTGATCGTCTTGTCTCGGCTTACAACAACAAATTGGTGGAGAATCATCACCTTTCCACGGCCATGCAGCGGATGGGCCTGGAACGCCATATGCCGTTTCCTCGGTTTCTGGAGGTGGTAACCAGCACTGCCGATGCCGACCTGGACGTGCATCTCCTGCCTCAGAGCACCATCCTCTGCAGTGGCACCACCCCCATCCCAGGCTTCATCGGCAAGATGGAGGCCATGGCCGACCACTGGTTGCGACTGCGGCGAAGGATGCGCCAGGCAGGGCTGCCAGCGCTGGGCAAACTGCCCACCAAGAACGTACGCCGCGCCAGCGACACCGATCTGAGCGGTTACTTCATGGATGATCGCCTGATTGAACAGGCGCTTGCACGTTATGGTGACGACGTGCGCATCTTCTACGCCGATCAGGATCTTGAGCGCTTGGCCCGTGGGGAACTCAGCACCGCTGCCCAACCACTGGAGCGTTCCAGCACGGCGATCCCAGTCTGATCGGGACGTCGCGACGCTGGCGTAGCATTTCCCATCATGGAATTCCGCTACTGGAGCTTGCCTTGGGTCTCGACCGTCGCCTGCGCAAAGCCATCGAGGCGGGTCTGAGGGGCGATCATCAGCCTGACGTGGATGGACTGGAAGATCGGCTACCCAACTTCATCATTATCGGCGCAGCCAAATCGGCAACAACAACGCTTACCACCATTCTGCCGCGCCATCCCGATTTCTTCATCAGCAGACCAAAGGAGCCAAAGTTCTTTGGCCGCCGCTACGACCAAGGCTGGGAGTGGTATGGGCGATTATTCCGCCATGCAAAGAATAAGAAACTGAGGGGAGAGGGCAGCACCATGTATGCCAGCGCCCTGAGCAGCTTCACCCATGCACCAGCACTGATGCATCGATACATTCCCAATCTGAAGCTGGTGTATGTCGTTCGCCATCCTCTTGAGCGACTCGAGTCACAGTGGCGGCATCGGAAAGGTCGGAAAAGACGCACACCCAACTTCGACACAATGCTCAAATCACGACACCTGCGCAAGCTTGTTTTGGGCTGCTCGCTCTATCACGAAAGGCTACAGGCATTTCGCAAGTACTACCCAGACGAACAGATTCACTGCCTGACGTTTGAAGACCTCGTAAGTAATCCAAAAGACACGCTCAGAGAACTTCTCCAATTCCTTGGAGCTCGCCATCGTCCCAAATTCATTGATCTTCTACTCGATGACGGCCATCTTCCCCGAGTGAATGAAGCCGGTGATAAGGGGCGTGCACTCATTGCCCGTCCAGATTGGTCCAGCCAATTGCGAACTCAGCTGGTTGAGATCGTACAACCCGACGCCGAACAAATGCTCGCCTACATGGGCAAGCCAATCGACACCTGGACATGGTGATCCCGGGACGATGACGATTTTCCTCCACATTGGCAGCCACAAAACCGGCACCACATCAATCCAGCGACTCTTATCGCGACACAGCGATTCCCTGGCAGCCCAAGGGATCTGGTATCCCCGCATGTCTGAGCTACTAGACAATGGAAGCAATATCACATCTCACCTCAACATAGCCCGCTCGCTAGACAACGACAGCAAGAAGAAGTTTTATTCGGCGAACGACCTCAAACAGATTTTTAGATCAATCGCCACAAAGTCAAAGAACTATGACAACACCATTATAAGCGCCGAAGCCTTTTGGCGAATTGGCTTCATCAAGCCCCCGTCAGGATCTTTTGACCGCGAGGCTTACAACAAGCGCACCTGGGAAAGCAAGGCTGCGAATGTCACTCAAATCCGAGAGTTACTCGGCGACTGCGAAACCACCATCGTCGCCACACTGAGAGAGCGGTCCGCCTACATTCAAAGCAGCTACAGCGAGTTTATCCTCGCCACCCTGTACCAAAAAGGTATTCGCAAATTCATAGAGTATATCCAACATCTTACAGACTACAAGCGCCAACTCGAAGCCTGGCAGTCACACTTTCCCGTCACCACTCTCAGCTACGAGAAAATGTGCGCGAACGGGAATCTACCAGTTGAATTTATCCAAGCCCTGGCAGGATCATTTGACATCCAGGAAGATCCGGAAACGCAGCAAAAAGTCCACAACGCTGGGCACCCCATCGCCTGCGTTGCATTCAAGCGGTATCTCAACTCAATCTCCGATCTGAGCATCGAAAACCGGAACAAGCTCTATAATAAATCACGTCGAAGATTCACACGCTGCTCCAAAGGAACTCCCAGAACACTTAAGAAAGTCAATAGCTGGCTAACGGCCAAAGAGATTCGACATCTCCGCCTAGGGTTCAGCAGGGAAGATGACTATATTCGCACGCATTTTTGCAGAGATTTTGCGTCCGGGCCAACCACAAAAGAATCAGATAATCAGGCAAGTATAGTACCATTTACTAAAAGCGATGAGCATCTTTGCCTGGGCTGGATGCTAACCCAAAAACAGCCATGCCTGGCATGGTTTACCAACCCAAGCGAATGAGCAGCTTACCCAGCCTGGACCTCATCACCCCTTGCCGCAACCGAGCCGAGGATCTAAAGAACAGCTTGCCGTCCTGGATTGCCTGCGAACTCATTCGGCGCATTATCGTCGTCGATTTTAACTCAACGAAACCTGTTATTGAGGATCTCAATGGAGCAACGAATGAGCGTTTAACCGTTATTCGAGTCGAAGACGAACCGATATGGCGCCAGGGTCGAGCTCAAAACGTGGGACTTGGACTTAGCGATGCGGAACTCATCCTAAAAATCGACGCTGATGTATCCGTTGTCAATCTTCTAGCCTATGTAGAGGCTATAGCCCGCGATCCAACGCTGTTCTTCACTGGGTTCAGCAAACATGGCACATCATCAGGTTTGTGCCTGGCTCCCAGACGCAAGTTACAAGCGATTGGCGGCTACAACGATCATATGTCTGGATGGGGGGGAGATGATGTTGACATCTATCGAAGATTAAAAAAAAGAGGCCTAAGGCGCGAACTTTTTAAAGCTGAGAGCTTTGCAGAGCAGGGCCAGAAAATGGCCACCAAAAACTCAGAGGCCCCTCGACTGGACAGCCATGTTGTGGCCGATCCGCAACGACTTGCTCGCAAACCATATTTTACTGGCTTCCGCAACACACTACTGGCTCGTATTCACGTCCAGAACAAACGCAAAAAACTACGATGGCACTATAGCGACAGCATGGCCAATACCGCATCCATCAATGCACGATTAAAGCCGAGCTGCCAGTGGAAGCTGCAAATGGGGCGCCATAACACCGAACTGGCAAATATCCTTGCATTGGCATTCTATGAGCAGTTTGATTCAGCTTGGGAGCTGATGAAAAGCGAAACATTTAGACAAGTTCTGGCAACTCATCAACTACCTCGCCATCAGGGTCGCCGCCAACGCAAGGATCTGATCGAGAAATTACCCGAAAGACTGGCAGCGCTTAACACACTGGCCAATAAACTTAGATTGGAACTGCTTGCCCAATAGGCTGATTGGAATCCTGGAGATATCCCCGTCAGCACAAGAGCCCCAGATCAAGGACTGCATCTATTGATAACCACGATGGAAATGCTTCCCATCGTGAATTCCGCAGCCGAAACGCTCTCAAGCCTGGCAGCTAACCATCCCTGCCTGTGGGGGGAAATCGGTCAGCATCAGGATCCCTCCTGGGTTCTGGAACCCGACGCCTACCTCCTGCCCACCCGCAGCACGGGCTCCGATGGGTCACGCTGGTGGGAGGCGAGGAAACAAGGGGCAATCAGCCGTGATGGCAAAACGATCAGTGCGCTGACCGACCTACGCGGGGATCGGCCGATTTATCCGCTCAAACGACAATACTTGGCTTCAAGCAAACTGCCAAGAGAAAGAGCTGCGAGAGAAACTGTTCTCTATGGCGGCACATTATTCGAAAACTTTGGCCATCTTCTTTTAGACCTGAATCGTACCTATCAGCTGTTGCGCCTCTTTCGCAACAGCCAGGAACCGTTCTGGTTTCACTACTCCGGCAAAACCCAGAACAACGCACAGAACCGCATCATAAACCCATTCGAAAGTAGTGACTCACTGGCGGAAGGCTGGATCCCTAATCCAACAATCCGCGAGTGGCTCAACTGCCTTGGAATTCTGAAACGGTCCCGCTTCATTCAAAAAACAATCAAGTGCTCCATGCTTGCCTCATCCAGCGTTCTCTACAGAGACCGAGCATTCGTGAGCGCCGATTTTCCAGGTTGCGCCAAAGCCGCATTAGCCCCCAAGCTTCGCCAAAAACTCTTGAGCACGGGGCAGAGCGAGAAAAGAATTGCCTATTTTTCCAGGCACAAGCTCTCCAGAGGAACCACTCAGTTTGCAGCAGAGCAAGAAGTGGTTGAAGCACTTAAGAGCTTGTCCAATGTTGATATTATCTGCCCCTAAGAGCTCTCAATCAAGCGCAAGTTAAAACTTTTTCGAAAATATCCGCTGATCACCGGCTTCCCCCAGGCAGGCTTGATCCTGAAGTATTTTGTCCCCTATCGCCAAACACACGTGCTTGCTAAACTGCTGTTATTTACCGCCGGGCCAAGAAGCCTCAATAGTAATTGGGTTAATCTTGATCGTGCCTATGGCTTTGAGGATCAGGTCCTCGATTGCACGCCACCCATGTCAGCACCAGCCATGCCAGGAATCAATGCTGAACCTGCAAAACCAATGCCAGTGGTGGACGGCGCTTTTCAACGCTCCAATCCCTTTGATGTGGGCATGGTGATTGACACCATGCGCGATCTCGCATCACGCTGAAGATTCAGTGTTTGGTCGAAAGCACATGATGGTCCGGAAACCTTTGCTGATGTCAGAGACCCAGTCGTTCCTAACATCACGGTAAAGAACACCTCTGGTCAATACACCACCAACCTGCACCCAAGCCGGAGCTCCATGACCACCACCATCTGGATTCTCGATGACGACGCTGAACTGGGCACCCTGCTGCAGCAGCAGTTCAGCCGTGGGGGACTGGAGGCCCGTCATTTAAACCATCCCCGCGAACTGGAGTCGGCCCTGCAAACCGCAATCCCCGATCTGCTGGTGCTGGACGAATTATTACCAATACACCGCGGGACCGAGCTCCTGGCCCACCTGCGCCAGACACACCCGCAGCTGCCGGTGCTCATGCTCTCCGCCCTGGGGAGCCCCCGAGATCGCATCGCAGGTCTGGAGGCCGGTGCAAACGACTACCTGGGCAAACCGTTCCTGTTCCGTGAGTTGCAGCTCAGGGTGGAACAGCTGCTGAAGGCCAGTGCTGCGACACAGGTGCATGATCAGGCCTGGCAGCTGGGCAACCTGCATCTCGATCCCCAGCACCTGTGGCTAAGGAAGCCTGATGGCACGGGCCAGGAGCTCTCCCGGGGAGATATGGCACTGCTGCAACTACTCTGCAGTCGAGCTGGAGATGTGGTGAGCCGCCAGGAGCTGTGTCAGGCCAGTGGAAGCCTGGTGGATGCCCAGCAGAGCCGCAGCATCGACGTGCGCCTCTCTCGGCTACGGCGTCTGCTGCTGGAGCTTCAGCCCGGCCAGCAGATGATCGAGACCGTACGGGGACAGGGCTACCGGCTTACAGCCCAGGTGCATCGGCGCAACCCAGAAAAGGACTAAGCCAATGCCAAAAAGCAGGGCACGGCTCACCGGCCTCGACTGGCTTCAACTCCTGGCCAGCATGCTGGCGGGAGGCCTCGTGGGTGAACTCGCGCTCCTGGTGGGCGTGCGCATCGCTGTTGAGCCCCGCATGGTGAATGAAACCGCCCTGCGACTGAGCAGGCATGTGGAACTGGTGGAGATGGTTTTGGATTACCGCCCGCCAGATCAGCTGCCAGCCAGCGTGGTGATCCGCCGCGATGCAGAGATGTCGGAGTGGCAAACCAAACCCCTCAAACGCTTCGATCGCCTGGTGGAGGAAGCCATGCGAAGGGACTTCCGCCTGGACCGCAAGCTGCTCGCTGACCAGCCTCCCCTGGTGGATCCCGGCGGTGGCTACTGGGTGCGGCTCAACGCTGCCAACGTCAAGCAGGATGACCCCCTGTGGTTGCATCGATCGATCCTTCTGAGCAGCAGCATCTGGTATCTGCCACTCCTGCGCATCCTGGCAACGGCGATCGGCGGCCTGGGTGGCCTGGTGCTGTTCCTGCGGCTGAAGATCGAGCGGCCCCTCTCGCTGATGCTGAGGCAGCTGAGCGAGCAGAACACCACGGGCCCACTGCCGCTTCTACCGGAGAAGGGCATCAGCCCGATCCGCCTGCTCAGCCTGCGCATCAACCGCTTGCTGGAGCGGATCAACAACACGGCCCGGGCACGCCGGCAGTTGCTGCACGGCCTCACCCACGATCTAGGGGGTCCCCATGCCCGCCTGATGTTGCGCACGGAGATCCTGTGCGAGTGCCTTAGCGACGAGCCGGCTGAGATCGCCAAAGCGATGGCCCTCGATCTCGAACGCCTGAGTGGGTTGTCCCAGCAACTGGCCCTGCTGGGGGAACAGGAACTCCCCCCTGATCACCGCCAAGCCTGCGCCCTTGACGACCTCTGCGGCCGTATCGCCGCCAGCCATCCCGCCAAGCTGATTCGTCTACGGGTGCCCCGCCTACTGGTGGAGCTCGACCCGGATGGCCTGGAGCGCGCGCTCAACAACCTGATCGACAACGCCTTGGAATACGGGGCGCCGCCGGTGGAAATCAGTGCCGTGCGACGTGGAGATTCGGTGCTTCTGCGGGTGGATGACCACGGTCGAGGCATCCCCTCTGAAACGCTCTTGGCCATGCCAGGCCCCAGCCGCAGCAATGACCGCCAGCGACAGCGCCACAGCGGCCTGGGGCTGGCGATTGTGGAGCGCTTCTGCCTCGATCACCACGGCCGGCTCAGCCTGCTGCGGGCTCCCGGAGGAGGCCTGCGCGCGGAACTGCGCCTGCCCACGCTGATGCGCCAGACAAGCGGCAGCGCACCATCAGCGCAGACCATTTGACGCCGATGATTAATCCTTTTACAATCAATGGGCCGGATAGGCTTCTGCCGGGCTACAGGATTGACCAATCAGCCACGGCGTCCATTTTGCCAAGCATCGATGCATCAGCCGGCGGACCAGAGAGCAACGATCAGACGATGAAGCACCTGGACTGCCGACATTGCGGATCAACGCTGCAGCAATCCGTGATCGATCTAGGACATCAGCCACCCAGCAATGCCTTTCTTTCTGCGGATCAACTGGATCAAGCAGAAATCACCTACCCACTGAAGGTTTTTCTCTGCACCAGCTGCTGGCTGATGCAACTGCCGGCACACGCCAGTGCGAATGACCTGTTCTCTGCCGACTATGTCTATCTTTCCAGCATCTCAACCAGCTGGTGCCAGCATGCCGATCGCTATGTCGAGGCCGCGGTTCGGAGGCTAGGGCTCGGGACCCATTCGATGGTGGTGGAGCTGGCCAGCAATGACGGTTACCTGCTCCAGTACGTGCAGAAGAAGGGCATTCCCTGTCTCGGCATCGAACCCACCCACTCCACGGCCAAATTGGCCCAAGTACGGGGTATCCCCACCATCGAAAGCTTCTTTGGCCTGAGACTGGCCCTGGATCTGGTGGGAAAGGACGCACCCGTTCCGGGGGGAGCTGACCTTGTGGTGGCCAACAATGTGCTGGCCCATGTGCCGGATATCAACGACTTTCTGGCTGGAGTCGCAGCCGTCCTCAAACCCACGGGTCAGGCGTCGATCGAGTTTCCCCACCTGCTGCGATTGCTGGTGGGAAATCAGTTCGACACGATCTACCACGAGCACTACAGCTATCTGAGCCTTCGAGTTCTCCAGCGCATGGCCCTCCGTGCCGGTCTCAGCGCTGTGGACGTGGAGGAGCTGCCAACCCATGGGGGAAGCCTGCGGGTGTGGCTTGCCCGCAGTGACGCCATCAACACTGGTTTGTTCAGCCCTGGGGCAGACGCCTCAGCGCGACTCCAGCGCGTGCTGGCCGCCGAACAGGCGGCGGGTCTGGAAAACCTGGCGACCTATCACAACTTTCAGGCCAGGGCAGAGGCCGCCAAGCATGGCCTGCTGGCCTTTTTGCTGGAGGCCCACCGCCAGGGCCGCCAGGTCTGTGGTTATGGGGCTGCAGCCAAGGGAAACACGTTGTTGAATTACGCGGGCGTCCGGGCCGATCTGCTCAGCTGTGTTGCCGACAAGGCGCCAAGCAAGATCGGCAAATATCTACCGGCCAGCCACATCCCTGTACTATCTCCAGCCGAACTGGCTTCCCTCAACCCCGACGCCCTGCTCGTGCTTCCCTGGAACATTGCCGCGGAAGTGCAGCATGACTGGCGCCAAGCTGAATGGGGTGATCAACCATTCTACTGCGCCATTCCTGAACTCCATCGACTGAGCCTGAACTGACGCCACTCCTCAATCAGCGTCGATCAAGGGCGAGCAGGGTTTCGATCACAAGCTCCACATCAAAGCGAGTTGTGCGCTGGAAGTTCACGCTCTCTGAATTGCTTGCGCTGGGCTGCTGGCCATTCTCGATCCCCGAGTTCGGCAACGAGCAATCCAGCACCAGATCCCCGAAACCAGCTGCACGGTCGAGGTTCACCCAGTTGCTGCTGAGGCTCTGCGGCCCGGCCACAAACATCAACTGGGGCGCCAATTCATCTGTGGAGCCATAGGGGATGAAATGCTTCATGTTCATACACGCCTGAGCAAAGCCAACAACCATTGCATAATCGCGATACAGGTTGAGCTTGGCCTCAATCGATAGCAATTCAGGCTGTATCACATCAATCCTGGAGCAGGATTCCAGCGCCTTCAGAACCTCGTCTTCTCCCTCAAAACGAGTTGTTCCCCCACCAAGACCACAACGACTGAGATAGGCGATGCGGCCATCCCGCCGCTGACGGCGCAGCAACCTTTCCTGAAGTGCAGGATGGAGAGCCTGCCTGGCCACAGCCGGAAAATCAATGCTTACAAAACCACGATCACGATAGAGAACTTCAGCGGTAATCAAATGATTACAGTTGATTTCTCGCTGAACGAGGCGCACCCGTTCCCGGATCCCGAGACATTCAAACCACTCCAGAACCAACGCATTGGCAATCGCGCCATTGCGCTCCAAAGCAGGATAATGAAACCAAAAGCCAACCTTACTGCGCCGGAACAAAGGAAGCAGCTGGTAGAGGCGAGTCAAGTCGAGAACCAAGTGACCAAAATGGTTAAAGATTGATCCGCCATAGAGCACAAGATCGCGCTCCTTTTTCAAGCTGACTTCCCTGCCTCCACGTCGCGAGGGAGCTTGGCAATACTCAGGACGCAAGGGGTAAATCTGACGAATTCCGCGCTGATCCGTGCAGGCCGCAATCGGCCGCTGGTCCTGATCGACAGCCCCTTGATAACGGGCCAGCCACCACTTGGCGCCAACCTCCAATCCGGTGGGGCGGGTGGGGATGAGACGGGCATGCCGAGCCGTCACGAGTGGAGCAGCGGCAGTGGTTTCGATCGCCCCCCAGAGGCATGGATGCCCGTCCTGGATGTCAGCCAGCGCAATCGGCGAAACCACGGGCTAACACCCAAACAACTCAAATCCTGCCTATGGTAATCCCTCTCCCCCGACCCTCCAGACGCCCAATACAATCCAGACAACGACACACCGCCGAGAACGGCGCAAGCCCCACCAAAAAACGAAACATCCAGCCCGATTAACACTCAAGTTCAAACTCAGAAACAGATTCCGATGCAGATTCAGACGCTGGATGAACCATCCGGCTACCGCAATTCAGCCCAATAACATCACTAGTAGATGGCCTCAACACCAGCCAGGAGCCCGCAGGGGGCCAGATGGTGCCAGCCCAGATCGCTTGCAGGCGATCAGCCCCCCTCTGGATCATGCATCGCTCGGCCGATTGCAGCTCGCCATTTCCTTGATTAGGGCCGGAACATGAATCTGCAATCTTGCAATTATCAAGAGATCTCAACCATACTCTCGGATTACCCATTTTCTCAGATGCAAAGGCAGTATCTCAGCCACACAAAGCCCAGGCAAGCCCAACCAAGACATCGTTGTCCATCACAAATGGCACCCACCAACAGCCTCTCAGCGATGCTCCAGAACGGCACCAGAAGAACCGAATACAGCTATCCAATCCCAAGCCAATGAATCATCCGGGACCCTCAACTTTCCCCGCGCACTCTTCATGAGAGCAATCATCGGTGCCTCATCCGTCCTTTTCTTCCCCCAATCCAAGGTGACCAGATGATCTTCGAGCCGCTGAACATCGCAGGAGCCTTCCTGGTGGGCGTGGAGGCCATCAGTGACACCCGAGGCTGGTTCGCCAGGGGATTCTGCCAGCGGGAATTTGCCGACCATGGCATTGATTTCCAGGTCGTCCAAGCCAACCGCTCCTTTAATGCGCGCGCTGGCACCCTGCGCGGCTTCCACGGCCAGTACCCCCCCCACGCGGAACAGAAGCTGCTGCGCTGTGTCCAGGGATCCCTGGTGGACGTGGTGGTTGACCTCCGACCGGAATCACCCACCTTCTTGCAATGGCAGATGGTTGAACTCAGTGCCACCAACCAACAAAGCCTGCTGATCCCCGAGCGCTGCTGCCACGCACTGCAGACCCAGAGCGATGCCACCGAGATCCTCTACCTGGTGAGTGCCTTCTATGCCCCTGAAGCCGAATTCGGGCTGCGCTGGGATGATGCCCAGCTCGGGATCCGGTGGCCCAGTTCGGTGAGCGAAATCTCCACGAAGGATGCCGGATGGCCCCTGCTCAGCGAGAGTCTGGGCACGATCCGGCGTCGCATGACCCTGCCTCAGGAGCAACCACGGTGATTCTCCTGGACACGGCCCTGCGGCAGCGCCAACAGGAGGGCAACCCCCTGCGCATTGGCGTGATCGGTGCCGGAGTGATGGCCCGCGGATTGGTGGCCCTGATCACCAACCAGGTGCCCGGCATGGAAGTGGTGGCGATTGCCAATCGCACCCTCCAGCGGGCAGCTGATGCCTACAGCTTCGCTGGCCGCAGCGGTGCGATAGCAGCCGACAGCCAGGCGGACCTCGACCAGGGAGTGGCTCAGGGGAGACCAACCATCACCACCGACCCCAGCCTGCTGGCCCGGTCCTCCGGCATCGATGGCTTGATCGATATCACCGGATCCGTGAACCATGGGGCCGCGATCGTGCTGCTCGCGATCGAGCACGGCAAGCCGCTGGTGTTGATGAACGCGGAGGTGGATGCCACGCTCGGGCCGATCCTGCATGAGAAAGCCCGCCAGGCGGGGGTGTTACTCACCTGCTGCGACGGAGACCAGCCCGGTGTGCAGCTCAATCTCTGGCGCAAGGTGAAGGGCATGGGCCTGATTCCCCGGGTGTTGGGCAACATCAAGGGCCTGCAGGACGAATACCGCACCCCCACCACCCAGCAGGGCTTCGCCGAACGCTGGAACCAGGACGTGACCATGGTGACCTCGTTCGCCGACGGGTCCAAGGTGAACTTCGAGCAGTGCATCGTGGCCAACGCCACCGGGTTCACCGTGCTGCGCCGCGGCACCTCACGGATGGAGTACCGCGGGCCGGTGGAAGACCTCACCAGCCTCTACAACGTCGCCGAACTGCGTCGGCTGGGCGGCGTGGTGGACTTCGTGGTGGGGCCCTATCCGGTGCCCGGTGTTTACTGCCTGGCCGAATTGGGCGATCCTCGCCATGCACCCATGCTGGCGGCCAAGGGACTGGGCGATGGCCCGCTCTACTGCTTCTACGAGCCCTATCACCTCTGTCACCTCGATGCACCGATGAGCCTGGCCCGGGCCCTGTTGTTCGGCGATGCGGTGGGCCAGGCAATCGGGCCAGCGGTGGTGGAGGTGGTAGCCATCGCCAAACGCGATCTGCAGGCCGGCGAAACCCTCGATTCCTTCGGCCGCTACATGACCTATGGCCAAGCGGAAAAGGCTGATGTGGTTCGGGCCGAAGGACTCGTACCCGAGGGCTTAGTGGAGGGTTGTCTGCTGCGGCACGCCATTGCCAAGGACAGCCCCATTCGCTGGAAGGATGTGCAAGCTCCGGACCATCAGCTGGCCCATCAGCTGTACACCCAACAGCAGAGCATGTCGGGTAGCGTTCATCCACAGAAAGGCTTTGAATGATTCTTCTCGACACCGCCCTGCGCCGACGCGAGAGCGAAGGCCGGCCGGTTCGTGTTGGCCTGATCGGCGCAGGGGCCATGGGCAGGGGATTTGTGGCCCAGGTGTCGGCCTTGGTGCCCGGCATGGAGGTGGTGGCAATCGCCAACCGCACCCTCCAGCATGCCGCTGATGCCTACGTCTTTGCCCAGCGCGATGGGGCCATTGCGGTCGACAGCCTGACAGCCCTCGATCAGGCGATCCTGGCCCATCGGCCTGCCATCACCGACGATCCCATCCTGTTGGCCCGATCGGCCGGCATCGACTGTCTTGTGGAGATGACCGGCGCCGTGAACCACGGTGCCCTGGTAGCCGTGGCGGCAATCGAGCACGGCAAACCGCTGGTGCTGATGAACGCGGCGGTGGATGCCACGGTTGGCGCGATTCTGCAGGCCAAGGCCCGCTCGGCTGGAACCTTGCTCACCTGCAGTGACGGCAATCAACCCGGTGCGCAGATGAATCTCTGGCGCTATGTGCAGGGGCTCGGATTGGTGCCCAGGGTGCTGGGCACCATCCAAGCGCTCCAGGACGACTACCCCACGCCCACCCCCCAGCGGGATTTAGCCGAGCCAAGGAGCCAGGCCTTGACGATGGCGACCTCCTTCGCCCACAGCTCCAGGGTGAACTTCGAACAATGCATCGTGGCCAACGCCACTGGCTTCACCGTGAGCCAGCGAGGAATGGGCCGGCGCGTGCACCATGGGCATGTGGATGAGCTCACGGCCGTCTACGACCTCGACGCGTTGCGCGAGCTAGGAGGGGTGGTGGATGTTGTGTTCGGGGCCCGCCCTGCCCCAGGGGTGTTCTGCCTGGCGGAGATGCCCGACGCCCGGCACGTGCAGTACCTGGAGCTCTACAAGCTGGGGACCGGACCGCTTTACAGCCTGTACCAGCCCTACCACTTGTGTTTTCTTGAAGCGCCGATGAGTGTGGCCAGGGCCGTGCTGTTCGGCGATGCCGTGGGCCAGCCCATCGGGGCACCGGTGGCGGAGGTGGTGGCCATCGCCAACCGCGATCTGGCGGCCGGTGAAACCCTGGAATCCGTTGGCCGCTGCATGACCTACGGCCAGGCTGAACAGGCCTGCGTGGTGCAGGCCGAGGGGTTGCTGCCAGAGGGGCTGGCCGAGGGTTGCCGCCTGAGGCGGGCCATTGCCAAAGACCAGCCCATTCACTGGGGCGATGTGGACGCCCCCAGCGAAACGCTGGTTCACCGGCTCTACGCGGAGCAGCAGGCGCTGTTTTTCCCACCCTGAGTGCCCGACTGGGGCTGTTTGAGGGTCGCTACAGCGGGTGAACAGGCCAGGCAGAGGGGTGAGGCCATCGGGAGCTGACCAACCTGGGACCCTGGGGGAGAGCAGCGACGGCATGGTCGTCTCCGGAAGAAAACGGCCCGACAGGAGACTTCAAGATCGGGGGATCAGCACTCCCGCGGGCTGCTGGCGATGTAGCAATCCAGGTCGGCCAGGCAGCAGGCCAGGGCCGGGGCACCCTCTGCCACGCGGCGGTACCAGTTGGCGGTTCTCTCCACGGTGGTGGCGAAATCCCAGCGGGGTTGCCAGCCCAGCGTGTGGCGGGCCTTGTCGATCACCAGGTGCAGCAGGCCGGCTTCATGGGGCGCATCGGTCTCACTGAGGTCATGCCATTGACCTGGCCAGTGCTGGTGGAGACCCTCCACCAGGTGCTGCACAGTGCGATTGGCCTCAGGGTGGGGGCCGAAATTCCAGGCCTGGGCGAAAGCAGAAGGGTCCACCCAAAGAGCCTCTGCCAGCTGCAGATAACCCGCCAGAGGCTCGAGCACGTGCTGCCAGGGCCGGGTGGCGCTGGGATTGCGCAAGGGGAGGGAGGCCCCGACAGCGCAGGCGCGCATGGCATCGGGAACAATCCGATCGGCCGCCCAGTCCCCACCACCGATCACATTGCCTGCCCGGGCCGTGGCAATGGCCAGTTGGGGGGTCTGGTGGGAGGCCACACCACAGAAACTGGCCTGCCAAGAAGCCACCGCAAGCTCGGTAGCAGCCTTGCTGGCGCTGTAGGGGTCGTGGCCTCCCAGGCGATCGGTCTCCCGGTAGCCGTAACACCACTCACGGTTGGCGTACACCTTGTCGGTGGTGACCATCACCACAGCACAGGGATGGTCCAGGGGCCTGAGGGCCTCGAGAACGTGCAGACTGCCGAGCACATTGGTAGCCCAGGTGCCGAGCGGATCGCGATAGCTCTGGCGCACCAGAGGCTGGGCCGCCAGGTGAAGCACCACCTCTGGATCGGCAGAAGCCACCAGCTCAGCAAGGGCTTGGGCATCGCGAATGTCAAGGCGATGGTCGCGAATGGCTCCCGGTTGCTCGGCGCGGGCGAGATCGAGGGCAGCGTGCAAGTTTGGGCTGACGTCCGGCTCGAGGGCCACCCCGGTGACCTGGGCGCCCATTCGCAAGAGCCAGAGGCTGAGCCAACTGCCCTTGAAACCCGTGTGGCCAGTGACCAGCACGCGGCGTCCGTTCCAGAAGGCCGGATCCGGACGACTGGCGGGGGAGTGCATCAACTCCAGAGTTTCCAGGGCGCCTGACCACTCTCCCAGAGAGCTTCCAGGCGTGTGCGCTCGCGCAGCGTGTCCATCGACTGCCAGAAACCATGGTGTCGGTAGGCCGCCAACTGCCCGCGGCGAGCCAGCTCCGACAACACATCAGCCTCAAACAAACAAGCATCAGAGTGGATCAAGTCGCACACGGATGGTTCGAGCACGAGAAAACCACCGTTAATCCAGGACTGCTCGCCATCAGCTTTCTCTTGGAAATTACCCACCAGATCACCATCAAGATGCAGCGCGCCATAGCGGCCAGGAGGCTGCACGGCAGTGAGAGTCGCCTGCCGACCATGCTCACGATGATGGGCAATCAGGGCGGCCATGTCCACATCGGCGACACCGTCACCGTAGGTAAAACAGAACGGTTCATCGCCGAGATAGGAGCGCACCCGGCCAAGACGCCCACCGGTCTCGGTTGAATCCCCGGTATCAATCAATGTGACCTTCCAAGGCTCCGTAGTGCGCTGATGAACCTCCATATGATTTCCCACATCCATATGGAATGTAACATCGCTTGTGTGCAGAAAGTAGTTAGCAAAGTACTCTTTAATCATGTAGCCCTTATAGCCACAGCAGACAATAAAGTCGTTGATGCCGAATGAGCTGTATATTTTGAAAATATGCCAGAGAATAGGCATGCCGCCGACCTCGACTAATGGCTTGGGGCGAACCACGGTTTCTTCCGCGAGACGAGTACCTCGGCCGCCAGCAAGAACAACGGCTTTCACGAAAGAACTAAACGCAAATCTGCTTTACTTTAACACAACAAGTGCAAGCAGCCCCATGCACATTCAAGGGCTGGGGTTGCTTGACGTGGCCAAAGTCAAGAAGCAAGCACCTGGGCAAGGCGAAGCTGCAGGCTTTTGCTGGCCCCGCTGGCCGAACGCAGCACCCCCTCCAAGAGAGTCAGTCGTCGCCCCAAGACCTCCAGATCCTGCTGTTGGGCCTGCAGACTGAGTTCAAGATCAGCACAGCGCTCCTTGAGGGCCTCAGCCTGGACCAACCGGGAAGACAGCTGGTGGATCTGCTGCTGGAGGTCAAGACAGGTGATTTGACTGACCTGGAGCGGTTCAAGCTGCTGAGCCAGCTGGCGGATGTCGCGTTGGAGCTGGTTGTGAGACTCACGGATTTGCACAAGCGAGTCCCAGCGGCACGCCCGCTCATAGCGCTGTGCTGAGTGGGCATCGATTGGGCGACGGTCCTGACCAGCAGCCAGGGGGTGCTGCTCCAGAGCCAGATAGCTGGCCGCCAACTGCGGATGCCGTCGCAACAGCTCCAGGGCGAGCAGGGCATCCAGGGTGCTTGGCTCGATGAAGGGATGGGGAAAAGTCTGCTCAACGGGCGTCGTGGGCTGAATACACCAACCCACGACAGCGGGAATGCAGAGACAGCCCAGGTTCAGCAATCGACAGAGCCGCCGTGGAGCAAGGACACGGGGAAGGTCGGCGACCAAGGCCAGGGTGGCGGCAACCGCCTGCTCCACATCGGGCTGCAGGCAACAGCCAAGCGGATCGGCATAGGCAACCAGCAGGGGCACATCATCGGGAACAGCCGATTCAGGGGGAGCCTCAATCACCGTGAGACCCGCCTGCTTCAGGCCTGCCACAAGGAACGAGGCGTCGATGCCAGGCGCCCAGAGCTGCAGAGTCACCGGGGGTGGGGCTGGGGTGGTCATGGGAGTAAGCCCCTGCTGAGCAACACAAACTGACGCTGGAGCAAACCCAGCAGTTGGCGAATCTGGCGACGCGCCTGGGCCAGCACCTCAAGCTGGTGGCGATTCGCAAGAAACACGGTGAGAAGCTCTTCCTCCACCTGCTGAAGCTGAAGCAGGGTGAGATCACTCTTGGGCTCAGCCAGCCACCACTGCTCCAGGAGAGGACAAAGCTCCACAGATGTGTCAAGGCGGGATCCATAGACTGAGTCCGCCTCGGTTCCAAAGCGCTCTGCCTGGGCCTCCAACCGCAAGTAGGCATCGAGGCAGGCCGGCACCTTGCGGAGCAGCACAGAGGTGACCAAGGCCGTCAGGGGAGAGGCACGAGGCCATGGCTCGGCCGCGATGCACAGCGGGCCACGCTCAGCAACCCAGGAGGCAATCGCTTGGGAGGACAGCTGCTGCAAACGCCAGGTGGACACCAACCCATGGGAGGCCGCATCCCCAAGCAAGGCCTCGTAGCCCCTGAGAAGCTCTTGCGCACCCGACACCAGGGGATCGTGGGCACGCAGGGCTTCCAAGGCCTCGTGGGGTGCTGAATACAGCAGAAGACTCCCAGGGGGCAGGGAGGAGAGCAGGCCATCATGGCGCCGAAGGCCCGCAGACAGCAACTTGGCATCCAAAGAGGATGGGAGCGGGAATGGGGTGAACCAGAACGTCACTCCTCAAACAACCCCAGCTTCAGGATTACTGTAAACGAGGTCAGGACGAAGCCAGTGAAAGCTCCTGGATGGATGCAAAACATCAATCGGAATGGAGGGGCGCAGGATCCAGCCACACAAACAGAATCAGGCGACCCCAGAGTTTCTGAGCTCATCTTAGGCAATCGCTGGCAGCAGGAAGAACGCTGGCAGGACGCAATCCAAGCTTATGCGGCTGCATTACGAGCCAACCCGTTGATCGGCTTGCCGGTGGTCTATCTCCTAGAAGTAACCCAGCGTAGATACCTCAGAGAGCGGTCGTTGCTTCTCCGTAAGGAACCCGATGCCGCCAGGCTAGTGGCAGTGATAGACGAAGGGATGGACATGATGAGAACAACGTCTCACAAACCCTATGGCAAGCACAAAACGACCCAATTGATCATGCCACGAGGCACTTCCGATCTGGCCAGCTGGTCCTGGCAGCAGGTGGTGTCCATGCCCGCCGATGGCGTTGTGCTGCAGGGAATTTCCATGCCGCTCGTCTTGGCAGGCTTGTTTTACAAGTTGATCTGGGGATCAGCGGTGTGGATAACAGAGAGCACGGCTGATGACCATAGGGAACCACTCCACGAGAATCGGGTATCACCAGGCGAGGAGGCGAGCGAGGAGGCGAGCCAGCAGAGCTTGACAGCGATCACAATCGATCAGCTCAAGCGAAAAAGGGGAGGAATTCCCGACCCCCAGAACTTACAACAGATTGAGTGGTTGCAATTGGCACTTGAACTCGCTACACGCTTCGATGGCAGGTTGCCATCTACCAATCACGAGCAATGGCCAAACATTCAGCGCCAGCCTCGACGACCGGTGGACGGTAACCAACTCACAAGCCTTGAGGCCTTGGCGCCTGCGCTAGCAAGCCCATTGATGGCGGCGCGATTCTGGCGATGGAGCCAGGAGCGGATCAACTGGGCTGAACTACAGAGCAAAACGCGAGATACTGAGCTCGTGAGCATTGTAATCCCCGTATATGGCGATCCTCTCGAATTAGACGCATGCCTATCCAGCCTGCGTGAAGCCGAATGCAAGTGGCAGTGGGAGGTGATCGCTGTGATGAATGATGCAAGCGATGAGAGCATCAAGGTGCTCAAAAGTCATCAGAAGGATTATACACGAATACGCAGTGTATGGCCCGGTGAGAATGTGCAATTTGCCCTGGGCTGCAACCTTGGTTTTGCCGCCAGTCGAGGGCAGTGGATCGTACTACTCAATAACGACTGCCGCGTCAGCAACGGTTGGCTAGACGGACTGATCCATCCGCTCGAGAATGAAGCTGTTGCGGCGACCCAACCAAGGCTTCTCAAACCTGACGGCACAGTACAAAGTTTAGGCGTGGTGTTCAAAGAAGGGCAAACATTAGGTTACCCACTTTATGCGGGTCTTCCAATGCATCTTCCATGTGTGCAAGCAGCTCATAAGCTGAAGGCGCTAACGGGCGCATGTCTGGCTATGCGGGCCCAAGACTATGCCAGCGTGCAAGGGCTTGATTGCCGCTACATCAATAGCCAGGAAGATATTGATCTTTGCCTGCGCCTCCTGAACATTAGAGGACGGCGCTACTGCCTGAGCAGCCAAGACAGCGAAGTCGTCCACGGCGAGGGACGCGCCCCAGGGAGGTATAGTCACAGCATTTGGAGCCGACATCAATTTGCACTTCGGTGGGCAAAGCGGATCGAAGCAGATGATCAGTCCGTTTATAATAACGACGGAACAGTAGCAAACACCTTCAAGCGGGATAAACCGGAGCTCGAGCGAGAAGGCATCGGCGCCGGTCGGGCAGTTGTCATACCCAGCCCGACGCAATGCCAACCTCAACGAATTGATCGAGATATCTCACCCCATACGGAAACAGATACTGGACGCGCAACGCCAAAATCTTGAAGCCATGCCAAGATCCTTCTCGAATACAGCTGAATGATCATGCGTATCTGGCCAGCCCCGAAGAGTTAGAAATTAGAGTTACCATGGATTCGACTTCAGGAGCAGCGCGGACGGGAAAGTCGCAGGGCAGGCATGATAAGATAGTGGGAGCAATCGGCAATTCACCTCAATTGCACCAATTGCGCACAGTCAACCACACCCTCACTTCCACGACTTATTAATCATGAATTTTGAGCAGATGGTCACCAAGTATTCCGAACTAAGCGGCCGGAGCCAGGCAGATTCCGCCTCGGCAGTCACTGCTTTTATTCAGATTATTACGGACGCAATCAAACAAGAGGAAGACATCTTCACCCCGACAATGACACTGAAGACACGACGCACCACTCCCAAGCCGTCTCCCGACGGCAAAGAGCGCAAGCCAAAGACCATCGGGAAAATCGTCATTAAATAGAGATTCGATCGCGGCAACAAGATATTCCATCCGAGGGGGGGCGCCAATTCATGCCCCCCTCTCTCTTTGTGTTATCAATGCCAGGGGCATGAAGGATCTGGGCCATGGAATTTCAGCATTGCATTTCAGGTGAAATGCCTACCCAAAGACAGATTCAGAAAACCTCTTAGACTGCGCCTGCTATAGTCTGAAAAAGGGAAGAGCAATGCTTAATTCGCAGCCAAGCCAAAATAACCTGGTTGTATTGGCAGGCTTTCCCAAAAGCGGCAACACACTTATTAACGAGACATTTAATTACGCGGGTAAGTTTGCTTCGCCAGGCTGGACCCCTCCCAAGTATGAATACCAGAATCAAGAGGGCATTAGCAAGCTAGAAACAACCAGCTTTATAGGCAATCCATTTCTTGGAGAGCAAAGGTGTCATATTAAAACCCATTTAGCTTATTCAGACTACCACTACAGCAGCGGAGGGCAAAGCGTAGCGATTGAGCGCATCATCGTAATCATTCGGAATCCTTTTGATACTCTCCTAAGCGCAACCAACTACCTGCGCTACTCTGCCAGTTTAAACAAGAGGCTAACTGCAAATCAGATTGCGACCCTCAAACATTTCTACCCTAACTACACTGAAACTGATGTGCTGACTCCCAATGTCTTTAATCTCGAGAAACTTCGAGATGAAGGAGCGTTGGACCACGCACTTGAGATTTTCTCTGCGTCAAACACATGTATCCCTCAATTTATGAATCGGTCCGGCACATGGCTTGACTTCTATGCATCATTTAGTCAGGCCAAGCAACCGGTGCTCCGCATTCGATTTGAAGATATCGTAAATTCGACAGACAACTATCAAAAAGTCTCTTCAAAGTTGTCGCAGTTTCTTGGGTGTGACACCAAGATTCTAGCGACTGCGTTTGGCCAGCAGAATGAAGCGTGTAGAGAGGAGAAAAATGCCAATAATTTATTTTTTCCTGTTGCAGAAGCCAATTACTTTGAAAAGTATTTCGGCCCCAAGACGTTAAGGCGTTTTTGCAAGAGGCATGGCGCAAATATGATTGCGAATGGCTACGAAAACTTAGTCAACCGAATTATGTCAAGAAAGTATTGTCTTTGGTTCGGCCATAGAAACAAAAAGAAGTGCTTTTGATCGAAGATTTTTAGCATTAATCGAGTCCTCAAATCGAATCCCATCTATCTTACTTTTATCACCATTTATAAGCCTCCAAAATGCTTGTGCTGCAGCGTGAGTATTGGCATTAATCTGAGCTTGAGCTTCTTCAGATCGCCAGGTTTGATCGTTGCCGTAATGCCAAGTAATAAATGAGTCTGAAATATGCAATGTTCTCTGTGATTGCATCAATAGATTAAGCCAAATAATTGGAGCGATTGGAGGCAGGCCTATTGTAACATCGCCGAAATTCATATTGGGGAGGAAACGAGTAGGAAATACAAATAAATCACTGCCTGGATGCCAAGCAAGATGACTCAATTGACCACTGGATTCTTGGATGACATCACGTCGGTTAATAACAAATGAATCAGGGGAGATAAAGTCACCGTGGGAAGCCGAAGCCCTTGCTGTATTTTTTGGATAGCTACATGATTTTGCATGAATAATTTGCTGGTGGATGAAATGGAAAAAATAAGTTGGCAGGCATATATCGGCATTAGCATATATACAGTAAGAGGAATCAACATAATCTCTTCCCAGCGCCTCAGAAACTATCTCGTACTGAAGAATATCGCGGAGCTTAGGGAGTTTAATATTGATGGAATCATTCCCCAATCTAAAGACATGAAAAACTGCGCCATGACTCCTGAATAGTCGTCTGAAGAATTTGTAATCGCAGTCATCTACCATAACAACTATCTTAATGTCTAGCGATGCCGAGTGATTAATAGCATTAAGCAATGCATTGATGGTTTGTTGCTCGTATTCGGGCAAGATGCCATCTTTTAAGAATAGGTTGATGAAGTAGATAATCGGCGTAGGGCCAATCAGATAGTTATCTGCGGATAGATCGAAGCTAGGGAGTAGATACTTAGAGTTCGCATCTCTTATGCTCGGGACATACTCAGAACTGATATCGAAAAATTCATAAAGGCGCTTGAAATAAACATCGCCAAGCAGCTGCATAGTTTCATAGCTCCAAACAAAGCAGGTTGGCTTTTTGCATATAGAGGCAAAGAAATCACGTGCTAGCTCAATATCTTCTTGACCCTCAACAAGAGACCCCCCAAACCGATTGGTCTTACTAATAATAGATATCAAGGGATCTCTAGTGGTCAGTATATAGTTTATTACCGAGTACTGTTGCTTCAGTGTATCAATCTCGACTAATAGGTCGTGATGGTTTTTCTTCGGCCGCAGGAAAGGAATCGAGCGATGCAATACTAAGTTGTCAATCCCAATCTCGCCGTTATATCCGTAGCCACTATAGTCAGAAAATTGCTTTGATGCCCCAACAGCATGAGAAATTGTCTTTGCAATCAGAACGCTACCACTACTTTCTGGCCCGCATATAATCCAGCAGGTTTTAGGATCACTTACTGGTAGAGAGAGAGAAGTTGGCAAACCAGCAAGAGCTCGCTTTGAAGCAATAGTTTGTGATACAAGCCTCTTCAGCTGGCGAGCTTTACGAACAACATAACCAGCGTTGTCATGGTTGCTGTGAACGAATATTTGCTTTTGGATCTTGGCTTGAAGATACTCCCGCTCGTTATTAAGGATATTCGTAATAGCGTCCAACGAGTCTTGGAACCAAAATCTCTTAGGCACCGAGTATTCGCTAGGGATTGGGCTTTCGTAGGTTAGCATGGGAGGAAGCCGGCCTAGGAATTTGGGATTATCTCAGGCAATTAATCGAAGGCTCGAAGATCTTCGCCCAAGCAAAGAGTTTAAGTCAATTGTTGCATCAATCCAGTCTTATGGATTGAAGCTCGACAGATCTCTTTGTCTGATTAATAACTATAGTGAAGCCATCAGGGAGATCTCGGAAACACCAATTTGGGTAAGCTACGGCGGAATCAGAACAGCCTCTACCTTCGGATACAACACGCTTAGATTATTAGCAGGAGCAGTTGCTCAGAATGTGATATGTGCATGGGAAAGAGAACTCGCTTCGCCTCGCTCTATTCTTAACCTTGTTGAAGCAAGTGGAAGAGAGACTGTCGGCATCATCAAGATTCATAGATTTGAGAATGACATACCTAGTCTTTTAGCAGAGGAGAAAGCCAAGGCGATTGTCACCGTAAGAGACTATCCCAGTGTTGCCAAGTCATGGTGGCGAATGGTCAATAATAGTCAGGCAAGTACCTTCTACAAGCCTGATCGAGAGCCAGAAGATGCCATTCGAATCATCAGAAGAGAAATCGGAGTTGAGCGAAAAAAGAGACGTTTGTCCAACGTCCTGTTCGTCCGCGAGGATGTCATTCGCTCTGATACCAAAGCAGCAACCACAAAGATAGCGCGCTTCTTAGGGTTGAAACTTGCACCTAACTCATGGGAAGGATTGAAGCAAACGCTTGGATTCGAAGCCATGATGGATCGGGCAAGCAAAGTGAAACAAGACAATTATTTGCACGATAAAACCAGCTTTCTTCATCCTGGACATGTAAGACAAGCGAACGATCAGATTCCCGGAGAAGACATTGTTGAAGAACTGATATGGAAGAACTTCAAGGACGACCTCAACAAGGATGGCTATCTAAGAATATAGTCGTCAAGGCTTTATTGTTATCCTCTCATTATGAACTCGCAGTTCACCGGCGAGGCATCGAGGTTAAGCCAAAAGCATGGGACAATAGTCACAGATGGCTAAGCATGGCTTCATTGGTATTGCCTCAAGCCTGCGACTTGTATCTCTTCGAATGCCTAATGCTTTCCAGTCGTACTGTGGGGGCCAATCCCTTGATGATTGCATTGAATGCAAAAACTATTTAGTCACTCAACCCATTCAGCATGAGCCTGGCCAAATCCCTTGGAGCTTTAGTGTCCCCAGGCGTCAACGGGCATCGATTGAACAAGGCAAGTCCAGGCATTTCTAGTGCATACATTATGCCAGAAGCATGGCAGTTTATCAATTCCAAGACCGGTTTAATGATTAGAAAAGAGAGCGCCAATGATAAGGAGTACGGTCAATGCGACATGTCAACTATTATGCTGTACCGGAAGGTTACCCGCGAAATACGTGCCCGATTGGCAAGCCTCCGTTGGCTTTCCGAACCCATATTCCACACCATGGAAAAGATCATACCCAAGGAAGCCAGCCAGGGAAGTCGTTTCAGGTCTTCGTTAATCGGAATAGACTGTCACGACTCATACAAGGCTAGTTTCTATCAATTGGATCTGAGATCCTGTCATTGATGAGAACAAGCTCTCCTGTCTCAGTTTTGATGCCCTGCCTTAATCCAGGTCGTTTTCTGGAGGAAGCAATCGCGTCAGTCTTAATGCAGCCCGAATGCCTGGAGCTCGTGGTTGTAGATGGAGGTTCAACGGATGGAAGTCAAACAATTCTCAGAAATCACGCTGCACGAGAGTCTCGGATACGCCTGCTGCTCGGTCAAGATGAAGGTCCTGCTGATGCCTTGAACAAGGCGTTTAGGGCAGCACGAGGGACGTTGATCGGTTGGTTAAATGCCGATGACATCTATGCAGAGGGAGCACTAAGCCGAGCAGTAAAGGCCCTCGAATTGAATCCCGAATGGTTAATGGTATTTGGAGAGGGATATGAGTTGCAGAGTAATAGTGGGAGTCGCCTTCGCTATCCAACTCTGCCCCCGCAGGGCGGTCTCAAAGCCTTTCGCAGTCACTGCTTCATTTGCCAGCCAACAGTGGTCTTCCGCCGTTCCATGGGGATCATGCTGGGGCCGTTCGACCTTTCCTACCGTACGGCCTTTGATTTTGAATACTGGCTCCGAGCATTCGATGCGTTCCCTAATCGAATTGGGTACTTACCTCATACGCAAGCGACAACTCGCATCCATGAGCAAACCATCACGAGCACACAACGCAGCACAGTTGCACTTGAAGCGATAAGGTTATTGGCTCGCTATTTTCCTGCAGCGCCAATAACCCGGATTCAGAACTACGCAATCGAACTGCAACTCGGCATCGCTCGGCTGCCTGCCAATACATCATTGAAAGAGCATTTGGAATCAATCTTTCACCAGGCAGAAATCTATGTCGAGCCATCAGCTTATGCCCAGCTTCGACGCGATTGGCTTCTTGATACGGAAAGCGCACCGGATCTAATTGCTGCTGAAACCAAGGCAGAAGCCAGCGGCTGGCATCGATCCTTGCCAGGACAATTATTTCAAGCCTTTCGTCCACAGCTACACATCAAAGCCCCGGGGCCACCTGCGGGTCCCCATCGTCGACTTGCTGAGGCTATCAAGGCCGAAGCACAGTCATTTCCGCCGCTACAAGCACTGATATCTCCAGTAAGAGAATCCGAGCACGCCGAACAGAGATTTGAGCAGCGGCCCTTCGGCGTCAATCTCATCGGTCACGCCTTTGATGTGTTTGGAATTGGTGAGGATATTCGTATGGCGGCAAGGTCGCTGATAGCAGCTGATGTGCCTTGCTGTGTCATCGACCATCCAGCCGGTAACGGCGCCGCTCGAACAGACCGAAGCCTGGAAGACTTACTGCATCCAGACTTGGAAGGCGGCCCTTACGCCTTCAACCTGATCTGTATGGCGGCACCGGTCCATGCCCGTTGGTTGCTCGAGCAAGGCTTCAGGGGCCTGCGCGAGCGTTACACCCTGGTGAGCTGGCCATGGGAAACCGAAACGTGGCCAGATGCCTGGACCCCTCTGCTGCACGTTGCTGATGAAATCTGGCCCTCCAGTGCATTCACAGCTCGGGCACTGCTCCCATACAGCGGCAAGGATCGGCCCCTTCACCAGATGCCAATGGCCGTTGAAATTGCCAATCTGGAAGAGATCACCTCCAAACAGACACGAACTACAACGAGAAGCATGCATAACTTACCCAATCAAGATATAGTTTTTGCTTTTGGATTTGACTTCAATTCCACAGCATCACGTAAAAATCCTATGGGTGTGTTGGAAGCCTTTCAGCAAGCATTTCCCCTTGGTCAGTCCGATCCCTTAGCCGATCGAGTAGCCCTGATGATCAAGACTTTCCCTCCCCGTCGATTTAAACCTGAGTATGATTGGCTACAAGCTCGCGTCGCGGAAGATCCCCGCATCCATCTTGTGGTTGGTCATCTTGAACGTCATGCATTACTTCAGCTTTACGGCTGCTGTGATGTATTTGTATCACTTCATCGCTCTGAGGGGTATGGACGAGGACTTGCTGAGGCTCTCCAACTTGGGCTACACGTCATTGCCACCGATTTTGGAGGGAACACTGATTTTTGCACTGGTCCATTAGCCCATCCCGTAGATTACAAACGGGCCCCGATACCCCGTGGAGCCTATCCTTGTGCGGACGGACATCACTGGGCTGAACCAGACGTCAACCACGCCATTCATTTGATCCGTGAAGTCGCCCAAAAGGTCTTGGAGCAAAGAGAAGCGTCTGATCATGCAACTCCATTCGCCACATCTCTGTATCGAGATCAGTTTTCCTCAGCTGTTGTTGGCAATCGTTATCGGCGCCGTCTTGAACAACTATGGGCTCAGCGCTTTGAAATTACTGAAACCCTGCGTTGGCGAAATGATCGCAGTCCGGTTGCTTTTTGAAGACCCATCAGCGGTATAGGAACAGGACATGAAACCACGCATCTTTCTTCATATCGGACACCCCAAAACTGGATCTTCAGCTTTTCAGACTTGCCTTGCTCGAGCCCACGGTGCACTAGCAAAGGAAGGCATTCTGTATCCTTATCACCGCAGCTTTACACAGGCTTCACGCAATCACATCAGCTCTGGCAACCTATCCATAGGCCCAGAGGGAGAGAACTGGTTGACCGCTGGAGTCCTGCCAATCGTGAACGACAATCCTGGCTTTCATGCTTTTATTTTTTCAAATGAGAATCTGATTCACAGATTCAAAGACTTTACGGGCATCTTCGACGATCTTCGCGACAGCTATGAGTTCCACATACTTCTTGTCGTGCGTGATCCGGTTGACCAACTAGGATCTGTCTATCAACAACTCGTCAAGCGCCATGGCTATACAAGAGGCTATGAGGACTTCCTAAGCGAGCATAGCTACCGCTGCAATGCAACGAACAAAGCAGCAGCAGCCCTTGAAGTCCTAGACAAAAAGAATATTCAATACTCGTTATTTAACTACTCAGCCCTCAAAGGCTCGATTATTGATTCCCTCGTAGGCGCGGTTGGCATTCGTGATGGTGTCGTTGACAGCTCTCTAAACGTACCAGTCAATCGGTCAATGAGTGCGGCCGAACTTCAGTTACTATTATTTGTCAACGCCATGTATGGCGGTAGCGTAGGCCGCAAACTTGCTGATTCACTTGTGAATCAACTTCCAAGTGTGCCCGCCATCTCTTTGGCGATGCGCCAGGAGTCATTGAAGGAAGTTGTCAGGATTAACCAATCATCAGTTGACGCTATCAATCATCGGCTTCTCCCCGAACACCATCTCTCTTTCGATACCAAGCCATTCGATACCAAGCCAGAAGTTGTTAGAGATTTTCACTGTAATCTATCCGTTGATCAATTGGAACTTGTCCGGCAGAATCTTGCCAATGCTATCTGTAACGATGTTCTAGCGGCAACGAGTGGCCAACCAGACACGGAAAAAGCTCATCGATCCAATCAATGGAATTATCAAACAAATCGGCTGATGACGATCACGAGCCGGCTGCTACAAACCAAGCTCAACTCCAGAAGAGGCAGAAGCCATCCAAAAAGAAAGCGTGATCTCAACTGATCATGGCAGCCAGACTGATTCTCCACATCGGTACTGAAAAAACTGGCAGTACAGCAATTCAACGCTTCCTATCCAGCCAGCGTGATTGCTTATTCTTTCAAGGCTACGGGGTACCTCGTTCACTTGGGGCGGTTGAGCATCGTCGATTCGCATTATTCTTCTATCAACACGAACAAAAAGACGACCTGACCCAGACAGAGGGACTTGATCAGCTATGCCTCCAGGATAGAAAAGCAGCCATAGCCATTTGGCAACAAGAATTCGATGAAGAAATTGCCCGCAGACCCGATCACTCCTGGGTTGTCTCAAGCGAACATATCCACTCACGCATTCTCCATAACGAGTCATGCTTAGAAAAGATGGCAGTTTATGTAAAAGAGCGCTTCGATGAGGTCCAGATTATTGTCTACCTGCGTGAACCACTGAGTGCTGCCCTCTCGCTGTGGTCAACTGCTGTTCTCAATGGCGCAGCCCTGACTGATTTACCCCTTCCAGACAACGAATACTGGCACCGACTCTGCTGCCACCGCTCAACAATAGACCAACTTGAGAAATGGTTTCCAGGACAATTTCGGCCCAGGCTCTTTGCGCCAGAAAACTGGATCGATGGCGATATCATTAGGGACTTTAGCGTCGCCACTGGAATTAATCTTCCCTTCGATTACCAGACTTCTCCCCAGCGAGCCAATACATCCTTATCCTGGCTATCCCTCTCGCTCATTGCACGTCTCAATCGGGAAGGACGGCCTTCACGAGAGTTGGTCAAAGCAATCCGCGATTCGTTTGATCATTTGCCATCACCCAGAGCAAATGCAATGCAGAAACGTGCCTATGAGAATGCCTATGCCACTTCAAATGAATGGGTGCGCCAGCGCTACTTTCCCTCTTCGCGCTGCCTATTTGAAGCTCCATTTAATGACAATCATCTCAAGCCAAGTTGAATGGCTCTGATGCGGAGAATCGGCAAGACATCGTTAGACCCATCTAACACATCAACCATGGAGATCGCGTGCATGCCATCAAATAGCCAAGGCAGTTGCGTAGAACCAGATCATTTCCCCCTCGCTTGTTAATCGAGAGAAACAACGTCTGGCCGATCGGCTGGCCGGGGACACCCCGCTTCAGAGCCATCCCCTGGCTGCCCAGCTCGACGAACTGCTGACCCATGTTGTAGTGCAATAATGTGGACGGGGTTGATGTAAGCAACGTGTGGGTCTTGAACCACAGGTCATCCGCATGGCCTGCAATTTCAAGTGCTTTCTTCACATCACGTACGCGGAAGTCGAGCTGGCTGAGGCGGTAACAGATCCCATCCTTGCCAGTCGGCACAGTGAGCAGGCTGGGTTGCAGCAACCGCTCATCATTCACCCGCCAATCGCGATAGGGCATCACCTCCCCCTGGTCGAGCACCATCTGTCGTCCGCGGAATGCCACGACACACCCCCAGCGCAGCTGGGCGGTTACAAGACGTCTGAGCCAGTCGCGGGGGTAGAGGGTGTCATCATCGGCGGTGATCAGCAGGGGATCGAGCGCCTCCTGATCTGGCGTCAACCGCTCCAACAAGGGCAACAACTTGCGGTAGGGGCCGCAGTTAGCCGTCCAATGCACCTGCAGGCGCAGGCCCGGCCGCAAGCGAGAACCCAAGATCCGCCGCCTCAGAAAGCCCGGGATTGACGTAAACCCGCGATCCAGGAGGTATGGCTCCCGGGAAAGAAACAGGTGCAGCTCCACGGGCCTGCCATCGGTGGGCAACTGCTGAGCCAACAGGGAATCCACAGTGCGCTTCAACGCCCCTTCACGCCCACGGATCGTGGTGAGACCGATCAACACTGGAGCCAGCTGAACCGATCCGCCGCTCAAGGCAGCACCCCCTGTCGCATCAGCCGTCGCCAACTGGGCAGCCCCAAGCTGCAGTTGTATTCGAAGGCAGACGACACCGTATGGGCAGAGCCGCGCATGAGATAGAGCGGTGCAGCCATTCGCCCCACCCTGGCCGCACCAAAACGTTCCTCCAGCCGACGACGGAAGTCCACGTCGCCACGGGAGCGAACGGGGTAGAAGCCACCCAGTTCCAGGGCCGTCTGACGACGCAGCATTAAGGTGGTGATGCCATCGCCGAAGAACGCGCCCCCATCGCCATCGGCCTGAGGAGTGCCCGTCGCCTCATCGAGGCGCACATGCCTGGCGTACACCGCGGCAGCCCCTTGTTGAAGCACCTGCCACTGCCACTCCAGTCGCAAGGGATGGGACAGATCATCGTCATCGTGGATGGCCAGGACTTCGCCTGCCATCTGGCTGATCGCCAGGTTGCGACAGGCGTACTGGCCCTGATTCTGCTCTTGACGCAACAGCCGCAGGGGCAGGTCGAACTCCTCAGTGGCAGTTTCCAGCAGCTCTGCCAGACCGGCCGCCTCCGCAACCGGTGAGCCGTCATCCACCACCAGCACCTCATGCACCGCCACGGTCTGCAGGGCAAGGGAGTGCAACACCTGCTGCAGCAGATCCAATCGGGGGCGGTAGCAAGTGATCAGAACAGTGATCGGCAACGTGGGACGCGGCGCAGGCGGCTCCAGGAGCTGGCGCCATTGATCCAGACAGCGAGCAAATACAGCCTCCACACCGCCACTGCTGGGGAGCAGTGCGGGCAACAGTTCCGACACCCCGAGCCGCTCTGCAGCCAACCGCACCAGACCCACGGCACGACTGGGTAGGCCGGCAGCCACCGCTAACACCAAGGCCTCCTCATCCTCGCCATCGAGGAGCCGGAGCACCGGAGACTGACCAGAGCCATTCACGAGGCGCAGCAATGCTGCCCTCTCCTCCTGGCCGGATACCAGCCGGAGCAACAGGGTGAGCTGGAGCCGCAGCAACCGGCGTGGATCCTCTGGCGGCCCGGGCAGCTCCTCCGGTGCCAGGGGGCGCAACTGCAACGGTTCGGGGCCGTGGTCTGGCTCTGGCGGCGCCACACCGCGGCTGTGCAGCGACACAAGGGTTGGCAGCAGGCCAGCGTCATCGGTCAACAGCCAACGGGTTTGCAGCGGAAAACGCCGCAAGTCGTGGAGCAGCTTCACCAGCAGCTCCGGCTGCCACCACAGCCGCGGCAGGCTGCGCTCCAATAGCGCCAGCATGGATCGACGGATTGGTCTGTCGAGCTGGGACACCAAGGCATCCCCGAGCAGCAGCACCGCCTTGACCAGGACCAGACAGGCCGAGGGGGGCAGCAAGGTGGGCAGGCGATAGCCGCTCTCCGGCTCGAGGATCGGCAGCAGCCGACCCAGCAAGGGCAGGTTGCAACTGCCGCTCTGCACGATCGCCACCAGCTGGCGCTGCAGGGGTCGCTTCTGCTCCGGTGCGGTGGCAGCACCGATGGCACGGACCAGGGCATCGATTGATCCAGCCAGGGCATCCAGGTGGGCTGGGGGAGCCAGGCCTGACACCACCTGCAGCAAACGCATCAGCACCAGGCCGCGCTCGCCGGGATCCGACAGCGTTATCCCCCGAGCCAAACCTGCCCGGCGCAGGGCAGCCTCCAGATCGCACAGCTGGGGGTTACGGCTGTTCAGCCCCCCCACGAGGGCTTCCACCAGGCGCAAACCAGGCCCCGGGTCGAGCTGATCCAGGGCTTCAACCAGCCCACCCTGGAGATCCTTGAAGTAGTCGACCTGCTCTTCTGGCGGCAGGAGATGCAAAATCGCCACCAGCTGATCAGCCAAAACCTGCAACCCCGCGGGATCAGAAGGAATCTCCGCCAGCCAGTCGGCCGTGGCAAAGGGGCGACCCAGATCTTCTGGGATGGGCCAGCAGAGAGGGGCGAGCTGACGGCGCAGTTGGCGCTCCAACTGCAGCAAGTGAACGGCAGAGCCTGGCGGCAGCGGTGCTGGCTCCGCAAGCAGGGCGAGGTAACGGTTGAGCTGCTCCCCGAGGGCGGAGGGCGTCAGGAGGCCTGCCTGGGGAGGGCCGAGCGACGGCCAATGGCCGATGACCACAGGTTGGGCAGCCGCCAGCAGCGCCTGCAGCCTGGGGGTCTGTTCTGGATCGACCAGGCCCCGACTCCATGCCAAGGGCAGAGCCAAGAGCAGCCCCAGATCGGCGGGATCACCTGCCAATTCAACAAGTGCTGGACCAAACAGCCCTGGCCAGAACTCCGGATCGGCCCTCAGCAGTAAGGCCTGGTCGGAGGCCAACACGAACCCATAACGGCTCACCCCCGCCTGGGCATAGAGCCGCCTCACCACCTGGCGGCAATTCAACGCCTGGTGAGTCACGGCCAAGGGAGAGGCTTTGGGCAGGGGCGCGGGAATCGGCGGCATGGCATCCGGGCCAACAGCGAGGATAGGAGGGCAAGCCGTTGAGTCCATGCGGCATGTCGACCTGCTGATTGCCGCTCCTGCAGACCCAACCGCCCACGCGGGCTGGGGGGATGTGCACTTCGCCCGCGGCCTCCAGCTCGGTCTGCAGAGCCTGGGGTGGGGGTCTCGGCTGCTCTACCGGGACAGCCTGTTCGACAACGCCCCTCCCCCCCCCGGCAGTGGCATCCTTGTGCTGCGCGGCAAATTTGCGCCTCCCCCCTGCTGGCTAACAAGCCAGCCCTACACCTTCAGAGCCCTCTGGCTGATCAGCTGGCCGCTCGATCCTTCGGCCAACGAGCTAGCCGGCTACGACCTGCTGTTCGTGGCCAGTAGCCAGGACTGCCCCCGCATTGCCAGGCTCAGCGGCCGGCCGACCACCACCCTGCTCCAGGCCACAACCTTCTGCCACTACGGTCCCCCTGATCCCGTAGAGGGCGGCCTGCTGTTTGTAGGCAACACCCGAGGAACCCTCCGACCGATCGTGCAGGCCTTCCACCACGCTGGCGTTGCGCTGGAATTGATTGGGGACAGTTGGGATCGGCTCGGGATCAAGGCTGCCGCCACCAGCATCGCCAACCGGGCACTCCCCCATCGCTACCGCCGTTCCCTGGCCGTTCTCAACGATCACCATCAGGCCATGGCCGACTACGGCTACCTGAACAACCGGGTCTTTGATGTGCTGGCCTGCGCCGTGCCCGTCATCACCGACGTGGCTCCCGGCTGCCCAGCTGAGCTCATGGCAGCGGTGGTCTGCCACAGCGTGGGCACAGAGCCAACCGCCACCTTGGAGCGTGCCGTGGCTGTACGGGAACAGAGCTCGCTGTTGAGCCAGGTGGCCCGGCAGGTGCGTGAGCACCACAGTTTCCAGGCTAGAGCACGCCAACTGGTGGAGCAGGTGATGCGGCATGTGAGGCACTAGCCCTGCATGGCGCTGGGTTTCAGGGCTCGAAGTCTTCCGACTTCATCGATTCAGGCTCGGATGCTGCGGTGCTTCGCGGCTTCTGAACCTGGTGCTGGTCGGGGGGGAGAGGGGCTTTCAGGGGTGGAATGCCCGCGCGATCGAACAACTGTTCCAGTTCGTCCACATAGGCCGTGAAAGCCTCCAGCTGCAGCGCTTCCTGTCTGAGCTCCGGGGGTAGTTCAGCCCAGGCATCCTTGCGACCTGCTTTCAGTCGTCGCTGACGACGCTGTTCCACTGCTTTGCGAAGCAGCTCCTGGTAGGCAGGGTGCTGGGGATCCTCCAACAAGGCACGGGTGAGCTTCTTGATGGCAGGCACGGGTTGGTGCTCAACCAGATGGGCCTTCACCTCAGCGGTGATGCGGCGCCGACTCTCCTTCCACTGCGCAAGCGTTCGCTTCTGCCCCAGGCCCTTCAACAGGACCGGCTTCGCTGGTTTGGATCGGCGGGGGGTCTTTGTTCCACCCCTGACCCATAAAGCATTCAGGCGCCTGAATGGGGAAAGGAGCACTGTGCCCAGGCGCCATCGGCGGGCAGAGCCAGATTTGGCCACTGGCGCGGACTTGCGTGTGGCCTTCGGCATGCCCAGGTCAGTCGTAGACCCAAGTTTAGGGGAATCGCCTGGCAGTCACCGTGATCGGCTCAGCCCCCATGGCCAGCAGGTGGCGGCACACCGCCCGCTCCACAGCGATGTGAGGGGGATCGCTCCAGGGCTCAAAACCTGCATCCCAGGGACATGCACCCGCAATCAGATCGTCGCCTTGCCCAAGGGCAGCGCTGAACGGTGCCTCAATCAACAGCCAACGCCAATGCACACCATCCGGCAATGGCAATTGCCTCAAAGCAGGCTCCCACTCAAAGGGAGCCCAGACAAACAGTGGTGAAGCGGCAGCGATAGCTCCCAACCAACCATCAGGCCATTGGGGTGCGTCGGGCCAATCACCGCCGAACACTTCAGGATCAGCCATCAGGAGATGGCGGGTGTGGAGGGGAGCCTCAGCAGCGAAGGGGAAGCATGAGGGATGGGTGGCGAGATAGGCCGTAGATCGGGGTAATGACAGAGGCTCTGGCTGCAGGCGCTTCAACAAAGCCATTCGCCAGCGGAAGAGAAGCTCGCGATAGTGCCGGTTCCAGAAGAGATGATCGGTGACCGCTCCACCCCTTTCATCCGTCGGATCCGGTGACACCCATGGCCAGGTCAGCCAAGGCTTCGCCCCAGCAAAATGAACCACAGAAAGACTTTCGGCGCAGCCACCCAGATAGCGCACAAGATATTTAACGTTACAATTGTAATTCAGTGGCAACAACTGCAAAGGTTGATCAGCCAGAAAAAGATTCCATACCTTCTGGTCGGCAAACGAATCCAATTGCGGGCAGGCCGGCACTGAGGAATGGCGGATCAAGTCTTCCATCCGACACTGCAAGACATCCGTTAATGCCCAGCCAGGAATAGAAAGCACCCCGGAATTAATCACAGGGCGCCCCGTACGGGGGGAGACGGGAACCCAAGGGCGATCGCCACAATCAACGATGGCTTGAAAGTCCTGCGTGTCGGCCCAGAGGGGATCGAGTGCTCCGGTGATTAAAAGGTCTGCATCGAGCACCAGCACGCGGCGAAATCCGCGCAAGCTCAGGGCATGGCTGTTGAGATAGCCCAGCACGCCAATGCGCCGTTGGTTCAGCGATGTTCTCGGCAGAGCAGCTGCCCAGGCTGGCGATGGCTGTTCGAAAGAAAGTCCGGCATAGATATCCCGTAGTCGGCGCTGCAGGAACCCGCCAATGCTGCCGTCGTGAAGGATCACGATCGGCGCACTGAGATCAGGGTATTGATTCAGCAGGCTCAGCAACAGTGCTTCTAACCCGCGAAAAAAGCGAGCATTAGCTACTGTTACAAGAGCAACATTTCCGCCAGGATCCTTGGGCTCCAATAAAGCATGATGGCGTGCAGGCCAGTACCGATCAGCCAAGAGGGCACGCTCACTCCGTCGCAGCTCTAGGGCACCTGCATCCTGATCTGACAGGCGCAAACGCAGGTGCTCTGCGGCTTCGACTGCTTCCGACGTCGCTCGCCACCGATCCAACCAGCCGTAGGGGTAACCAGTCATGCAGACCGGGGATCAATGGGAATAAACGAAATAATTAGCGGCGGTCCACAACACCAAGCACAAACGATCCAATGCCCCACAGCACAACAATGATGCCTAGCGTGGCAAGAAACCCTTTCCATCGCCAATCAATATATTGCAGCTCAGGAATTTGCGGCTCAGCGAGGCGAACTAGAAACTTGACCTGCTGCTGACTGCGTTGACGACTATTATCAGCCGCTGTAATTGCTGCCTTCATAGCTTCAGTAGCCAAAGCCACTTCCGTTTCCAGCTTTGAACCTTCAGCCACAAGTCGATTGAGATCGCGACCTTCAGGATTCACAAGGTCAGAGCGTTCTTCATCAATCTGACGCTCAAGTTCTCTGACTTGATCAGTGACATAGGCGACCTCGGGGCTGCTGTAGTCCTTGAATTGCCGCTTCAGGCTGGCCTCTTCCACCTTGAGCTCAACCAACCGGCTCTCCAAAGCGGTGATATAGGTACTGGAACCAGCAGCAGTCTGGGATGGATTGAGTTCTCCGATTCGATTCTTAAAAGCATTGAAAGCCTGGGATGCCTCGTCAAGGCGCTGACGCGACCTCTGAACCTCCCGTTCGGCAAATTGTTGCTGTGTAGAGCTGATTTCGCTGTTGATTCTATTCAGAAAGAGTTCGGCTTCCTGCAGCAGCAATTGATTCAAGCGATAGGCTGGCTCCGGGGCAAGACCTACAGTTGACAAATTAATAACGCCCGTCAGATCCTGAGGCACAACGAAGACCTGACGCCTGAAAAACTCGAGTTGTTGGTCAAAGTTAGCGGATGGCTTAAGTCCAGCGAATGGGTCCCGTTCAGAGCGGGCCCACGATTTCTCAGGCTCCAGGGTCAGGAACACTCGCTTCATCACCTCAGGAGAAGTGAGGTAAACGGCAAGAAAGCGACCGTCCTCCAGTGAGCCCAGCATGGTGGGCCCGGCCGGAACATTACCCAGAAGAGTAGAGCCTGTCGAAGGTGGAGTTTCAGGAAGCCTAACAATGAAGCTGGAATTAACTTGATAGCGATTACGGCCAACATGAAAGAAGTAAATCGCTGAGCCGAGAGCTACTAAACCAGCCAGGACAAGCGGCAGCGGTATACGAACAATCGGCTTCAGTGGCTCCCGAAGCCTCTGTCTTAAGCCGAGCCCCGTGATGGAACCGGGATAGGGAGAGGTTGCCGAACCGTCCTCATCTCCCAGAGAACTCTCAATGGCAAGAGCGGAGGAAGCCTTTGTCGACCTTAAATGAACAGCCTTGAGCAGGGAACTGGCGCGACGGTTCACCCCACCAATCCATCGCTGCAAAGGAACTACCACGCCCAGCCCGCTCCCTCCTTCAACTGCGCCCCTACGCGCCGCGGCCCGCCGTGCACGCTTTGAACCAGTCTCCAGCCCGGGAAACAGTCGAGATCTAGAGCGTGGCGAGAGCGGCTGAACCAACTTCAAGACGTCTGAACTCTCGAAATCATAACAGCAGCGTCAGCATCTATGCAAAACAAGTGCAATATCACCACAAAGTAGTCAGTCGACAAACTTCAACGGGATGCGAAGTCACACGCCATCGTCACTGTCACTTTCTCCAGACGACTTATCAACCGCGAAAAGCAACTCTTCGTTATTTCCATACACAAACATCCCGAAGCCAACCGAGCCAATCACCCACATCCAGAAATACAGGGCACTCACCCCTGGAGCGGGATAGTTTGGATTGGCAGACAAGCGGAGGAGCTCAACAGCATGGGCAATGGGATTCCAAAGAATCCAAGGCCTGAAAACGTCTGGGATTATACTGATCGGGAAGAATATACATGAAGTCCAAAGAAGGATGCGACGCAAAAACATTTTCATCATCCAGGCAAGAATTGGCACTCGATGACCAATCACCAAAGTAGCCAAACCGATGCCAAACCCCAGCAAGGCAATGCCAATGAATATGAATATAGCTCCGCCAAGGTCGGCGATGGGGAAACGCCATTCCCACAAAGCCGTGACCAGAATAAAAAGCAGCAACAGCAGTCCAAAGATCTGGGCAAGCAATAAGGCATTACCCATCAAAGAGTCCAGCGGTCTCAGTCGCCTATAGAAGTACAACTCACTACTTTTTTCGACACCGTCAATAGCCTTGATGGCAATATCGGCAAACATAAAGAATGGCACAAAACCCATAGCCAACCAAAGCACCAGATTCAAATAGGTGCCATCACCAGCACCGCGTAGAAGAATCCGCAAAGCCAGAAAGGTGCCAATCAGAGCAAGTGGCTCAACAAAAACTCCAATCAAGCCAAAGGTGCCCTTGGCAGCACGCAGATGCATCTCTCGCCTGGCTACGGCTGAAACAACCCGTAATTGCAGCAAGAGCTGTGCGAAAAAAGACTGTGGAGTTCTTCGGGGCATACGCTATTGTCCGTTGATAGGGATCATGCTAAAGGCCCTGCGCTTCCACAAGGTCCAGCGCAGCCTTATGTTTTCTTTAGCGAGGTCACGAAGGCCGAGATTCACAAGATGATTCAAGTGCTCTCGCTCAGGACCCGGATCGGGAGGACTATAGACAGAGCGACGCATCGATACCTCCGGCATCATTTGCCGCCACTCACACCCCCAGACTCGGCGCGCGAAACGCTGATTACACCGCGCATAGTGAGCAGCTACGGCGGATGCCGATTCCTCACTGAATCCACAATAGCGATCATCCTTCCAACCCTCATTGACGGCAATACGGCGTACGACATCACCAGTATTCATCAATGAGTGACTATCAATACCAAGCTGATGCAATCGTTTTGTAATTTCCTGAGCTAGCCACACAGCTCTACAACCAGGCTGAACATTAGCCTTACTGGGATCGGCCGGCTGCCAGCCCTGCATGGGAGGGCCTATTCCAAGACATGAGAGAAGGCGCTCAAATGGATCACCGAGATCACGCCCATAGGGCAGAAAGAAGGCTTGGATCGACGAGTTAGTCGTCAGATCTTTAAACAGATAATGGTAATTATAGATATGCTTTCTCTCTGTAAGCTGATCACTGACATAGCTGTCAAAGCCCTGAGAGTGATAAAATCGCCTCACCGAATGAACGAAGCGCGAATTGATATAATCTGCCTGATCTCGAAGAAACACCACAACGGCCAACTGAAAGCCTTCCGCATCCAATAATTCGACCAATGGCCGATGAATTTCACGCCGTACTATTATTTGTGTAAATTGCTCGGCACTGACCAGAACGAGGGGCTCCTCCTTGGGAAGATTCCTTAGGAATTGTTGCCAGTCATCCCATTGACGCCTCACGAGGGCATCGGCCAACGGCTTGTGTTTCTGTGTTGGCAAACCTGGATAGTCCACCAAGACACCTGAAGAGCGAAGCAGGGAGCGATTCCCAGCCATACAACTCTGGATGTACGAACTGGCTGTCTTGTGGGTACCCGCGTGAATCACAAGCAGGCGGCGATCAGACCGACCAGTGGTCATACCGATTAAATAACGTCGTCTGCAACAAGGGAAGCGTCTTGATCGTCATCAGACTGCTGGGCAGCCTCAAGCAGGCTGGCAATGCGGGCATTGACTCTCGCACGACGCTTTTGTTTTTGCATCCTTGCTTCTTCCTTGACCAATTCCAGGCAAACCTCGGGATCGCCTCGGTAGATCACAGAACCTCCCACCAATACAATTCCATCATCACAATAATCGAGTGCCAATTGGCTTTGACCGTTTCCACACATCACTAATGTACGGCCCGAAATTCGCTCCTCAAAGAGCCGACGCAGGCGAACAGATCGTGGGTGAACTCCCCGATGATCCCAATTACTGATGCGCCCAACCATGATGACATCAAATTCGAAGGCGAGCGAAACGGCCAATTTCAAGGCATCTTTAGAGTGGCTAGGCCATGCAGATAAGGGACGGTGGAAGAGGTCATCGGTCACCCCTGACAGATCCCTGATAAGCACAAGATTGTCGTCAATCTGGGCCGGGGATCCATAGATTTCGGCTGCAAATCTCGCGTTAATATATCCACTCAGCTTGTTTGAAAAGGCTTCATTCGTGCCGACGGGCCACGATACAGATGCATTCTGCACGAGCGTGCCTCCATCGAGCGGCTCGACTCCGCTGAGACAGGCAATCAGGGCTTTTGCCTCTGATCCATTCACAGCAAAGACTGCCAGGCGCTCACCAGGAAAAACCGAGAGCGAAAAATTCCGAAATGCGGGGTACCGATGATTCACCCCCTCCACCACATCCTTGGAGGCTGCCTTGAGTTCCAGTACGGGCTGAAGCGATGGGCTGGGGGAGACCGGATTGGCTGATAGCCCAGGGGCTGAGGGCAGAACCATGACCAATCCTGACGACCCGAAACCTCGCGGCCAACCTACCGTGGCATCCCCAGTGGTCCAGCCATGCGTGAGCTTCACCGCCGTCCGGTGCTCACCGGCCTCACCTGCTCAGCCCTGCTCGGCCTGCTGGGCAACGAACGGATCGCCCAAAGCCGGCCCTCCAGCACGGACGGGCGCCTGATCAGCCTGCCTTTTGCCTCCGGGGAGGGGGGATACAGCTGCTATCGCACCCCAGGACTGGCCGTGAGCAAGCAGGGCTCAGTCCTGGCCTTCTGCGGTGGCAGGGTGGACAATTGCCGCGACGAGGGCAACATCGACGTGTTGCTGCGCCGCTCCGTGGATGGGGGCCGCAGTTGGGGCCCGCTGCAGGTGATCGCCAACGACGGGCCCAACCCCTGCAAGATTCCTGTGCCGGTGGTGATGCCCAATGGGCGAATCCTGCTGCTGTGGATGTGGAATGCCTCGGTGAAGCGAGAAAGCGAGCGCGGCAAACGCTTCCTACGCATCACCCATTCCGACAATGATGGATTGAGCTGGGCTCCCTCGCGTGACATCACCGAGCAAGGGCGGCTTCCGGGATGGAAACCCTGGACTGGCATCGGGCCGGGGCATGGCATCGTGAAACAACTCGCGCCTGCCGCGGGACGGATTGTGGTTCCTGCGCGCCACAGCCTTCCGGGCAAAGGCACCGCATCCCACCTGTTGCTCTCCGATGACGGCGGCGCCAGCTGGCGGGTAGGCGCCATCGCCGGCTTCCGTCCCACCAGTGAGTGCGCGGTGACGGAACTGGGCGATGGCAGCTTGATGCTGAACAGCCGCAGCGGAGGCCAGCGAGTGGTGAGTATCAGCCGGGACGGCGGCGAGACCATGGCCAGCAGCCGCCCAGAGCCACAGCTGATCGAGCCCGCCAACGGCTGTCAGGCCAGCCTGCTCACCTATGCCTTGATGGGCGATCAACAAGCCATGCTGCTGTTTGCCAACCCAGCGGATCCCCTGCACCGCACCAACGGCCGGCTGCGCTTGAGCAGGGACAATGGCCGTAGCTGGAGCAGGGGATTCGGCTACGGCCAGGGCCCAGGCAGTTTCAGCGGCTACAGCGACCTGGCCCGCTTCAGCAACGGGGATGTAGGGCTCCTCGTGGAATCGGGCACCAGCTACCAAAAAGTGGGGGGAGAGGAGCGCCGACGCAACCGCCAAAAACTGGATGGCAGGGGAGATCGCCGTCACGACGGGATCGCCTTTCAGCGGATTCCCTTTGCACTGGTGGCTCAGGCCTGATCGGCCGCCGCAGTCTCGCGCAAGCCCACGGCCACCAGTTCGTCAACCAGCGCCAACAACGCGAAGCGCTCTTCGCGATTGCGCGGACGCAGCGGCATGGAGGGGGGTATGGGCCGGGGAAACAGCTCACGCCAGCTACAGCCCCACACACGCTGGGCAAAGCGAGCATTGCTGTCGGCATAACGTTGCTCAATTTTGCTCAGCAACTCCTCATTGAGACCTTGAAAGGGTTCAGCCGGCCAACCCTGCTCAACAGCGAGCCTCTCCAACTGTTCGCGGATTCTCGTCTTGCAGGCGCCACTACTCCAGGCCTGAGGATGGTGCTCAGCCAACTGGCCGGCAATGCGCTGGGCAATCCAGACAGCCTGCCAGCCTGGCTGGATATTGGGTTGCTGCTCAAGTGGTTGCAGAGCCGCGAGATCAGACAAACCAACGGCCTGCAACAACCGCTCACAAGGATCGGCTTCACCGGAACGAAACGGCAGGAAGTGGCAGTTCACTTCAGGCCGGTCAAGAGCCTCACCAAACAACTCCAGGTAGTCGCAACAGCTCTCGCCACCTACACGCAGGGTCTGCTGCACATAGCGAGGGAAAGGAATCGAAAGATAAAAACGCTTCAGCAGCTGAGTATAACGCGAATTAAGGTAGTTGGGCTGATCGCGTACAAAAGCAACCAGCTCCAGTTCCACACCCATGCCGTTGAGCAGCTGAACCAGGTCGCCCAGCACCGTGCCGGCGCCAATGCGGCTGCGCTGAGCCAGTACCAAGGAAAGGATTTCCGCCGACACCAATGCCCGGCATTGATCTCGTTCAGCCTTCCTCAGCAGCCGCTCCCAAGGCAACAGATCACCAATTCGCAGGGCTTTGACCAGCTCGAGGTGATCGCAACGACGGCGCGGATAGAGCAGACGTTGTTGGCGGAGAAAAGGCTGATTGCTCTTGAGCCGGTGCTGGATATAGGTGGAGGCCGTCTTGTGGATGCCCACATGCAGAACCAGGGAGCGTGCGGCCACCCAATGCCCAAGATTCACTGAGGTCGCAGCCTAGACCTGCTGCGCCAGCCAGGCCTCAGCCCGGCGGCGCAGCCCACGCTGACATCGGCGCTCGAGGCGATCGAGCAGTTGCTGCAGACCGATATGAAGCACGGGCCCTGCTACAGCCACCGCAGCCCCCGGCAGCTCAGCCCACACCAGGGCATCAGCTTCCAGACCAGCTGGGTGGAGGGGGCTATCCGCTGCGCCTGGGCTGGCACGCAGCCGAGCCTCGAGGCCGAAGCTGAGCCGCTCCTGCCAAGCCCCCAGCCCTTCCACTCGCGATTCGAGCTGTTCAATCAGCAGCTCTCCCTCGGCGAAGCGAGCCCTCAGCAGCACCCTGGGCTGCAGGGTCCAGCTGGCCACGCCATAGGGCCTTGAGATATAGGTGTAGGTCCCGTCGCTGGCCCTCTGCAAACGCTGCGGATCCAGCAACCCCCGCAGGGGCCGCAGCGGCTTGGCCAAAAACGCCTCCAACGCGGCCGCAGGGGGTGCTGGGCTCAACTGCACTTGGCAGATCCTGCGCTGTTCAAGCTTCATGGAAGCGGATCCGGCGCAGGCACGGCACTGGCAGCCAGGATGTCCTCCAGCTCGCACACCGGGAAACGGTTGATTGCTTTCAGGGCCCGGCGGGCGTTGTCACGCAACCGCTGACTCACAGCCTCGCAGAAGGGGATTTGGGCCAACAAGTCCACCGTACGGCGCAGCACTCGCACCACATCGCCCTCATCGAGTGAGGTGTTGGCAATCAGTTCACCCCAACTGGCTCCGCAGGCCCAGGCGTGTACGAGGCCGGTGAGTTCAGGCTCCCACCAGAGCGGGAAGTCCACCTTGGCCCGTTCCTGCTGGCGATCCAGCTGGCGACGGATGGCGCGCAGATCGTGGAGGGCCTCCTCCACCGCCGGCGGCGGCGACCAGGCGCACCACAGATCCGGACGGTTCACCTCGGTGGAGATCGCCTCCAGCACCGCCGCCAGCTCGGCGGGATCGAGCTCATCGAGATGGCCGCTCATCAGGGCAAGCCCCAGCCAGAGCTCGTTGTCGCCACGCAGGGCCGCCACGGTTCGGCCCACTTCGCTGGGCTCCAGGCCTTCGCTGCCAGCCAGGGCACCGAAATGGCGCAGCACCTCGATCAGGGCCAGGAAGGTGTCCCAGTGGCGGTTGGAGCGGAAGTGCAGCAGGCGCTGGCGCTCCTCGATCTCCATCTGCAGTTCCTCCATGCGTCGACGGTGTTTTTTCAGCTGGCGGCGGTCCCCCCAACGGTGGGCTGGGTGCAGCTCCAGTTCCTCCTCCAGCTGCCGCACCAGCAGTGCCTGCTCCTGCACCTCGCCGGCGAGGTCGTACTGGGGCGTGGCCATGTCGTGGCGGCGGGCCATGGAGGCCACGGCGAGCGCCAGACCAGCGCTGGCCTGGTTGCCGTGGTGATGCTCACCAGCGCGGTGCAGCTCGGGCGGCTCGATCTGGCTCACCTGCAGACAACTGAGTTCGGCGTGCAGGCTCACCACCGCGCTGCAGGGCACCAGGATCCACAGGTTCTCGTCGGTAAGGCACTTGAGCCATGGAAACTGGCCCGGGCCCTTCACCTTCTCCACCAGCACCGCCGGCGCGATCCTTCCTTTGAGGGGCGGTGCCTTGAGGCTTAGCAGGCTGCCTTCGCTGGCGAATTGCAGGGCCAGAGTGAGCTCATGGGCCACGGTTTCCTCGGCCTGGTGCTGGAGGGTGCGCAGCAGGCGGCGTTCCTCGCGCAGCCGGCCGCGCCGTTTTTCGTAGTCCTCGAAGTCGTCCCAGGGCACATCACCACCGCCAGCCCCCGTCTCGAGGGAGATCAGCTGTTGCTGCAACTCGGCGATGCGCGCCTGGTCGTCCTTGAGGTCGAGGGTGGCCAAATAGCGGCCAAAGCTGCGCTCCACCAGTTCCCGGGCCTTGGCCAGGTGATAACGCTGCAGCAGGTTGAGCACCATGCCGTAGCTGGGGGTGAACTGGCTCACCAGGGGATCGGCAGGGGCGGTGGCCAGCTGGCCCGCCTCCCGCACCCCCTCGAAGCGGCTCTGCACAGTGACCACATAGCCCTGGGAGTCGAGTCCGCGTCGCCCGGCCCGGCCAGCCATCTGCAGGAACTCGCTGCCCATCAGCGGCCGATGGCCGCGCTCGGTGCGCTTGGAGAGTGCCGAGATCACCGTGCTGCGGGCTGGCATGTTGATGCCAGCAGCCAGGGTTTCGGTGGCGAACACCACCTTGATCAATCCTTGCTGAAAGAGCTCCTCGATGAGCTCCTTCCAGGCCGGAAGCACGCCGGCGTGGTGGGAGGCGATGCCGCGGAGCAGCGGTTCGTCGTGGCCTTCTCGCACGGCCTCAGGACTGGTTGCCACGAACGCGTCGAGCCTGGCCTGGATCCGGATTTGTTCATCAGGGGTGACCAGGCAGAGCTTGCCCAGGTCGCGCACCCCCTTGTCGCAACCGCGGCGGCTGAAGATGAAGTAGATCGCCGGCAGCATGTCGCGCTCAGCCATCTGGGCCACCACAAAGCCCAGCGGTGGCGCCTCGGGTTGGGGTGGTTTGGGCGTTTTCGGTCCCTTGCGGCGGTTGCCCTTGGGAGCGCGCCACACCTTGCAGTTGGGATGCAGATCGGTGCCGGCCTCATTGAGCAGCGGGTGCAGGCCCTTGGCGCTGCAGAAACTGAAGGCCAGGGGAACAGGCCGGTGATCGCTGTGCACCAGCTGGGTGGGGCCATGCACCGCCTCGATCCAGTCGGTGAGTTGGCCAGCATTGGCCACCGTGGCCGAGAGCGCCACCAGCTGGATCGAGGGCGGGCAGTGAATGATCGACTCCTCCCACACCGTGCCGCGCTGGGAGTCGTTCATGTAATGACACTCATCGAGGACGACCGCCTCGACCCCTTCGAGTGGGTCGTTGTCGGGATGGTCGATCTCCGCGTAGAGCATGTTGCGGAAGATCTCGGTGGTCATCACCACCACCTGGGCCTCGCGGTTGAGGCTGAGATCGCCCGTGAGCAGGCCTACCCGTTCGGTGCCGAACTGCTGGCGGAAATCACGCAGCTTCTGGTTACTGAGAGCCTTGAGCGGCGTTGTGTAGAACACCTTGCGCCCGTGGGCCAGGGCGCGGTGGATGGCGTATTCGCCCACCAGCGTCTTGCCACTGCCGGTGGGGGCGCTCACCACCACCGAGTGGCCCTGGTTGAGCGCGTCGATCGCCTGGAGCTGGAAGTCGTCGAGGGGGAAGGGGAAGAACGCTGATGCGTGCGAGCCCAGTGCGTGACCGCTCGAAGGGGTACTAGTCAAGGATCCACCATCAGCAAGACCAGTCTCGCCCATCACGCTGCCAGCCATGCTGATAACAAACCATCAATTCACTGCAGGGTTCACAGCAGGATCGCCACTTGCAGCCCTAGCCAGTACAAGATCGATCAACAAAGAAGCACCAAATCCACCCACCCTGACAAGCGGCCCTCAAATGCCAGCCCACCCAGCTCACCACCGAAGTTCATACCCGGAAAACAACCGACACCCCCTCTCCCCCCAGAGGGCACCAGCGTGAATCAAAGGCCCCCCGGCGGAGGCAACGCTGACGCAGGCGCCAGCTGCCAGGCCAGGGGTCGATAGGGCAGCCTCCAGCGGCGCGTAGCTGCAACAAAACCATCCAGAGCTGCGAGCTTCTCATTGGCACAATTCACTGTCTTTACACTCCAGTCAATGGACGCAAGCTCCTCCGGCTCGTACACATTGATCAAGGAAAGTAGCGATGAAAAACGTTGGCGATCCGAAGAGCGTCCGGCAACGGAACTGATCGGCCAAACCATGACAACAGGTATCCCCATAGCCAAGGCGGGGAGCGCACAATGCAACAACGTCGTGACGATCAATTTGGCTCGGCTTGCATACAAGGCAAGTAAACGCTCCGCCCTGGCGAGATTCACCGATGCATCCGCCGTTTCACTGTAATGCGAAAGAAAGGAATAAGGGCCCAGATTCTTAGGAATATAGTCACAAATCTGCCTGTCTCTCGACACAACAAAAACTTCAGACGCGGGAATCAACGACGGAACCCTGGAGGGCAGAGAGAGGGAAAGACAGTGGCTGACATACGCCTCCACACCATGGGCTCGCAATAACTCGCAAGTCCAACTATCCCGACAGCCAATGGGCGAATAGCGCCGATAGTGCCTGATTGCTGCGGCACTCAACAGCTCAGGGCACTGAAAAGGACGCAGATGAAATCCCACATAGGCGGGCAACAGCGAAGGATGGGGAGGCCAACCAGAACGACCAGACTTAAACCATCCATTCATTACAATCAAGTGATCTCGATCTGCCGGCTCACAACCCCGAAGAGTCGCCAACTGATTATCACGATCAATCAGCAACGAAGGCAAATTCCACAACCTACGAAGCAGAGCATTAGCAGACAAGATCTGGATATGATCACCGATATTGAAAGTACTCACAGTGAGGCCCGCAAGTTCACCCTCAGGGTCACTGCCATTGCCTGAGATCTGCAGCGGAGCGGGCAGGGAAGGCTCCGGCAGATCCCGCACGAGCTGAGACAACAGACACTCGCGCTCCAGGAGCGATGAATCGACACGATGGCTGAGCTTGAGCACAGGCGACGATTCGACAAAGAGCTCAACAATTGCATCTTTATCATTATTATCGAGGCCAAGCGATAGGGCCCGGTGGGGGATCGTGGCGCTATATTTGTAAACCCTCTCCCAACACTGCTTGACAGCGGCATCAGCCACACATAGCTCGCCAAAAAGATGATGGAACCAGAAATAATTGGAAGCCTGACTATGCTGCTCCCAATAGGACTTCGTACAATCGTACCAAGCACTGATCAATGGGTGAGCTGGTCGTTCCGCAGCCAAAAACCAACTCGACAACTCCCGACCCTCGCAAGGTCTAGAAAAGGCAAAAAAGCCCTCATTCAACAATGGAAAAATCCAATCATCAAGAGGACAACGGCACAACAGGGTCGAATCAACCCAAATTCCGCCATACTCATGAAGAAGAGATATCCGCACCAAGTCAGAAAAAGAAGCGGGCGTTATTACCTTCCCCAGCAAATCAGGCAGTTCTAATAATATTCGGACATCATCGAGAGAAATAGCTCTAATGTTCCAGCCAGGATTAAGAGCTTGCCAGCTTGCCAAGCAAGCCTTTGCAACAGGTGGGGCGGAATCCCAACCTTGAAGCCATAAAATCCAAATAACTTTATTCACTTAAATCAGCCCACGCCTAAATAGGACGATGGGCAGAATGTGATCAAAGCCTATGATCTTCCTAAACGCTTAATTCGAGATTACCTTGTTGTGGTCTGGGTTTTGCGGCGCAAACGGCGAGACCAGGCAAAAGCAGAAGCTACGCCAAGAACAGGAAGGGGCCCTGGAACCCGCTGGACCTGAATCGAAGTAATCCAATAATCAATATTATTGGTGAAAGTGGACGAAATCGAAACAGGCTTGCCAGCCAATGCGACAAATGAAGAAAAAGTTGAATTATAATTTTTAGTTCTAAAGGTATCGTGAACAACGGAATCCTCTAGCGTGTTCACCGAATAATTGAAAGTCGCAGTAGAGCCTGATTCACTTTGCCATAGAGAGCTCACCGAATTCTCAACAGTCTGATCAAACGTCTGCGCCCTGGCCGTAATGGCCATGGACTTCAAAAATACATCCTGATCAAATACGATTTGGATAAAATCAATTTGGGGGGCTGTTGAGTTTTCAGGCAGATTTCCACAAACGCGGGATAAATTAACTTCCCGACTGCCACCCAAGCATGTACCGCCACCGGGAAGAGTTGGGGTACCTACTGAAACCGTCCGGGACAAGGTATTCGAAGCACCCGCAAGTGGATTCAAGAAAGTCATTCCAATTCCACCGGCAGCAAAGGAATAGGAGCTGACAATCTGACCGTTGCCAAAAACTGTGTTGGGGCCTCTCGTTTCAATCGTGACAGCACTGCTGGCAGGCGACTGAATGGCCAGCGTGGCAAGGCCGGAACAGGCCAACACGAGCGTAAAGGACCTAGCTTTCGACGCCAAAAGGGTTGCACCCTTCACACCACTTGTGACCATCGCAACAATTAGCCAGACACTCGGACCTTGCCGTCCAGAGCGCAAGGCGGCAAGCATTTGAAACAAAGCTCAACATTGCCCGGCGTGCTCGGGCCGGCTGGGCGGCGTCACCTGTCGCGGACCCCTGCCCCACGGCTTGACTTGAGCAAAGTGGCGGCCCCGGCTGCCCCCCCCCCCCCCGACACTCCGCTTCCACAGCAAGGGCTACCGGCGAAAGCCCATGCCCCCAGAACAAGCCCTCCTCATGTCCAGCCATACCCAGGCACCTAGCGGCCTGCCAACAGCCCTATGAGCAGCGGGGTGAGCCCATTCGCCACCAACCGTGTCCCGAGCGAAACCGGCCCCAGGATGGCCCCCAACAGGGCGGTGAGGCCCAGGCCGGAGTGCGGGAGTGCTCGACAACGCTCCCAATGGAAGGTCACAAGCGAATTGAGGAGCGCTGGCGCCCATGGGCCTTAGCCTCAGGCCCATGGGCGCCAGCGCATCCCCATCCGGGCCGAATGTTGCCAGGGGGCATGCCCCCTGGCAACGCCCCCTCGCCCTAGACCTCAGCCGCCTGGCCGAGAGCTCCCGGCGCCAGCTGCGTGGCTTGCCCCCCCAGCTGCTCGACCTGGCCAGCAACGACTACCTCGGCCTATGCGCACACCCGGCCGTGGTGGCTGCCGCCCAGGCCGCGACGGCCCGCGAAGGGGTGGGAGCCGGCGCCTCTCGGCTGGTCTGCGGTAGTCGACCGGTACACACCCAGCTGGAGCAAGCCCTGGCCGGCTGGCTTGGGCGGGAGCGGGTGCTGCTGTTCCCCAGCGGCTTCCAGGCCAACCTGGCCGCCGTCGGGGCCCTGGCCGACCGCCACAGCCTGGTGCTGGCCGACCGACTGATCCACCATTCCCTGCTCACGGGGGTGCGGGCCAGCGGCGCCGCACTGCAACGCTTTCGCCACAACGATCTCGACCACCTGGATCGCCTCCTCAGCAGCGCCCATCAGCGCCAGCCCAACCAGCGCTTGCTGGTACTGGCCGAAAGCCTGTATTCCATGGAGGGCACCAGTGCGGACGTTCCAGGCCTGGCCGCCCTCTGCGCCCGCCATGGCGCCGCCTTGCTGCTGGATGAGGCCCATGCCCTGGGGGTGCTGGGACCTGGGGGCCGCGGTCTGGGCCACGGCGAGCCCGGGATCGCCCTGCTCTGCGGAACCTTCGGCAAGGCCTTCGGCAGTGGCGGGGCGTTCCTGGCCGGCGACGCCCTGGTGATGGAGTGGCTGCTGCAATTCAGCGGTCCGTTCCGCTACACCACAGCCCTGGCCCCGCCCCTGGCGGCCGGGGCCCTGGCGGCCCTGGCGCACATGCAGGCCCAGGAGCGCGCCCACATGTCGCCGGGGCCAGCGCTGCTGGCGCGAGCCCGGCGCTGGCGCGATGCCCTGGAGGCAGCCGGTTGGCCACGACCCACCGGTACGGGGCCAATCCTGCCGCTGCTGGTGGGCGACGACCAGCTGGCGCTCGCCCTGCAGTTGCGCCTGGAGCGGGCTGGCCTGCTGGCCGTGGCGATTCGTCCCCCCACCGTGCCAGCCGGTAGCGCCCGGCTGCGTCTGGTGCTGCGGTCGGATCTTCCACCAGGCACATTGGAGCGACTGCTGAACGCCCTGGGCTCGCCATGACCACCCAGATCATTGCCATGCATGGCTGGTCGGGGGACTGCCGTGGTTGGCAGCCCTTTGCCGCCGCCACCAGCGCCCACGGCTGGGACTGGACCCTGCCCGACCGGGGGTACGGGCCAGTGCCAGCCCGCAGGGTGCACTGGAATCCCCGGGCCAACCGGCGGGTGGTGATCGGCCACTCCCTCGGCCCCCATCTGTTACCGCCAGAACTGTTGGCCGACGCCGACGCCGTGGTGCTGCTGGCCAGCTTCGGCCGCTTTGTCCCTCAGGGCCAGGAAGGGCGCCGGATTCGGGCAGCGCTGGCCGGCATGGCTGAGGCCCTGGAGGGCCCCCAGGCCGAGGCGATGCTGCACACCTTCCTGGGCGAGGCGGCTGCGCCGGAGCCCATCAGTGCCCTGCCCTGCACAATCCTGGAGGGCCCACTGAGTGAGCCTGGTCGCCAGCGGCTGCGCGAGGACCTGGCCCTGCTGGAGCGTTGCCAGCAACTCCCGGAGGCCCTCAACCCACAGCTGCCCTGCCTGATCGTGGAGGCGGGAGCCGACCGGATCGTGGGGGCGGAGACTCGAGCCGAGCTGCGCCGGGAACGCCCCGGAGCCACGGTGATCCACTATCCGGAAGCCGGCCACTGCCTGCTCAACACACCGCTGCTCACCGATCTCAGCGCGTGGATCGCCAGCCTCTGACTGCCCCCCAGGCCTCTCCGCCATGGCCGGAAGCTGCGTTCACAGCCCGGGTCCGGGAGCGCTTCGGACGTCGCGCCGCGGCCTACCGGCAGCACGCCCAGCTGCAACGGGCAGTGGCCTGGCGGCTGGCCCACCTGCTGGTCCGGCGACTCGACGAGGCGCCGTTGCCCCCAGGCCCCGCCGCCGACCTGGGGGCCGGCAGTGGCCTGCTGAGCGAGGCCTTCCACCAGCAGGGACTGCGGCGTCCCCTGGTCCAACTCGACCTCTGCCCCCAGCTCCTGGCCGCCAACCCTGTGGCACAGAGGCATGGCCAGCGCCTGTGGAACCTGAACCACGGTCTGCCCTCCGAACTGGGGGGGGCAAGCCTGCTCTGCTCGAGCTTTGTGCTGCAGTGGCTGGACCAGCCTGAGGCCCAACTGGAGCTCTGGTGCAACACCCTGGCCCCGGGCGGCTGGCTGGCCCTCGCCCTGCCGACCGCCGCCAGCTTCCCCCAGTGGCACCGGGCGGCCCACAGGGCTGGGGTACCGTTCAGTGGCTTGGCGTTGCCCACGAGCGAAGCCCTGCAGGCCGTGGCCCAGCAACACCTGGACCTTCACCACCAACAACGGCTGTGCTTCAGCAAGGCCGATTGCGACGGTCGGCACTTTTTCCGCTCCCTGCGGGCGATTGGGGCGGTGGGCAGCCGCCAGCCCCGCCATGATCCCGCCGAACTGCGGCGGCTGCTGCAGCATTGGCCCAAGGAAGAAGGAATCACGTGGACGTTGCTGCTGCTGATCGGCCGGCGGGCGAGCTGAGCCGCCTGGTGGTGTGCGGCACCGACACCGATGTGGGCAAGACGGTGGTGAGTGCCTGGCTGGTGCAGGGCCTGGGCGCCCACTACTGGAAGCCGGTGCAGAGCGGCCTGGAGGGTGGAGGAGACCGAAGCAGTCTGGCCCAACTGCTGCCGCAAGCCGCCCGGCGACTGCTGCCGGAGGCCTACCGGCTCAGCCGGCCCCTCTCCCCACACTGGGCCGCCGAACTGGATGGGATCACGATCGAGCCTGAGCGCCTGCGGCTCCCCAGCGTGGAGGCCCCCCTGGTGGTGGAAACCGCCGGCGGGGTGATGGTGCCGCTGCGCCGCGATTGGCTGCAGATCGAGCAGCTGCAGGAGTGGAAACTACCGGCGCTGCTGGTGGCCCGCAGCGGTCTGGGCACCCTCAACCACACTCTGCTCACGCTGGAAGCGCTGCGGCAGCGGGCCATTCCAGTGCTCGGCCTGGTGCTCAATGGCCCTCCCCACCCGGACAACCCCCGCACCCTGGAGCAGATGGGTGGGGTGCCGGTGTTGGCAGAACTGCCGCCGCTGGAGCCACTGAGTGCCACAGCCCTGGCCCAGCAGTGGCATGCCCAGAAGATGGGGGTGCACCTGCAGCGGCAGTTGTCGGCCCTCGCCAGCCCGCATTGATCCTGACGGGGGCGAGACTAGAACCATCACCACCGGCGGCCGGCAGCAAAGATGAGCAAGAGCGACTGGCAAGTCACCGCACTGTTGGTATTGATCTGCAGCGGCATCCTGGTGGTGTTCACCGACGTTGAGCTACGTCTGGTTCGCTGGGTGAACTGCGGCGTGCTGGCCTCGGCCAACGAGCGCAACAGCGCGGCGTGCCGCTGACTGGACAGCCGTTTAGGGACCCGCCAGGATCGCTGCCTCAGCATCGGCCCGTGACAGTCCATAAGGAAAGCTGCGCACCCGGGTTTGGCCCTCGGCGTGCCAGGCCACGCAGAGATCCTCCACCTCCAGCTCAATCCGGGCGCTCCACTCCGGGCGATGCAGGTCCCAGACACAGAGGTTGTCGCGCTGCTGAACGGCCCCCAGTTGACGGAGCCAGTGTTCCAGCTGGGGCAGCGGGTGGTTGTAGAGGGGGGTTTGCGCTGCGGGAAGCTCGCCCATGCCAATCAACACCTCAGGAGCAGCTTTGCATCAAGTGGGGGGCAACCAGCTGGGCCAGGTGCTGAAGGCCGCCCCGCGGACCAGGGCCAGCCCCACCCCGAGCACCAGGCTGAACACCAGCGCCAGAGCCAGCAACAGCAGGGCCAGCCACTCACCACCGGAGAGGGCCCGCCGCACGGAAGGCACCGGGAGCCCTGGTGGCGCGGGGACGCCTGAGGGAGCAGCTGCAGCGGCACGGGCTGCCGAGACGGCCGTGAGCCTGGCGAGCCGCAGCTCGGCGTCGTAGCGACGGCGGGCCTCAGGATCGCTGAGCACGCCATAGGCGTGCTGCAGCCGCTGAAAGGCCTGCTCCGCCTCAACGGCAGGCAGGCTGGTGGTGTCGGGGTGAAAGCGCTTGCTCAAGCGGCGAAAAGCCTGGCGCAACTGCTCTGGCGTGGCCTCCTCGGGAACCTGCAGGAGGAGGTAGTGGCTGAGCGGACTGGCCAACGGCAGGAGGGGCCGGTGTGCAGGATCCTAAGGAGAAGCACCGTTTAGCCCAACGGATGGTTTTCCCACCCGCCAGTCCGCATCCGCCCGAGCTGTGGGAGCAGCTGGGCTGGCATCCCTCCGACCGCCAGCTCACCCTGCTGCAGGGGTTGCAGCAGCAGTTGCGCCACTGGAACAGCCAACTCAACCTCACGCGCCTGGTGGAGGGAAACGACTACTGGATCGCCCAGGTGTTCGACAGCCTCTGGCCCCTGCTGCCCCTCCTGCAGAGCGAGCAGGCTGGGGCCCCGCTCGACCTGATCGATGTCGGCACCGGCGGCGGCTTCCCGGGTCTTGCCGTGGCGATCGCCCTGCCCCATGCTCGACTCACCCTGGTGGATTCGGTGGGCCGCAAGGTGATGGCCGTGCGCGCCATGGCCGAGGCCCTGGGGTTGGAGCACCGGGTCGAGGTGCGCTGCGAACGGGTGGAGCGCAGCGGCCAGAGCAGGCAGTGCCGCGGCCGTTTTCATTGGGCGCTGGCGCGGGCCGTAGCCAGTGCCCCGGTGGTGGCGGAATACCTGGTGCCCCTGCTGGCACCTGGCGGGAGGGCGCTGCTCTACCGGGGCCAGTGGACGGATGGCGATCAAGCAGCCCTGGAGCCTGCCCTCAACCTGCTGCGTGCCCGCCTGGAGCGCTGTGAGCGGCTGGAGCTACCCGCAGGCCGCGGCCTGCGCCATGCGCTGGTGTTGGCCCCGGAAGGGCCCTGCCCCCGCCAGTACCCACGGGCCGTGGGCCTGCCGAGCAAGCACCCCCTGGGAGGTGGCCCTACTCAGCCATCAGGCGCTTGACCGCCTGGCCGCCAATGCGCTGGCGCAGCCCGCGCAGGATCCCGGGGATCCGCTCCGCCCAGGGACTCGCGGCCAGTACCGCCCGCAACTGGGCCTCACTCACCTCGTGGTCCAAGCCATCGGCGTTGGCGCCCGGGAACCAGTGGCCACCGTTGCCCAGCAGGCCATAGCGAGCTCGGGCGAAGCTCTCCAGATCCCAGGCCTCCAGAAGGTTGTGCAGCCAGAGCAGCACGGGCAGGTTGAGCTGACCGGGAGTGGCCTGCCACTCGGGCAGCCCTTCGTCCCAACTGGCCAGCCAGCCATCGCTCAGGGCCTGCCGCCGGGCCTGCTCCAGCCGCGCCAGGACGGGCTGCAGCAGGCCGTCCGCCTGGTCCAGCTGATCCACCGCCTGCAGGTGAAGGTCGAGATCGGCAGGCCGGGCAGCCCCGAGGCTGAGGGTGTGCACCTCTGGGCGCCGTAGGCAGAACAAGTCGTTGAACACGATCGGATGGAGAGGTGCGCAGAGCTCCAGCAAGCGCGCCGAGGGGGTGTGCAGGTGCCCGCCCTTATCGGTGGGACTGATCACGAACACACCCATGTCGTGGGCGGCGGCGGCCTTGATCGCCGGCAGGTTGTCCTGGCGGATGTAATACCAGTGGAGGTTCACATAATCGAAGACGTCGCTGGCAATCGCCTCTTCAATCAGCGGCAGGCTGGCATGGGTGGAAAAACCAATAAAGCCGACCCGGCCCTCTGCCTGCCAGCGACGCGCCATCGCCAGGCAGCCACCGGGCCGCAGGGTGTGCTCCAGGTGTTCCCTCAGGTTGATCCCATGGATCGCCAGCAAGTCCACCCGCCCAACCCCCAGCCGCTCGAAGCTGGTCGCCAGCTCCCGCTCAAAGACTGCGGCATCAGCCTGGGGAGGCACTTTGGTCTGGAGGATCCGCTGAGGATCGGGCACCTCGGCCAACAGCCACCCAAGCTGCCGCTCCGAGCTGCCGTAATGGCGGGCGGTTTCGATGTGGTGCATCCCCGCCGCCACAGCCCGCTCCAGCACGGCCCGCAGATTGGCCTGACTCTCAACCGAAATCTCGGCAGCGGGCAGATCGGTCCAGCTTTGCTGAAAGCGCATCCCACCGAGCGACAGGACGGGCATGGCCAAGCCGGTGCGGCCGAATCTGCGGGTGGGGATGGCCGCGGCCATCAGCTGGCACTGGCCGGTCGCCGAGGCAGCGTCCGTTTCAGACGGGCTGGGCTGGGCAGGCCGAGGGGCTGAATGTCCTGTTGGGCGAGCTGTTCAACCAGCCCTGGGAGGTCTTCGTAGTCAACCCAGTGGATGCAATCAACCGGGCAGGTGTCGATCGCCTCCTGAATCCGTTGCGTGCTGTCGCCGTCTTGGCGAATGGCTCGGGAACGTCCCCACTGCGGCTCCACCACAAAGGTGTTGGTGGCCACGTGGGCACAGTAACGACAGCCGATGCAGACAGCCTCGTCAACCCACACGGCTTTCTGTCGCAAGTGGCCTCCCAGAACAGGCTCCAGCCCGGTTTGCGGCATTTCGCTCGCTGCCGCAACGGAGAAAGCCAGGCCGGGGTCTGCGGGCTGCACGAGAACCCTCAGGTCCAGCGGGTCACCACCAACTCGATGGTGCCATCCACGGAGCTGGTCTGCTCGGCAACCTGGAAGCCCTCCTCCGCACTGGCAGCGAGAATGGTGCGCAGGGCATAGCGCTGGCTGAGCTGGGCCAGAAAGCGCTCCACTGGCACAGGCTGCTTCCACAACTCCAGATCGGTCACAAGCTCGTAGGCGCCCGTATCGGGATTAAGGCGGAAGCCGATATCAGCACCGTTGGGCTGGTCGATCGCCAGGTCGGCGACCTGGGTCTGACCCCGGTAGCCCCGCACACTGAGGGTTCCTTGCCGGGGCGTGTGGCCCAGGTCAGTCAGGGCTTCGAGCAACGCTGCGCGATCACGCAGCTCGGTCTTCACGGTGCTGAAGTGGGACATGGGGATCGGAGGTCAGGAGAGCTGGCTGGCCTGGGTCGCCGGCTGAACCCGGGTCTGGGGGAGCACCTCGGTCTGAAAGGCCTCGGCGGTGGGCTGTCGCAACTGCACAGCCCCGAGCCTGGCCTCGATCCGCTGGGTGAGCAGCTCACAGGCCTGACCCTGTACCCCCTCGACCAATTCCTCCACCCGGCCATCGGACCGGATGCGGAAGCGGATGGATTGCTGTGCCATCCCAGGCCTTAAAGGAATGGGCGGATGCTAGCTGCGTTGCCAGGCCGCTGGGTTGAAGGCAACAGTGCTCAGACAATCAATCCCTCATCCACCAGCGTCTGAAGTCGCTCCAGCACTTCGGGCTGCTCCAACTGCTCTAGAGCCAGCCGGGCCTCATCGCGCACGCTCGATTCCGCGTCGTGGAGCATCGTCTGCAACAACGCCTCCACAACGCTCTGCTGACGCGGCTCCACCAAGTCGGGATAGAGCCGGCCCAGGCCCCAGGCGCTGTTGCTGCGCACCGCCTGCTCACTGTCGATGCGCAGGCTGAGCAGCAACTGGGCGGCCGCCGGATCGGCCTTGGCCGGGCCAGTTCCACCGGCGTCGGCCAGGGAGCTGGCCGCCCACAGGCGCACTGCGGCGATGTCCACCTGCAGGGCACGGATCAGGGGATTGAGAATGGGGGCGTCGGGGTAGTTGCCCAGACTCCAGGCCACGGCCTTGCGCACGTAGCCATTGGCATCGCCGCTGAGCAGAGCCAACAGGGGCTCCACCGCCATCGGGCTGGGGTTGCGACCGAGGGCATAGACGGCGCTCATGCGCAGAATCGGGCAGCTGCACGCCAACAGCGGCAACAGCAGCGGCACCGCCCGCGGATCGCGGTGTTCGCAGAAGATGCGCAGCCCCTGCATGCGGGCCTCGTGGCTGCCGAGCTGCAGCAGCTCCAGCCCCCGGTCACACTCCGCGGCCACCGCCGAAGGAGCGGGATCCACGTTGTCGAGTTCATCGAGGGGATCGCCGAGCAGCTCCTCGGCCAGCTCCTGGGCCAGCACGTCCGGATCCAGGGAGAGCTCCTGGGGGCTGTCGCCGAACGGGCCTGAGATGGGGGATTCCGTCACGGCAGCTGTTCAGCCCAGAGGAGCGGGAGCTGCCATGTCGCCGGGCAGCCAGATGCGGGCACTCACTGCCACCAGGGCAAGGGCGAAGAGCAGCACGATCGCCGCTGGCAAAAGGGTGGAGCGGAAGAATTGCACGACGGGCGGGGCATGGGGCCTGGGGCCAGATCCATCATCACCCCTGTGGGGTAGGCGGCAGCAGGCAGGGGCGCTGAACCAGTGCCGTGCGCAGAGCGGATCAACAGACCCCACCTAGGGTTCCCCCCACCCGTCTCCGGCCGATGGCCTCCAAGCTTCCGTCTCCCTCGCCGCAGGAGGTACCCACCTGGCGCCGGCTCACGGCGGTCACGGCTGAGGGGGTGGCCAGCGGCACCCCCTACATGGTGGGCACCAAGCTGCTGCAGGGTTGGCTCACGGCCACTGGCGTGCCCCTCGGTCTGATCGGCTTGCTGGCCTACGCCGAGCTGCCCTATACGCTCAAGATGTTCTGGGCGCCGCTGCTGGATCGCTGGCCGATCCCCTGGCCCGATCGTCGCCGGGGATGGATGCTGGTGCTGCAGTTGCTGCTGGTGGCAGTGATCGCGTCGATGAGCCTGCTACGCCCCGGTACCAACCCGGCCAGCCTGCTGGCAGTGGGTGTGATGGCCCTCGTACTGGCGATGGCCAGCGCTACCCAGGACATCATCATCGACGCGTACCGCACCGACCTGCTGCCCGAACGGGAGCGCGGTGCCGGGGCGGCCGCCACCAACCTCGGCTACCGCGCAGCCATGCTGGGGATCGGCGCCGGTGGCTTCATCCTTGCTGGCCGCTCCGGCTGGCCGCTGGCCTTTGCCTCGGCTGCGGGGCTAATGGCGGCGGTTCTGCCATTCACGCTCACCGCACCGAAGCTGGCGCCGATCCAGCACAAGGTCACCAGCCTGCGCCAGGCGGTGGTGGGCCCGGCGCGGGAGTTCCTCCACCGCACCGGCGGGGGGCGGGCGTTCATGCTGCTGGCCTTGGTGCTGCTCTACCGCTGGCCCGACGGCCTGCTCAACGTGATGGCCGTTCCCTTCCTGCTGCAGAAGGGTTACAGCCCCGAGGTGGTGGGCACTGTGCAGGCCGGCTGGGGGATCGCCGCCACCATCGCCGGCACCGTGCTGGGAGGGGTGCTGTTCGGCCGGCTTGGAATGAACCGCTCACTCTGGCTGTTCGCCGTGGTGGGCGCGCTCGGCAATCTCAGTTACTGGGCCCTGGCCCGTTTCGATGGGGGCATGTCAGCGCTGCTGGCGGCGGTGGGGCTGGAGAACCTCGGCGGAGGGATGGTGGGGGCCGCGTTCGTGGCCCTGCTGATGAGCCTGTGCAATCCCCGCTTCTCAGCCACCCAGTACGCCCTTCTCTCGGGCGTCTACGCCCTCAGCCGCTCGCTCCTCTCCGGTCCGGCGGGCTTTCTGGCGGAGGGGGTGGGCTGGGGCAGCTTCTTCCTGCTTACTGCGGCTAGCTCCTTACCGGCATTCCTGCTAATGACCCAGCTCACTCCCTGGGGCGGCCAGGGGGTCAGAGGGGCATTCGATCCATCGCGCGATCCGACCTGAGGGCTGGATCCAGTCGCCTGCGGAGCTGACCGCAGGCGGCGTCGGCGTCCAGGCCGCGACTGGCGCGCACGCTCACGGCGATGTGCCGATCCTGCAACGCCCGCCGGAAGGTCTCCACCGCCACCGGTGTGGGCCGCTGAAACTCCTCCTCGGCAATGGGGTTGTAGGGAATCAGATTCACGTGGCTCTGGAAGCCGCGGACTAGCTGTGCCAAGGCCTCGGCGTGGCGCGGCTGGTCGTTGAGGCCCCCCAGGAGGATGTACTCGAAGCTCACGCGCCGGCCAGTGGTAGCCACGTAGTGGCGGCAGTCGTCGAGAAGGGCCTCGATCGGGTAGGCGTGGGCCGTGGGGATCAACTCCTCCCGCAGCCGCTGATCCGGGGCATGCAGGCTCACCGCCAGGGTGAACTGCGCCCTGCCCAGCCGCGCCAGGGCTCGTTCAGCAAGGAAAGGCAGGGTCTTCGGCACCCCCACCGTGCTCACGGTGATCCGGCGCTGGGCCATGCCCAGGTCTGAGCAGAGGCAGGCGATGGCAGCCAGCACGGCCTCACTGTTGAGCAGCGGCTCGCCCATGCCCATGAACACCACGTGGCTGGGGCGAGCATCCATGGCCTCACGCACGCTCAACACCTGGTCGACGATCTCGTGCACGGCGAGCGAGCGCTGCAGCCCACCCTTGCCGGTGGCGCAGAAACGGCAGGCCATCGGACAGCCCACCTGACTGCTCACGCAGACGGTGAGCCGCCCCTCAGCGGGAATGCCGACAGTCTCAATGGTGTGCCCGTCGTGGGTGGCCAGCAACAGCTTTGTGGTGCCATCGGCGGCCACGCTGCGGTGAAGCTCCCTCAGCCGGCCGATCCAGTCGCTGGCATTGGCGGGGGGGGTGGCGGCCAGCTGCTCACGCCAGGACTTAGGCAACACGGTGATGGCATCGAGCTGGCGGGCTCCCTTGGCGTAGATCCAGTCGTGCAGCTGACGGCCGCGAAAGGCGGCCTGCCCCTGCTGCTGGGCCCAGGCCTCCAGCTCCGGCAGCCCCAACCCCAACAGGGGCTGGGGCGCGGAGGGTTCTGTCAACCCTGAGGCGATCACCAGATCAACAAGCCATGGCCAAGCTTCCACTCCACCGCCACCAGAGCGATGAAGCCGAGCATGGCCAGGCGACCATTGAGCAACTCCGTATGGCGATGGAAGCCATAGGAGGGCAACCGCCTCTGGGGAATAGGAGTCCCCAGGGCGGTAAGGGGCGGGTTGCTGGTTGTCATCAAGTCATTTTGACGCAAGCGAGTCCTGCCCCGCCTCAGTCGTCGGTGAGCAGCCCTTCCTCCTGCAGACCTTCCAGGGCAGCGGGATCTGCGATCAGCTCCTCCTCCAGGCCCTCCTCCGCTGCGGGGCGAGTGAAGGCCGCGAGGTTGCTGGCACTGGCCTCGATGCCATGGCGGCTGCGGGTGGCCTCAAGATCCTCATCCGAGGGATCGTCGAGCACTGCGGTGGACGCCGCCGGGGTGGGCATCTCCACGGTGTAGTCGGGGCGCAGGTTCTGCATGCGCCTGTAGCCCGCGCCATCCTCCTCGAGGATGTCGGGATGGGGACCAGCCTCGGCGCGCAGCTCCTCTTCGAAGCCGCTGAAACCAGTGCCAGCAGGGATGAGGCGACCGATGATCACGTTCTCCTTCAGGCCCCGCAGCCAGTCGCTCTTGCCCTCGATCGCAGCTTCAGTGAGCACCCGGGTGGTCTCCTGGAAAGAGGCCGCCGAGATGAAGCTGTCGGTGTTCAGCGAGGCCTTGGTGATGCCCAGCAGCACCGGCGTGAACTCGGCGGGGGCACCGCCGGTAATCGCCATGGCGCCATTCACCTGTTCCACCTGACGCAGCTCGATCAGCTCACCAGGCAGCAGGGTGGTGTCCCCTGCGTCTTCGATCCTCACCTTGCTGGTCATCTGGCGCACGATCACTTCGATGTGCTTGTCGTCGATGGCCACGCCCTGGCTCTTGTAAACGTTCTGCACCTCCTGCACCATGCGGAACTGCAGCTTGGAGATGGCCTCCTGAGCGGCCTCGAGGGTGGGTTTGCGGCTGCGCAGATCCTCGAAGTAGCACTCCAGCAATTCATGGGGGTTGATTGGGCCATCGGTGAGCAGATCACCGGCGCGCACCTGCTGGCTGTCGCTCACCATCACGGTCCGGCCCAGAAGGATCGGATAGTCGCTGATCGCGTCATCACCCTCAATCACCGTGACGCTGACCGAGTCATCGTCCTCGCCCTGCTTGATCTCCACCGTGCCGGCCTTGCGGCAGAGCACGGCCGAGTCGCGGGGGCGGCGGGCTTCGAGCAGTTCCTCAATCCGTGGCAGACCCTGCACGATGTCGCCGGTTTTCTGGCGCTCAAACACCAGCAGAGCCAAGCCATCGCCCCGCTGCACCAGTTCACCGTCGCGAACGTGCAGCACAGAATCGGGCGACACCATGTAGGGGCGGCCCAAGCGGATGATCACGGCATCGCTCTCGATGGCCTCCACCTGGCCACAGCAGGGTGCAGGCAGCCCCTCCGCCAACAAGTCGCCATCAACAATGCGCTGATCCACCGCCACAAGAGGTGTGGCCCCGGACAACTCGATGCGTCGGGTGTCGTCCTTTCGCTCAACAATCAAGCGACGGACGGGCTCACCATCCACGGGGTCGGGCAGTTGCACCACGCCGTCCTCCTTGCAGAGAATCTGGGTGGTGGCCACCACATCGCCCCGCTTCACCGTGTCGCCATCGGCCACCTGCAGGTCGGTGTGGGTGGAGCCATGGCTGGCGTCCGAGAGGGTGTCCCGGCGCACCAACAGGGTTTCCAGGATGGTGAGCTGCAGGCGCTCGATCGTCTTAGCGCGCTTGTCCGCCACGGCCTCCACGTCCACCGTCATCTGGGGGGTGGTGTCGTGGGTTTCCAGGATCAGCTGGGTGCGCAGCAGCTCCACACCCTCCACACTCTTGATCAGCTCGCCATCCTTGAAGGCGAGCCGCTGGGTGGCCTTGAGGCCCATGCTCGGACCACCGGACTGCTTCACCGCGGTGAGTTCGGGCAGGTGGGCAGCGTCGGGAATGGCGTACTCCTCCACCGGGCGCAGCAGCAGCGCTCCGCCCTCGGGGGTATCCACGGCCTCGACAAACACCATCGCCTCCGCCTTGAGGCCCTTGGCAATCTCTTCCCCGGGCATCACCATCTTGCCCTCGCCGAATTTGGCGATGGTCTTGCTGTCGCTCACCAGGTGGAGCGTGCCGGAACGAACGATGATCTCGCGCAGGATGTCGTTCTTCTGGGTCACCGTCACGATGCCGGCGGTTTGGCTGAAGATGTCCTTCACCACCTCGGTGCCAGCCTCGATCCACTGGCCGTCCTCGATCATCAACAGGGAGATGTCCTTGTTGATTTCGTGGGTTTCCTGCGGGATCCAGAGCAGGGTGCCACCCTTGCTCACCTCGTAGCCATTCTTGGCACTGCGCGCCTTCTTGATCGCCAGGCCGGGGGCGAACTTGACGGTGCCGCCGGTTTGGGTGCGGAAGCGGTCGTCGGCCAGTTCAGCGATCACTTCGCCATTGGCGATCTTGCTGCCCGGCGCGGTGTTGAGGCGGTAGCGGATGTTCTCCTTGCCCTCCAGGTGCCAGATTTCGCCAGTGTGGCTCGACTCACCAACCAGCTTGCAGTCCTTGAGGGTGAGGCTGGCCGTGACGATCTGCACCTCGCGGGAGTCGCCGGTGCTCTCGCGCAGGCGCACGGCACCGCCGTACTCACTCACCAGCCGGCTTTCAGCCAACACTTCGCCAGTGGTTACCGCCTTGGTGCCTGGCACCACCGGCAGGGCATTGGGGGGCAGGTTGTAGACGTCGCCACTGAACACCCACAGTCGGCCCAGGCGGGTGGCCTTGTGGGTGATGTTCCCCTGGCGATCGGTCACTTCCTTGGGCTGGATGCCATCCTCGTAACGCACCTGGCCAGCCAGGTCGCAGATCACGTCCTTGGTGGCCTTCTCCACACTCTTCTTCACGGCAGCGCCGGAAGAGATCTGGGCCAGCATCGTGTCGGAGGGAATCTCCTGGCCGTCATGCACGAACAGGATCGAACCCGGGGTGATGTCCAGTTTTTGCAGGCGGCCCTTGCCGCTGGGCTTCACGGCCAGGGTGAAGTCGGTTTCAGCGATCTGGGCATCCACGCCGTGGGTGGTGCGGAAGGGCCGCACCCGTGCCTTGGCTCCGAACTCAATCGTGCCCTCCACCAGGGAGCGCACCACGCCGGTTTCAGCCGTGGACACACCACCAGTGTGGAAGGTGCGCATGGTGAGCTGGGTGCCGGGCTCGCCGATCGACTGGGCGGCCACAATTCCCACGGCCTCGCCCAGATCAACGAGTTCGTTGTGGGCAAGAGCCCAGCCGTAGCACTTGCGGCACACTGAGCGGGAGGCCTCGCAGGTGAGCGGGGAGCGCACCTTCACCGTCTTCACGGCAGCCGCTTCGATCCGGCGACTGAGGGGAGCGTCGATCTCTCCATTGCGCTCCACAAGAGTGGTGCCCTCGCCATCCAGCACCGCCTCAGCGGCCAGGCGGCCCACCAACTTGCTGCCGAAGTTGCCCTTCTCATCGGCATCGATGGGAATGCAACGGCTTGTACCGCAGTCGTCCTCCCGCACGATCACGTCCTGGGCCACGTCCACCAGACGGCGGGTGAGGTAACCCGAGTCGGCGGTGCGCAGGGCGGTGTCCACCAGACCCTTGCGGGCGCCGTAGGAGGAGATCACGTATTCGGTGACCGTGAGGCCCTCGCGGAAGTTGGTGCGGATCGGCAGGTCGATGATCTCCCCCTGGGGGTTGGCCATCAGACCGCGCATGCCCACCAGCTGGCGCACCTGGGACATGTTGCCCCGGGCGCCGGAGTTGGCCATCATCCACACCGAGTTCAACGGATCGTTGTCGTTGAAGTTGCGGCGCACGGCCGCCACCAGGCGCTCGTTGGTCTCGGTCCAGGTGTCGATCACCTTGGTGTGACGCTCCACCTCGGTGATCTCACCGAGGCGGTAACGCTCCTCGGTGGCTGTGATCTGCTCTTCGGCCTCCTCCAGGAGGGCGGCCTTGTCCCCGGGAATGCGCAGGTCGTCCACCGAGATCGACACGGCGGCCTGGGTGGCATAACGGAAGCCCAGATCCTTGAGCTCGTCAGCCATCGACGCGGTGGCAGCCGTGCCGTGGTGCTTGTACGCCCAGGCCACCAGATTGCGCAGGGCCTTCTTGTCGATCACCCGGTTGCGGAACGGGGGCGCCTGACGGCTGAGCGGACCGCTCTGGCTTGGGGTCTGATCGATCAGCTGGGAGGAGGAGGGGTTAGTGGGGGTGGCGGTCATGGCTGCGCGCTGGAGGGAATTCAGGAAGAGGTCGGAGCGTTCTGCCGGGTCAGGAGGCAGCCACCGCGTCGATGATCGTGTGGTTGATGACGACGCGGCCCACGGTGGTGAGCAGGTAACGGCTGATCAGGGCGCCGTCCTCGTCGAAGCGGTCGCGGCGGTAGAGCCACTGTTCGATCCGGGTGCCATCGCTGAGGGTTTCCTGCTTCTGGGGTTCGCGCTCTTCGTCGTCGCATTCCACGGCGCCGTTGAAACGCACCCAGATCCAGTCATGCAGAGTGATGTGCTGGTCCTGGTGGGCGGCAATCACATCCTCCAGGCTGGCGAAGGTGTGGGCGCGATCGCCAAACTCGGGTTTGTCACTGCCGGGCTGTTCGGCGGTGAGGTAGTAGGCACCGAGCACCATGTCCTGGGACGGGGTGATGATCGGTTCGCCGGTGGCGGGCGAGAGGATGTTGTTGCTGGCCAGCATCAGCATCCGCGCCTCGGTCTGGGCCTCAATCGCCAGGGGCACGTGCACGGCCATCTGGTCGCCGTCGAAGTCGGCGTTGAAGGCTGGGCACACCAGCGGGTGCAGCTGGATGGCGCGGCCATCCACCAGCTTGGGTTCGAAGGCCTGGATGCCGAGGCGGTGCAGCGTCGGGGCCCGGTTGAGCAGGATCGGGTGACCTTCGATCACCTCCTGGAGCACCTGCATCACCTCATCGTCGGCGCGCTGGATCAGCTTCTTGGCCGCCTTGATGTTGTTGACGATGTTCTGGCGGATCAGGCGATGAATCACGAACGGCTGGAACAGCTCGATCGCCATCTCCTTGGGCAGGCCGCACTGGTGCATCTTCAGCTTCGGACCCACCACGATCACGGAACGACCGGAGTAGTCGACCCGCTTGCCGAGCAGGTTCTGGCGGAAGCGGCCCTGCTTGCCCTCGATGATGTCGCTGAGTGACTTCAGCGCCCGGTTGTTGGCGCCCACCACGGTGCGTCCGCGGCGGCCGTTGTCGATGAGGGCGTCGACCGCCTCCTGCAGCATGCGCTTCTCGTTGCGCACGATGATCTCGGGGGCCAGGATTTCCTGGAGCCGCGCCAGGCGGTTGTTGCGGTTGATCACCCGGCGATACAGATCGTTCAGGTCGCTGGTGGCGAAGCGGCCACCATCGAGCTGCACCATCGGCCGCAGGTCGGGCGGGATCACCGGGATCACATCCAGAACCATCCACTCAGGGCGGGCATCGGTGGCGATGAAGTTGTCGATCACACGCAGGCGCTTGATCAACTTGGCCCGCTTCTGGCCTTTGCTGGCAGCGATCTCCTCACGCAGCTGTTCGGCAGTCTCGTTGAGGTCGAGGTCTTCCAGCAGCTGCTTGAGGGCCTCGGCGCCGATGCCCACCACCGGCTCGTTCTCGATCTCCGAATCCTCGGCGTAGATCTCGTCCTCGATCTCCAGCCATTCGTCCTCGGTGAGCAGCTGCTTGTAGGTGAGCGATTTGTGGTCGCCCGGATCGAGCACCACGTAGCAGTTGAAGTACACGATCTGCTCCACATCCCGCAGGGGCATGTCCAGCAGGATCGCCACATAGCTGGGGATACCCTTCAGGTACCACACATGGCTCACCGGTGCAGCCAGCTTGATGAAGCCCATGCGGTGGCGGCGCACCCGGCTCTCGGTGACCTCCACGCCGCAACGCTCACACACGATGCCGCGGTGACGCACCCGCTTGTACTTGCCGCAGTGGCACTCCCAGTCTTTGGAGGGGCCGAAGATCTTCTCGCAGAACAGGCCGTCCATCTCCGGCTTGAGCGTGCGGTAGTTGATCGTTTCGGGCTTGGTGACCTCACCCACCACCTGACCGTTGGGCAGCGTGCGCTGGCCCCACTGCATGATCCGCTCGGGCGAAGCGAGCGTGATCTTCACGTAGTCGAAGTGGTTCTCGGTGCGGAGGTTGCTGTTGGACATGGCGGCTGACGCGCGGAAGGTGTAACGGGTGGAGAAGCTCAGCAACCGGCGACCGATAACCCAAAGGCCGCTCGGTCGCGGTGCGATAGCGATCAGTCGTCGTCGTAATCCGCGACGCCGAGGGATTCGTAGGTGGGTCGGCTGGGGGTGCTGCGCCGGGGATTCACGTCCTGCATCAGATCCACTTCCTCGCCTTCATCGGTGTACACGGCGATGTCCAGCCCCAGCGACTGCAGCTCGCGCATCAGCACCTTGAACGACTCGGGGGTGCCGGGCCTGGGGATGGGCTTGCCCTTGACGATGGCGTTGAGCGCCTCGTTGCGGCCCTGCATGTCGTCGGATTTGACGGTGAGCAGTTCCTGCAGGGTGTAGGCGGCGCCGTAGGCCTCCAGGGCCCACACCTCCATCTCACCCAGGCGCTGGCCGCCCTGCTGGGCTTTACCGCCCAGGGGCTGCTGGGTCACCAGGGAGTAGGGGCCGGTGGAGCGGGCGTGGATCTTGTCGTCCACCAGGTGCACCAGCTTGAGGATGTGGGCATAGCCCACGGTCACCGGCTGGTCGAAGGGCTCGCCGCTGCGGCCATCGATCAGCTGGATCTTGCCAGGATTCTCCGGGTCGTAGACCCAGTCCTTGCCGGGCTGCTTGGCCGCCTCCTCCAGGAAGGCCTGCACCGTCTGCTTGCTCTTCTCGGCGCCGTGCATCTCGTCGAAGGGCACCACCTTCACGCGGCAGTCGAGGTGGGACGAGGCCCAGCCCATCAGACACTCAAACACCTGACCCACGTTCATCCGGCTCGGCACACCCAGGGGGTTGAGCACGATGTCGATCGGGGTGCCATCGGGCAAGTAAGGCATGTCCTCCCGGGGAAGGATGCGGCTGATGATGCCCTTGTTGCCGTGGCGGCCCGCCATCTTGTCGCCCACCTGGATCTTCAGGCGCTTGGCGACATACACCCGCACCACCATGTTGGCGCCGGGCGGCAGTTCGTCACCCTGCTCGCGGGTGTAGATGCGCACGTCCACCACCCGGCCGCGCTCGGTGCCCGGCACCCGCAGGGAGTTGTCGCGCACGTCGCGTGCCTTTTCACCGAAGATCGCACGCAGCAGCTTCTCCTCAGGGGGCTGGTCGGATTCGCCCTTGGGGGTCACCTTGCCCACCAGGATGTCGCCGCTCTCCACGAACGCACCGATGCGGATGATGCCCATCTCGTCGAGGTTGCCCAGGCTCTCCTCGGCCACGTTGGGGATCTCGCGGGTGATCTCCTCGGGGCCAAGCTTGGTCTGCCGGGCTTCGATCTCGTACTTCTCGATGTGCACCGAGGTATAGAGATCGTCGGTGACGAGCCGCTCACTCACGAGGATCGCGTCCTCGTAGTTGTAGCCCTCCCAGGGCATGTAGGCGATCAGCACGTTCTGGCCGAGGGCGATCTCACCGCCTTCGCAAGCCGAGCCATCAGCCAGCACCTGGCCGGCGATCACCTGGTCGCCCAGCTTCACGATCGGCCGCTGGTTCAGGCAGGTGTCCTGGTTGGAGCGCTGGTACTTCTGCAGGTAGTGGGTGTGGTCAGTGCCCTGGTCGTCGCGGATCACGATGGCGGTGGCATCCACGAAGGTGACGGTGCCGTTCACCCGGGTGACGGGCACCATGCCGGAGTCACGCGCCACCTGGGTTTCCAGGCCGGTGCCCACCAGCGGCCGCTCGGGCCGCAGCAGCGGCACGGCCTGGCGCTGCATGTTCGAACCCATCAGGGCGCGGTTGGCGTCGTCATGCTCCAGGAACGGAATCAGCGAGGTCGCCACGGAGATCACCTGCACCGGTGAGAGCTGCACGTAATCCACCTGCTCCGGCGGCACCTTCTCGAAGTCCTGGCGGTAACGCACCGGCACCAACTCAGCGGTGATGCGGCCGTCGGCGTCGGTGGCCACGTCACCGGGCGCGACGCGGCACTCATCCTCCAGGTCGGCGGAGAGATAGATCGGATCACCCTGCTTGAGCACGATGCCGTTCTCCACCTTCCAGAACGGCGTCTCGATGAAGCCGTACTCGTTCACGCGGGCATGGGTGGCGAGCGAGCCGATCAGGCCAGCATTCGGACCTTCCGGTGTCTCGATCGGGCAGATGCGGCCGTAGTGGGAGGGGTGGATATCGCGCACGGCGAAGCCGGCGCGCTCACGGGTGAGACCGCCAGGGCCAAGGGCACTGATCCGGCGCTTGTGGGTGAGCTCGGCCAGGGGGTTGGTCTGGTCCATGAACTGGCTCAGCTGGCTGGAGCCGAAGAACTCCTTGATCGCCGCCACCAGCGGTTTGGGGTTCACCAGCTGGGCCGGGGTGAGCGACTCGGTCTCGCCCACGGTCATCCGTTCCTTGATGATCCGCTCGAGCCGGTTGAGGCCCACCCGCACCTGGTTCTGCAGCAGCTCGCCCACCGAGCGCACGCGGCGGTTACCCAGATGGTCGATGTCGTCGAGGCTGGCCCCGCCCACATCGAGCTCCAGGTTGATGAGGTAATCGATGGTGCTGAGCACATCCTCGGGGGTGAGGGTGCGCACCGCATCGGGGATGGTGAGGCGCAGCTTCTTGTTGATCTTGTAGCGGCCCACCCGGCCCAGGTCGTAGCGCTTGGGATCGAAGAAGCGGCTGTGCAGCAGGCTCTGGCCACCGCTCACCGAGGGGGGCTCGCCCGGGCGCAGCTTCTTGTAGAGCTCCAGCAGGGCCTGGTCTTCCGAGGAGATGCCCTCGTCGTTGGCCGCCTCGATCGACTTCTGGTAGTACTCAGGGTGCCGCAGCTTGTCGAGCACGTCGTTATCCGACAGACCGATCGCCCGCATCAACACGTGGGCGTTGATCTTGCGGGTCTTGTCGACCCGCACGTGCAGCAGGTCGTTCTTGTCGGTCTCAAACTTCAGCCAGGCCCCCCGGTTGGGGATCAGACTGGCGTTGAAGGTCTTGCGGCCGTTCTTGTCCTGTTCGTCCTTGAAATAGACGCCCGGGGAACGCACGATCTGGTTCACGATCACCCGCTCGGCGCCGTTGATGATGAACGTGCCCCGCTCGGTCATCAGCGGCAGTTCGCCGATGAACACCTCCTGCTCCTTGATCTCGCCGGTCTCCTTATTGACCAGGCGGCAGGTGACATACATCTGCGAGGCGAAGGTCGCGTCGCGGCGCTTGGCCTCTTCCACATCGTGGCGGGGCCGCTTGAGGCGGTACGCATCGCCGACGAAGTGCAGCTCCAGCTTGCCGGTGTAGTCGGTGATCGGCGAGAAGCTCTCCAGCTCCTCGATCAGCCCCTTCTCCAGGAACCATTTGAAGCTCGCCCGCTGTACCTCCACCAGATCGGGCAGGTAAGTGGCGGTCTTGGCGACCTGGATCGCGCTGCTCATGCGGTGAACCTGCAGGAACGGGTAGGAGATGACTGGCCAGCCGGCCTGGCAACGAACTGAGGCGGTGTGTCGCTCTGGCCGACGGCCCACGCGAACAGCCGCTCCCCTCAGGAGGAACGGCTGGCCGCACGGGCGTGCCTAACGAACTCGCTTCAGGGCTGCAGGCGTCGACAACAAGGAGCTGATCCGCTTCCAGGCCAATTAATCATCATACAGTGTGAAGTGGCAGGCGGAACAACCGCGCCGCGTTGGCCGTGCTGGTGCGGCACACCTGCTCCAGGCTTTCGCCGCGCAGCTCCGCAACCTTGGCCGCCACGGCAGCCACACAGGAGGGCTCATTGCGCTTGCCCCTTCGGGGCACGGGAGCCAGGAAGGGGGAGTCGGTCTCCACCAGGTAGCGGTCGGCAGGAACCTGACGGGCACAGGCATGGGTGTCTTCCGCCTTGGGGAAGGTGACCACCCCGCTGAAACTGATGAACAGGCCGAGCTCCAAAAAGCCAGCCATCTCATTCGGCGTGCCGCCCCAGCAGTGCATCACGCCTTGGGGGCAGAGGCCCCGCTGGGCACGCTCACGGAGTTCGGCCAACATCGGCTCGGCCGCATCCCGGCAATGGATGATCACAGGCAAATCCAGCTCGCTGGCCAGATCCAACTGGGGCCGAAGCACGGCCAACTGCTCATCAAGGTTCCGGTCGCGGAAGAGATCCAGGCCGAGTTCGCCGATCGCCACCACCCGGGGATCGGCCTGGGCTGCCTGCCGCAGCACCTGCGGGGTATCGGCAGCCCAGTGCTGGGTATCCAGGGGATGGACGCCCACCGAATAACGAAGCTCCGGGAACCGATCAGCCAGCTCCCGAATCGCTGGGATCTCTGCGGGCTCGACACAAGCATGGACCAGGGCTCTCACGCCGACGTCCCGCCAGCGCTGGGCCACTGCATCGAGATCCGCGTCGAAGTTGCGGAATACGAGGTGACAATGGGAGTCAACCAGCGGCGTGTCTTGGGCCGGGTTCGTGCCGCTGGAGGCGGCTGAGGTCTGGTCGTTACAAACCGCGGAAGCCATGGCCGAGACGGTGGCGGAGGCCATGGCTGCTCCCGGGTTTGTGGGGCCAGGAGCTGGGGCGGACGTCATGGCAAGGGCGATCGGTCTGGACTCAGCTGCACAGGAGGAACCTGTTGGTTTCAGACAACAGAGCAGGTGGATTCAGACAGGCAACCCTCCGCGGTGCCGACCAGCTGCTCAGGCCTGAGCAGCTGGCTCAATGGCCTGCTTGACGGCTGCACTCAGGCGGGCCTTCTGGTGGGCACCGGTGTTGCGGTGCAGGGCACCCACCTTCACAGCCTTGTCGATCTTGCTGAAAGCGGCGTTCATGCTGGTCTGCACCACCTGCTTGGCCTCATCACCGGGCTGGGCGCCATAGCTGCTGCAGGCCGCGAAGCAGCGCTTCATCAGGGTGCGCAGGGCGGACTTGTAGGTGCGGTTCCGCAGGCGATTGCGCTCGGCAACCTCGATGCGCTTCTTCGACGATTTGTTATTGGCCACAGGCGGACGGACGCTGAATCGGCAAACGACGATCGTACCGCCTTGACGTCACCAGTCGCCTTCTAGCGTGCATGGGCCCTGATCCCTGCCCGCCGTGGTTGCCTCGCTCGCCAGCATCTCCTGCCTGCGCGACCGCCACGCCGCCGCGGACCGCCTGGCGGCCATTGCCGAGCGCACCAGCGGCTCCCAGATGGCCGAAGCCACGGCACGGGTGGAGGCGATCGTGGAGCAGGTGCGCCGTGAGGGCGACCGGGCCCTGCTGGAGCTCAGTGAGCGCTTCGATGGCGTGCGGCCCGATCCCCTGCGCATCCCGGCGGCCGAGCTGGAAGCGGCCTGGCAGGCCTGCGACCGCGCACTGCGCCAGGCCCTGGAGCTGGCCCACGAGCGGATCCTGGCCTTTCACCAGCGCCAGCTGCCCGCCGACCTGCAAGTGGAGGGCCCCCACGGCGAACAGCTGGGGCGCCGCTGGCGACCTGTGCAGCGGGCTGGTCTGTATGTGCCTGGCGGCCGGGCCGCCTACCCCAGCACCGTGCTGATGAATGCGGTACCAGCCCAGGTGGCCGGGGTGGAGCGGCTGGTGATGGTCACCCCACCGGGGCCCCAGGGCGCGCCCAACCCCACCGTGCTGACCGCCGCCCACCTCGCCGGGGTGGACGAGATCTATCGGGTCGGGGGCGCCCAGGCGGTGGCGGCCCTGGCCTATGGCACCGAGAGCATCCCCCGGGTGGATGTGATCAGCGGGCCTGGCAACCTCTACGTGACCCTGGCCAAGAAGGCGGTCTACGGCCGGGTAGGAATCGACTCCCTAGCCGGGCCCAGTGAGGTGCTGGTGATCGCCGACCACACGGCCCAGGCCGAGCAGGTGGCCGCCGACCTGCTGGCCCAGGCCGAACACGACCCCCTGGCGGCGGCGATCCTGCTCACCACCAGCCCCGACCTGGCTGCCGCCGTGCCCCAGGCCCTGGAGCAGCAGCTGGCCGGCCACCCCCGGGCGGAGATCACCCGCGCCGCCATCCGCGACTGGGGGCTGATCGTGCTCTGCGACACCCTGGAGACGGCGGCCGAGCTCAGCGACTGCTTCGCCCCCGAACACCTGGAGCTGCTGGTGGAGGATCCCGAGCCTCTGGCGGAACGCATTCAGCACGCCGGCGCCATTTTCATGGGCCCCTTCACCCCGGAGGCCGTGGGCGACTACCTGGCCGGCCCCAACCACACCCTGCCCACCAGCGGCACGGCCCGCTTCGCCGGAGCCCTGAGCGTTGAAACATTCCTGCGCCACACCTCCTTGATCCGCTTCAACCGGGCGGCCCTGGAGGCCACCGGACCGGCGGTGGTCACCCTGGCCGAGAGCGAGGGGCTGCACAGCCACGCCGAATCGGTGCGCCTACGGCTGCAGGGATGAACGCGTTAGCAGCCCTCAACTCCTGAGTAGCGGCTCAGCCAGAACGGGAATTCCTCAGCGGGCATCGGCCTGGCGATACCGAAGCCCTGGCCGAATTCACATCCCATCTCCCGGAGCATCTGGAGGTGGGCCTGGGTCTCTACGCCCTCAGCGACGCAGCGAAGCCCGAAGGCATGGGCCAGATCAATCACGGCGCGCACGATCATCGCATCGCTCTGCTCGGCCACCATCTGCACCACAAAGGAGCGATCAATCTTGATGGCCGACACCGGCAGCTGGCGCAGATAGGACAGCGACGAGTAACCGGTGCCGAAATCATCGAGGGCGAAGCTAACCCCCGCTTCCGAGCAGGCCCGCATCGTTGCCTTCACCTGGTCAAGGTCACGCAGAGCCGTCGACTCCAGCACTTCCAGTCGCAGGCCCCCCACCGGCAGCTGGGGATGGCTGCGCAGCCGTGCGCAGAGTCGCGCGCTGAAGCCGGGATCGAGCAGTTCACGGGCGGAGACATTCACGCTGATCCCTTCACAAAGGCCGGCCCTCAGCCACTGCCCACCCCAGTGGAAAGCCCGCTCCATCACCCAGTCTCCGAGGGCGAGGATCGCGGAATCGTCCTCGATCAGGGGCAGCCAGGCGTCGGGCAGCAGCAGCCCACGCTCGGGCGATGCCCAGCGCACGAGCGCCTCCAGCGAGCACACCCTGCCACTGGAGAGGTCGACGATCGGCTGCACGAACAGGCACAGCTCTCCCGCCGTGATGGCGGAAGAAACCGCACGGATCTGGGCATGGCGCTCCTGCTCGCGCTGCTCGAAACGGGGATCAAAGAGGTGAATGCGACTGCGACCGGCGCGTTTCGCCGCATACATGGCCTGATCGGCCTGGCGCAGCAACAGGTCCGGATCGGCGTCACCCGGGGGTACAAGGCGCAGGCCCAGGCTCGTGCTCACGGTCACGCCATGGCCCTCGCCCACAGTGCAGGGCTCGGCGATCAGAGCCAGAAGAGCCTCGGCCCGCTCGATCAGCCTCTCCTGACTTGCCAACTCAGGGAGCACCACCACGAATTCATCACCGCCCAGCCGGGCCACGGTCTCGCCGGGGAGCATGCTCTCGCGCAGGCGCCCGGCGATCAACACCAACAGCTCATCACCGACCGCATGGCCGTAGCTGTCGTTGACCTGCTTGAAGGCATCGAGATCCAGATAGCCCACGGCCAGCAGCCTGCCGCTGCGCTGGGCAGTCGCTAGAGCTTCCTCCAGTCGCCGTCCCAGGAGGGCTCGGTTAGCCAGACCCGTGAGCGGATCCTCGTAGGCCATCTGCTCGAGACGCTGATCGATCTGCCGTCGCTCAAACCCCTGGGCAAAGCTGCTCACCACGATGCGCAGCACCGCCACCTCCTCCTCACTCCAGCGGCGGCTGCCGCGCACGTGGTCGAAGCCGGCGAAGCCTTCGAGCTGGCCGCGGCGCACCAACGGCAGCACCAGCAGGGAGTGAATGCCCTGGGCCTGGAGCATCTCGCGCATGCCTTCGCCCTGCGCAGGGAGGTCGTCGAGGCTCGAGAGATGGATGGCCCGGCCCGCCCGCAACTCCTGCATCCACCACGGGAAGAGATCGGCGGGCAGGTTCTGGAGATGCTCAATCTGAGGCTCCACCCCGGGCGCACACCACTCGTGGGTGTTGCGCACCAGGCTCTGATTCTCAGAGAGTTCGAACAAATAAGCACGATCGGCGTCAAACAGACGGCCGATCGACGCAAGGGTGCTGTTGATGTTGGCGTCGAGGGCGCTGCTCGGCTCGGCGATGAAATCTCTGGCCGTACTGGCGATCAGGGAGAGCAGCTCCGAGCTGAGGGCCCTCATGGCCACAGCTCAGGTGAATCAGCGCTTCTGCAGATCCTGCACGCCGGCCACACCATCGCGGATGTCTCCCACCAGCACCTGGTCGGCCAGGTTGACGAACAACCCATTTTCCAACACGCCGGGCAGGTTGTTGATCTGCTTCTCGAGGCTCTCGGGATCGCCGATGCCGCCGACGAATTTCACATCCAGCACCAGGTTGCCCTGGTCGGTGACCACCGGGCCGGCCTTCTTCACCGCCATGCGCAGCTGGGCGTCGCCACCCATCTCCCGCAGCTGCCCCTGCACCTGGCGCCAGGCGCCGGGGAGCACCTCCACCGGCAGCAGGAAGCCCAGGTTGAGGGTCTCCACCAGCTTGGTGGAGTCCACCACCACCACGAAGCGCTCCGCCCGCACCGCCACCAGCTTCTCCTGCACGTGGCAGGCCCCACCGCCCTTGATCAGCTGGAAGGCCGGGTCCACTTCGTCGGCGCCGTCAATGGCCAGATCGATCCGGTCCACGGCATTGAGGCTCTGCAGGGGGATGCCCAGCTCGGCAGCGAGCACCTCCCCCTGAAAGGAGGTGGTGACGCCCACGATGTTGGTGAGCTCACCGCTGCGCAGCTTGGCGCCCAGGGCCTGGATCATCAGGGCCGCGGTGGAACCGGAGCCCAGGCCCACCACCATGCCGCTGCGGATCTGCTCGGTGGCCGCGGCCGCCACCGCCTGCTTCATCTGATCCTGCAGATCCGCCATGGCCTGAGCTCTTTCGCGCTGGGACCGTAGCAGCGCTGGGCCCTGATGGTTTCAGCCTGCAGCGGGCAGGGCCGCCGGCCGGATGGAAACCTTGAGCTCCCGCTGGCCGCGGACCAGGGTGAGCGCCAGGGGCTGGCCCACCTCGGAGCGCTCCACCAACTGCAGCAGAGAGGCGGGATCGCGGATCGGCCGCTCGCCGGCCGCCACCACCAGGTCGCCCCGACGCAGGCCGGCCTCCTCGGCGGGGCTGTCCTCCAGCACCCTCTGCACGAGGGCGCCATCACGCTCAGGCAGCTGCAGGAGGGCATCGGGATCGCTGTTGTTCTCGCGAGCACGGCGGGCGGTGAGCGGCACCAGCTGCAACCCCAGGTAGGGATGCACCACCTGACCTCCATCCGCCAGCTGGTCGGCCACCCGCTTGGCGAGGTTGATCGGAATGGCAAAGCCCAGGCCGGCCCCGGGGCCGGAGCGCACCAGGGTGTTGATGCCGATCACCTGGCCGGCGGCGTCGATCAGGGGACCACCGGAGTTGCCGGGGTTGATGGCGGCGTCGGTCTGAATGAGGTCAAGTCGCTTATCCGAGAAGCCCAGGCTGTTGATGTCGCGGTGCAGGCTGCTCACGATGCCCAGGGTGACGGTGCGCTCCAGGCCATAGGGACTGCCCAGTGCGATCGCCCAGTCGCCCACCTCAAGGGCTTCCGAGTCGCCCAGGGGGGCGGCCTGAAGATCGCGAACGCCGCGCAGGCGCACCACGGCCAGGTCGGTCACCGCGTCAGCTCCCACCACCTCGCCGTCCAGCTGGCGACCATCGGCCAGGGTCACCTCGACGCTGTCCACCTGGTCGACCACATGGGCATTGGTGAGCACCAGGCCGCGGGCGGCATCAATCACCACGCCCGAACCCTGGCCGCGCTCCTTCCTGCTGCCGGCCGGATCGCCGAACAGATCCCGCAGCAGCGGATCGAGCATGGCGGGATCGAAGGGCTGGCGGGCCACGCTGCGCTCGATGTCGATGCGCACCACGGCCGGGGCCACCTGGCGGGCCGCCTCGGCCACGAAACTGTGGGGCGCCGGCACCAGGGGGCCGGGCTCGGCCCGCAGTGCCAGCGGCTGGGCCAGCAGCAGGCAGGCCACCAGCAGCAGATGGGCGGTAAGGCGACGCAGGCGGCCCAGACTCCGCAGGGGCGCAAGGGGCACGGCTGAATCCAGCGGTTCCACCCGAAGCTAGGCAGCCTGCTGCGGGAGCGCCGCCCAGCGCAGCAGCTGGTGGCGCAGGGGCGCGTCGGCTGTGGCCTCCAGCCAGAGGCCACCCGGATCATCAGCCCTGCCCAGCGGACAGGGCTGCACCGGCCCGAACCCGCAGAGCGTGGAGGGGCACCCCAGCAGCAGCACCTGCTCGCGACCGGGCAGCCCCCCCTGCCAATACTGGTGCACATGGCCGAACAGCACCGCCTGCAGGCCCGGCGCGCGGCGCAGTTGGGCCAGCAGCAGCTCTGCATCCTGCAGGCCGATGGCATCCATGCCGGCGTCGCCAATCGGGACGGGTGGATGGTGCACAGCCACCAGCAGCGGCCGCGGTTTGGCCTGCAGGCGGAGCTGGTGGAGCTGGCGCTCCAACCAGGCCAGCTGGGGCGCTCCCAACCAGCCCGCCGTACAACCGGGCCGATGGCTGTCCAGCAGCAGCAGCCAGCCGTTCCCGCAAGGCAGCAGGGACGGAGCCAGAAACGCGTGCCGCCCCAGGGCAGCGCGAAGCAGCTGGGGGTGATCGTGGTTGCCGGGCAGCAGGGCCACGGGCGTGGGCCAGGGCTCCAGCAGCTGCCGCAGCTGGGCATAGCCGGCCCAGGTCTCGTCCTGGCAGAGATCACCGCTGATCAGGAGCAGGTCGGGGAGGGGCTCCGTGGCCTGGATCTGGCGCAGCACCTGCCGCAGCCGCATCCAGGGTTGGCGCTGGCGATAGAGGCCCGCCGAATCCGCCAAAAGATGGGGATCGCTGAGCTGCAGCAGTCGCATCGGCCTAAGTTGCTGGTTCTGCTCCTGATGCGCACGATGGCAGCAATTCCCCCCGGCAGCCGCCAGCGCTGCAGCCTCTGTCAGGTGGAGATCCAGGGCATGGTGGGTGGCGGAGACCTGGTGCATTTCAGCCAGGGCGGGCCGGGCACCCGGGCCAAGCTCTGGGCACGGGTGTGCCAGTACCTCAAGAGCGAGGAGCAGAGGGCTCAGTGCCTCAACCAGGACACCAACCTGCGCGGCACCGTCGGGCCGAACGACTACTACGCCGAGCCCCCGGCGGTGGACCTGGGTCCCGCCCTGGGCATGCCGGCTAGCGGATCGGCCAGCGATGGGACCGATTCGTAGGTTGAGGACCAGATCCAGGCATTGCCTTGGCCCATCCGCTGATCCCCGAGCTGGAACAGCTCGCCCAGGCCGCGCTGGCCCACACCCCCTTTGAGCTGCGCGGGGTTCAACTGCTCACCCACCGCATCCCCCTCACTCTGCAGGTGCTGGTGCAGCGCCGCGACGGCCAGGACATCAGCCTGGACGAGTGTGCGGGCCTGAGCACCCCCATCGGCGACGCGATCGAGGCGGCGGGGCTGCTGGGCGAGACGCCCTATGTTCTGGAAGTGAGCAGCCCCGGAGTGAGCGAGGAGCTGCACGACGACCGCGACTTCCGCAGCTTTCGCGGATTTCCGGTGGCCGTGCTCCATCGTGACTCCAGGGGCAGCGAGGCCCGCTGTGAGGGGCAGCTGCTTGAGCGCAACGACGCCGAGCTCCAGCTCAACATCCGCGGCCGCATCAAGCGGATCCCTCGCGAGGCTGTGATCCAGGTGCGCCTGGTGACGGCCAGCGACACCGATTGAGGCGAGCGCCGCTCACCCCCGACAACCGAATCACTCCCAAAACCGAAGACCCATGGCTCTGGTCCTGCTCCCCGGGCTCAACAACCTCATCGAGGACATCAGCGAAGAGAAGAAGCTCCCCCCCGCCGTGGTGGAGGCCGCCCTGCGCGAAGCCCTGCTCAAGGGCTACGAGCGCTACCGCCGCACCCTCTACCTGGGGATCAGTGAAGATCCCTTCGAGGAGGATTACTTCTCCAACTTCGACGTGCAGCTCGACCTCGAGGAAGAGGGCTACCGGGTGTTGGCCTCCAAGATCATCGTGGAACAAGTCGAGAGCGACGACCACCAGATCGCCCTGGCCGAGGTGATGCAGGTGGCCGAGGACGCCCAGGCCGGCGACACGGTAGTTCTGGACGTCACGCCGGAGAAGGACGATTTCGGTCGGATGGCTGCCTCCACCACCAAGCAGGTGCTGGCCCAGAAATTGCGCGACCAGCAGCGCCGCATGATCCAGGAGGAATTTGCCGATCTGGAGGACCCGGTGCTCACCGCCCGGGTGATTCGTTTTGAGCGCCAGAGCGTGATCATGGCCGTGAGCAGCGGCCTGGGCAGGCCCGAGGTGGAGGCCGAACTGCCCCGCCGCGACCAGCTCCCCAACGACAACTACCGGGCCAACGCCACCTTCAAGGTGTTCCTCAAGGAGGTGAGCGAGGTGCCCCGCCGCGGGCCCCAGCTGTTTGTGAGCCGGGCCAACGCCGGCCTGGTGGTGTACCTGTTCGAAAACGAGGTGCCAGAAATCCAGGAGGGCTCGGTGCGGATCGTGGCGGTGGCCCGCGAGGCCAATCCCCCCAGCCGCTCAGTGGGCCCGCGCACCAAGGTGGCCGTGGACTCGGTGGAGCGCGAGGTGGACCCCGTGGGGGCCTGCATCGGCGCCCGCGGCTCCCGCATCCAGCAGGTGGTGAACGAGCTGCGCGGCGAGAAGATCGACGTGATTCGCTGGTCACAGGATCCGGGTCAGTACATCGCCAACTCTCTGAGCCCCGCCAAGGTGGAGATGGTGCGCCTGGTGGATCCGGAGGGTCAACACGCCCACGTGCTGGTGCCCCCGGATCAGCTCAGCCTGGCCATTGGCCGCGAGGGCCAAAATGTGCGCCTGGCGGCGCGTCTCACCGGCTGGAAGATCGACATCAAGAACGCCAACGAGTACGACCAGGGGGCTGAGGACGCCGTGGTGTCCGAACTGATCGCCCGCCGCCAGGAAGAGGAGCAGCTCCAGGCCGAGGCGGAGGCGCGCCTCGCCGCTGAACAGGCCGCCCGTGCCGAGGAGGATGCTCGCCTGCGGGAGCTCTACCCCCTGCCGGAGGACGAGGAGGAGTACGGCGAAAGCGAGGATGCCGATGCGGAAGCTGAGCTGGCGGAAGCCGAGGTGAGCGACAACCAGGCCCCCTTGGACGAAGCCCCCATGGATGAGGAAGCCTGATGGCGAGGGACGGCAGGCCTGTGCTGCGGCGCTGCGTGGCCTGCCGCACCCTTCAGGACCGGCGGGGTCTGTGGCGCGTGGTGCGCCAGGCCGGAGGCGGCGTCGTGCTCGACCAGGGCATGGGCCGCTCCGCCTACGTCTGTCCCCAGCTGAGCTGCCTGGAGGAAACCCGACGGCGGCGGCGCCTGCAACGGGCCCTGCGCTGCCCTGTGGATGAGAGCCTGCTGGAGACCTTGATGCAGCGCTTGAGCAACGAAGCCCAACGTCCCACACCCCCCTGAGGCAAGATGGCTTTTGGCCGCATCGCGCCGGCGGCCTGGTGTGCCCTGGTACCGCCTGGCGGTCCAGAGGCCCCGACCATTGGAGACCTGAATGACCAGCAGCGGCAAAGTCAGAATTTATGAGCTGTCCCGGGACCTGGGCCTGGAGAACAAGGACGTGCTCGATGCCGCTGAGCAGCTGGGGGTGGCCGCCAAAAGCCACAGCAGCTCGATCAGCGACGATGAGGCAGCGCGGATCCGAAAGCTGCTCGAGAAGGGCGGCAACGGCTCCGCAGCCCCTGCCGCTGGGCCAGCCAAAGCCATCCTCACCGTGAAGAAGGCACCACCTACCCCGGGGCCATCGGCAACCCCTCCGGCTGCTGCAGCTCCCGCCAAGCCGGTCACGCCCAGGCCCATGGCCAGTGCCCAGCCAGCACCGCCGGCCAAGCCCGCACCTCCTGCCCGGCCTGCGGCAGCCCTGCCGGTCAAGCCGCCGACGGTGGCCAAACCGACACCCGTGGCCCCACCGGCCAAGCCGGCAGTGGTGTCGGCGCCCCCCGCCAAACCGGCAGCATCGGCCCCTGCACCGGCCCGCCCCACTGCGCCCAGTCCAGCTGCCGCCCCCGCCCGTCCGCCGGCGCCTGCAGCCAGCAAGCCCGCGAGCCCGGCCATTTCGGCCCGGCCAGCACCCACCCGGCCACCAGCCCCAGCCCCGGCTCGCCCGAGTGCCCCCCAGCCCCGCCCCGCCGGCGGAAGCAAGCCGCCCGTGGTGATCGCTTCCAAGCCGGCCCGACCCGCGGCACCGGCTCCCAGTCGCAAGCCGGAGCAACCGAGCCGCCCTGGCGGCCGCCCCCAGCTGGTGGCCAAGCCCGTGAGTGGCCAGGCCGGCGGTGGCAGCAGGCCGGCCCCACCCACCAGTCGCCCCGCCCTGAGCCAGCGACCCACCGGTCCCCAGCGCTCCGGCACCCCAGCCCCCACCCGCCCGAGCCAGACCGGTCGGCCCAATCCCACGCCCCTGGAGCTGGTGGGCAAGCCCATCCGTCGGGACAGCAGCAGCGGCCCTGCGGGCAATGGCGGCAACCGGCCGGCACCGCCCAGCCGCCCTGGCATGCCCACTGGGATGCGCAAGCCAGTGGCCCCCGGCCAGCTGATGCAACTGCAGAAGCCCTCTGGCCGTACCCCGGCCCCGCCGCCGCGGCGGCCTGGGGAGCGCAGCGAGACCGCACCCGCCGCACCCGCCAGCACCGATGTGGTGCGGCCCACAGCCACACCGCCGTCGGCGCCGCGGCGGCCGGGTTTCCGTGCCAGCACGCCTGGTCCGGCTGGCCGGCCGCGCCGTCCCGACTGGGATGACAGCGCCAAGCTGGAAGCCCTGCGCAGCCGCTCGCCACAGAAGCAGCGGCCCAAGGTGCACATCATCGGCGAAAACGATGATGCCCTCACCGCTGAAACCGGTGGCTATGCCGGCGAACAGGAGGCGGTGGTGCTGCAGGCCAGCCTGGCCCGCCCCGCCAAGCCCCGACGCGCGGCCAGCCCCGCGGCCAAACCCACCGTGGCCGTGCGCAAGCGCAAGAAGGAAACCACCCGTCAGCGCCAGCGCCGCCGGGCCATGGAACTGCGCGCTGCCCGGGAGGCCAAGCAGCAACGGCCGGAGATGCTGATCGTGCCGGAAGGCAATCTCACGGTGCAAGACCTGGCCGAGAAGCTCGGGGTGGAGAGCTCCGAGATCATCAAGAGCCTATTCTTCAAGGGGATCATCGCCACCGTGACCCAGAGCCTCGATCTCTCCACGATCGAGGCGGTGGCCGAAGAGTTCGGTGTGCCCGTGCTCGAAGACGACGTGGAGGAAGCCGCCGCCAAGACGGTGGAGATGATCGAGGCCAGCGACCTCGCCCACCTGATCCGCCGCCCGCCCGTTGTCACGGTGATGGGCCACGTCGACCACGGCAAAACCAGCCTGCTGGACGCCATCCGCAAGACCCGGGTGGCCGCTGGCGAGGCCGGCGGGATCACCCAGCACATCGGTGCCTACCAGGTGGAGATCGACCAGGCCGGCGAAGCCCGCAAGCTCACCTTCCTGGATACCCCTGGCCACGAGGCCTTCACCGCCATGCGGGCCCGGGGAACCAAGGTGACCGACATCGCCGTGTTGGTGGTAGCCGCCGACGACGGCGTTCGTCCCCAAACCCTGGAGGCGATCAGCCATGCCCGTGCCGCCAAGGTGCCGATCGTGGTGGCCATCAACAAGATCGACAAGGAAGGGGCCTCACCCGACCGCGTGAAACAGGAACTCTCCGCTCAGGAGCTGGTGGCCGAGGACTGGGGCGGCAGCACGGTGATGGTGCCGGTGAGCGCCATCAAGGGCGAGAACATCGACAAGCTGCTGGAGATGATCCTGCTGGTGTCCGAGGTGGAGGACCTGCAGGCCAACCCCGACCGCATGGCCAAGGGCACCGTGATCGAGGCACACCTCGATAAGGCCAAGGGTCCGGTGGCCACCCTCCTGATCCAAAACGGCACCCTGCGCACTGGCGATGTGGTGGCGGCCGGGCCCGTTCTCGGCAAGGTGCGGGCCATGGTGGACGACACCGGCAAGCGCGTTAAAGCGGCTGGCCCCTCCTACGCCGTTGAGGCCCTGGGCTTCAGCGAAGTACCCACGGCGGGCGACGAGTTCGAGGTTTACCCGGACGAGAAGGCAGCCCGCGCCGTGGTGGGAGACCGGGCCAGCGAGGCCCGAGCCACCCGCCTGGCCCAGCAGATGGCCTCGCGGCGGGTGTCGCTGGCCTCGATGTCCGGCCAGGCCAGCGAGGGCGAGCTCAAGGAGCTCAACCTCATCCTCAAGGCCGATGTGCAGGGTTCGGTGGAGGCCATCCTTGGCTCGCTCGAACAGCTGCCCCAGGGCGAAGTGCAGGTGCGGGTGCTGCTCTCCGCACCGGGCGAGATCACCGAAACTGACGTGGACCTGGCGGCCGCTTCTGGGGCGGTGATCGTGGGCTTCAACACCTCGATGGCCCCAGGTGCCAAACGGGCGGCGGATGCCACCGGCGTGGATGTGCGCGACTACGACGTGATCTACAAGCTCCTGGAGGACATCCAACTGGCCATGGAGGGCCTGCTGGAGCCGGAGCTGGTGGAGGAGCCCCTCGGCGAAGCCGAGGTGCGGGCCGTATTCACGATCGGCAAGAGCGCCGTGGCCGGCTGCTACGTCACCACCGGCAAGCTGCAGCGCAACTGCAAGGCGCGGGTGTGGCGCGGCAAGGAGAAGGTCTTCGAAGGGGACCTCGACTCCCTGCGCCGCAACAAGGACGACGTCAAGGAAGTGGCCACTGGCTTTGAATGTGGCGTGGCCTGCGACCGCTTCAGCAGCTGGCAGGAAGGCGATCGCATCGAGGCGTACAAACTGGTCACCCAGCGCCGCACCCTCAGCACCTGATCCACCACCTGCAGCCACCAGGAGGCCCTTGGCCGTGAATCCCCGCAGCGAGCCCTTGCTCTGGCTTCAGCTTGTGGCCCTTGGGGCCATCCCCTTGGAGCTTGTGCTGCTGCTGTTGGTGTTGGCGGGGGCCGATCCCGGCCCCCTGCCTGGCCTGGAGAGAGCCCTGGCATGGGGCCTAGGAGTACTTGTCCCCAGCCTGCTGCTCTGGCGACGACCGGCCGACTGTGCCTCCCTGCTGGTGGTGCAAGTGCCCGCCAAAGGACGCACCCACCTCCTGCGGCACCTCAATGGCCTGCAGCAGGGCTGGGTACCCCGAATTCTGCTGCCCTTCGGTAGTGCCCTGCTGCTGGCAGTCCTGTGGGTCTTGGACAGCCGGGCAGCCCTGGCTCCCCCTTTTGCGCCCCTGGATGGCGCCAGCCGGCTGGTGACGCTGATGCTGGCCACTCCCCTGCTGGCTCTGCTCCTCTGGCAATGGCAACAACTGGGCCAGGCCCTTTGGTTACTGAGCAGTTCGCCCCAACAAGTGGAGCAGGCCGTGACCACCATCGGTGATGGGAGCGCAACTCCGAAGCTGCTCAGCCTGGGGCTCCCCCTGCTGTTGCTGCCAGCCCTTGAGATTCAGCCGCAGACCACCCCAGCCAGGGCCTTCTCTGACATCGCTCCCCAAGGGTCGGAGCCCTCAGCAGTTTCAGCTGAGGGCATCGCCGCCACCTCCACTGCCGCTGCTGCGGTCACGGTCGAACCAGAGCAGCCCTGCGAAGAGGACCAAGGCAGCGACCTGGATCAAGAGATCGACTGAGCCCACCTCCTGACCAGAAGCCAGCCTCATGGCCATGGTCGCCAGACCCACACCGCCGGAGGCCGCCAATGCCAGCCAAAGGGCCCGGCGCAGACCGCGCCAAGGCGTCCTCAGCTCCCGGAGCAGACGGGCCTGGACGGCTGGATCCAACTGGCTTGAGCTTGGGAGATTGGATCCCATGGGACGCAATGTCAGCGGAATGCCGAATGCTAATTTGATCTGGATGCCGGTGTAGCTCAGCGGTAGAGCAACTGATTCGTAATCAGTAGGTCGCAGGTTCAAATCCAGTCACCGGCTTTTCAACGCATTTCGCTGCCAGAACCTCATTGAGAAAAGCGGCCAGAAGGCTCAGGCTTTGCTGAGGCCTGGCGGCACGGTGGAATCGGTGAATTAAGCAACGTTCCCCTGCCGAAAGCGCACATGGGGATTGACGGGGTCGTCTCCCCCCATCCCATTGACGAGTAAAGCTCTGGCTTGCCCTCACGAACCAGGGCTGATCAGCTATGCCCCATCCCCGTGAAATGCCATTGCAATCGGGGCGCCACATACAAAGCAAAAGAAGATTGGCGACGACTAGACGCCAACGTTAAAAACAAACAACTCTACTCAGCAATAATCGCGCCATCAATCACTCGGATGGGCTGGACAGAAATCCTAATTCAACAACAGGGAGGGGTGAAACAGGAAGGGATCCTGCACGCTGAGAGATCTTTGCAATGGAGAACAGCCAACCCAAGCACCTCATTCGAAGAGTAGGCGCCCAGGCCAAGGCTCGCTGGGCAATTCAAACGAACCGGCCTGGGCATACGCGGCTAACGGGAAGACCGGCAAGAGGTTGAAGCGCTCTGTGCTTCCCTGCCTGCACCCGAATCAAGCTTTTGATCCTGATCAGTCGAAGGACCCCAGACATCCCAGGTCAGCTGGCCCCCATGGCCACGGGTTGCATCAAGCCACCACCACCGGAACCGTGATCGTCATCATCACTGCCCTCTCCAGGCTGGAGGAGCGCGTAAACCGCGAGGGCGACGATGCAAGCGATGCCGAACAGCAGCTGGAGGGGAAACTCTGAGGCCGTTGGATTTAGAAATTCACCCATGCCTGAGAAGCGCTTTACAAAAGGAAATATACACCACCCTGGCGGATCCGTAAATCACCCAGCCCATGCCATCACTCCATCTCTGTCCAAATCGCACCAAGCAATCAGGAACGCCGCAATGACAGATTGGGCGCAGAGATGACGACAACAAAAAGCCCCCGCCGTGAGGCGAGGGCTTTGGGATTCCGTTGATCAACCAAGCATCAGCCTGGCTGGTTGGCCTCAGCAGAGGTTGTTGGCCTCAGCCAATGGCGGGGGCGGTCAGAGCCAC
>JBILNZ010000048.1:0-18464 GCA_044374745.1 Prochlorococcaceae cyanobacterium | reverse complement strand
CAGCCCTGAGTGGCTGACCAAGAGAGAAAAAGTCCTCAGAAAACGGTCTCAGAAGCAATTTACGGTCAAAGGCACTCTTTGCTGCTTGCTGCCTCCGCTCAAACCCCGTTTGTCCAGAGTTTCCCTAGATCTGGCTGGGCCCCATCTGCCGCGCCTCCGCCAGGGCGCCCGCCAGGCCCACCGTTGGTGAAGGACCTGGTTTCCGCTGCACCATCACCAGCGGTTCACCGGCCTGGTTCACCACCCCGAGGGCCGCAAAGCGCGGGTATTCCCTGATCTGCGACCGAAACACCGCTGCCATCGTGGCGCGGGCAGCCGGTGACGGATTCGCCGCGCTGGTGAGCGTGCGGAAGCTCGGTACGGTGAGAATCACCCCTATGTTGGCAGTCGCTTCCAGGAGCATGAAATTCACCTGATTGCTGCCGGCCTGCAGTAACCCCTCCAGCTGCGCCTGCACCATCTGGCGGCGGCCGTGCTCGCTGATCAGCACCATCGGCACCAGCACCAGGGTGATTCCTGCACTGCAGGCGAGGAAGTAGCGCAGGCTGCGCTGAGCCAACGCGGCGCTGAACACCCTCATCGCGCCTGGTCTCATCCGCGACCGATAGCCGAACGCTAGGGCGAGGAGGCTCCGGCAACCATGAACTCAAACACCTGGCAAGTTGCGCGGCAGCACCCAGGAGGAGATGGCAATCCGAAGCCGCTTGGTACAGGGTCAGCTCGGGGCGTGCTGGCGATGCAGCGGAGTGCTGCCGCTCAGCTGGACGGCTGCCCCCGCTGTCAGGCGATACGGACCACCTGGGCCCGGCCTGCCTGTTTGCCCTCGTACATCGCGATGTCGGCGCGGGCGAGCAGCGCATCGACCGCTTCCTCGGGTCGGGCCAGGGTGACGCCGATGCTGGCCGTGATCACAAGCTGATGGTGGTCGCTGCTGATCGGCCCGGCAATGGCGGCGGCGATGGTCTCGGCAATGGCCACGGCCGCGTCGAGATCGGTGATCGCCCGCAGCACCACCACCATCTCATCGCCGCCCATCCGCCCGGCGAGATCGTCGCTGCGGATGGCCTGGCGGATGCGCTCGGCCACCGTGCGCAGCACGTGATCACCGGCGGCGTGGCCCAGGGTGTCGTTGATCTCCTTGAAGCAATCGAGGTCGCAGAACAGCACCGCCAGGTGCTCGTCGCTGTGGCGCCTGTTGGTGTGCTGCAGCAGGGCCTCCACCTGGAGCAGCAGCTCGCGCCGGTTGAGCAGCCCGGTGAGTTCATCGATGCTGGCGCGCTGGAGCAGCTCGGCTTCCAGGCGCTTGCGCTCCTGGATGTCGCGGTACACCAGGAGCGTGCCGATGTAGGTGCCGCTGGGATCCACGATGCAGCTGCTGGAGGCCTCGGTCCAGATCCAGGAGCCGTTCTTGTGGCTCTGCTGCAGGTCCAGGTGAAAGCTGGGCAGCGGCAGCCCCTGGGCCAACGCCTCCCGGGTCTGCCGCAGGGCATCGATCACCACGGCACAGCCCTCGGGGGTGAGCTGCTGGTCCATCGGCAGGGCCATCGCCTCGGCCACGGTCCAGCCGCGCACCTTCTCAATTGATGGGCTGATGTAGGTGGGGCGTCCGCTGGGGTCCGACAGGGTGATCACATCCTCGGCGTGGTCGGCCAGCAGGCGGTGCCGCTGCTCGCTCTCCATCAGTTGCTGGGATAGGGCATTGAAACGGCGGCCCTGGGCATTGATCAGGCTCACGACGCGGTTGAGCTCCCGGATCCGGCTGCGCCGCAGTTGGGGCATGGCCAGGCCCCCCGGCACCGGCGCGCTCCGCTGGCCGGCGCCGGGCAGAAAGGGCGTGAGCACCCGTTGAAACTGGTCGCTGAGCACCATGGTCATGGCCTCGCTGATGAGAGCGGCAGCGATCATCAACAGGCCCAGCAGCAGCAGCGAGGGCCGCATCAAGGCAATGAGCTGCAGGATCTGCTCGCGGGCCGGGGCGAGCACCACGATCTGTTGCCAGCCCGTGCTGCCGCTGGATGGGAGGTTGAGTTCACAGCGCCAGTAGCCCTGCAGCGCCCGCTGCACCATGGCGGCAGCGGACTGCGGCAGCAGGAGCTCCAGTTGCTCATGCTGCAGCTGCCTGGAGGCATCGGCGCTGTAGGTGGTGGCCACCCGTTGGAACAGGCCCGGATCCGAACTCACCTGCCCTCCGCTGCTGGCGGTGGCCGCAAAGGCCAGATGCGCAAAGCGCTGCCGCAGGGGGGAATCGGCCGGAAGGGTTGCCGGACTCGTGGGTGGGAGGGCGCCGGCGATGGCCCTCGCCTGCTGCTCCAGGTTGGCGTGGAAGCCGCCCAGGGCCTGGTCGGTGATCTGCTGGCCCATCACCGTCACGATCAGGCCGCCCGGCAGGCTGATCAGCAGCAGCAGGGTGGTGAAGACCAGGCCTCGCAGGGGCAGTTCAGCGCGGCGGCGGTTGAGCAGCAGCGCGAGGTAGAGCAGCAGGCCGAGGCTGGCATTGGCAACAGCCACGGCAGTCTCCTTGAGCCCCAGCGCGAGGGCACTGCCCGGGTCCACCTGCAGGAAGGTGGCATAGAGCAGAACCTTCAGCGGCAGCCCCACCACCAGACAGAAGACGATCGTCGCCAGCACGATCCGGCCATTGCCCCGCTCCTTCCAGCTGCCGTTGAGGCGGGTGAGAAACAGCTGCTGCCAGAGCAACAGCAGCAGCAGGATCAGGGCGGCCCAGGGATGGCCCCAGAGCGTGATGGTGCTGAGCGCCGCGGCCAGGCCCACTGGCAGCCCCAGCCAGCCGAACTGCAGCAGGGCGAACACCCCGAGGCTGCCGCCCACCAGGATCTGGTGATCGAAAAAGATGGTGGGGCTGTGCAGGGAGGCCCAGCCGGCCGCCACGGTGAGCAGGGCAACGAGCAGCACCTGCCGCGGCAACCGCCCCCTCCAGGTCAGCCTGCGGGCAACCCGGCGCAGGCCCCTCAGTATCGCCGCCACGGCTCTGGCAGTGGAGCCGCCACGCCCCGCGATCCGCCTGCATGTCCGCCCCAGCGAACAGCGCAGATGGTGTGGGGACGCACGGTGATCACGGAAGCAGGCGCAGGCGCATGGTGGTGCTGGCCGGGGTGCCCCAACCCTTTGGGCCCAAAGTACAAAGGCCATCCCAGTGCCTGGCTTGGGGGCTGGGGTGGCAGGGCAACGTCCCCGTCCAGGGGCATGGGAGACGGCTCTGGGATCTCCGGCGTTACTTGTCCAACCACCGATGCCAACAGTTCCGCAACACCAGCTCGAGCCGTCTCCGGAAAAACTGACGTCTCAGGCTCCGCTCCTGCGCCGGCAGCTCCTGGATTGGTGGCAAGTCCATGGACGCCTCCGCATCGAGCAGAAGCCGTGGATGTTCACTCCCGATGGTCGCTGGCCGGATTCGGGCGAGGAGCTGGGCTGTCTGGGGGCGTGGGTGGCCGAGGTGATGCTGCAGCAGACCCAGCTGCAGGTGGTGCTGCCCTACTGGCAGCGCTGGATGGCGGCGTTCCCTACCCTGGAGGCCCTGGCGGCGGCGGCGGAGCACGACGTGCTGTTGCTGTGGCAGGGCCTGGGCTACTACTCCCGCGCCCGACGCCTGCACCAGGGGTCAAGGCTGCTGCTGGGGCATGGCGCCGCTGCCCCCTGGCCCCGCACCCTTGAGGGCTGGCTGGCCTTGCCGGGGATTGGCCGCAGCACCGCCGGCAGCATCATCTCTTCGGCGTTTGACCTACCTTTCGCGATCCTCGACGGCAACGTCAAGCGGGTGCTGGCGCGGCTGACCGCCAGCCCCCGGCCGCCGGCGCGGCAGCTCCAGGGGCTCTGGCAGCTGAGCGAGTCGTTGCTCGATCCGCAGCGGCCCCGGGCGTTCAACCAGGCCCTGATGGACCTGGGCGCCACCGTCTGCACGCCCCGCAACCCCAGCTGCGGCGCCTGCCCCTGGCAGGGGCACTGCGCTGCCTACGCTGCCGGCGATCCTGCCGCCTACCCCGTGAAAGACGCACCCCGCGAACTGCCCTTTCAGGTGATCGGCGTGGGCGTGGTGCGCAACGCGGCCGGCGAAGTGCTGATCGACCAGCGGCTCAACGAGGGCCTGCTGGGCGGGCTGTGGGAATTCCCCGGCGGCAAGCAGGAGCCGGGGGAGGCGATCGAGGCCACCATCGCCCGCGAACTGCGCGAGGAGCTGGCAATCGAGGCGGCGGTGGGCGAGCCGCTGATCGTGGTGGACCACGCCTACAGCCACAAGAAGCTTCGCTTCGTGGTGCATCTCTGCACCTGGCTGGGCGGCGAGCCCCAGCCGCTGGCCTCCCAGCAGGTGCGCTGGGTGCGGCCCGAGCAGCTGGTGGAGTTCCCGTTCCCGGCCGCCAACGCCCGGATCATCGCGGCCTTGCTCGAGCGCCTGGCCGCAGACGCTGCGGCTGACGGCGCCGCCGCTGGTGACCACCCTGAGGAGAGTCGCCCGGCCGCCTGATGGCCTCCGTCCCGCCTGCTCCGTCCGCGCCCCCCGCCCGCGCCCCGCAGGTGCTCTGCCTGGGCGAGGCCCTGTTGGATCGGCTCGGTCCGCCCGGCGGCGATCCGGCCCGCGACCTGCCCTGCGACGACCGGCTCGGCGGTGCCCCGGCCAACGTGGCCTGCGCCCTGGCCCGGCTCGGCACCGCCAGCGCCTTTGTGGGCCGGCTGGGGCGCGACGCCATCGGCGCGGCGTTTGCCGAGCTGTTCGCTGCGCGAGGGGTCGACACCTCGGCGTTGCAGTGGGACCCCCAGCGCCCGACGCGCATCGTGCTGGTGCGGCGGGATGCCCGTGGGGAGCGGCAATTTGGCGGCTTTGCCGGTGGCCTGTCAGGCGGTGCTGCGGCGGGCGAAGCGGGCGGCTTTGCGGATCAGGCGCTTGTGGCCGGCGATCTGTCTGCCGCACTCGGGCCCCTGCTGGCGGCGGCCCGCTGGTTGCTGGTGGGCACGATCCCCCTCGCCTCGCCCGCCGCGGCGTCAGCCCTGCAGCTGGCGTGCCGCCAGGCCGCGGCGGCCGGCGTGGCCCTGGCCCTTGATGTGAACTGGCGGCCCACCTTCTGGGATCCGGCCGCCGATCCCGCCAGCGGTCCCTGGGCAGGCCAGATTGCGGCGATCCAGCCGCTGCTGCGCCAGGCGGCCCTGCTCAAGTGCGCCCGCGAGGAGGCCCTCTGGCTGTTCGGCACGGCGGATCCGGCGGCGGTGAGCGCGGCCCTGCCCCAGCGGCCGGCGGTGCTGATCACGGATGGCGGGGCGCCCCTGCGCTGGTGGCTGGCCGGCAGGGCCGGGGAGCTGGCTGCCTTCCGGGTGCCCGTGGTCGACACCACCGGCGCCGGCGATGCCTTCACGGCCGGGCTGCTGCACCAGCTGGTGTCCGACCCCACCCTGCTCACCGACGCCAAGGCCGATCAGGCCCTGGCGCTGATGCGCTTCGCCAGTGCCTGCGGGGCCCTGGTGTGTCAGGGGTCCGGTGCCATCGATCCCCAGCCCAGCGCCGATCAGGTGCGGGCCTTGCTCAGCCAAACTGGAAGAGGTCCGCACTGAAATCAGCCGCTTCCAGGCCTTGCACCAAGGCGAGTTTGATGGGCCGTGAGCCGGAACCCTCACCCACTGGCGAAAAGAGCAGGTGGCCGGTTTCGGCATCGAGCCGCAGAACGCTGCCGATCACTTCTTTGCGCAGCCCGCTGGCCTTGAACAGATCACTGAAAAGTTCGCCCTTCAGCAGGAACTTGTCCTCTTCTGCGTTGAAATCAGTGATGGTGTCGAAGGAGTGGCGGTGATTGCGAAAGATGAAATGGTCCCTGCCGCTGCCACCGGTGACCAGGTCCTTGCCGCGCCCGCCTGCGATTTGGTTATTGCCAGTGTTGCCGACCAGAACGTTGTCCAACTTGTTGCCGCGCAGGGCGAGGTCAAGTCCGCCCAGCAGCATTCCGTGGGTGGCGTCTTGATGGCTGTGACTATTCAGCTTGAGATCAGTTTGCTTGCTTGTGATGAAAGGCTGGGTTGCAATGGCGTTGCTTCGGGTGCTTTGAACATCAAAGATGCCCTGATCGGCAAAGGCAATGCGAGGCTCAAAGCCTGGCTCCAGCACAGTCGTTAGGTTCAGCCCGGCTTCTCCGGGAAAATCTTTGCAATAGATCGGGTTGATCTCCCAGGTGGGATTGAGATCGGCATCAAAACTCTCGCTGGAGCTTGAAATCTCACCGTCTGGGTCGGTGGAGGTCCAGGTTCCCTCGTAGCCCTGGATGATGCCATCCTCGTTGAAGACGGGCTCAATGGTGTAGAGCTCGGTTGAGCCATCGCTGTAGAGGCTCTCGGAGCGCACGAGATTGCCGTTGATGTCGAACAGCTCGCTGCGCTGGTAGGTAGGGCCATCGGCCCAGGCCCCTGAGGTTTGCAGGGCATGGCTCAGAGGGGCTGGCCCAATCGAGAGGTCCGGTGGTGCCACCCGGGTGGTGATTTCCCAGCTGCCATCTGAGCTGTTGTAGGTGCTGGAGAGGAGGTTATCTTCCGTGTCGTAAATCTCCACCCAGCTGTCGCTGCTGGAGCCGATTGAGGAGACGGAGGTGTGACGATTTCCTATGGCGGCCCCAGAAGAATCGAGCACGATTTCCCAGGTTGAATGATGGGTATAACCGTCCTCGCTGGTATAGCTGCTGCTGATCAGGTTGTCGTTGAGATCATAGGATTCAACAATCTTGTCCCATTCGGTTTCTGTGATCAGGCTGTAGCCGATCAGTCTGCCGCCTTCATCGGTGCGTTCGATCCGTACCGTGGTTGCGCTGTAGATGTCCTCCTCTGGCGCAGGCGTGGGTTCGACGCTTGGTTGCAGGTCTTCCAGCGGATCCTGCTCAAGGGTCTGGGGGTCGTGGTACGAAGGGGAGGCCAGGCGCATGGGGAGAGGGCAGCACGAAGGTGAATCGAGGCCCGTATGAGCCCTATCACCCCATCTTAATTCCGGTTCCCCGTTTAACGATGTCGATATGGTGATCGACCAATGATCTGATCGGGCAACGGGTCTCCCGTTCTGGTTGCCTTGAATGCTCGCCAGTGTCTTTCAGTTTCGATCACTTTCCTGCCCTGTGGTTGATCCGGCAGGCAATGCAGATCAGGGCTGGGCAACGGTCGCCAGTCTTCCCAGATCAGGGTTCCGGCAATCCTGCAGCTCCAGTTCCACCCTCCAGGCCCCATCAGGCGGTCGGCTCAGCCGCTCAGGCCACTCCACGGCCAGCAGGGCTCCCCTGGCCAGGGCTTCCTCTTCTTCCTGGAGGAGAAGTTCGTCGGCTGAGCCGGGTTGCTCCAGGCGATAGAGGTCGAGATGGATCAGGGCGGTGGGCCTGCCGTCAGCCCAGCCCTCATAGTGCTGGGCCAGGGCGAAGGTTGGGCTGGTAACCGGTTCCTCGATGCCCAGGCCCGCCGCCAGGCCCTGGACCAGGCAGGTCTTGCCGGCCCCGAGATCGCCCTGCAAGAGCAGCAGGGGCCTGGGTGCTGGGGGCAGCCCCAGCCAGCGGGTGGCGATCCAGCGACCAAGGGCGCGGGTGGCGGCGGCATCGGCCAGCCGGTGGCGTTCGGGCTGGGGCGCCCAGCCGCCAATCCTGGCGGCAGGCTGATCGCGGTTCACGCGGCACAGATCGCTGTCTGTAGATTGGCTCCCAGCGAGCCCGAAGCCTCGGCGTCTCCGCAGAACTTTCCCAACCACGCCCTCCCAGCCGGGAGCGAGCTGTTCCTTCGGAGTACCAACCCATGGTGGCCACCCCCGCCGCTCCTGCGCTGCAGAGCACCAGCACCTACGTGATCGCCGATCTCGGCCAGGCCGATTTCGGCCGCAAGGAGATCGCCATCGCCGAAACCGAGATGCCCGGCCTGATGGCCCTGCGGGCCAAGTACGGCGCTGAGCAGCCCCTCAAGGGCGCCCGCATCGCGGGTTCCCTGCACATGACGATCCAGACCGCCGTTCTGATCGAAACCCTGGTGGCCCTCGGCGCCGAGGTGCGCTGGGCCAGCTGCAACATCTTCTCCACCCAGGATCACGCCGCCGCCGCCATCGCCGCCGCCGGTGTCCCCGTGTTCGCCTACAAGGGCGAAACCCTGGATGAGTACTGGGCCTTCACCCACCGCATCCTCGAGTGGCACGACGGTGGCACTCCCAACATGATTCTCGACGACGGCGGCGATGCCACCGGTCTGGTGATCCTGGGCACCCGGGCCGAGAGCGATCCCTCGGTGCTCGACAATCCCTCCAACGAAGAGGAGACCGCCCTCTTCAACAGCATCCGCCAGAAGCTGGCGGCCCAGCCCGGCTTCTATTCCCGGATCAAGGCCCAGATCCAGGGCGTCACCGAAGAAACCACCACCGGCGTTGCCCGTCTCTATCAGCTGCAGAAGAGCGGTGAGCTGCCCTTCCCGGCGATCAACGTCAACGACTCGGTGACCAAGAGCAAGTTCGACAACCTCTACGGCTGCCGTGAGTCGCTGGTGGACAGCATCAAGCGCGCCACCGACGTGATGGTGGCCGGCAAGGTGGCCCTGGTGCTGGGGTACGGCGATGTGGGCAAGGGTTCGGCCCAGTCGCTGCGCGGTCTCGGCGCCACCGTGATGATCGCTGAGATCGATCCGATCTGCGCCCTGCAGGCCGCCATGGAGGGCTACCGCGTCGTGCGTCTTGATGACGTGGTGGGCGATGTGGACATCTTCGTGACCGCCACCGGTAACTTCCAGGTGATCCGCCACGAGCACCTGATCCAGATGAAGGATCAGGCGATTGTGTGCAACATCGGCCATTTCGACAATGAGATCGATGTGGCCTCGCTCAAGCAGTACCCCTGGGACAACATCAAGCCCCAGGTGGATCACATCACCCTGCCCAGCGGCAACAAGATCCTGCTGCTGGCCGAAGGCCGGCTGGTGAACCTGGGCTGCGCCACCGGCCACCCCAGCTTTGTGATGAGCAACTCCTTCACCAACCAGGTGCTGGCCCAGATCGAGCTGTTCACCAAGGGTGATCAGTACGCCAAGGAGGTGTACGTGCTGCCCAAGCACCTCGACGAGATGGTGGCTCGCCTCCACCTCGAGAAGATCGGCGCCAAGCTCACCGAGCTCACCGCCGAACAGGCCGCCTACATCAACGTGCCTGTGGAAGGCCCCTACAAGCTCGAGCACTACCGCTACTGAGCTGGTGGTGGTGCTGGAGCCCGCGGGTTCGGGCGTGGGCAGGGTCCGGTCTCGGATCAGGTGGATCCGTGGCCCGGGGTAGCTCCGCACACCCTCGCTCCGCTGCGGGAGGCCGCCGGGCAGAGCCCGCCCATCCACCGCGTGGTGGGGCGGGCGATTCCGGCGGCCTTCCGCGTTGCGGGGTCAGAAAGGCACTTCCTCTTCGCTGGGCTCGCCACCGAAGCCGCCGCTGCCGCCGCCGCCAAAGCCGCCGGCCTCCGCGTCCCGCTTGGAGCCCAGCAGTTCCAGTCGGTCCACGCGGATCACGGGCTTGGTGCGCTCCTCTCCGCTGGTGCGGTCGGTCCAGCGGTCGAGCTTGAAGCTGCCGATGATGCCGAGCAGGGAACCCTTGCGCACATAGTCGGCAGCCACCTGGGCCTGCTTGCCCCAGATCTCCAGGTTGAACCAGTCGGGTTCGTCGCCGGAGCTGCGGCGGTTCACCGCCAGGGTGAGGTTGGCCACCACGCTGCCGGACTCGAAGTAGCGCACTTCAGGGTCGCGGCCAGCCCGGCCGACCAGGGTGATGGAATTGACGCCCATGGCAATTGTCTCTGTTGGTTGGATCAATGATGCGGCACCCCTCGGGACGCCACTGTTGATTCAGTTCCACCCTGGGGCCTGTCTGTCACACCCCCCCCCTATGATTCGGCGCCTGCCGCCCAGGGTCAGCCCCGTGTTCTTTCGTCGCTTTCAGTTTTCCCGCGACATCGGCATTGACCTGGGCACCGCCAACACGCTGATGTACGTGTCCGGCAAGGGCATCGTGCTCCAGGAGCCCTCGGTGGTGGCCCTCGACCTGGAGCGCAACTCGTGCATGGCGGTGGGTGAGGAGGCCAAGTTGATGCTCGGCCGCACCCCCGGCAACATCCGGGCCGTGCGGCCGCTCCGCGACGGCGTGATCGCGGACTTCGACGCCGCCGAGCAGATGATCAAGTCGTTCATCCAGAAGGGGAACGAGGGTCGTGGCATCGTGGCGCCCCGCTTGGTGATCGGCATCCCCAGCGGCGTCACCGGGGTGGAGAGGCGCGCCGTGCGCGAGGCCGGTCTGGCCGGCGCCCGCGAGGTGCATCTGATCGATGAGCCCGTGGCCGCGGCGATCGGCGCCGGCCTGCCGGTCACTGAGCCGGTGGGCACGATGATTGTGGACATCGGTGGCGGCACCACCGAGGTTGCTGTGCTGTCACTCGGTGGCACCGTCCTGAGCGAATCGGTGCGGGTGGCGGGCGATGAACTCAGTGACGCCATCGGGGTGTACCTCAAGAAGGTGCACAACCTGGTGGTGGGTGAGCGCACCGCCGAAGACATCAAGATCCGCATCGGTTCCGCTTTCCCCGATGACGAGCACGACGAGATCGCCATGGATGTGCGTGGACTCCATTTGCTTTCCGGCCTGCCCCGCACCATCAACATCCGCGCCGGCGACATCCGGGAGGCCATGGCGGAACCGCTCAATGTGATTGTGGAGGCGGTGAAGCGCACACTCGAGCGCACCCCGCCTGAGCTGGCAGCCGACATCGTTGATCGGGGCATCATGCTGGCCGGCGGCGGCGCGCTCGTGCGTGGCATCAGCGACCTGATCAGCCACGAGACCGGCATCCTCACCCACGTGGCCGAGGAGCCACTGCTGTGTGTGGTGCAGGGTTGCGGCATGGTGCTGGAGGACTACAAGACCCTGGAGCGGGTTCTCGATACGCCTGACTTCGTCCGGCCGATGGCCTGAGCCCGATGGCATCGCAGGGCCGCAGGCTGCGCCTCCCGCCACTGCGCCTGATCAGCCTGGCCTGGCCCTGGCTGCTGGTGCTGGGCTTGCTCGTGGGACTTCGTCTCAGCAAGGGGGCAGGCGTTCTCGATGTCTATGCCCTGCTCAGCCGGCCGTTCTGGCCGGGCAGCGCCCAGTCGGAGTGGCTCACGGCTGCCCAGCGCATCGACCGTCATGCCCGCCTCCAGCAGCTGGAGGCCGACAACCAGCGGCTGCGCGGACTGCTGGATCTGGAGCGGGGGAACCCGGGGCTGGTGAGCGCTCCGGTGATCTCCCGTCAGGCCGGGGGCTGGTGGCAGCAGGTGGTGATCGGTCGTGGTGGTCTGCAGGGACTCGCCCCAGGGGATGCGGTGCTGGCTCCCGGAGGGCTGCTGGGGCGGGTGGCCAGCGTCACCCCCACCACTGCCACGGTGCTCCTGCTCACCGATTCCTCCAGCCGGATCGGTGTGTGGGTCGGCCGTGCCCAGCGCCATGGTCTTCTCGTGGGTGCCGGCACCTCCCGGCCTGTGCTGCGCTTCATTGAGCAGGATGTGGGGGTGCGGCCCGGCGATGTGGTCACCACGTCGCCGGCCAGTACGCTCCTGCCCCCCAACCTCACGATCGGGGTGGTGCAGAGCGTCAACGAGCGGGCCGTGCCCGCGCCCGAGGCCATTGTGCAGTTGAGTGCCCCGGTGAACGCGGTCGATTGGGTGCAGGTTCAGGTGCAGCGGGGTGAAGAGCGTCGATGAGTGTGCTGCTACGCCAACGCTGGACGGCCATGACGGCTTTGCTGGTGCCCCTGCTGGTGCTGGCCGCCCCGGGGCCGCTGCAGTTGGCGGGGGTGCCGCCCTCCTGGGCGGCACTGTGGCTGCTGCCCTGGGCCCTTGTGGATGGTCCCCTCTCCGGTGCGGTGGCGGGGGTGGCGCTGGGGCTCCTGCTCGATGCGCTCCATGCAGGCCCGGTCAGCGAGGTGCCCGCCCTCGCCCTGCTGGGATGGTGGTGGGGGAGGTTGGGACGCAAGGCACCGCCGATTGAACGCAGTTTCAACTTGGGTTTGCTGGCCCTGTTGGGCGCCGCCCTGCAGGGGGCGCTGATCTGGCTGCAGCAGCTTTGCTGGGGAGCAACCACTGTGGCCGCACTGCACACCCTGCTCGCCCAGACCCTGCTGACTGCTTTGCTGGCGCCACTGTTGTGTTCCCTGCAGCTGTTGTTCTGGCGCCAGCTGGTGCCTGGTGTGAGGGGCTGAATCCGAGGAGCCGAATGCCATGGCGACCAATCCGATCGAGCTGAACCCGATGACGCCTTCCGCGCCGCTGACGAGACGCCACCTCTTGCGCTTGCTGGCCCTGGGCAGCGGCTCGGCGGCTCTGGCGGCCTGCGGGTCCGGCCGGCCCGGCCCTGGGGCGGCGGGGCGGGAGCTGAATGTCTGGACCCTGGATCTGGCGCCCCGGTTCAACGGCTATCTCCGGGCGGTGATCGCCGCCTGGGAAGCAGAAAATCCAGGCGTGCGCGTGCGTTGGACCGACGTGCCCTGGAGCGCGGTGGAGCGCAAGCTGCTGGCTGCCGTGTTTGCCCGAACGGCCCCCGATCTGGTGAATCTCAATCCACCATTCGCTGCCAACCTGGCCAGCAAGGGGGGCCTGCTCGATCTGGGGCCATTGCTGTCCGCCAACGACGAGGCCCAATACCTGCCCTCGATCTGGCAGGCCGGCCGCCAGGACGGGGCCCAGTTCGCCCTGCCCTGGTACCTGACGGCGCGGATCAGCATGGTGAACCGCCAGCTGATGCAACGGGCCGGCTACAGCACGCCGCCCCAACGCTGGCAGCAAGTGCCCGCCTATGCCGAAGCGGTGCGCCGAAGCACCGGCCGCTATGCCCTGTTCATGACGGTGGTGCCGGATGACTCGGCTGAGTTGCTGGAAACCTTCGTGCAGATGGGGGTGCAGCTGCTCGATCAGCGGCGCCGGGCCGCCTTCAACAGTGCGGCCGGCCGCCAGGCGTTTGACTTCTGGACGGATCTCTATCGTCGCGGCCTGCTTCCCCGGGAAGTGGTGAGCCAGGGCTTTCGACGCGCCGTCGAGCTCTATCAGTCGGGCGATCTGGCCCAGGTGGCCACTGGCCCGGACTTCCTGCGCAACCTGCAGACCAATGCCCCCGGGATTGCCAGCCGCACCCAGCCCTACCCACCGATCACCGGCGACGACGGCGTTGCCAATGTGGCGATGATGAATCTGGTGGTGCCTCGCCAGAGCTCGATGGCGGCCGAGGCGGTGAGTTTCGGCCTCTACCTCACCAACGCCAGCAATCAGCTGGCCTTCGCCCAGGAGGCGCGCGTGCTGCCTTCGGCCCAGGCCGCCCTGGCCCAGCTGGAGCAGCAGCTGAATGGGCAGCAAGGCGGGGATCCGGCGGCCCGGTTGGTTGAGCAAGCACGCTTGCTCTCGGCCCGTACCCTGGCCAGGGCGCGCGTGCTGGTGCCCGCCATCCCCGGGGTGAAGCGGCTGCAGGCGATCCTCTACACGCAGCTGCAGAGGGCCATGTTGGGCCAGATCGCCAGCGACCGAGCCCTGCAGGACGCCGAGCAGGAGTGGAATCGCTACGCTGCCGCCCGCTGGCCCTGAAGACGGCCCGACCAGGGATGACCGCTGCCCATTGCGCGACCGGGGGAGCTGGCTTCGCAGTTGAGTTGTGAGGTGATTGAAGGCATTGCCGTTAGCAGCGGCCTTGGTTTTTGTCTGTTTCCGGAGAAATCCTTAAATCTGCCCAGATCGGCCAGCCTGAAAGCGTTTGCGGGGATGACCTCCGGGCGACCTGAGGGCTAGGGTTGCGAATCTTCACCCTGCCGGCTCTGCGCCCATGCCCTCCGCGGACATGTCGACCCCGCCGGCCGATCCCAAGGCCACCCTGCTGGTCGTCGACGACGAGGCCGCGGTTCGCCGGGTGCTGGTGATGCGTCTGCAGCTGGCCGGTTATCGGGTGATCTGCGCCGAAGACGGCGAGGAGGCCCTCACCCTCTTCCACCAGGAGCAGCCCGATCTGGTGGTGCTCGACGTGATGCTGCCCAAGCTGGATGGCTTCGCCGTCTGCCGGCGGCTGCGGGCCGAATCCTGTGTGCCGATCATCTTCCTTTCGGCCCTCGATGCCATCGCTGAGCGGGTATCGGGCCTGGATCTGGGGGCCGACGACTATCTGCCCAAGCCCTTCAGCCCCAAGGAGCTCGAAGCCCGCATCGCCACCATCTTGAGGCGGGTTGGCCGGGGCTCCGCCAGCAGCGAGCCGCGGGAGGTGCCCAGTGGCAGTGGCGTGTTGCGGGTGGGCGACCTGGTGGTGGACACCAACCGCCGTCAGGTCACCCGCGACGGCGAGCGCATCGCTCTCACCTACACCGAGTTCAGCCTGCTGGAGCTCCTGTTCCGTGAGCCTGGCCGGGTGGTGCCCCGGGCGGAAATCCTCGAGCAGCTCTGGGGCTATCCCCCTCGGCGGGCCGCTGATCTGCGGGTGGTGGATGTGTACGTGGCCCGGCTGCGGGGCAAGCTGGAGCCCGATCCCCGAAATCCCGAGCTGATCCTCACGGTGCGGGGTACCGGCTACGCCTCCCAGCGCATGGGCGACGGTGGCATGGCCGCCAGTGCCGCTGGCTGAAGCTTCCGGCCGGCGGCCTCTTGATCCGTGCTCCTGCAGGATGGCCGGCAGCTGAGCTGATCCGGTCCCTTGTCTGAGCTGCGCGAGACCCGCCTGGAGAAAGCCAAGGCCCTGGCGGCGCTGGGCCAGGGGCCCTACGCCCTGCGTTTCGAGCCCAGCCACCGCACCGCCGAGCTGCAGGCGGCGCATGCCGACCTGGCCAACGGTGAGGAGCGCGATCTGGCTGTGGCGGTGGCCGGCCGGGTGATGACCCGGCGGGTGATGGGCAAGCTCGCCTTCTTCACCCTGGCGGATGAGAGTGGTCCGATCCAGCTGTATCTGGAGAAGGCCACGCTTGACGCCGCATCTCCTGATTCACCCCCACCCGGCTCCTTCGCCCATCTCACCACCCTGGTGGATGCGGGCGATCTGATCGGTGTGCAGGGCAGCCTGCGCCGCACCGACCGCGGCGAGCTTTCGGTGAAGGTGCAGCGCTGGCAGATGCTCAGCAAGTCCCTCCAGCCCCTGCCGGACAAGTGGCACGGCCTGGCGGACGTGGAGAAGCGCTACCGGCAGCGCTATCTCGACCTGATCGTTTCGCCCCACACCCGCGAGACCTTCCGGCGCCGGGCTTTGGCGGTGAGCTCGATGCGCCGCTGGCTGGATGGGCGTGGCTTCCTGGAGATCGAGACCCCCGTGCTGCAGAGCACCCCCGGCGGCGCCGATGCCCGGCCGTTCGAAACCCACCACAACGCCCTCGATCTGCCGCTCACCCTGCGCATCGCCACCGAGCTGCACCTCAAGCGGCTGGTGGTGGGCGGCTTCGAGCGGGTGTATGAGCTGGGCCGGATCTTCCGCAATGAGGGGGTGAGCACCCGCCACAACCCCGAGTTCACCTCGGTGGAGATCTACCAGGCTTTTGCCGACTACGGCGACATGATGGATCTCACCGAGCAGCTGATCGCCCACGTGTGCCAGCAGGTGTGTGGCAGCACCCGGATCAGCTACCAGGGCACCGAGATCGATCTCACGCCTCCCTGGCGCCGGGTCACCATGCACGATCTGGTGCAGCAGGCCACGGGCCTGGATTTCCATGCCTTCAGCAGCCGCGACCAGGCGGCAGAGGCGATGCGGGCCCAGGGGCTGGAGGTGCCGGCCCTGGCGGATTCCGTGGGGCGGCTGCTGGTGGAGGCCTTCGAGCAGCGGGTGGAGGCGGAGTTGATCCAGCCCACCTTCGTGATCGACTACCCGGTGGAAAACTCGCCCCTGGCCCGGGCCCATCGCAGCAAACCCGGCCTGGTGGAGCGCTTCGAACTGTTCATCGTGGGCCGTGAAACCGCCAACGCCTTCAGCGAGCTGATCGATCCGGTCGACCAGCGCCAGCGCCTGGAGGCCCAGCAGGCCCGCAAGGCCGTCGGCGACGACGAAGCCCAGCAGGTGGATGAAGACTTCATCCACGCTCTGGAGGTGGGCATGCCCCCCACCGGCGGCCTGGGGATCGGCATCGACCGCCTGGTGATGCTGCTCACCGACAGCGCCTCGATCCGCGATGTGATCGCCTTTCCCCTGCTGCGGCCGGAGGCACGGGAGGGAGCCAGCGGGGGCTGAGGGGCGCAATGGGATAATGGTCCAGCTAGGCAATTTCCCCCACCAGGGGCAAGGATCCCATGAGCGGCGAGCGCGTCGGATTTCGCTTTCAGCACGCAGACGCGGTGGTGAAGCGCAACCCCCAGGGTCGCTCCCGCCGGGGCTGGGTGATGGAGCCGGTGGAGCAGACCACCAGCCGCGGCACCAAGATGCCCGCCTACCGCATTCGCTGGCGCGACAGTGAGCGCCCGGAGATCGTGCTCCAGCACATGCTGATCGCCGATCCGGACCCCACCCCTCCGCCGGAAGGGGTGAGCCTGGTGCCACCGGCCCCCAAGGCCTGAGCCGTTTCCCCCGGATCAGTTCCCCCGAGGGGTCCCCAGTTCAGGCCCCTTTCTGGCCTCGACGCAGCTGCTCCAGGTCCTGTTCCGATTCAAACCTCGACCAGGCCTGCTCCAGGTCCACCATGCCGGAATCTTCCGCCGCGGCTGTCGCTGAACCAGGACTGCCGGTGGCTTCAGTGGCGCCGTTGCTGCTGCCATGGGCGAGCTCATCGAGCTCCTGCTCCACCTGGCGGTAGTCATCGCCCAGTTGTCCCAGGGCCTGCCAGCGGTCACGGCCCCGGGCCATCAATTCGGCCAGGTGGCTTTCGGCCCGCTCTGCCAGGGCATCCGCGCCGGCTGCCCGCGCCCGCTGCACCCGCTCCTGCCACTGGCGGATCTCCCCCGCCAGCTTGAGCAGGTCAGCGCGGGCCCGCTCGGCGCCGGCCTGCAGGTCGAGGCGGCGGCGGCGCAGGCGCTGCTGGCGCTCGCGCTGCTCCTGCTGGCGCAGCAGCTGCTCCTGGGCGGGGTTGGCCCGCAGAAACGACTCCAGCTGTTGCTCCATCTGCCGTTCTAGCTGGCTGAACCAGTCGCTGGGGCTGCTCATGGCTGGTGCCCAGCCCCTGGGGCGCGGGTGATCAGCGGGGCCTCGATCTCTTCCTGCAGCGGGGTGATCGCCGCTTCCCGCGAGCGCAGCAGCAGCTGGGTGAGCCGGGCGATGCCGCCCTCGCCCAGGTTGTGCTCGGTGAGCTGCTCGAAGCTGGCGGCATAGAGCTGCTCCAGCTGGGCGATCAAGCCCTCGCGCAGGGCGCGGATGGCTTGGCGTTGCTCTTCCCTCGACATTGCGGCAATGGGATGGGGCTCAGGGGGAGTCTGCCTGGGCCAGCAGATGCAGGGACAGGTCGCCTCCGGGATCACTCCAGCACTGCAGCGCTCGCCAGCCCGCGGCCTGGGCCAGCCCCTGAAAGTGGGCCGGGCTGTACTTCACGCTGTATTCCGTGATCAGGGCCTCCCCGGCCCGGAACGGCCAGCTGCGGCCCGCCAGCCGCACCTCCTGGGGCCTGCGGCTCACCAGGGCCATGGCGATCCGGCTGTGCTCGGGCTGCCAGCGGGCCTCGTAGCGGAAGGCCTCCGGCTCAAAGCTGCCCGCCAGGTCGCGGTTGAGGCGCACCAGCAGGTTGCGGGCGAAGGCGGCGGACACCCCCGCCCGGTCGTTGTAGGCGGCCTCCAGCCGCTCCACGCTCTTGGGTTGGTCGACGCCGATCAGCAGCAGGCCGGAGGGGCCGAGCAAGCGACGGAACTGCTGCAGCAGGGCGCGGGCGTCCTCCGGCTCAAAATTGCCGATCGAGCTGCCTGGGTAGAAGCCCAGCCGTGGCTTGCCGTTCAGGGCTGGCAGAGGTGGCAGGCCACTGGCGCCGGCGTAATCGCAGCAGATGCCCAGCACCTGGGTGGCCGGATGGGCTGCCTGAAGGCTGGTGCAGGTGGCCTCCAGGGCGCTGCGGCTGATGTCCAGGGCCACGTAGGCCGACGGCTCCAGGGCCCGCAGCAGGGGGCTGGCCTTGCGGGCATTGCCGGCTCCGAACTCCAGCACCACCGGGGCTGCTTCGCCGCCGGCGCCCACGGCCCTGCCGATCGCTGGCCCGCAGGTCTCCAGCAGTTGCACCTCGGTGCGGGTGAGGCTGTATTCGGGTTGCTCACAGATCGCCTCGAACAGACGTGAGCCCTCGGCGTCGTAGAGCAGCCAGGCGGGCAGCTGGCGGGGTTGGCGCTGCATGCCTGCCACCACCAGGGCCTCCAGGTCGGCCGCGGCGGGGTGCAGATCGATCAGCTGGGGCGCGCTGGCGGTGGGCACAGCCATCAGATGTTGTCCCCAGGGGTTGCCGCCAGTGCCGCAGCAGGAGCCGTGCTGTCGCGGGCCAGCCGCACCCCCGCCGCCATCCAGCGGCTGGCCGGGGGAAAGAAGTTGCGATAGGTGT
>JBILNZ010000018.1:0-55404 GCA_044374745.1 Prochlorococcaceae cyanobacterium | reverse complement strand
CGTCAGCTCCTGCTCCAGCTCCTCGATCGCCACCAGCTCCTGCACCTGCCGGCCCAGCGTGATCTCCTGCTCATGCGTCAGCAGCGGCACACGGCCGATGTCTCGCAAATAGCTGCGCACCAGGTCGGTGCTCACGACAGAGTCAGCCGCCCCGCCTCGCACAGGGACAGCACTGAACTGGGCGGCAACGGCAACGGCCACGGCTTCTATCCGTGAAGTGATGTAAAGCCTAACCTGAAGAAGTGTGAATGCCCTCTCAGAAAGGGCGGCAAGCTGCGCGGCTGCCCCGCTACCGCCCCACCGGGCCAGTGGCTCAGCCTGTCTCAGCCCAGTCCGCTCAAGAGCTGGCTGGCGGTCTTCAGGTAAATGAACACCCCGGCCACGTCCACGATCGTGGTGATAAAGGGGGCTGACATCAGGGCCGGGTCCAGGTTGAAGCGGTCAAACAGCAGCGGCAGGCTCGCCCCCGCCGTGGCCGCCAGGGTGCTGATCGCCAGCAGGCTGGCCACCACCGCCCCAGCCACCAGCGGTCCACCACTCAGCCAGGCCCAGGGCAGCACCACCAGCGCCAGCAGCAGGCCCAGCAGGGCGCCGGCCAGGGCCTCCCGTCCCACGGCCTTGGCCAGACCCAGCTGGTGAATGCGCTGGGTGCTGAGGCCGCGGATCACCACCGTGGAACTCTGGGCACCCACGTTGCCGCCCGTGCCGATCAGCAGCGGAATGAAGGCCGCCAGCAGCACCAACCGCTCCAGCACGCTCTCCTGGCTGGCGATCACCGCCGAGGTGCCGGAATTGGCCACCAGCAGCACCAGCAGCCACACCACCCGCCGCCGGGCGATGGCGAAAAGATTGCTGCGGAAGTAGTCGTCCTCGTCGCCAGCCTGCACGGCCCCGGCGGCGTAGAGGTCGCGGGTGGCCTCCTGCTGGATCACGTCGATCACGTCGTCCACCGTCACGATCCCCACCAGCCGCTGTTCCCGGTCCACCACCGGCATGGCCAGGAAGTCGTAGCGCTGGATGGCGCGGGCCACCTCCTCCTGGTCGGTGTCCGTGCTCACGCTGATCACCTCCCGCGTCATCACATCGCCGATGCGCTGCTCTGGCTCGGCCACCACCAGATCGCGCAGCGAGAGGATGCCGGTGAGCTTGCGCGCTCCATCAGTCACGTACAGCGAGTAGATCGTCTCGGTGCTGCCTGAGCGCCGGCGCACGATCTCCAGGGCCTGCTCGGCGGTGTGGAACTCCTTGAGGTCGATGAACTCCGTGGTCATCAACCGCCCCGCCGTCTCCGGCGCGTAGCCCAGAAGCTGGGCCGTCACCCGGCGCTCCGCCGGACTCAGTTCCGCCTGCAGCCGACGCACCACCTTCGCCGGCAACTCATCGAACAGCCGCACCCGGTCGTCCGGCGACATCGCCTCCACCAGCTCCAGCACCTCCCCAGAGCGCAGACGCTCCAGCAGCGTCTGCTGCACGTCCACAGGCAGGTACTCGTACACCGCGATCGCCTCGTCCTTCGGCAACAGCCGGAACGCCAGCGCCTGCAGCGTGCGCGGCAGGTTGCCGATCGCTTCCGCCGCGTCCACCTCCTGCACCGGACGCAGCAGCAGCTTCGCTCCGTCGTAGTTGCCCGCCTCCAGCAGTGCCTTGAGCTGGCCTGCCACCAGTTCGGCCACCGGGGTGGGCTGGCTGGGGGCGCCGTTGCCGAGGGTGGTGCCAGTCATCCCTGCCCTCCCACCAGGGCTGGCAACAGCAGGCGGGCCACGCGCAGGTAGAGAAACACGCCCACCACATCCACAACCGTGGTGATGAATGGGGCCGACATCAGCGCCGGATCGAAGCCCAGCCTGGCGAACAGCAGGGGCAGCGCCGCCCCGGCGGTGGCCGCCAGCACTGAAATCGCCAGCAGGCTGAGGCCCGTGGCCCAGGCCACCATCGGCTCACCGCCCAGCTGCCAGGCCCAGGGCACCACCACCAGCAGCAGCATCAGGCCTAGCAGCAACCCGGCCGCCGCCTCGCGCAACACCGTGATCCGGTGGCCATTCACCTGGAGTTGCTGGGTGCTGAGGCCGCGGATCACCACCGTGGAACTCTGGGCGCCCACGTTGCCGCCCGTGCCGATCAGCAGCGGAATGAAGGCCGCCAGCACCACCACCCGACTGAGGATCTCCTCCTCGCGGGCCATCACGGCAAAGGTGATGGTGTTGGCCAGCACCAGCACCAGCAGCCACACCACCCGCCGCCGCACCACTGTGAACAGATCGCTCTGGAAGTAGTCGTCCTCGTCGCCGGCCTGCACGGCCCCGGCGGCGTAGAGGTCGCGGGTGGCCTCCTGCTGGATCACGTCGATCACGTCGTCCACCGTCACGATCCCCACCAGCCGCTGTTCCCGGTCCACCACCGGGATCGCCAGGAAGTCGTAGCGCTGGATGGCGCGGGCCACCTCCTCCTGGTCAGTGTCCGTGCTCACGCTGATCACCTCCCGCGTCATCACATCGCCGATGCGCTGCTCTGGCTCGGCCACCACCAGGTCGCGCAGCGAGAGCATGCCGGTGAGCTTGCGGGAGCCATCGGTCACGTAGAGGGCATAGATGGTCTCGGTATCCCGGGCCAGGCGGCGCACGATCGCCAGGGCCTGGGCCACGCTATGGAACTCCTTGAGGTCGATGAACTCCGTGGTCATCAACCGCCCCGCCGTCTCCGGCGCGTAGCCCAGAAGCTGGGCCGTCACCCGGCGCTCCGCCGGACTCAGTTCCGCCTGCAGCCGACGCACCACCTTCGCCGGCAACTCATCGAACAGCCGCACCCGGTCGTCCGGCGACATCGCCTCCACCAGCTCCAGCACCTCCCCAGAGCGCAGACGCTCCAGCAGCGTCTGCTGCACGTCCACAGGCAGGTACTCGTACACCGCGATCGCCTCGTCCTTCGGCAACAGCCGGAACGCCAGCGCCTGCAGCGTGCGCGGCAGGTTGCCGATCGCTTCCGCCGCGTCCACCTCCTGCACCGGACGCAGCAGCAGCTTCGCTCCGTCGTAGTTGCCCGCCTCCAGCAGCATTTCCAGCTGTTGGGTCACCACATCGGGAACCAGGACGCCTCCCACCTCGCCCATCGCCGCGGCCCGCCTGGGATCAAGTGTATGGGCCGGGTGTCAGGTCAGACCGCTAGGGTCCAGCCGCTTTCCTTTTCAAACGGCCATGGCTGTGAGCGTGCGAGATCTGACGGTGCGGGACGCCGAGGGCAGCCCGAAGAGCCTCGGCGACTGGAGCGGCCAGGTGCTGCTGGTGGTGAACGTGGCCAGCCGCTGCGGGTTCACTCGCCAGTACGCGGGGCTTCAGGCCCTGCAGGAGCGCTACGCAGGCCAGGGATTCACGGTGCTGGGCTTTCCCTGCAACGACTTCGGCGCCCAGGAACCGGGCAGCCTCGCGGAGATTCAACAGTTCTGCTCCAGCACCTACGGCGCCAGCTTCCCCCTGCTCGACAAGGTGACCATGGCCGAGGAGCCGTACACCACCCTCACCCAGGCCGAGCCGGCCGGCCCCGTGGCCTGGAACTTCGAGAAGTTCCTGGTGGGCAAGGACGGCACCGTGCTGGCGCGCTTCAAGAGCGGCGTGGAGCCTGAGGGCGCCGAACTCACGGCCGCCATCGAAGCAGCCCTGGCGGCCTGAGGGGTGGCTTAGCCGAGCAGCCAGCCCCGGCGCAACCCGGTGGGGCTGGCCAATTCCACATGCAGCCAGCGGGCGCCACCCGGCTCGCTCCAGCGCCGCAGCACCCGCAGGGGTTCACCCACCTCCGCGCAGCTGATCGCGGGGGCCTGATGGCGGGGTGCACAGCGCAACACCTGGCGAGCCGGTGACAGGAACGGCTCAGCCTGGCTCTGGCGCCGGCGCACCTCGGGTTGTCGCCGCTCTGCGCCCCCCGCGGGCAGGCCAGCCGGTGCCACCAGGGCAAAACCAAGCAGGGCGGCCCAGCGCCAGAACGGCCAGGCTGTCGCTCCGGATCGCATCAGATGTCCAGCTGGGCCAGGTCCAGCTCGGCGCTGTGGGTTTCGATGAATTCACGGCGGGGGGCCACCTTGTCTCCCATCAGGATCGTGAAAATGCGGTCGGCCTCCAGGGCGTCTTCGATCTCCACCCGCTTCATCATCCGGGTGCTGGGATCCATGGTGGTTTCCCAGAGCTGCTGGGGCATCATCTCGCCGAGGCCCTTGAAGCGCTGGATTGTGTAGTTGGCCTTTTCCCCGAAGGACTCAATCGTCTTCTTGAGGTCGCTCTCGTTATAGCAGTAAGTGTGATTCTTTCCGCGCTCGACCTTGTAGAGAGGCGGGCAGGCTATATAAATATAGCCACCTTCAACCAGGGCCTTCTGGTAGCGGAAGAAAAACGTGAGAATCAAGGTGCGGATGTGGGCTCCGTCCACATCTGCGTCAGTCATGATCACAATCCGGTGGTAGCGAAGATTCTTTTCTTCGAATTCCTCCCCTTTAATCCCCAGGCCCAGGGCGGTGATCAGGGCTTGAATCTCGGTGTTCTTGTAGATCTTGGCGTCGTCTGTTTTCTCAATATTCAGAATCTTGCCCCGCAGCGGCAGGATCGCCTGGAAGCGTCGATCACGGCCCTGTTTTGCTGAGCCACCTGCGGAGTCGCCCTCCACAATGTAAATCTCTGATTCCGAAGGATCGCGGGAAGAACAATCCGCCAGCTTGCCGGGCAGGGTGGAACTCTCCAGCACGCTCTTGCGCCGCACCAGTTCCCGGGCGCGGCGGGCAGCCTCCGCGGCATTGAACGCCTGGATGGCTTTCTCCAGGATCAGGTCGATAACCGAGGGATTGAACTCCAGGAATTCGCTGAGGGCCTCGCCCACCAGGGAATCGACAATCCCGCGCACCTCGGTATTTCCCAGCTTGGTCTTGGTCTGGCCTTCGAACTCCGGCTCCGGCACCTTCACCGACAGCACGGCGGTGAGACCCTCGCGGATATTTTCGCCGGCCAGATTGGCATCCGACTCCTTACGTTTGCCGCGTTTCTTGGCAAAGGCATTGAGGGTGCGGGTGAGCACCGTTTTCAGGCCTTCGATGTGGGTGCCACCATCCACTGTGCGGATGTTGTTGGCGAAGCCGAGGATGCTGTCGGAGTAGGCATCCACACACCACTGCAGGGCGGCCTCCACCTGCACGCCATCGCGCTCAGAGTTCACATAGATGATATCGGGATGGAGCGGATCCTTTTCCGCATTCATGTAGGCGACGTATTCCTTGATTCCGCCCTCGTAAAAATAGATTTCCTCGTGGGGTTCGCCGGCCTCGTTGCAGGCGCTGGCTCGCCCATCGCGAAAAGCAATCTTGACGCCACCATTGAGATAGGCGAGCTCGCGCAGACGCGAGGACAAGGTGGCGTAGTCGAAGACGATGCCGGTGCTGAAGATCTCGATGTCCGGCTTGAAACACACCGAGGTGCCGGTGCGGCTGGGGTCCTCCGCCGGCTTGGAGGCCAGCGAACCGATCGGAGCCCCGCGCTCGAAGCGCTGGGTGTGCACCTGGCCCTGGCGGTGCACGGTGACCTCCACCCACTCGGAAAGGGCGTTCACCACCGACACGCCCACACCGTGCAGGCCGCCCGACACCTTGTAACCACCGGCGCCGAATTTGCCGCCGGCGTGCAACACCGTGAGCACCGTCTCCAGGGCGCTCTTGCCAGTGCGCGGGTGGATGTCGGTGGGGATGCCACGGCCGTTGTCGGTCACCGAGCAGCTGCCGTCATCGTTGAGCACCACCTCGATGGCATCACAGTGCCCGGCCAGGGCCTCGTCCACCGAGTTGTCCACCACTTCGTAGACGAGGTGGTGCAGACCCCGAGGACCGGTGGAGCCGATGTACATCCCGGGGCGTTTGCGCACCGGCTCCAGGCCTTCCAGTACCTGGATCTGTTCGGCTCCGTAGGCGGCCTGAACTTTGGTGGCTTCGCTCATGCGGGAAGGGGTTGCCTGGTGATCGGCCGCGGCTCAGGGAAGGGTGTGTTGGCCGGCCGGTCGGGCCGCCCCCACTGATCGCGGTGCACAATCCCGGACAAGGGCTTAGCAAGGGATGGTCAGGGCCTGAAAACCCAGGTCCAAGGGGCAATCTACCACCGTTGCAAGGCTCTCTCCAGTTGCTGGCAAGGTGGGGAGATGGCCCCGGATTCCCCCTGCAGGCAACCCCTGGTGATTGTGCTGCTGGGCCCCACAGCCAGTGGCAAGACAGACCTGGCCATCGCCCTCGCCCAGGCCCTCGACCTGACCGTGCTGAATGTGGATTCCCGCCAGCTCTACAGAGGCATGGATGTGGGCACGGCCAAGCCGACGCCCCAACAGCAGGCAGCGGCCCGCCATGCGTTGATCGACCTGCGCGATCCCGACCAGCCGCTCAACCTGCAGGAATTCCGGCAGATCGCCGAACCCCTGATCGAGGCCGAACTGGGGCGCCCCCGCCCAGGGGCGGGCCTGGCCCTGCTGGCCGGTGGCAGCGGCTTGTATTTGCAGGCGATCTGCAGCGGACTGCGCCCCCCGGCCGTCGCTCCCCAACCCCAGTTGCGCCGGCAGCTCAGCGACCTGGGGCAGCCCCTCTGCCACCGCATGCTGCAACAGGCCGACCCCGTGGCCGCCAGCCGCATCGCCGCCGCCGATCCGGTGCGCACCCAGCGGGCCCTGGAGGTGCTCTACGCCACGGGAAAACCCTGCTCCAGCCAGCAGAGCGCCGCGCCGCCACCCTGGCGAGTGCTGGAGCTGGGCCTGGATCCACCAACCCTGAGGCAACGCATTGCCCAGCGCACTGAGCGCCTCTATGCCGATGGCCTGGTGGCTGAAACGCAGCGGTTGGTGGAGCGCTATGGGGCGGATCTGCCGCTGCTGCAGACGATCGGCTATGGCGAGGCCCTGCGCCTGCTGGCGGGAGAACTCTCGGAAGCCAGCGCCATCCATGTCACCTGTCAGCGCACCCGCCAGTTCGCCAAGCGCCAACGCACCTGGTTCCGCAGGCGGCACCAGCCCCACTGGCTGGTGGGTGAGCAGATCGAAGAACAGCTGCAGCAGGCCTTGTGTGAGGTCGGGCGCGTTCTAGGGTGAAGGGTGACCATTCCGGTCCTGAGGTCCGGCCCTGTTGGGAAGCCTTGCAGGCAAACCCTCTCGATGCGAGCCAGCCAGGCCCCACCTGACGGTCCCTCGCGCCACCCGTCCCCTATCCCCCCGAAAATCTCCACTGAATGCCTCCTCGTCCCCGTTTTGACCGCCGTGCTCCCGTGCGGGAGCTGCCCAACATCAATGAGCGCATCGCCTACCCCCAATTGCGGGTGGTCGACGCTGACGGCAGCCAACTCGGAGTGATCACCAGGGAGGCCGCCCTGGAGGTGGCCAAGGATCGCGAGCTCGACCTGGTGCTGGTGAGCGAAAAAGCGGATCCACCGGTGTGCCGGATCATGGATTACGGCAAATACAAATTCGAGCAGGAAAAGAAAGCCAAGGAGGCAAAGAAGAAATCCCACCAAACCGAGGTCAAGGAAGTAAAGATGCGCTACAAGATCGATCAGCACGATTACGACGTGCGCATCGGTCAGGTATCCCGTTTTCTCAAGTCTGGTGACAAGGTGAAATGCACCGTGATCTTCCGTGGCCGGGAGATCCAGCACACCGCCCTCGCGGAGGTGCTGCTGATGCGCATGGCCAAGGATCTGGAGGAGGCCGCTGAAATTCAGCAGCCCCCCAAGCGGGAAGGTCGCAACATGATCATGTTCCTCAGCCCCCGCAAGGCGGCTGTCACCACCAAGGCCAGCGCACCCAAGCCAGCGCGCAACAAACCTGAAGCACCCACCGTGAGCTCAGGGGCCCCGGGCGACGCTGCCGAATCCTGAGCAGCATCACTCAGAGCACCGCGGCGAACAGGTCCAACATGGCCGCCCACCCCAGTCGGGCTGCCTCAGGCTGGAAGTCAGCGCGGGCCTCGCACATGAAGCCATGACCCGCATCAGGTAGCACCAGCTGGCGGAAGGACTGGCCGGGGTGGGATTGGTTTGCGGCTTGCAGCGCTGCCTCGATGGCTGCCAGCTCGGCTGCGGGCATGAGGGGATCAGCCGAACCGGCCAGGCAGAGCAGGTGGCCCTGAACCTGGGGCAACAGATGCAGCGTGGGCTCGCCGCCGCCGGGGCGGAACGTGGACACCCTCGCCCCATAGAAATCGCAGGTGGCCAAGACCTGGGGAAGGGTGGCCGCCAACATCGCCAGGTGGCCACCGAAACAGAAGCCCACACAGCCCACTGGCCGCCCCTCGAGGCCCAGCTGGGATTCCAGCCAGCCGATCACGCAGCCCAGATCGGCCAGCAGCTGGTCGGCCGTGACGGCATCTCGGTGGCGACGTCCCTCCAGCAGTCCCTGCTCGTCATAACCCAGTTCCAGATCCGGGGCTGTGCGTGCGAAGACCGGCACCGCCAAGGCGGCAAACCCCTCGGCCGCCAACCGGTCGGCCACCCCGCGCACCCAGGCGTTGAGGCCGAAGACCTCCGGCAGCACCAACACCGCCGCGCGGGGCCGCTGGCCTGCAGGCCGAGACCACCAGCAGCGCAGCGGCAGGTCATCCGGGCCTGCCAAAAGCTGCCAACTGGACTGCACCGCCGCTGAAGAGATCCCGTCCACCACCGCTCCCAAGCTGCAAAGCCATTGTGATTCGCCGCCAACCGGCACACGGTCTTATGCCAACAGGGGGATTGTCCCCACCGCTGATGCTCCGTATGGTGGCCAGGCGACCATCTGGCCCACTCCGGCGTGCGATTTCATATCCAACAGGAAAGCGACATCCCGGCCTCGACCCAGCTCTACAACCAGATCTGCTTCGCGATCGCCGCCCGTCACTACCCCCCCGGCCACCGCCTGCCGAGCACGCGCCAGCTCGCCATGCAGACGGGCCTGCACCGCAACACGATCAGCAAGGTGTATCGCCAGCTGGAAACCGATGGTGTGGTGGAAGCCATGGCCGGTTCGGGCATCTACGTGCGTGACCGCCAGAAACCGAAGGATCTCAAACCAGCCCTGGGCAGCCGCAACCGCACCCTCCCCGACATCGACCGGGAGGTGCGCCAGAGCATCGACGGCCTTCTGCAGTCAGGCTGCAGCCTGCAACAGGCCCGCGACCTACTCACCCGCGAAATCGATTGGCGGCTGCGCTGCGGGGCCCGGGTGCTGGTCAGCACCCCCCGGGAGGACATCGGCGCCTCCCTGCTGATCGCAGAAGAACTGAAGCCCACGCTGGAAGTGCCCGTGGAAGTGGTGCCGATGGAAGAGCTGGAACACCTCCTGGAACAGTCCAATAACGGCACCGTGGTCACCAGTCGCTACTTCCTGCAACCAGTGGAGGAGATTGCCAAGCGCCACGGCGTGCGGGCCGTACCGGTAGACCTCAACGACTTCCGCCACGAGCTCGACCTCCTCAAGGAACTGCGGGCAGGCAGCTGCGTGGGCCTGGTGAGCATCAGCCCGGGAATCCTGCGGGCCGCTGAAGTGATCCTGCACAGCCTGCGGGGCAACGAGCTGCTGGTCATGACCGCCAATCCAGACACCGGCAGCCGCTTGCTGGCCCTGTTGCGGGCCGCCAGCCATGTGCTCTGTGACAAGCCCAGCCTGCCGCTGGTGGAACAGAGCCTGCGCCAAAACCGGGCCCAGCTGATGAGGCTGCCTGCGGTGCACTGTGCCCAGAGCTACCTGGGCACAGCCACAATAGACCAGTTACGCAAAGAAATCGGCCTGCAGGTGGCTTGACGCCAGGGCGCAAAAACGAAACCGTTCAAGCGGATGAAGAGATTCGAACTCTCGACCCTCTCCTTGGCAAGGAGATGCTCTACCACTGAGCTACATCCGCAACACCCAGACCGCACCCTGGATGGACCATTGGTGGTGGCCCTGGGAGCGGGGGGGCCGGGGGCGTCCGCCGCCCGACCCTGAGATCATGCACGACGGGGGGCCCCTCGGTCAAACCGGACCCAGCTCCGGCAGGATGCCTGCATGCTCAAGGCCATCCAGTCCGACCTGGCAATCATCCAGGAACGGGATCCGGCGGCTCGCGGACCGCTGGAGATCCTGCTCTGCTACCCGGGGCTGCATGCCCTGGTGCTGCACCGCATCAGCCATCGCCTCTGGCAGCTGCGCCTGCCGATCCTGCCAAGGCTGCTCAGCCAGTTCAGCAGACTGCTCACCGGCATTGAGATCCACCCCGGCGCCCGGATTGGGCATGGCGTGTTCATCGACCACGGCATGGGCGTGGTGATCGGCGAGACGGCCGTGGTGGGCGACAACTGCCTGCTGTATCAGGGGGTGACCCTGGGGGGCACCGGCAAGGCCCACGGCAAGCGCCACCCCACCCTGGCGGAGAACGTGGTGGTGGGGGCCGGAGCCAAGGTACTGGGAGCCATCAGCGTGGGCGCCAACACCCGTATCGGCGCCGGTTCGGTGGTGCTGCGCGACGTGGAGCCCAACTGCACGGTGGTGGGCATTCCAGGGCGGGTGGTGCACCAGAGCGGCGTGCGCGTCGACCCCTTGGCCCACTCCGCCCTGCCGGACACCGAGGCGCGGGTGATCCGCAACCTGATGGAGCGGATCGATGCCCTGGAAGGCGAACTGGCGCGCACCCAGGCATGCCTGCAGGCTCTGGCCGCCGGGCGGCCCCTGCAGGAACCCTGCCGCGGCCATGCCCAGAACCTGATGGACCGGGAGATCCTCGAGTTTCTGGGCGACAGTCCCGGCTCAACCAGCTGAGGGGGGCCGCTCAGGCCGTGGCGCCCTGGGGTGCGGGTGCTGGCTGGAACATGAACATCGAGTAGATCACGTTGCGACGCATCTGGGTCATCATCTCCAGGAACATGTCGTAGCCCTCGTTCTTGTATTCGATCAGCGGATCCTTCTGGCCGTAGCCGCGCAGACCCACCGATTCGCGCAGGGCATCCATCGCCTGCAGATGCTCGCGCCAGAGGGTGTCGATCTGTTGGAGAATGAAAAAGCGCTCGGCCTGGCGCATCAGGCCAGGATTCTGGGCTTCGATCTGGCCTTCCTTGATGTCGTAGGCATTGCGCATCTGCTCCTGCAGGAACGCCTTGAGCTCCTCCATCGAGAGGCCCCGCACGTGGTCGGGCTCCAGGTCTGCCAGGAGGTAGATGAACTCCTTGGTCTTGGCCACCAGGCGATCGAGATCCCACTCCTCGGGGGGCAGGTCGGGATTCACATAGGCCTCCACGATGTCGTCGATGGTGCGCTCGCCGTAACCGATCACCTGCTGCTTGAGCTCCCGGCCCTCCAGCACCCGCCGCCGTTCGGCGTACACGGCCTTGCGCTGGTTGTTCATCACCTCGTCATACTCAAACACCTGCTTGCGGATGTCGTAGTAATAGGTTTCCACCTTCTTCTGAGCCCCTTCCAGCGAGCGGGTGAGCATGCCCGATTCGATCGGCATGTCCTCTTCCACCCGGAAGGCATTCATCAGGCCGGCCACCCGGTCACCGCCGAAGATGCGCAGCAGGTTGTCTTCCAGGGACAAGAAGAAACGGGTGGAACCAGGGTCGCCCTGGCGGCCGGCGCGACCGCGCAGCTGGTTGTCCACCCGGCGCGATTCGTGGCGCTCGGTACCGATCACATGCAGGCCACCGGCCTCGCGCACCTGCTGTTCCTCCAGCTTGGTGACCTGTTCATATTCAGCTTTGACGCCGGCAATCGCCTCGCGCAGTTGCTGAATCTGGGGATCGTCGGTGGGGGCCTTCTCGGCCGCCTGGGCGATCCGGTCCTCCAGCTCGAGCACGCTGAGCTGGCGATCGCCCCAGGCCTTCACCAGCCCCTGGGCCAGCTGGGCCAGCTGCTGGTCGGTGGTCTCGCTGAGGGCGCAGGGATAGAGTGCCCCGATCGCCCGGGCCTCGGAAGGGGCTGAGGCTGCGGCGGCGCCAGCAGCGCCGAAGCCGCTGGCCTGGGCGGAGCGCTGCAGGGGCACCGGTGGCCGGTGGCCCTCCTCGGGCCGCACCAGCCGAGGCAGGAGCACCTCACGCAGCTTGAGACGGGCCATGTAATCGCTGTTGCCCCCGAGGATGATGTCGGTGCCGCGACCCGCCATGTTGGTGGCGATGGTCACGGCACCGGCCCGGCCGGCCTGGGCCACGATCTCGGCCTCCCGCTCCACGTTCTCGGGCTTGGCATTGAGCAGGTTGTGGGGGATCTGCTGCTCGGCCAGCAGGGCGGAAAGCAGCTCTGATTTCTCCACACTGGTGGTGCCCACCAGCACCGGCCTGCCCTGGCCATGGATCTGGGCTGTCTCGGTGGCCACGGCCCGCCACTTGGCCGGCTCGGTTTTGTACACCTGGTCCGTCCAGTCCTGGCGGGCGCGGGTGCGGTTGGTGGGCACGATTGTGACCTCCAGCTTGTAGGTCTTCTCAAACTCCACTTCTTCGGTCTTGGCGGTGCCGGTCATGCCGGCCAGGCGCGGGTAGAGCAGGAAGAAGTTCTGGTAGGTGATCGACGCCAGGGTCTGGGTTTCGGGCTGGATCGGCAGGCCCTCCTTGGCCTCGATCGCCTGGTGCTGGCCGTCACTCCAGCGGCGACCGGGCATCACCCGGCCGGTGAACTCATCCACGATCACGGCATCCATGCCGCGCACGATGTAGTTCACATCCTTGATGAACAGCTCCTTAGCCTTGAGGGCATTGTTGATGTAATGGGCCCAGGGATCGGCCGGGTCAAACAGATCACTGACTCCCAGAAGCTGTTCGGCCCTGGCGTAGCCCTCATCGGTGAGCGTGCAGCTGCGCTGCTTCTCATCCACCTCGTAGTCGCCCTCGGGATCGATGCCGTCCTTGCCCAGCTCAGCGGCCCGCACCAGTTCGGCGGCCACCTCGGCCGCCCGCTGATACTTCTCCTGGGGCCGCTCCACCTGGCCGGAAATGATCAGCGGCGTGCGGGCCTCGTCGATCAGGATCGAGTCGACTTCGTCGATCACGCAGTAGTGGAAGTCGCGCTGCACCACCTCGGTGATGTCGGTCGCCATGTTGTCGCGCAGGTAGTCGAAACCCAGCTCCGAGTTGGTGGCATAGGTGATATCGCAGCCGTAGTTGAGCCGGCGGCTGGCCGGATCCATGTCCTGCTGGATCAGCCCCACCGAGAGCCCCAGAAATCGGTGGATCTGACCCATCCACTCGGCATCGCGGCGGGCCAGGTAGTCGTTCACGGTGACCACGTGCACGCCGCGGCCCGTGAGGGCATTGAGATAGGCCGGCAGGGTGGCCACCAGGGTCTTGCCCTCGCCGGTCTTCATCTCGGCGATCTGCCCGTCGTGCAGCACCATGCCGCCGATCAGCTGCACGTCGAAGTGGCGCATACCCAGCACCCGCTTGCCGGCCTCACGCACCACGGCAAAGGCCTGGGGCAGCAGCTCATCGAGCACGGTGCGCTCCTTCTCCAGGGTGGCCTCCCGGGAGAGGCCCCGGCTACGGCAGTCCTCCTGCAGGCTGGCGAGTTTCTGGCGGAACTCGCCGGTCAGGGCGCGCAGCGCCTCGTCGGAGAGGGGGGCGATCTCCTCCTCCAGCAGGTTCACGTCCGAGACGATCGGCTGGTAGCGCTTCAGCTTGCGGGCATTGGGGTCACCCAGCAGGAGCTTGAGCATGGTGGGATCGGCTACCAGAGCAGTGGGGGCAGCCTACTGAGCCCGGTCCTGCGCACTGGGAGGATGCAGGCATCTCTCTGAGGCGATGGCCCCGATCCAGCTCGTTCAGCATGCTTGCGGCGCTCCCGGCCTGCGCTGGCTGGGCCTGGGCCCAGCCCTGCGCCCCAGCCGCGGCCTGCTCAAGCTGCAGCGCCTGCTCGACAAGCACGCCTTCTGGGCCCGGGGCCGCAGCTTCCGCCAGTTGCGCCGCCTGCTGGCGGGCAGTGAGGCGGTGGTGACCCTCTGGCGCGGCAAGCGCCTGGTGGGCTTTGGCCGGGCCACCAGTGACGGTCTCTGCCGGGCCGTGCTCTGGGATGTGGTGGTGGCCGGTGACCTGCAGGGCCGGGGCCTCGGCCGTCGGGTGGTGGAGGCCCTGCTGGCCGCACCGGCCCTGCAAGGGGTGGAGCGGGTGTATCTGATGACCACCAACAGCGCCGGCTTCTACCGCCAGCTGGGATTCAGCGATGCCGCCCCCCAGGTGCTGCTGGTCAGGGCAGGGCGGCCATCAGCGAACCCATCTCAATCGCCTGAAGGGCATAGCTCCAGCCGAGATTGCTCTTGATGCCGGCCCGCTCCAGGGCCTGCTGCATGGTGTCGGTGGTCAGCACCCCGAAGATCACCGGCACGCCGGTCTGGCGGCTCACGGCGGCCACACCTTTGCTCACCTCGGCCACCACCACATCGAAGTGGGGGGTGTCGCCGCGGATCACGGCACCGAGGGTGATCACCACTTGATAGCGCCCGCTGGTGGCCAACCGCTGGGCCACCAGCGGAATCTCAAAGCTGCCGGGTACCCAGGCCAGATCCAGCTGACTGCTGGTGGGGGTGGTGTCGATGCCGTGGCGGCCGAGGCAGTCGAGGCAGCCGCTCAGCAACTTGCCGGTGACCAGATCGTTGAAGCGGGCCACCACGATCGCCACCCGCAGGCCGCTGGCGCCGCTGAACTGTCCCTCAAAACTGGCCACGGGCATGCCGCCACAGCCGTGGCGTCGACTCAGCTGGGCAGCCTAAAAGCAAGGGCCCCAGGCCACCGGCCCATCAAACCACCAAGTAGCTGATTCCCCAGTTCACAAGCACCAGGGCGACCCAGGCAAGGCCACCGAGCAGAATCAGCCGGTTGGAACGGCCACTGTCCTCACTGCTGGCGTACAGCACAGGCACCGCCACGATCAGGGCGAAGGACATCACCACCAGGGCCAGGACGGAAAGGGTGTTGAGGATCTGCATGGCTCAGGGGCAGGCCGACCGGTCAGTGGGCGGATTCTCACACGGAGACCCCGGGGCTCCAGCGGCTTGCTTCACATCTCGATGCCGGGGCACAGGCCAGGTTGGTTCCCAGCCCAGCCGGGGAGCTCCGGCCACCCGCCGTACGATCGCCGCCAGCACCTGGGGGATCCGTGGCCGCGGAAGCAGAGCAACAGCTTTCGCTGATCGCCAGCCTGGGACTCCAGGAGGATCTGTTTGGAACCGCCGGCATTCCGGAGGAGCGATCTGAAGCGGAGCAGCGTCAGGAAGCCCGCGATGCCACTGTCCTGAGCGAAGCGGCCCAGCGCCCCCGCCAACGGCGCCAGCGCCCGGGTCCTGGCCGAGCGGAAACGGCAGCCGAAACCTCTGTGGCCCCTTCGAGCGACCCCACCGGCCAGGGGGACTCCGACCTGCCCGACTGGCACCACCACGGCCTGGTGGACCCCCAGCTGCTCACGCCGATGCTGCGCCACTACGTGGAGCTCAAGGCGGCCCACCCGGAGCGGCTGCTGCTCTATCGCCTGGGCGACTTCTTCGAGTGCTTCTTCGAAGACGCCATCACCGCCTCCCGCCTGCTGGAGCTCACCCTCACCGGCAAGGAGGGCGGCAAGGCGATCGGCCGGGTGCCGATGGCCGGCATCCCCCACCACGCCGCGGAGCGCTACTGCGGCGAGCTGGTGCGCCGCGGCCACAGCGTGGCCCTCTGCGACCAGGTGGAGACCACGCCCGCCAAGGGCGAACTGCGGCGGCGGGAGATCACCCGCGTGCTCACCCCCGGCACCGTGCTGGAGGAGGGCATGCTCGCCGCCCGCCGCAACAACTGGCTCTGCGCCGTGGTGCTGGAAGGCCCGCGCTGGGGCCTGGCGGTGGCCGACGTGAGCACGGGGGAATTCCGCGTCACCGAACGCAGCGGCAGCGACACCCTGCACCAGGAACTCCTGCAGGTGGATGCCGCCGAGGTGCTCTGGCCCGGGGGTCTGGCTGCCGGCGATCCCGGCAGCCCCGGCCCCAGCGACACCCCCGCCTGGTGCCCCGCTGGCCTGCTGCTCACGCCCCTGCCCCGCACCCCCTTTGGGGCGCCGGAAGCCAGCGCCACCCTGAAGGAGCGCTTCGGGCTGGCCAGCCTCGACGGGCTCGGCCTGGGCGACCTACCCCTGGCCCTGCGGGCCGCCGGCGGCCTGGTGCACTACCTCGACGACACCAACCGCGGCCCCAGCGACGCAGCCGCCACCAGCCAGGCCCGGGTGCCACTCGATCTGCCCACCAGCTGGCACGCCGGCGACGCCCTGGTGCTCGATGCCGCCACCCGCCGCAACCTGGAGCTCACCCGCACCCAGCTGGGCGGCCAGCTGCAGGGCTCCCTGCTGTGGGCCCTCGATCGCACCCACACGGCCATGGGCGGCCGCTGCCTGCGCCGCTGGATCGAGGCGCCCCTGGTGGATCGCGAGGCCATCCTCAGGCGTCAGGGCGGGGTGAGCGAGCTGGTGGCGGGTCGCCCCCTGCGCCTGGCGGTGCGCCGGCTGCTGCGGCCGATGGGCGACCTGGAGCGCCTGGCCGGCCGCGCCGGCGCCGGCACGGCCTCGGCGCGCGACCTGGTGGCCCTGGCCGATGGCCTCGAGCGCCTGCCCCTGCTGGCGGCCCAGCTGGCGCAGGCCAGCAGCGCCCCCCTGACGGCCCTGGCCCGCCCCTGGCCCGAGCTCGACGCCCTGGCCGCCGACCTGCGCCACACCCTGCTCGACACACCGCCCCTCTCGCTCACCGAAGGCGGCCTGATCCACGACGGCGTGGATCCGCTGCTGGATGGCCTGCGCAACCAGCTCGACGACCAGGACGCCTGGCTGGCCCAGCAGGAGGCGGCCGAGCGCCGCGCCAGCGGCATCGCCACGCTCAAGCTGCAATACCACCGCACCTTCGGCTACTTCCTGGCGGTGAGCCGGGCCAAGGCGGGCGCCGTGCCCGAGCACTGGATCCGCCGCCAGACCCTGGCCAACGAGGAGCGCTTCGTCACCCCCGAACTGAAAGCCCGCGAGGGCCAGATCCAGCAGCTGCGGGCCCGCACCGCCCAGCGCGAATACGAGCTGTTCTGCCAGCTGCGGGCGCAGGTGGGTGAGCAGGCCGCCGCAATCCGCAGCGCCGCCCGCCTGGTGGCCGAGCTCGACGCCATCGCCTCCCTGGCGGAGGTGGCCGCCACCGGCAGCTACTGCTGCCCCGAGCTCACCGACCCCACCGGCCCCGAGGCCCGCCTGCTGACGATCGAGGCCGGCCGCCACCCGGTGGTGGAGCAGCTGCTGGTGGAGGAACCCTTCACCCCCAACAGCGTGAGCCTGGGCTGCGCAGCGGTGAGCGCGGACGATGACTCCGGGCCCCTGCCCGACCTCGTGATCCTCACCGGCCCCAACGCCAGCGGCAAGAGCTGCTACCTGCGCCAGACCGGCCTGCTGCAGCTGATGGCCCAGATGGGCAGCTGGATCCCGGCCAAAGCCGCCCGCCTCGGCATCGCCGACCGCATCTTCACCCGCGTCGGCGCCGGCGACGACCTGGCGGCGGGCCAGTCCACCTTCATGGTGGAGATGGCCGAAACGGCCAACATCCTTCACCACGCCACGCCCCGCTCCCTGGTGCTGCTCGATGAGATCGGCCGCGGCACCGCCACCTTCGACGGCCTCTCGATCGCCTGGGCCGTGGCCGAGCACCTGGCCACCCCGCCCGGGCGCGGCGGCCTCGGCGCCCGCAGCATCTTCGCCACCCACTACCACGAGCTCAACGCCCTGGCCGGGCAGCTCTCCAATGTGGCCAATGCCCAGGTGCTGGTGGAGGAAACCGGCGACAGCCTGCGCTTCCTGCACCGGGTGGTGAGCGGCGGCGCCAGCCGCAGCTACGGCATCGAGGCCGCCCGCCTGGCCGGCGTGCCCGCCCCCGTGCTGCAGCGCGCCCGCCAGGTGCTCGCCCGGATCGAGGCCAACAGCGTGGTGCGGGTGGATCAGGAGGAAGAAGGCTCGCGGGACGGCACGCTCGCCGCCTGAAGCCAGGCCGCCCGCAGCAGGGCGTTGCAGGCGGCGGCCACCAGTCCGGCTCCGCCCTTGGAGCCCGCAAGCCCCACGTGGGCCAGGCCACTCTCAGCCAGGTGCCGCTTGCTCTCCGCCACCCCCACAAAGCCCACCGGCATGCCGATCACCAGGGCCGGTCGCCGGGCCGTCGCCGACCCTGCGGCCAGCTGCTCCAGCAGCACCTCCAGGGCCGTGGGGGCGCTGCCGATCAGCACCACCGGCGCCGCGCCAGCCGACCCGCCGGCCTCCCCCTGCGCCGCCAGCGCCAGGGCCATCCCCGCCGCGGCCCGGGTGGACCCCGCCGGCGCCAACGCCGGGGCCCAATCCAGCACGCTGCGCACGCGATTGCCGAAGGTGCGCCGCGCCATCGGCGCCACGGCCGCCGCCGCCATCGCCGTGTCCGTGAGGATCGGCGCCCCGGCGGCCAGGGCCTCCACAGCCGCCTCGCAGGCCCCAGGCGAAAAGCGCACCGCCCCGAGCAGTTCGGGATCACCGCTGCTGTGGATCAGGCGCAGCACCACGTCCCGCTGCAGCGCACTGAGTGGTGTCAGGGCTGCCTCCATGCCCGGCATCGCCCGGATGATCCGCACACTCTCGCGGAAGATCGGGTGATCAAAGTCAGCCCCAGCGCAGGGCATGCACCGTCCTCAGTCACGGCCCCACCCTGACGCATGCGGGTCTGGCCCAGACTGGCCGGCAGCCTGTCGACGCCATGCCGATCCACCTGCTCTGGGGTGACGACGAGGCGGCCCGTAACCGCGCCGTGGAAGCGCTGGTGCAGGCCCAGCTCGATCCCGCCTGGGCCAGCCTCAACCTCAGCCGTCTCGATGGCCATGACACCAGCCAGGCGGCCCAGGCCCTGGAGGAGGCCCGCACGCCACCCTTCGGCAGCGGCAGTCGGGTGGTGGTGCTGCAGCGCAGCCCGTTCTGCAGCCAGTGCCCTGCCGACCTGGCCGAGGGCTTCGAGGCCGCCCTGGGCCAGGTGGCCGAAGGCTGCCACCTGCTGCTGATCAGCACCGGCAAGCCCGATGCCCGCCTGCGCACCACCAAGGCTGTGCAAAAACTGGTGAAGGCAGGGCTGGCTAGCGAGCAGAGCTTTGCCCTGCCAGCCATCTGGGATGGGGCCGGCCAGATCGATCTGGTCACCCAGACCGCCCGCGAGCTGGGCATCCCGCTGGAGCCCAGGGCTGCCGAGGCCCTGGCCGAGGCGATTGGCAGCGACAGCGCCCGGCTTGCCAGTGAACTGGAGAAGCTGGGTCTCTATGCCGCAGCAGCTCCCGGTGGGAGCGGCCCGATCACCATCGAGGCCGTGCAGGCCCTCGTGGGAGGCCAGAGCACCAGCGCCCTGGCGGTGGGGGATGCCCTGCTCGCCAGCCGGCCCGCCGATGCCATTGCCCTGGTGGATGCCCTGCTCACCGCCAACGAGCCAGCCCTGCGCATTGTGGCGTCGCTCACCAGCCAGATCCGGGGCTGGCTGTGGGTGGCCCTGCTCGACCAGAACGGCGAAAGCGACGTGGCGGTGATCGCCAAGGCCGCCGGCATTGGCAACCCCAAGCGCATCTATGTGATGCGCAAGCAAATCCGCGGCAAACGACCAGCCCTGTTCCTGCGCCTCCTGGGCCAACTGCTCGAAGTGGAGGCCGTCCTCAAGCGCGGACAGGAGCCCGGCGATGCCTTCCGTGACGGCTTCCTGCTCACAGCCCCTGGCGGCGGATAATCAACGGCTCCGATCCACCCGTCGCCACCCGCCCCGCCATGGCCCTGCTGGTTCAGAAGTTCGGCGGCACCTCGGTGGCAGATGTGGAGCGCATCCAGGCGGTGGCCCAACGCATCGCCCGCAGCCGCGAGGAGGGCCACGACCTGGTGATCGTGGTTTCGGCGATGGGTCACACCACTGATGAGCTCACTGGCCTGGCCCGGGCGATCACCAGCAATCCCCCCCAGCGGGAGATGGACATGCTGCTGGCCACCGGCGAACAGGTGTCCATCGCCCTGTTGTCGATGGCCCTGCATGCCCTGGGGGTACCGGCCACCTCGATGACGGGGACCCAGGCCGGCATCGTGACCGAATCGGCCCACGGCCGCGCCCGCATCCTCGAGATCCGCACCGAGCGGCTCCGCCACCTGCTTGGCGAGGGCCAGGTGGTGGTGGTGGCCGGCTTCCAAGGCACGAGCAACTCAGCATCCGGCACCCCGGAGATCACCACGCTGGGTCGCGGCGGCTCCGACACCTCGGCGGTGGCCCTGGCTGCCGCCCTCGGTGCCGACGCCTGCGAGATCTACACCGATGTGCCGGGCGTGCTCACGACCGACCCGCGCAAGGTGGCCGACGCCCAGCTGATGGAGCAGGTGAGCTGCAACGAGATGTTGGAGCTGGCCAGCCTCGGCGCTGCCGTGCTCCACCCCCGGGCCGTGGAGATCGCCCGCAACTACGGCGTGCCCCTGGTGGTGCGCTCCAGCTGGAGCGATGCCCCCGGCACCCTGCTCACCAGTGGCTCGGCCCGGCCGATCGGCCATGGCGGCCTGGAGCTGGGCAAACCCGTGGATGGCGCCGAGCTCGAGGAGCACCAGGCGGTGGTCGCCCTGGCCCATGTCCCGGATCGCCCAGGCGTGGCGGCCCAGCTGTTTGAGGCCCTGGGCAGCGCCGGGCTCAACGTGGACCTGATCGTGCAGGCCACCCATGAGGGCAGCTCCAACGACATCGCCTTCACCCTGGCCGAAACCGATCTGGATCGGGCAGAACTGGTGTGCCGCGAGGTGCTGGCGGAACTGGGAGCGGCACCTGGCAGCGACGGTGGCGCCCAGCTGAGCGCCGAAGCCGGCCTGGCCAAGCTCAGCATCGCAGGCGCAGGCATCATGGGCCGACCGGGAGTGGCGGCCCGCCTGTTCGACACCCTGGCCCGCACCGGCATCAACCTGCGCCTGATCGCCACCAGCGAGGTCAAGGTGAGCTGCCTGGTAGCCGGCGAGCAGGGGGCCAAGGCCCTGCGCGCCGCCAGCGAGGCCTTCGAACTGGGCGAGAGCCAACTGCGCCACAATCCTGAACCCTGCCACCTCGGTGATCCGGCCGTGCGGGGGGTGGCCCTGGACCGCGACCAGGCCCAGGTCGCCGTGCGGCGGGTGCCCGATCGGCCGGGCACCGCTGCAGCCGTCTGCCGGGCCCTGGCCGATGCTGGCATCAGCGTGGATGCCATCGTGCAGTCGGAGCGCACCCACAACGGCAGCAAGGACATCAGCTTCACGCTCAAGCGCGACGATCGGCACCGAGCCGAACAGGCCCTCGCCACCCTGCTGAATCAGTGGCCCGGTTCCCACTTTGAAGAAGGAGCCGCGATCGCCAGGGTGAGCGCCGTGGGCGCGGGGATGCCCTGCACCCCGGGCACGGCGGCCCGCATGTTCCGCAGCCTGGCGGAAGCCAGCATCAACATTGAGCTGATCGCCACCAGTGAGATCCGCACCAGCTGCGTGGTAGCTGAAGCCGATGGCGTACGCGCCCTGCAGGCCGTGCACGCCGCCTTCGCGCTGGGGGGGGCCGTCACCCACACAGCCCAGGGCACTGAGGCACCGCTCTGAAGGTCGACCGGAGTGCTGGTCAGAAACTCAGCCCGGCGTCAGGCCTTGCCCACCAGCTTCTGGCGCAGGCCCTTGATCCGGTCGCGCAGGTTGGCGGCCTCCTCGAACTCCAGATTCTTGGCCGCGGCCTTCATCTTGTCTTCGAGCTGCTGAATCAGCTCAGGCAGCGAATCGAGCGGCACCTCGTTGTGCTCGGCCTGCTCGGTGGCCTGCTCCAGCTGCTCGTCGTTGAGCCGGCGCGACACCTCCAGGAAGGCGAGGATCGAATTGCCGGCCCGCTTGCCCGCCGGGGTGGGGGTGATGCCGTGTTTGTCGTTGTAGGTCTGCTGGATAGCACGGCGGCGTTCGGTTTCGGAAATCGCCTTGGCCATGGAGTCGGTGAGGTTGTCGGCATAGAGGAGCGCCACACCCTCCACGTGGCGAGCCGCCCGGCCGATGGTCTGGATCAGCGAACGCTCGGCCCGCAGGAAGCCCTCCTTGTCGGCATCGAGGATCGCCACCAGCGACACCTCCGGTAGGTCCAGGCCCTCGCGCAGCAGGTTCACCCCCACCAGCACGTCGTACTCGCCGTTGCGCAGATCCTGGATGATCTCGATGCGCTCGATCGAGTGGATCTCCGAGTGCAGGTAGCGCACCCGCACACCGTTCTCGGCCAGATAGTCGGTGAGGTCTTCGGCCATCCGCTTGGTGAGGGTGGTCACCAGCACCCGCTCCTGCTTCTCGGCCCGCACGCGGATCTCGCCCAGCAGGTCGTCCACCTGGCCATCGGTGGGCCGCACCTCCACGATCGGATCGAGCACACCGGTGGGGCGGATCACCTGCTCCACCACCTGTCCCCTGCTCTCGGCCAGCTCCCAGGTCCCTGGGGTGGCACTCACAAAAATCGTCTGGCGGGCCTTCTGCCAGAACTCATCCCCCTTGAGGGGACGGTTGTCAGCGGCGCTGGGCAGCCGGAAACCATGCTCGATCAGCACCTGCTTGCGCGACTGATCGCCGTTGTACATCGCCTGCAGCTGACTGCAGGTGACGTGGGATTCGTCCACCACCAGCAGCCAATCGTCGGGGAAGTAGTCGATCAGGCATTCGGGCGGCGTGCCCGCTTCGCGACCGGCCAGGTGGCGGGCGTAGTTCTCCACGCCGTTGCAATAGCCCACCTGCTCCAGCATCTCCAGGTCGTAGGTGGTGCGCTGCTCCAGCCGCTGGGCCTCCAGCAGCCGGCCCTGGCTGTTGAGCAGATCGAGCCTGTCGCGCAGTTCGGCGCGGATCGCCTTGATCGCATCGGCCAGCCGCTCCTTGGGGGTCACGAAGTGCTTGGCCGGGTAGATGTTGATCGCCTCCAGGCTCTGCAGGATCTCGCCGGTGGTGGGATCCACGTAGCGGATCGCCTCCACCTCGTCGCCGAACAGCTCGATCCGCACCAGCCGGTCTTCATAGGCCGGACCGATTTCCAGCACATCGCCGCGCACGCGGAAGCGGCCGCGGGAGATCTCCACGTCGTTGCGGGAATACTGGTTGTTCACCAGCTCCCGCAGGGAGCCGCGCAGGTTGAGCGTGTCGCCCACCTGGAATTTCACGGCCGCCTTGAGGTATTCGCTGGGGATGCCGAGGCCGTAGATGCAGCTGATTGAGGCCACCACGATCACATCGCGCCTCTCAAACAGCGAGCGCGTCGCCGAGTGGCGCAGCATGTCGATCTCCTCGTTGATCGACGCCGTCTTGGCGATGTAGGTGTCGGAGACAGGCACATACGCCTCCGGCTGGTAATAGTCGTAGTAGGAGATGAAGTATTCGACGGCGTTGTTCGGGAAGAACTCGCGCAGCTCGTTGCAGAGCTGGGCCGCCAGGGTCTTGTTGTGGGCCAGCACCAGGGTGGGCCGACCCGTGCGGGCGATCACATTGGCGATCGTGAACGTTTTGCCCGTACCGGTGGCGCCAAGCAGGGTCTGGTAGCGCTCACCGCCCTCAACGCCGGCCACCAGCCCCCGGATCGCCTCGGGCTGGTCGCCCTTGGGCTCATAGGGGGCGTGGAGCTGAAAAGGGCAGGCCATGGGTCCATTGTCTCCGGCCGATGGCTGGGGCGTGGCTCACACTGAGCACAGAAAGACGACAGGCCTAGCCAGCGAGCAGCCCCGCCACCCGGAGCAGGGGCACCTCAAGGCCGAGAAAGCGCAACAGTGCCGTGGAAATCACTGCGTACACCACAGCTCCAAGCACAGCACTGACCACTCCGCGGCGCAGGCTGAATCCCTCAATCAGCCAGGCCGCCAGGGCAAACAGCACCACCGTGATCAACCAGTTGAACAGCAGCGTCACCGGGCTGATCAATCCGCCCAAGCTGGTCACGGCCCAAACCGGGCCCAGCACCACCCGGATCGGCCAGATCAACAGGGTGCCCAGCAGGCCAATCACCACTGCGGAGAGCAGGGCCACGCCATAGCCTTCGATCTCAACCCCAAGGGGGAGTGACGCCACAAGCAACAACACGGCTGCACGCACCGGCCATTGCAGCAGCCACAGCAAGGAACCCATCACCAAACCCCGAGAGGCAGTTGCAAGCTAGGCATGGGTTCCCCCATCGGCAGCCTGGTTTCAGACGACCGCCCCCAGAGAGCAACCGAGGGCCTCGCGGAGCCCACGCACCACCGCCACCATGGCCAGCTCATCGCTCAGTCTGTTCACAGCGGAACCCACGCCCACGCCACTGGCACCGGCGGCAATCGCCATCGGCAGCGTGACAGCAGACAGACCGGAGGCACACAGCACCGGAGCCTGCAGCTCGGCGGCGACCAGGGCCCGGCTGATGCTGTGGGCAGCGGCCAGGGTGGGGGCCGCTTTCTCAATCAGACCGAGACTGCCGGCGCTGAACGGCTTGGCGCTGGTGCCGCCTTCGGTCTGGATGATGTCGGCGCTAGCGGCCACCAGATCCACAGCCAGCTGCTCCTGCTGGTCGAGGGGGAGCACGTGGGGCACGGTGACACTGAGCACCACCTCGGGCAGCAGCTCGCGGGTGCGGCGGGTGAGCTCCAGCACTTCCGCCGCATCAAAAATGCGACCCAGGGGGTAGAAGGCGTCGTAGTTGCCAATTTCCACCATCACGGCACCGGCGGCCACCGCGGCGGGGAAGAGCTCGGGATCCACCGCGCTCACACACACCGGCAGGCCGCTCGCCTCAGCCGCCAGGCGCACCAGCTGGGGATCGCAGGCGATGTCCAGCACATCGGCACCACCCAGGCCGGCGGCCCGGCTGATCCGCTCCACGCTGCCGGCGTCGAAATTGGTGAGGCCGGCGATCACCTTGAGCAGTCGGCGCTGCATCAGGGCCGAGCGCAGCTGGGCAGGCAGGCGATCAAGGCGCGACATACCGATGGAAAGCACAGTGGGGTGATTCTCACACCCGAGGCCCCTACGTCCTGGACCGGCGACCACCACCGCCTGCACCGCCTGCTGCGGCGCCACCCCGGGTTGCTGCCGGCAGGCGAGCCCCTGCTGCTGGCGGTATCCGGGGGCCAGGACTCGATGGCCCTGGTGGGCCTGCTGCGGGCCCTGCAGCCCCAGCACGGCTGGCGGCTGCTGCTCTGGCACGGCGACCACCGCTGGCGCCCTGAATCCACGGCCCAGGCACGGGACCTGCAGGCCTGGGCAGCAGCCAGAGGGTTACCCCTTCAGCTGGATAGCTGGGAACGCCCGGTGGCCGAGCGGCCAAGCGAAGCCGCAGCCCGCCAATGGCGCTACAGCTGTCTGGAGCGGCGAGCCCGGCAACTGTCCTGCCAGCGGGTGGTCACGGGCCACACGGCCAGCGACCGGGCCGAGACCCTGCTGTTCAACCTGGCCCGGGGGTGCCACCGCCGCGGCCTGGCCAGCCTGGCGCGCAGCCGAGTGCTGGGGCCAGGGATCATGCTGGTGCGGCCCCTTCTGGAATTCAGCCGCCAGGACACCGGCCGCATCTGCCGCGAGCTGGAGCTGCCGCTGTGGCTGGATCCCAGCAATCAGGATTGCCGATTCAGCCGCAACAGGCTGCGCCACGAGGTGATGCCGGTTTTGGAAAGCCTCCGCCCTGGGGCCGCTGCCCGCATGGCCCGGGCAGCCCAACAGCTGGCTGAGGTGGAACAGGCACAGGCGGAACTGCTGGACCTGGCTCTGACGGCACTGGAAACCCAGGCGCCGGCGGGGGGCCTCGATCCAGCCCTGAGCCGCAAGAATCTGGGCCAGTTATCGCTGGCCAACCAGGGCCAGCTGATCCAGAGCTGGCTGGAGCGCCTGGGTCAACAGCGCTGTTCAGCCCGCATTCTCGGCACCGTGCTGGATGGGCTGAGGGAGCCGGCCAGTGCGGGGAGGGCCGATCTGGGCGGTGGCTGGCGGCTGCAATGGAGCAGCAGCACACTGTGGCTGTGTTGTGGGTCTAACTAGGCGCGTCGCATGAGCCTTTCACCAGAGATCCTGCAAGAGCGCTACAGCGCCATTGAACTGGCCTACAGCGAGCGGCGCTGGCCTGAAGTGGAAAGCCTCAGCCAGGCTTTGCTGGCGGAGCTCTCACCCAACCCGGCCGATCCCCTGCAGCTGCGACTGGTGTTGCTGCTGGGACACACCAGGCTCTACGGCCTGGCCGACCCGTCGGGGGCCCATCACTATTACGCGAGTGTGCTGGAGCACTGTGAGGAGCCCACGCTGCGGGACATCGCCCAGCAGGGCCTGGAGCAATGTGCCCAACAGACCAACGCCCCGGCCGAGGAGACAGCTGCGACTGTCGCCGGCTCGGCGACAGCCGCCCAGCCCGCAGCTCCCTGGCTGGAGAGTGACGAACGACCGGCCCAGCCCACAGCTGCCCCCAATCCACAGCTGGAAGCCAGCTCGTTCCGCGGCGCCGATGCGACCCCCTGGCTGAGTCCCCAGGAGCATCCACCATCTCTCGAACCCCCAGTCGGACCCGATGACTCAGCTCCAGAGCCAGAAGCTGGGCTGAATCAACTGGCATCCACCCCTCCCCTGGCTGCGGAACAGGGGATGGCGGAACAGGCCTCCAGCCCCAGCAGTGTGTCCACGACCAGTGCGGACATCACGGGGACAGGGTCCGGCCAGCCCAGCGAACCTGAAGCTGTCAGCGTTCTGGTGCCGGAGATCGTGGATGAGCCCGAACAGATCGCCGTCGCCCTGGCGGATCCCCTGCAGCGTCAGGAGCATGCCCTCGAGGAACTCAGCCACCCCGAATCCGGCAGCAGCGCGACGCTGCCGGACACTGAAGCGTTGAGTGCCGAGCAGATCAAGGATCTCACCCGGGGGCTGCTGCGGATCAGATTGGGTTGATCAGTCCGCGGCAGCAGAGCGGCGGCGACGGGTTCGGCCGGCGAATTCGGGTTCCGCCGGCGCAGCGGCAGCCACAGGGGCAGGGGCAGGGCTGGCAGCGACGGCAGCCAATTGGCGTTGGGGCTGAGGGGTGCCCTCCTTGCGCTCGGGCCGGGGCTGTCTGTCGCCGGTGGCACGCCCCCCACGACCGCGGGGAGCAGGACGGCTATCGGGCTCGGCATCAGCCCGGCCCTTGTAAGCAGGTGTGCCCGCGGGAGCAGGCTGGACCAGACAGATGATCAGCGGCTCCACCTGCAACTCCCGACGCAGGCGACGCTGCAGGCCCAGCTCCACCTCCCTCTGTACGCCGACCCAGTCCACATCAGGGGCCTGGCCACCGCTGCTGCGGCAGAGCTGCTTCCAGCGGTTCTCCAGCACCCAGGTGATCTCGCGCTCCGCCCAGAGGCTGAGCTTGCGGGCATCGGCGGTGGTGACCACCCCGCGCAGGTTCACCCGGGGCGGCGCTGCCATCACGCCATCGGTGCTGATCAGCGCCAACAGGGTGATCACACCGTCTTCGGCCAACTGCTGGCGCTCCTTGAGCACGCGGGCATCGACGATGCCGTTGCGGGAAGCGTCAAGCAGCTCGATACCGGCCTTCACCGGCTCGCCCTTGCGGATCGAATCGGCGGTGAGCTCCACCACATCGCCGTTGTCGATGATCAGGATGTTGTCAGCCGGCACGCCCATCGACTGGGCGGTTTTGCTGTGGCACTGCAGCATGCGGTGCTCGCCATGCACGGGCACGAAGAATCTGGGCTTGGTGAGGGCCAGCATCAGTTTCTGATCTTCCTGGCAGCCGTGGCCGGACACGTGGATGCCCTCACCCTTGCCGTACACCACCTTGGCGCCAAGCATCATCAGCCGGTCCACGGTGTTGACCACCGAAATCGTGTTGCCCGGGATCGGGCTGGCCGAAAAGATGATGGTGTCGGTGGATTTCACCTGCACCTGGGGGTGCTCGCCGCGGGAAATGCGGCTGAGCGCTGCCAAAGGCTCGCCCTGGCTGCCGGTCATCAGCAGCAGGGTTTCACGGTCGGGCAGATCCCGGATCTGCTTGATCGGCACAAACAGCTCGTCGGGGGCACGCATGTAGCCCAGTTCGCGCGACTTGGCGATCACGTTGAGCATGGAGCGGCCCAGCAGGCCCACCTTTCGCCCATTCTTGAGCGCCAGCTCCAGGATCATCGCCACCCGGTGAATCGAGCTGGCGAAGGTGGTGATGATCACCCGGCCTTCGGCCTGGGCGATGTGGCGATCCAGATTGGGGAATACGGCCCGCTCGCTGGGGGTGAAGCCGGGCACTTCGGCGTTGGTGGAGTCGCTGAACAGGCAGAGCACGCCCTGCTCGCCGTAATGGGCGAGGCGGGCCATGTCGAAGTGCTCGCCGTCCACGGGGGTGTGGTCAAACTTGAAGTCGCCGGTGAAGATCACCGTGCCCACAGGAGTGGTGATGGCCAGCGAGAAGCTGTCGGCCATCGAGTGGGTGTTGCGAATGAACTCCACCGAGAAGTGCTGGCCAACCTTCACCACATCACGGGGCGCAATGGTTTGCAGCACGGTGCGGTCCATCACACCAGCCTCTTCCATCTTGCCGGTGAGCAGCGAGAGGGCCAAACGGGGCCCGTAGATCACCGGAATGTTGAAGTTTTTGAGGTGGTGGGAGATACCACCGATGTGATCTTCGTGACCATGGGTCACGATCATGCCGCGGATCCGCTTCTGGTTTTCCTTGAGATAGCTGGTGTCTGGCATCACCACATTGACGCCGTGCATGCCGTCACTGGGGAAAGCCAGACCAGCGTCAACGAGCATGATGTCGTCGCCGTACTCGAACACGCAGGTATTCTTGCCGATCTCGTGTAGACCGCCGAGGGGAATCACCCGCAGGGCAGGCTGTTTTGCACCGTTTTGACTGTGATTGAAATTGGACATGTAAGCGCTGTAAAAGAACTTAAAAACGTGAAGCGGATCAGCCTTGGCGTCAGGTGGGACGCAGGGCAGCAAGGGTTTCGGAGAGGCGTTGTTTCACAATGTCACTTGCAGACAACAGGGGAAGACGGGGAGCACCAACCGGCCAGCCGCTGAGTTCAAGGGCAGCTTTCACAGGAATCGGGTTAGTGGTGCAGAAGAGGGCCTTGCAGAGGGGCAACAGTTGCTCGTGCAGCGCCAGCGCCGCCGGCAGATCACCGCTGAGGAAGGCGTCGATCATGGCGCTGATCGAGGGTCCGGCGAGGTGACTGGCAACGCTCACCACACCCACAGCGCCCACAGCCAGCATCGGCAGGGTGAGGGCATCGTCGCCGGAGTAGATCGCCAGGCGATCGCCGCAGGCAGCTCGCAAGGCACTCACTTCCTCGGTGGTGCCACTGGCAGCCTTGAAGCTCACCACGTTGGGAAGGTCAAGCAACCGGGCTGCTGTCTCCGGGGCCAGGCTTGTGCCGGTGCGTCCGGGAATGTTGTAGAGCATCAAGGGCAGCTGCGGTGCCGCCTGGGCAATCGCGCGGAAGTGGGCCTCCAGTCCGTCCTGGGGGGGCTTGTTGTAGTAGGGCACCACCACCAGGGCACCGTCGGCACCGAGAGAGGCCGCCTCCCGGGTGGCCTCCACGGCCTCCGCCGTGCAATTGCTGCCACTACCAGCCACCAACCGGGCCCTGCCAGCCACGGCCTCCTTCACCGCCGCGAACAAGCGATGCTGTTCATCCCAGCTGAGGGTGGGCGATTCGCCTGTGGTGCCGCAGATCACGAGGCCATCGGAGCCGTTAGCCACCAGATGATCCGCAAGCTGGGCAGCCAGCTCCAAATTCACACTGCCATCCCCACTGAAGGGAGTCACCATGGCGGTGACCACCCGACCGAATGGGGCCTGGCTCCAAGGCTGGGGCGCGGAGCTGCTCAAGCGACACCTCCGCGGCTGGGCGGCCCCTGAAGCAGCAGCTCGGCGATCTGCACCGCATTGAGGGCAGCACCCTTGCGGATCTGATCACCGCAGAGCCAGAGCTCCAGGGCATGGGGATCGCTGAGATCCTGGCGGATACGGCCCACTGCCACGGGATCGCGACCCGTCACGTCCGTGGGCATCGGGAAGCGGTTGGTCTCAAAGTTCTCCAGCAGCTCAACCCCCGGGGCTTCCTGCAGGAGCTCGCGGGCCTCGCCAACCGGGAAGGGCTCGAAAAACTCGATATTCACGGCTTCGGAGTGGGCCCGCAGCACCGGAACCCTTACACAGGTGGCCGAGAGACGCAGATCGGGCAATCCCATGATCTTGCGCGTTTCATTGAGCATCTTGAGCTCCTCCTCGCAATAGCCATTGGCCTGCAGGGGAGAGTTGTGCAGGAAGAGATTGAAGGCCAGCGAGTGGGGCAGCACTTCACTCACCGGCTCGCCACCTTCCAGCACGGTGCGACTGAGCTGACGCAGCTCCTCCATCGCCCTGGCACCGGCACCGCTGGCGCTCTGATAGGTGCTCACCACCACCCGCTTGATCGGCCTGCGCGCCTGCAGCGGGGCCAGGGCCAGGGTGAGCAGGATTGTGGTGCAGTTGGGATTGGCGATGATCCCCTGGTGGGCAAAGGCAGCTTCCGAATTCACTTCGGGCACCACCAGGGGCACCGCCGAATCCATGCGGAAGGCGCTGGAGTTGTCGATCACCACTGCCCCGGCTGCGGCAGCCACTGGGCCCCACTGCTTCGATGCCGAGCCACCGGCCGAGGCCAGCACCAGATCCACACCGTCAAAGGCAGAGGCCTCCACCGCCTGAATGGTGAGTTCACTGTCGCCCCAGCCCAGGGTCTTGCCGGCGGAGCGGGGCGAAGCCAGCGGAATCAATTCCGCCACGGGAAAGTGACGTTCCTCCAGGAGAGCCAAGAGCTCTTGACCAACCGCTCCGGTGGCGCCGAGCACGGCCACCCGCAGGGGTCGCCGGGGCAGAACTGCGGCGACGGCTGGGTTGGTGGCGTTCTGGATCGCGGTCAAGGAGAGCAGGTGGGTAGTGGAAGGGGGCGGGTGGAGAAGACCGGTACCGGCAGAGCCGGACAACCGACGGAGCTCAAGCAGAAAGGAATAGGAGTTCGGCGGCGCTTTCGGTGCGCTGGTGCCAACGAATGGAAGCTACGTAGCCACCCCCATCCGATGGTTCAGCCGGGCTTGCTCGAAGGATTGGAAGGCGTGCTCGGCTGACAACGGAGTGGCCTGCAAGGAATGGGAGCTGGGTACGGCCCTGTCTGCCAGGGAAGGGGGATGGTCAGCGGATGGGGCTCAGGGGACGAGGCCCAGTCGTTGAGTTGCAAGCGCAAAGTGCGGCGTGGACTGAGGAGCGGGCAGTGGAAGGGTGGTGTGGATGGATGGGGTGAGAAGGACCGTGTTAAGAACTGAATTGCGCAGCTGGGCGACCTGGAACGCGAGCGGGTTGGCTTGAATCCCTTAGGGATCCTTCCCGGCGACCGCACTCCGTAGTTCAGATCACAATACTGCCGATCCAGGGCCGTTCAAGCGCTTTCTTAGGATCGTGGGCTGCAGAGTCTTCCCATGAGTCCAGCTGCCCAAGCCACCCCCGCGGCCCAGTCCTCCCAGCCCGCATCGCTCCAGGTCAAGGCCAGCCCCAAACCCGGCAGCCGTGTCGCCCTGGAGGTGGCCATCCCGGGCAGCCGCAGCCAGGCCAGCTACGACGCGGCTCTCGAAAAGCTCAGCCGCACGGTGAAGCTGCCCGGCTTCCGCAAGGGACGGGTGCCGCGCCCTGTGTTGCTCCAGCAGATTGGCCCCCTGCGCATTCGCGCCACCGCCCTGGAGGACCTGGTGGACAGCGCCTGCCGGGACGCCCTGGAGATCGAGAAGGTTCCGGCGATCAGCCGACCTGAACTGAGCGAGGGCTTCGAGGCCGTCCTGGAGCGCTTTGAGCCCGGCAGCGACCTCACCATCACCCTGGAGCTCGACGTGGAGCCCAGCCCCAGCCTCAGGAAAACCAAGGGTCTCAAAGCTGAGGCTGAAGCAATCGCCTACGACCCGGCCCGGGTGGATGAACTGCTCGACCAGTCCCGCAAGCAGCTCGCCACCCTGGTGCCGGTGGACGATCGGACCGCCGCCAGTGGGGATGTGGCCGTGCTGAGCTTCAGCGGCGTGTATTCCGACACGGAGGAAGCGATCACCGGCGGCAGCAGTGACGCCATGGAAGTGGAACTCGAGGAGGGCCGCATGATCCCCGGCTTCGTGGAGGGGGTGATCGGCATGGCCGTGGGCGAGAGCAAGACCGTGGACTGCCAGTTCCCCGAGAGCTACCCGCAAGAGGATGCGGCCGGGCGCAAGGCGCGCTTTGAAATCAGCCTGAAGGAGCTCAAGGCGCGCGAGTTGCCTGCTCTCGATGACGCCTTTGCCCAGCAAGCCAGTGACAAGCAAACCCTTGCAGAACTGCGCGAGGAGCTGGAAACCCGGCTGAAGGAGGACGCCGAGCGCCTCGCCAAGGCAGCCCGCCACGACGCCCTGCTCAACGCGCTGGTGGAGGAGCTGGAGGTGGAACTACCCGAGACGCTGATCCAGCAGGAGATCCGCAACCTGATCGAGCAGACCGCAGGTCAGGTCGCCCAGCAGGGTATGGACGTGAAAAAGCTGTTCACGCCCGATCTGGTGCGTTCACTGATGGACACCTCGCGCCCAGAAGCGGAGCAACGCCTGCGCCGCAGCCTGGCCCTCCAGGCCCTGGCCAAGGCGGAAGCGATCGAGGTGGCCGAAACCGAGCTGGAAGCCAAGGTGAAGGAGGTGAGCCGCGGCATCAGCCAACAGGGCAACATCGATCCCCAACGCCTCCGCCAGGTGGTGGGAGACGACCTGCTCCAGGAAAAGCTGCTCGACTGGCTGGAGAGCAACAGCACGGTCAGCGAGAAGGCTGCCGCCGAGGCCGAGAGTCAGGCCTGAGGCTGATCCCCATAGATTGGTCCCACACCCCTGCAGCCGCGCGTGTCCAACGCCCTACCGCTGATGCCCGAACCAATGGCCCTGCGCTCCCATCCGGTGCAGAACCGTTGGCTGGGTTGCCGTCCTGAAGCAACGGCGGTCGGCTACCCGCTGGCTGCTCCAGGAGTGCTGCCCACGGTGGTGGAACAGTCCGGCAAAGGGGAACGGGCCTTTGACATTTACTCGCGCCTGCTGCGCGAACGAATCATCTTCCTGGGTACCGGCATCGACGACACCGTCGCCGATGCCCTGGTCGCCCAGTTGCTGTTCCTCGAAGCGGAAGATCCCGAGAAAGACATTCAGATTTACATCAACTCACCAGGAGGCTCAGTGACAGCAGGCCTGGCCATCTACGACACCATGCAGCAGGTGGCCCCGGATGTTGTCACGATCTGCTATGGGCTGGCCGCATCGATGGGAGCCTTCCTGCTCTCGGGCGGCACAAAGGGCAAACGGCTGGCGCTGCCCAACGCGCGGATCATGATTCACCAGCCCCTCGGGGGCGCCCAAGGCCAGGCCGTGGACATCGAGATTCAAGCCCGGGAGATCCTGTATCTGAAGGACACGCTCAATGGCCTCCTGGCCGAACACACCGGCCAGCCCCTTGAGAAAATCGCCGAAGACACTGACCGCGACCATTTCCTTTCCCCGGCGGAGGCGGTTGAATATGGCCTGATCGACCGGGTGGTCACCGAGACCGCCAACGCTGACGCCCGGGCCTGATCCCACCCTCTGACCATGATCAATTCCTTGTTTTGATCCTTAAGGTCGGCTGACGTTCCCCGGGTTCGGGGCAATGCTTCCCTTAGGCCCCTGCGGCCTCCCTGCTCTCCTGAACCGGATTTCCCCTCCGGCCCACTCCGCCGATGGCCAAGTTCGATGCCCACCTGAAGTGTTCGTTCTGCGGCAAGTCCCAGGATCAGGTGCGCAAGCTGATCGCCGGCCCTGGGGTCTACATCTGCGACGAGTGCATCGATCTCTGCAACGAGATTCTCGACGAGGAGCTGGTTGACGGCCAAGGCCATGCTGCCCGCCACACACCCGAACCCTCACGCGGCAAAGCCCCCGCCAAGAAGGCGGCCAAACCGGCCCCAACCCTGGCCGAAGTGCCCAAGCCCCAGGCGATCAAGGCCTTCCTCGACCGGCAGGTGGTGGGTCAGGACGAGGCCAAGAAAACCCTCTCGGTGGCTGTTTACAACCACTACAAGCGCCTGGCCTGGCAGGGCGACGGCACTGGCGAATCGGCTGAGACAGCCACCCGGCTGCACAAGAGCAACATCCTGCTGATCGGCCCCACCGGTTGCGGCAAGACCCTCCTGGCCCAGACCCTGGCCGAGATGCTCGAGGTGCCCTTCGCCGTGGCGGACGCCACCACCCTCACCGAGGCGGGCTATGTGGGCGAGGACGTGGAGAACATCCTGCTGCGCCTGCTGCAGAAGGCCGACATGGATGTGGAGCAGGCCCAGCGGGGCATCATCTACATCGACGAAATCGACAAGATCGCCCGCAAGAGCGAGAACCCCTCGATCACCCGTGACGTGTCCGGCGAGGGAGTCCAGCAGGCCCTGCTGAAGATGCTCGAGGGCACCGTTGCCAACGTGCCACCCCAGGGTGGGCGCAAGCACCCCTACCAGGACTGCATCCAGATCGACACCAGCCAGATCCTGTTCATCTGTGGCGGTGCCTTCGTGGGCCTGGAGGATGTGGTGCAGAAGCGGATGGGCCGCAACGCCATCGGCTTCATCCATCCCGAGGGCAACGGCCGCACCCGGACCAGCAAGGAGCGCCAGGCCGCGGAGGTGCTTCGCCATCTCCAGCCGGACGATCTGGTGAAGTACGGCCTGATCCCGGAATTCATCGGTCGACTGCCGGTGAGCGCCGTGCTGGAACCGCTCGACAGCCAGGCCCTCCAGGCGATTCTCACCGAACCCCGCGATGCCCTGGTGAAACAGTTCCAGACCCTGCTCAGCATGGATGAGGTGGCCCTGGAATTCGAACCCGACGCCATCGAGGCCATCGCCCGTGAGGCCCACCGCCGCAAGACCGGTGCCCGCGCCCTGCGCGGCATCGTGGAAGAGCTGATGCTGGACGTGATGTACGACCTGCCCTCCCGCAATGACGTGAAGACCTTCACGATCACCCGCGATCTCGTCGAGCAACGCACCCGCGCCCAGGTGGTGCAGCTGGGCGGCAGCATGGAGGGAGCCCAGCAGGCCAGCGCCTGATCCACGCCCCCGCCACGCTCCCGCATCAGCAACCCTTGGCCGCCGCCGATCACCTGCAGGTCCCGCGCCAGCACGGCCTGTTCAACCACCACGGCATCGACCTGGGCGATGGCACCGTCGCCCATTACCTCGAGGGCCGGGAAATCCTGCGCAGCCCGCTGGCGGAATTCAGCCGCGACCAACCGCTGAGCGTGGTCGCCTATCCCGAGGGGGACTGTTCCCCCACCGGGGTGACGCTGCGGCGGGCCATGGGCCGGCTGGGGGAGCAGGACTACAACCTGCTGTTCAACAACTGCGAGCACTTCGCCCACTGGTGCAAGACAGGCCGTCACCGCAGCAGCCAGGTGGAGGACTGGCTGCACACCGGCAGCCTGGGGGCCCTGGCTTTCGGCCAGTGGCTGCCGGCAGCCGTACTGAGCGGAGCCAGGCTGTTGCTGCGCCAGGGTGTTCGCTTCGATGCCCTGCGCATCGACCGCGAGCAGCTGGACCAGGGTGTGGCCCTGGCCCGCCGCAGCCTGGAACAGCTGGAGGGCCTGCGCCAGACCCTGCAGGCGAAGCTGGACGAGGAACTGGCTCGCGCGGAAGCCCGCTGGGGAGAAGGGCAGTTCGAGGCGCTGCGCCGGGCGGCCCAGAAGCTGGCCGATCAGCTGGCCGAGGTGGAGGATCTGGAGGCCGCCATGGACCAGCGCCTGCGGGGACTGCTCGGTGCTGCCGAGGAGAGCGCCGATCGGCTGAACGAACCTGCGGACGCCCCCTGAAGGCCCGGTAGCCTCAAGATCCACGCCTCCCCCCCGAGGCCATCGTCCGCGCCGCGGCCCCCATGACCTCGGCCTACCAGCCCCTTCACCACAAATACCGGCCCCAGCGCTTCGACCAGCTGGTGGGGCAGGAGGCGATCGCCGCCACCCTGGGCCATGCCCTCCGTTCGGGACGGATCGCGCCGGCCTACCTGTTCAGCGGCCCGCGGGGCACCGGCAAGACCTCCAGCGCCCGCATCCTGGCTCGCTCGCTCAACTGCGTCAGCAGCGAGGGGCCCACGCCCGAGCCCTGTGGGACCTGCGAGCTCTGCACGTCAATCGCGGCTGGCAATGCCCTCGATGTGATCGAGATCGACGCCGCCTCCAACACCGGCGTGGACAACATCCGTGAACTGATCGAACGCTCGCGCTTCGCTCCGGTGCAGGCCCGCTGGAAGGTGTATGTGGTGGACGAGTGCCACATGCTCTCCACCGCCGCCTTCAACGCCCTGCTGAAAACCCTGGAGGAACCGCCGCCGCGGGTGGTGTTCGTGCTGGCCACCACCGACCCCCAGCGGGTGCTGCCCACGATCCTCAGCCGCTGCCAGCGCTTCGACTTCCGCCGCATTCCCCTGGAAGCCCTGGAGCGCCACCTGGGCTGGATCGCGGAGCAGGAAGGGATCGGCATTACCCCCGAGGCCTTGCATGTGGTGGCCCAGCGGGCCCAGGGCGGACTGCGCGACGCCGAGAGCCTGCTCGATCAGCTCAGCCTGCTGCCGCCACCCGTCGAGGCGTCCGCGGTATGGGAGCTGCTGGGGGCAGTGCCGGAGCAGGAGTTGCTGGAGCTGGCCCAGGCCCTGGCCGACGCCGAGGCCCTGGGCCTGCTGGAAACCTGCCGCAGCCTGCTGGAGAGGGGCCGAGAACCGACCGCCCTGCTGCAGGGACTGGCCAGCCTGCTGCGCGATCTGGTGCTGGCTGGCGTTGCACCCGATCGCCTGGAGCTCACCAGCGTGTCGCCCCAGTTGCGCGAGCACCTGCCCGCTCTCGCTCGGCGGATCGGCAAAGCCCGCCTGCTGCACTGGCAGGCCCAGCTGCGTGGCAGCGAACAGCAGCTTCGCCACAGCGTGAACCCCCGCCTATGGCTGGAAGTGCTGCTGCTGGGGCTGCTGGACGAGGCCAGCGGACCAAGCTCGATGCCTGCGGCTTCTCCCCCCGTTGCCACCCCCGCAGCGGTGACTGCAGCCCCACCAGCTGCCGCTCCCCCTCCAGCCCAGCCGGTAGCGGTGCCGACTGCAGCGACAGCTCCCAATTTGGCTCCAGCCCAGCCCAGTGCTCCCAGGACCAGCCTGGCCGACCTCTGGGCACAGATCCTTGCCAGCCTGGAGCTGCCATCCACCCGCATGCTGCTCTCCCAGCAGGCCCGACTGGTGCGACTCGACGACCAACGGGCGGTGGTGCAGGTTGCGGGCACCTGGATGGCGATGGTGCAGACCCGCCAGGCCCTGGTCGAGCAAGCGATCAGCCGGGCCCTCGGTGGAGCCCGTCAGCTCACCCTGGAAGCCGCCGGGGACCCGCCGCCTGTCCCGGATCCACAGCCACCGCAACTGCCCCAGCTCGCGCCCACGCCAGGGCCCTCCAGCACCGCGCCTGGCGCAACACCGCCGGCGTTGCCTGGTCCCGCCGCCACGATGGCAGCACCTGCAGCTGCACCGCCCCCTGCACCAAGCGCCACCACGCCGCCAAGGGCGGCCGAGCCCGTCCCACCGGCAGCAGCACCGCCCTCCGCGCCAGCCAATGATCCAGCCCGCCAGCCCCTCTCCCATCTGGATGAAAAAACCAGACAACTCGCCGAGTTCTTCAACGGCGAGGTGGTGGAGATCGAAGGGCCCCTTGATGAGATCACGGACGCCAACGCGGCCTGAATGGCTGGCGGCAGGTCGTGGCCATCAGGCCGCGGCCGGATCCTCGCCGAGGTGGAGAGTCTTGGCCCACACCAGGCGTTTGGGCAACAGGGCCATGCGCAAGGTGGTGTAAGGGATCACCAAAAACCAGTGGCCCAGATAGAGGATCCCCAGCAGCAGATTGGCGGGATGCATGCTTGGCAGCGGGGGACCCTCACCGCCGCGACGGCAGCCCTGCAGGATCGACACCCCCGAAAGGCCGAAGGCCACAAATGACAGGGGCCAGATCGTGGGCAGGGTACGGGTGATCAACGCACCCAACAGATCCGCCACGGCCACCACCGGCAGGACGTACTGGAGCACAAAAAAGCAGAGCAGATCCAGCTTGCAGCCAGGGCTGAGCCGGTCGGACAGCAAGCCAGGGGCATAGTCGAAGAAACGCTGCAGGCCCCCCTCAGCCCAGCGCTGACGCTGGCGCCACAGGGCGGACAGGCCCAGCACCGCCTCCTCACCCACCGGCGGGTCCCACACCACCGACAGCGGTTGCCGGTGGAGCAGCAACCGGAAACTGAGGTCGAGGTCATCAGTGACCGTGTCCTCGTTGAAGCCGCCCACCCGCTCGAGGGCCGTGCGGCGGAGCAGCTGACCATTGCCCCGCAGCTCCACTACACCGCCGCAGCTCAGGCGCCCCTCCTGCACCACGGTGTCCAGGGCCATCTCCATCGCCTGGGCCCGGGTGAGCCAATTGGCTTCGGCGTTGGCCACCGCCTTGCGCAGTTGCACCCCCGCCCAGCCACCCTGCTCAGCCAAAGGGATCAGCCGCTCCAGGGTGTCGGGCTGGAGGTCGGCATCGGCGTCCAGCACCAGCATCCAGGGAGCTTCAACATGCTGAAGAGCCAGGTTGAGGGCTCCGGATTTGCCACCGCCAGCATCGGGCTCCCGGCGCAACACCTGCAGAAAGGAATGCTCAGCCTGCAGATCAGCCAACACCTGGGGGGTGCGGTCACTGCTGCCATCGTCGATCACCCACAACCTCAGGGCCTCCCTGGGATAGCGCAGCCTGGCGATACCCTCCACCAGCCTGCCGATCACGGCCTGCTCGTCACGGGCTGCCACGACCACGTCCACAGCGGGGGCGGGTTCGACGCCGCCAGCGTCCTCGCATGGGGCTGCGGCCGCTGGGGCTGGGGTGATGCTGGCAACTCCCCTCGTTCGGCTGAGGGCAGGCACCAGAACCGTGCGAATGCTGTACCCACCCAACAGCAGGGCCAAGGCACTGGCGGGCACCAGCCGCAGCCCGGGCTCGAGCCAGTGGGGTCCGAGCCCCGCCACCCCGCAAGCCGCCAGAAAGAGGGCCGACTTGCCCCGCCGTCGCTGGGTGGCACTCACCGCCTGGGAGCTGGTCGGGGGGTGATCGGTGGCGGGGCCAATCCCGGCCATGGCAATCCCGAAAGCCCCCGGACTCTAAGGGGCTCCTCCGAGAGCACTGCCGCCCAGCGCCGAGAGGGGCTGGAGCTGGCTCCCTGGGTAGTAGTGCTCCAGGACCGCGGGCAGGGTCCAGCCGCGCCTGGCCAGATCGATCGCCCCAGCTTGGGATAGGCCTGCACCATGGCCGAAACCTCCACCGGTGAATGTCCAGCGTCCCGGCCCCTGGGGGTCAACCACGAACAGGGTGCTGGGCAACTGGGTGAGGTTGCGCCGGATCGCATCGCGGCGCAACACGACGATCCCGCCGGCGCCATCGCGGATCTCCAGGGCAAGCACCCGGCCGCTCGGACCGCGTTCCAGCGCCTTCACCTGCTGGGGAGTTCCCAGCTGGGGGGCCACCCGCTGCAGGGCCTGGCGGATTTGGGCGGCGTCGAGGCTGCGGCTCCAGCGGAAGCGCGGATGGTCGGCGCCGTAGAACGCGCCAGTGGCCAACAGCGCCGGCAGCCGACCACCGGGCAGAGGCAACGGAAAGCGCGCCTGCACGGCCGCGGGCCCATCGACCTGAGGCTGGAGATAGGGCAGGGACGTGCCGCTCCACACCTCCTCAAATCCAGCGGATACTCCGCCATTGGTGGCGTGATAGACAGCGTGAATCGGCGCACCCTGCCAGGTGAGCACCTGGTGACGGGTGCTGGCGATGGCATCCCGCACTGCGGCGCCGGCATGGCGCGGATCGGCATACACCTGGCACTGGGTGTCGGCACAGAGGTGGTAACCATCCACGGCGAAGCGCTGGATGTTGCGTAGGGCCCAGGTGCGGGCCAACACCGCCTGGGCAGCCAGGGCCACCGCCGGCGAACCCGCACCGATCTCATGGGGCACCACCCCCTTCAGGTACCGCTCCAGGGGCACCTGCTCCACCAGGGTCCAGCCGCCATAGGCATCAGGCTGGAGCGTGAAGGGGCCGGCAAACACGCCGCCCTGCCAGCGCAGGCCCTGGGGAACGTCCAAGGTCACCGGACCGTCCAGCACCACAGGGCCGCTGGCCCTGCGCAGTTCAAGCACCGACCGCTCGCGGAGATCCTGCTCCACCCGGCGAGCCGGCCCCAGCCCGTCGGGCAGGGGGGCTTCCAAAGGTCCCCAGACCTCCCAGTCCTTGGGATAGGCGATCACGGGCCGCACCCCGGCCTGGCGCCAGCGGGCAGCCGCCTCTTCGGCACTCTCGTGACTGGCAAATGGGCCGAGCACCTGACGACGCAGACGAAGCGGCGACTCCAGCGGCTGCTGGCGCCAGTGCAGCTCCAACTGCGGTGCCTGATAGCGGGCACCTTCGGCTGTGACCAGGGTCACCATGCCCCCTGCAGCTGTCAGCTGCACGGGCGTGGTGGGCCGCAGACGGGATGCCAAGGCCACCCACAACACCGGCTGGGCGGGATCCACCGGGGGCGCTGCGCGGACCGGCCAGTGCAGGGGATCCGGCGCAGCCAACCCCGACAACTGGGGAGGGGTGGCGGCCCGACAGCCGCCGGCCAGCACCACGGGCAGGACCAGAACAATCCTGGCAAACCCTGAAGACAGGGACTGCCGGCTGAACCGCTCCGGCAGCAGCCGCGAAGGGAGAAGGGGCAAGGCCAAGGATCGGGACTGCCCCAATCCTGAAGGAGGAGAGGGGGGGGCGAGGACCTCGGCGTCGTACTCTGTTTGTTTGTGCCAGCGCCGGAAGACATGCCGAAGCTCAAGTCCCGCAAAGCAGCAGCCAAGCGGTTCAAAGCCACGGGCAGCGGCAAGTTCTTGCGCCGCCGGGCTTTCCGCAGCCACCTGCTCGATCACAAGAGTCCGAAGCGCAAGCGCTATCTGGGCACAATGGCCGTCGTTGACGAGCGTGATGCCGACAACGTCAGCGCCATGCTCCCCTACGCCTGAGCACGGCCACCTGCCGACCCGCACCCGCACCCCAACCCACCTGATTCCCTGCCATGGCCCGCGTCAAGAGGGGCAACGTTGCCCGCAAACGCCGTAACAAGATCCTGCGCCTGGCCCGGGGCTTCCGAGGCGGCAATGGCTCCCTCTTCCGCACCGCCAACCAGCGGGTGATGAAGGCGCTCTGCAACGCCTATCGCGATCGCCGCCGCCGCAAGCGCGATTTCCGCCGTCTGTGGATCGCCCGTATCAACGCTGCAGCTCGCCTGAATGGCATGAGCTACAGCAAGCTGATGGGCGGCTTGAAGAAAGCCGACGTGCGCCTGAACCGCAAGATGCTGGCCCAGCTGGCAGTGCTGGACCCCAGCAGCTTCTCGAATGTGGTGGGCGCAGCCCGCTCCTGAACGCTCTCCGCTAACCCCCCGCAACCGCTACCCGCCAGGTCCCGTTGGACAACCTTCTGCCCCAGGCCTACCTGTTAGGCCTGGTCGCGATTCTGCTCGTGGTCGCCATCGTGGTGGGCCGACAGATCTGGCGCGTGCGACGTGACGAGCTGGCCCTGGCCCGCCTCGAGCAACCGGGCGAAGGATCGCCCGGCGACGCCGCCAGCCTCTATGAGCTGGCATCCGTGCAGCTGCGCAAGCGGTTGTACGGCCAGGCAGTGGACAATCTCAAACGGGCCCTGAAGTTGGCCCAGGCCAATCAGGAGCCCAGCGAAGCCAAAGCCCTGATCGAGAATGCCCTCGGCTTTGGCCTGGCCGCCCAGAACAACTACAAAACGGCAGTTCGTCACTACCGCTCTGCGCTGGCAGCCAAGCCCGACTATCCGGTTGCCCTGAATAACCTGGCGTACGCCCTGGAAAAGCAGAGCAAACTCGAAGAGGCCCAGGAGGTGTACCGCCAGGCTCTCACCCTCGACCCAAATAACAAAACTGCCAAAAAACGCCTGCAGCGATTGGAGAGGGCTCTCGCTGTCAGTCCCGGAGTTGTCACACCCGGAGCGAAGCGACCCGCGGCTGAAGTGGAAGAGACTCCGACCTGAGATGGGCTGAGCTGATCGGATTCAGCCTCGTCTGACCATCCCTTTTTCCCTGGGCCCCCTTGTCACCAGAGCCCCCGTACCGAACTGCCCACAGAGGGTTGGCGGCCATCGGCAGGGGCAGGCAGCGCGATCGGCAGAAGGGCCAGGCGGCCGCCCTGGTTGGTCAGCCGGGGAGCCTGCCAACCGGAGAGCTGGAAGCCCTGCAGGCCGGAGAACGATCCTCCAATTTCCAGGCCTGCCACGTCCTTGCACGAGCAGAGAACCAGCAGATCCAGCTGATCGGATTCCGCATTGAGGTTGCCCTGCACCGGCACGGTGATCCCCGCAATGCTCAACTCGCCGCGCAGATTCACGATCTGGCCCATCGCCTCCAGGGAGGAGAGCTGCAGCTGCACCGGCACGACGGATCCGGTGTCAAACGATTGATAGGTGCCGCTCCAGGTTCGGCTGATCTCCTGAGCAAGCAACTGGGCGCGGGCAACCGGATCAAATGTCTCCACAGCGTCCGCCCCGACAATTCCGTCGCCGGTGAGCGTTCCAGACACAGGCGGATTGAACGGGATGAAACCGTCACTGCCCAGGGGCGTGGCGGCCAGGGCACCGTTGGCGAGGAGGGGCAGGCCGCAGAACAGCAGCGTGCGGGCGGCGATGCGGAACACGGCAGGAACGGAATGAAGGGGCTTGGTCTGGTGGGAGGCTAGAGCCGAACACTCCGTGATGCCGCTCACAGCCGTGGATGCCATCTCCCCAGACCAATGCCTTGCTGGGACCTCGAGCGCCGATCCCCTGGTGATCGGCGGCCGCAGCTTCCGCAGCCGGCTGATGACGGGCACCGGCAAATACCCCAGCCTGCAGGCCATGCAGGCCAGCATCGCCGCCAGCGCCTGCGAGATCGTGACTGTGGCGGTGCGCCGGGTGCAGAGCCAGGCCACCGGCCACGCGGGGCTGATGGAAGCAATCGACTGGCAGCGCATCTGGATGCTCCCCAACACCGCCGGCTGCGCCACCGCCGAGGAGGCCGTACGGGTGGCGCGGCTAGGGCGGGAGCTGGCCAAGCTGGCCGGCCAGGAAGACAACTGCTTCGTCAAACTGGAGGTGATCCCGGATACCAGGCACCTGCTGCCCGATCCGATCGGCACCCTGGAAGCGGCCGAGCAGCTGGTGAAGGAGGGCTTCACGGTGCTGCCCTACATCAACGCCGATCCGCTGCTGGCAAAGCGCCTGGAGGAGGCGGGCTGCGCCACGGTGATGCCCCTGGGCTCGCCGATCGGTTCAGGCCAGGGAATCCGCAATGCGGCCAACATCGCCCTGATCATCGAGAACGCCACGGTGCCGGTGGTGGTGGACGCGGGCATCGGTGTGCCCAGCGAGGCCGCCCAGGCGATGGAGATGGGCGCCGATGCCCTGCTGATCAACAGCGCCATCGCCCTGGCCGGCGACCCGGCTGCCATGGCCCGGGCGATGGCCCAGGCCTGCCAGGCGGGGCGCGCCGCCCTTCAGGCGGGTCGGTTGCCGGTGCGGGCCGAGGCCAGTGCCAGCTCTCCCCTGCAGGGCCGGGTGGGCAGTCAGGCCACGTGAAGTTCCGTGCAGGCTGGCGCCCATCGGGTGGCCGCCCGCGGAGCCCGTCCATAGGGTGACTGCCATCAGCGGCACGTCCCCGATGCAGGTCACCCAGGAAGATGGCGGCAAGCTCAACGCCTTTGCCAGGGAGCCACGGATGGTGGTGATGGAGGAGGGAGAGCTCTCCAGCCAGAGCAGCAGAGTGCTGCTGATTGGCGGCGCCCTGCTAGTGGCGGTGCTGATCGCGGTCTCGGCCGGCATCAGCCACTGAGGGATGGCCGGGGAGGCCTAATGCCTGTAGTAGCTTGCATCTCGCGAGCCTGAGTGTGACCCGCTGGGATCTCCAGCCGCATTCAGGGTGATGGCCATGGGTTTGCAGCAATGAAGATCTTCGTTCTGGGTGGCGACGGCTTCTGCGGCTGGCCCTGCGCCGTGAACCTGGCCGATCAGGGCCACGACGTGCTGATCGTGGACAACCTGAGCCGGCGCAAAATCGACATCGATTTGGCGGTGGAATCGCTGACGCCGATCGCCACCATGCCCGACCGACTGCGGGCCTGGGAGCAGACCGGCGGCAAGCCCATGCGCTTCGTGCATCTGGACATCGCCCACGAATACCAGCGCCTGCTCGACCTGCTCCTGGAGGAGCGCCCGGATTCAGTGGTGCACTTCGCCGAGCAGCGCGCCGCGCCCTACTCGATGAAGAGCAGCGCCACCAAGCGCTACACCGTGGACAACAACGTCAACGGCACCCACAACCTGCTGGCGGCGATCGTGGAGAGCGGCCTGGACGTGCACATCGTGCACCTGGGCACCATGGGGGTGTATGGCTATGGCTCCCACAGGGGCGCCACGATCCCCGAGGGCTACCTCAAGGTGGAGGTGCCCCAGCCCGATGGCAGCCGCTTTGAAGAGGAGATCCTGCACCCGGCCAGTCCGGGCAGCGTCTACCACATGACCAAAACGCTCGATCAGCTGCTCTTCCTCTACTACAACAAGAATGATCAGGTGCGCATCACCGATCTCCACCAGGGGATCGTGTGGGGCACGAACACCGAAGCCACCGAGCGCGACCCGCGCCTCACCAACCGTTTCGACTACGACGGTGACTACGGCACCGTGCTGAACCGCTTCCTGATGCAGGCCGCCATCGGCTATCCGCTCACGGTGCATGGCACCGGCGGCCAGACCCGCGCCTTCATCCACATCCGCGACTCGGTTCGCTGCGTGCAGCTGGCCCTTGAAAACCCCCCAAGCAAAGGGGAACGGGTGAAGATCTTCAACCAGATGACCGAGAGCCACCAGGTTGGTGAGCTGGCCCGCAAGGTGGCCGCCCTCACTAGGGCCGAGATCAACAACCTGCCCAACCCCCGCAATGAGGCGGTGGAGAACGACCTGATCGTGGACAACCGCTGCTTCATCGAGCTCGGCCTCAATCCCACCACCCTTGATGACGGCCTGCTGGCCGAAGTGGTGGATGTGGCCCGGCGCTGGGCCGACCGCTGCGACCACAGCCGCATCCCCTGTGTGTCGGCCTGGACCAACAAGCAGGCCCAGGCCATCCAGGCCGTCTGACCCCAGCGCCGCGGCCCCTCCCCTTGAAGATCGCCTTCTTCACCGAGACCTTCCTGCCCAAGGTGGACGGGATTGTGACCCGCCTCACCAAGACCGTGCAGCATCTGGCGGCAGGTGGTGATGAGGTTGTGGTGTTCTGCCCGGAGGGAGCCCCGGACACCTACATGGGAGCGCGGGTGGTCGGCGTTCCAGCCATGCCGCTGCCGCTCTACCCCGAGCTGAAACTGGCCCTGCCACGCCCGGCTGTGGCCGAGGCCCTGGAGCGCTTCCAGCCCGACCTGGTGCACGTGGTGAATCCGGCCGTACTGGGCCTGGGAGGCATCTGGCTGGCCAAGACCCGGGGCTACCCGCTGGTGGCCAGTTACCACACACACCTGCCGAAGTACCTGGAGCACTACGGCATGGGCATGCTCGAGCCCCTGTTGTGGGAATTGCTGAAGGCCGCCCACAACCAGGCCCGCCTCAATCTCTGCACATCCACCGCCATGGTGCAGGAACTGCGTGACAAGGGCATCCAGCACACCGACCTCTGGCAGCGGGGGGTGGACACCGAGCTGTTCCGACCCGAGCTGCGCCGGCAGGCCACCCGCGAGACGCTGCTGGGTGGCCACAGCGACACCGGCAAACTGCTGCTTTACATCGGTCGGCTCTCGGCAGAGAAGCAGATCGAGCGGATCCGGCCGGTGCTGGAGGCGATCCCCGATGCCCGTCTGGCCCTGGTGGGCGACGGCCCCCACCGCCAGCAGCTGGAAGCCCACTTCCGCGGCCTGCCGGCCACCTTCGTGGGCTACCTGGCCGGGGAAGAACTGGCCAGCGCCTATGCCAGCGGCGATGCCTTCGTGTTTCCCTCCAGCACCGAAACCCTGGGGCTCGTGCTGTTGGAAGCGATGGCAGCCGGTTGTCCCGTGGTGGGAGCCAACCGCGGCGGCATCCCCGACATCGTCAGCGATGGCGTCAATGGCTGTCTCTACGAGCCGGACGGCAAGGATGGCGGAGCGGCCAGTCTCACGGCTGCCGTGCAGCGCCTGCTGGGTGATCCCCAACAGCGCCAGGCCCTGCGCCAGGCGGCCCGGGCCGAGGCCGAGCACTGGGGTTGGGCAGGGGCCACAGCCCAGCTGCGGCGCTACTACACAGGCCTGCTCCAACAGGAGCAACCGGCCCTGGCCGCCTGATCCCCGCTCAGGGCTCCGGCCGGAACCAGCTGCCCATCAGCACCTTGGCCATCGGCGCCGCCACGGTGCCCCCGTAACCACCGGAATTCTCCCCCAAGGCAATCACCACCAGCTGGGGCTGGTCGGCTGGGGCATAGCCACCGAACCAGGCATGCACCGGCCGAGGCGGATCCTCGGCCGTCCCCGTCTTGCCTGCTGCCGGCGGCAGGCCGGGCTCATTGAGGGCCTTGGCGGTGCCTTCCAGCACGGCTTTGCGCAGGCCCTGCCTCACGGTGGCCAGGGTTTCTGGCTTGAAGCCAATCCATTCTCGCTCTGGAGCGCGCTCCACCAGATGCGGGGTGACCAGCCAGCCACCGTTGGCCACTGCGGCGTACATGCGGGCCATCTGCAGAGGTGTCACCAGGACAGCCCCCTGGCCGATCGCCGAAGTGATCGTGTCCACGGCCGTCCAGGGCTCCCCCAGGACGGTCTTCTTCCAGGCCTGGTCGCCCAGCAGACCGGCACTTTCCTCCTCCTCCAGCTCCAGGCCGGTGGGGCTGCCGAATCCCAGTTGCCGAGCTGCCTTGAACAGGGGGTCAGGGCCCATCTTGAGGGCAGCCCGGTAGAAGAAGCTGTTGCTGCTCACCGCCAGAGCCAGGGGAAAGCCGATCGGGCCCATGCTCACATGATCGCGGTAGCAGAGCCCGGCGTGGCAGAAACTGGCGGTGGTGAGCTCCTTGGAATCGGGGGCGTACTTGCCCGATTCCAGAGCAGCGATGCTGGTGACAATCTTGAAGGTGCTGGCGGGTGGAAAGCCCTGCAGGGCGCGGTTGAGCAGGGGGGCATCCGGGGCGTTGAGGTCCCGCCACTGGCTGACACTGGGAGCTGGCGAAAACAGATTGGGGTCGTAGGTGGGGCGGCTGGCCAGGGCCCGGATTGCCCCTGTCTGGGGGTCCATGGCCACGATCGCCCCCTTGCGCACACCATCGAGGGCGCGCTCAGCGGCCTGCTGCAGGGGCAGATCCAGGGTGAGGCGCAGATCCTTACCAGCGCTGGCCGGCTTCTCACCCAGAACCCTCTGCACCTCCCCGGCCGCATTCACCTCCACCTGCTGGCCACCCCACTCCCCGCGCAGATGGGCTTCAAACGCCTTCTCCACGCCACTGCGCCCCACCCGGTCGCGGATCCGGTAACCCCGCTCGCTCAGACGGTCGTACTCCTCCTCGGTGATACCGCTGGTGTAACCCAGCACATGGGCACCGAGGCGGCCATGGGGATAGTGACGCAGCACATCCACGTCCACCTCCGCCCCCTGCAGATTGCCGGCCTGTTCGCGGAAACGCAGCACCTGCTCGGGTTTGAGCCCTTCAGCCAGCTGGATACGGAAACCGGCGCTGTCGTCCCCTCGGCTGCGTTGCCGGTCGAGTTGGCTGGCGGGGATGGTGAGCAGGGCGACCAGGCGATCGCGCAGCGCCGGCCAGCTCTGATCGCTCACCTGGCGGGGCTGGATGTAGAGGTTGTAGGTGAGCTGACTGGTGGCCAGCACCCGGCCCTGACGATCAAGCAGGCGGCCGCGGATGGGGTTGCGGGGCACCAAGCGGATCCGGTTCTCATCGGCCCGCTGGCGATTTTCAGCCCCCTGGTGAAGTTGCAACCAGGCCAGACGCAGCACCATGGCCCCGCTGAACAGCAGCACCACAGCGAACAGCCAGGCCGGCTGCCGGCCCATGCCGCTGTGACGGGCGCCCTGGGCGAGCCCCACGTTCAGGGGGTCTCCACGGACTGAAGCAGCCGCTGCTCCAACAGCCGCAGCCGCTGCTCGATGGTCTGGAGCCTGGCCTGAAGTTGTCTGGAATCAGGGGCCGCGGTGTGAGGCCCGGGCTCGGACTCCGGCTCCACCGGCACATCCCTCACCTCCACCTTCATCACCGGATTGCCGAGGCCAGGACTCACTTGATCCAGTTGCTGCCGCACCTTGCTGGCGGCGGGCTCCCCCTCCTGGCGGAGGCGATCCAGGGGGTCAGGCTCCGCTCCGCCAAAGGCCGCAAGCAGTTCCTGCGGCCCACCCCGGCGCACCCTCTCCAGCGCCGCCAGACCCACCGGCAGAACGTCCTGCATCAGGGAAAGACGCAGGGCATCGAGGGGATCAGGGGCCATGGCCGCAGGGCGGGACGTTCCAGTCTGAAGGGAGATCGCCGCAATGGCGTCAGGGGGCGATGGTTGCCTGGCTGGGGATTGGGCCGCTGCTCAGCGGCACGCGGCAGGCCTGTTGGCTTCCCCACCACCAGCCAGCCGCCACTGCGAGCACCAGGAGAGTGGCCATGGGAACCAGGGCCTGACGGGTGACCTCCAGAGCACACCACTCGCGCCAGGCCATCAACGTGCGCTGGCGATCAAAGCGGCGGCGCTGCCGCAGTTCATCCTGCTCACGCCGCCTCAGGGAGCGGGCGACCCAGCGCTCAAAGGCCTGCTTCTTGGTCACGGCCATCTTGCGCTCCACCTCAAGCAGCTGACCGGCGGTGAGCTCGGGGTTGAAGGTGCTGATCAGCTCCAGGCTCTTGAGGAACATCTCCACCGCGCCATCCTTTGCGGTGCGCTCCTCATCAGTGAGCAGGTCCCAGGCCACCTCCGGGTAGAAACGACCGCGGTTGGCCTGGATCTGTTCCTCCGAAAGCTGGCCGGGCTCACGCAGCCAGCGATCGGTGTTGGCATCGAAGCGACGCCAGTACAGAAAGGGGTTGAGGAAGATGGTCTTGCCGCCCAGCTGGATGCTGTCCTGCTGCAGCCGGCGCTGCAGATCAGGGTCGCTGGATGTCGCAGGGGCGGCAGTCACGGCGGGGCGAAACCGGGGACCTGAGGGTAACGGACACACCCCGCCACCGCCACGGGGGCGCTATCACTCCCATTCAATGGTGCCGGGGGGCTTGCTGGTGATGTCCAGCACCACGCGGTTCACGCCCTTGACCTCGTTGACAATGCGGTTGGAGATCGTCTCCAGCAGGTCGTAGGGGAGCCGCGACCAGTCGGCGGTCATGCCGTCTTCCGATGACACACAGCGCAGCACGATCGGGAAGGCATAGGTGCGCTTGTCGCCCATCACCCCCACGCTGCGCACGGGCAGGAGCACGGCGAAGGCCTGCCAGATCTGGTTGTAGAGGCCGGCATCGCGAATCTCCTCGCGCACGATCAGGTCGGCATCGCGCAGGATGTTGAGCTTCTCACCTGTGACCTCTCCCAGGATCCGGATCGCCAGGCCTGGCCCCGGGAAAGGATGGCGACCAACGATCTCTTCCGGGAGACCAAGGGAGCGGCCCACCTTGCGCACTTCGTCCTTGAACAGCTTGCGCAGGGGCTCCACAAGCTTGAACTGCAGGTCCTTGGGCAGGCCGCCCACGTTGTGGTGGCTCTTGATCTTCACCGCCACCCGCTCGCCAGTCTTGGGATCCACGTTGGTGCCGGCACTCTCGATCACATCGGGGTAGAGGGTGCCCTGGGCCAGGTAGTCGAAGGGACCGAGGCGCTTGCTCTCCTCCTCGAAGACGCGGATGAATTCCGTGCCGATCAGCTTGCGCTTCTCTTCTGGCTCGGTGACACCCGCCAGCTTGTTGATGAAGCGCTCGCGGGCGTTGATGTATTCGACTCTGATGTGGAATTTCTTGTCAAAGAAGTCCGTCAGAAACTCGGGCTCCCCTTTGCGCATGAAGCCCTGGTCGATGAACATGCAGGTGAGCTGATCACCGATCGCCCGGTGCAGCAGGAAGGCAAGGGTGGAGGAATCCACACCGCCGGACAGCGCCAGCAGCACCCGCTTGTCGCCCACCTGGGCGCGCACATCGGCAATCGCCTCCTCGATGAAAGCGGCGGTGGTCCAGTCGGCCTCGCAACCGCAGATGTGGTAAACGAAGTTGCGTAGCATCGCCATGCCGCAGGTGGAGTGCACCACCTCGGGGTGGAACTGCACGCCATAGAGCCGCCGCTGGTGATCCGCGACCGCGGCCTCGGGTGTGTTGTCGGTGTGGGCCAGGCGCACGAAACCCTCGGGCAGCCGCTCCACCGAATCGCCGTGGCTCATCCACATGGTGGAGCCGCTCTCCACATTGGTGAGCAGATCAATCGGATCATCCACGTGCAGCGGCGCCTTGCCGTATTCGGCCTTGCCGGCGGCCACCACGGCCCCACCCAGCTGCTGCACCATCAACTGCATGCCGTAGCAAACCCCCAGCACCGGGATGCCCAGCTCCCAGATGCCCGGATCGCACACCGGCGCGCCGGGCTCGTACACCGAGCTGGGGCCGCCGCTGAGGATGATTCCCTTGGGACTGAGAGCCTTGAGATCTTCCGCAGTGGTGGTGTAAGCCATCACCAGCGAGAACACCTCGGTCTCGCGCACGCGGCGGGCGATCAGCTCCGAATACTGGGAGCCGAAATCCAGGATCACAATCGCCGGATGGCGGGACGACTGTGAAGCGGCGTCAAGTACGGGCATGGAGCAGACCAGGCGGCCCAAGGGCATTCGAACCAGCCTAGGCGGCACCCCCTGAAAGCCCCGAACTGCAGCCGGTCCCTGGCTCTGTCAGGGCTTCCCACAGCAGGGCTCCCTGGGGACCCCGGCCACAGAGCTGACGGCTCCGGTCAAACAGCACAGCCCCCACCGCCATCGTCTCCTGGCCATAACGCGCCAGATAGGCGGCGCTGCGCTGCTCAATGGTGGTGGCCATGCGGCCCTGAAGCCGCTCGGCCAGGCGCGGATCGCGGTCCTTGAGCTGGGCCATGGCCTGCTCCACCGTTGGCGCCCCATGCAGGGCGACCAGATCAGGGCCGCCCAGCCCCTCCAGGGCCGCCAGGGCCGTGAGCACCTCGGCGCGGCCATCGGCCAGGTGGTGGTGGGTGTGGAAGATGCCGCCAGCCAGCTTGATCAACTTGCCCTGGTAGCCGAACAGCAGCAGGCGTCGCACGCCCGCCTCGGCCGCCGCCACCAGCAGCGGACCCAGCCAGTTGCCCGCCTTGAGCAGCAGCTCCGCCGGCAGGCCCAGGCGGGGCGCCAGATCGAAGCCGTTCTCGCCGATCACCAGCACCAGATCACCGGCGAACCCTGGCACTGCCGCCCGCCGCCGCAGCTCGGCCAGGGCAGCATCCAGTTGCTCGGGGGCAGCGCTGCGCTGCACCGTCGCCTGGGTGCCGATCAGGGCCAGGCCGTCCACCACCCCGAAGGCGGCATTGCTGGTGCGGGCCGCCAGGCGTTCACCCTCGGGGATCACGATCCGCAGCGCCAGGCGCCGGCCGGGCGGCAACAGGGGCTGGAGATTCCAGGCCAGCAGCTCGCGGGCATAGCCGGAGAGGCAGGGCTCACCGCTGGCCTCCAGCCGGCCCACCCCCTGGCCCGCCTCCAGCTCCAGCCACTCCCCTGGACCTTCAAGCCAGCCGAGCTGGACCCAGAGCAGCAGGCCGCGGGTGAGATCGAGCACCCTTTCCCCCGGATCACAGCGCACCATCGCCAGCACCCAGCCATCGGCCAGCGCTGCCACCGCCTCGATCGGCACCGACAGCAGACCTGGTTCAGGTTCACAGCCCGGCGTGAAGGAGCAGGGAGTAGGAGCCGTCAGCCGCAGGAGCTGGGGGCGCTGCACAGGTTCAGCCCGCAGCTGCTGCAAGGCCGCCCGGGCCGCCGCGGCGAGCCACACCGGCAGGGTGAAGCCGCCGCTGGAGGCACTGACAGCGGGAAGGGGGGTGGACACCAGGACGGGTCCTGCAAGGGCCATTTTTTATGTTGGTGGATTGCACTGCCGTCGGGCGACGCCAACCGCCCGCGCAACCACTCGCCCGCCGCGCAACCACTCCCCATGCAGGACAAGCTCACGCTGATGATCCCCGGCCCCACTCCGGTGCCGGAAACCGTCCTGCAGGCCATGGGCCGTCACCCGATCGGCCACCGCAGCGCCGACTTCCAGAAGATCGTCAAGCGCACCACCGAACAGCTGCAGTGGCTGCATCAGACCAGCAATGACGTGCTGGTGATCACCGGCAGCGGCACCGCCGCCATGGAAGCCGGGATCATCAATGTGCTGAGCAAGGGCGACCGGGTGCTCTGCGGCGACAACGGCAAGTTCGGCGAGCGCTGGGTGAAGGTGGCCCAGGCCTACGGCCTGGATGTGCAGGTGATCAAGGCCGAATGGGGCCAACCGCTGGATCCCGAGGCCTTCCGCACCGCCCTGGAGGCCGACACGGCCAAGGCGATCAAGGCGGTGATCCTCACCCACTCGGAGACCTCCACAGGCGTGATCAACGACCTGGAAACCATCGCCCGCCACGTGAAGGCCCACGGCACCGCCCTCACCATTGCCGACTGCGTCACCAGCCTCGGCGCCTGCAACGTGCCGATGGATGCCTGGGGCGTCGACGTGATCGGCTCGGGGTCCCAGAAGGGTTACATGATGCCGCCGGGCCTCGCCTTCGTGGCCATGGGCGAGCGGGCCTGGGCCGCCTACGAGCGTTCGGATCTGCCGAAGTTTTATCTGGACCTGGGCAAATACCGCAAATCGGCCAAGGCCGACAGCAACCCCTTCACCCCGGCGATCAATCTCTATTTCGCCCTGGAGGCGGCCCTGGAGATGATGCAGAAGGAAGGTCTGGAGGCGATCTTCGCCCGCCATGCCCGCCACCGCGCCGCCGCCCAGGCCGGCATGAAGGCGATCGGTCTGCCCCTGTATGCCGCTGAAGGCCACGGCAGCCCGGCGATTACCGCCGTGGCACCCGAGGGGATCGACGCCGAGGCGATGCGCAAGGCCGTGAAGGAGAAGTTCGACATCCTGCTGGCCGGCGGTCAGGACCACCTCAAGGGCCACGTGTTCCGCATCGGCCACCTGGGCTTCGTGTGCGATCGCGACGTGCTCACGGCCGTTGCCGCCATTGAGGCCACCCTGCAGGATCTCGGCCTGCACAAGGGAACGCCGGGCGCCGGTGTGGCCGCCTGCGCTGCGGCCCTGGCGCAGGGCTGAGCCCCGCCAGCAGAGCTCCGGAGCGATGCCCAAGAACCATTCGCTCCGGAACTCTGCTAACTTGATTACTACACCTTGCGGGTGTAATTCAGTGGTAGAATGTCAGCTTCCCAAGCTGAACGTCGCCGGTTCGAGTCCGGTCACCCGCTTCTAGTCCAAAAAAAGACAAATCGCTGCATCGCATAATTAGCAAACCAGCGCATAGCCAAGAAAGGCCTAACGCCATCCTTGTGCAGCTTGCCCAACATCCACGATGGCTGCAATGTTCAGCAACCTTAGTGATCTCAAACCAGTTGGCGTGCTGTTAAGCCGTCTTCCCCTCCTCAATGGCAGCATCCCCAAAGGTTCCCAGTGCCGCCGCCCGCACGATCTCCACTGAAAGCCCAAGCCAGGCCAACCCCTTTCCGCCCCTCCATCGCGGCAACCCCAACACCCTGCAGGTGAACCTGGGCTACCGCTGCAACCAGAGTTGCAGCCATTGCCATGTGAACGCCGGGCCGAGCCGCACCGAGATGATGGATGCGGACACCCTGGCCCTGATCCCGGCGGTGCTGGAGGCCCGCCAGATCACCAGCCTTGATCTCACCGGTGGGGCCCCGGAGTTGCATCCCGGCTTCCGCGCCCTGGTGCACCAGGCCCGGCAACTGGGAGTAACGGTGATCGACCGTTGCAACTTGACGGTACTCAGCGAACCAGGCCAACAGGATCTGGCCGGGTTCCTGGCCAGCCAGGGGGTGACAGTGGTGGCCTCACTGCCCTGCTACAGCGCCGCCAACGTGGATCGGCAGCGGGGCAGCGGAGTGTTCGAACGCAGCATCGAGGGATTGCAGCGGCTCAATGCCCTCGGCTATGGCGCCGAGGCTTCAGGCCTGGAGCTGAACCTCGTTTACAACCCCCAGGGCCCCAGCCTGCCGCCGCCCCAGGCCACCCTGGAGGCGGACTACAAGCGGGAGCTGGCCGAGAACTTCGGCATCCGCTTCAACCGGCTGTACACGATCGCCAACATGCCGATCCAGCGCTTCGCCGCCGTGCTGCACCAGACCAACCAGCTGGAGAGCTACCAGGCGCTGCTACGGGCCCACCACAACCCCGCGAACCTGGACCAGGTGATGTGCCGTTCCACGATCAGCGTGGACTGGAGAGGTTTTCTCTTCGACTGCGACTTCAACCAAATGCTTGGCCTGGCTGCCGGAGGGGGCGACCCACCGCGCCACCTGCGGACACTGCTGGAGCACGATCCCAGCGGCGAACCGATCACCGTGGCGGATCACTGCTTCGGCTGCACCGCCGGCGCCGGCTCCAGCTGCGGTGGGGCGCTGAGCTGAGGAGAATTCCCCTATCCCTCCCGGCACCGCCCCCCACGCCATGGCCAGTCGCAGCGAAATGGAAGCCACTGCCCACAGCGTGCAGCAGTACTACGGAACAACCCTCACCAGCAGCGCCGATCTGCGCACCGACGCCTGCTGCGACGCCAGCAGCGTGCCCGCGGCGCTTCGGCCCCTGCTGGCCCGCATCCACCCCGAGGTGTTGTCGCGCTACTACGGCTGCGGGCTGGTGGTGCCGCCGCTATTGGAGGGCCTGCGGGTGTTGGACCTTGGCTGTGGCAGCGGCCGGGATGCGTACCTCCTCGCCCAGCTGGTGGGCGCCCATGGCGCTGTGGTGGGCGTGGATATGACGCCGGAGCAGCTGGCCGTGGCCCGGCGGCACCAGCAACACCATGCCGACCAGTTCGGCTTCGCCAATGTGACGTTTCTCGAGGGCCGCATCGAACGACTCGAGCAGCTGCCCCTGGAGCCAGGGAGCTTCGATCTCGTGATCTCCAACTGCGTTGTCAACCTCTCGGCCGACAAGCTGGCGGTCCTCAGCGGGGTGCGGCGCCTGCTCAAGCGCGGCGGTGAGTTCTACTTCGGGACTCCTGAAAAACGTTTTGCGAGCCTGGGTCAAACGCAACAGCGAACCAGGGGGTGCAGGCAGGCCGAAATCACGGTTATGCAGCAACCGGCAATTCGCCTGTCTCAAGCTGGCAGATGTTCCT
>JBILNZ010000047.1:0-19439 GCA_044374745.1 Prochlorococcaceae cyanobacterium | reverse complement strand
AGCTGCTGCTGGCCCTGGCCGGCACCGGCCTGCTCGCCCCTGTGGCCGCCACTGCCCAGGACGGCGCTGCCCAGGACGCCAGCGCCATCTCCAGTTCTGCCGCCATCAACGCCTACATGGAGCAGCAGGACATCGACCGCTTTCGCGCCTGGGAATCCCAGAACCAGGTCACCAGCGTCTCCCAGTTCTCCGACGTTCGCCCCACCGACTGGGCCTACCAGGCCCTCGCCAACCTGGTGGAGCGCTACGGCTGCGTGGCCGGCTATCCCGACGGCACCTTCAAGGGCCGCCAGGCCCTCACCCGCTATGAGGCGGCCGCCCTGCTCAACGCCTGCCTCGATCGCGTCACTGAAGTGACCGACGAGCTCAAGCGCCTGATGGCCGAGTTCGAGAAGGAACTCGCCGTGCTCAAGGGCCGCGTCGATGGCCTCGAGGCCAAGGTCAACACCTTGGAGGCCAACCAGTTCTCCACCACCACCAAACTGGCCGGCCTGGCCACCTTCGTGGTGGGTGGCGTCAGCAACAACCCCGCCGGTGAGCAGGTCACCTTCAACGACGACCTGCAGCTCAATCTCGACACCAGCTTCACCGGCAAGGATCTGCTGCGCACCGTGCTGCGCGCCGGCAACTTCGACGCTGATCGCAATGCCTTTGGCGGCGGACTCTCCACCCTGGAAATCGCCTTCCAGGCAGACTCCGGCCCCAACCCACTCGGCATCGACAAGATCTTCTATCAGTTCCCCCTTGGCACCTCGCCCCTCGCGGGCCAGTTCACCGCCACCCTCGGCGGCCGCGTCGGCCAGGAGGACATGCTCGCCCTCTGGCCCAGTGCCTATCCCAGCGACACCATCCTCAACGCCCTCACCCTCAACGGCGCTCCCCTGGCCTACAACAAGAACCTCGGCCCGGGCGTCGGCCTCTGGTGGCAGAACAACGGCTGGAGCGTGAGCGCCAACTATGTCGCCGCCAACGGCGCCGACTCCTCCCAGGGCCTGTTCAACAGCGATTCAGCCGCCACCAGCACCGTGCAGCTGGGCTACGGCCAGGAGAACTGGGGCCTCGCCGCCATCTACTCCTTCATCGATGGCGGGGTGGGTGTGCCCGGTGCCACCCCCTTCATCACCAGAGAGATCGAGGAGGAGGGGGTGCGCAGCAACGCCTTTGGCATCAGCGGCTTCTGGCAACCGGCCGAGAGCGGCTGGATCCCCTCCATCAGCGCCGGCTACGGCATCAACAGCAGCAGCAGGGGCGACCTGCGCACCAGCCAGTCGTGGATGGTGGGCCTGCAATGGAGTGATGTGCTCGCCAAGGGCAACAGCTTGGGGATGGGCGTGGGCCAGCCCGCCTTCGCGACCGCCACCCGCAACGGTGCCGACACCGAACCAGGGGTCTGGGCCTGGGAGTGGTGGGTTCAGTGGCAGCTCACCGATGCCATCTCCGTGACCCCTGCCCTCTTCTACCTCAACAACCCCGGCGGCAACGAGGGCGGCAATGACCAGTTCGGCGCGCTGCTCAAAACCAGCTTCCACTTCTGAACAAGGCCTCCATCGGCCCTGCGCTCCGGCGGCGCTTGGGTGATCAAGCGGCTGGGCGGGTCAGGGGGCGAGCCGCTCGATGATCCAGGGAGAACCGTCGGAGCGGCCAGATGGTCCCGGGGGCGACGCCAGTCGCCGATAGCGGAAGCGATCGTGCAGGCGGTTCTCGCCGCCCTGCCAGAACTCGACTTCCTCCGGCACCACCCGGTAGCCGCCCCATCCTGAGGGCAGAGGCACCTCGCCATCGGCGAAGCGCTGCTTGATCTGCTCCCACTGCAGCTCCAGCAGCTTGCGGGAGCTGATCACGCTGCTCTGCTGCGACACCCAGGCCCCCAGGCGGCTGCCAAACGGTCGGGAGACGAAATAGGCCAGCGACTCGGTGGTGGAGATCCGGGAGGCGGTTCCCAGGATCCCCACCTGGCGCTCGAGGCCATACCAGGGAAAGAGCAGACTCACCTGGCCGGTGGCATCGATCTCACTGGCCTTGCGACTGCCGTAGTTGGTGAAGAACACGAACCCCCGCTGATCGAAGGCCTTGAGCAGCACCGTGCGGCTGCTGGGGCGGTGCCCGTTGCTGGTGGACAGCACCATGGCATTGGGCTCCAGCAACTCGGCGCTGCGGGCCTGCTCGAACCAGTGGCGGAACTGCTCCACCGGGTCGTCGTGCAGATCGGCCCGGCGCAGACCGCCGAGGCGGTAGTCGCGGCGCAACTGGGCCAGGTCGTCAGGGGTCATCGCGGAGATCGGCCGGTTTGCGGGCGAGGACCTGCACCACCTCGCTCTCGCCGCGATGGTAAGGACCCTCTGCGATCAGGCGACATCGCTCCCGCAGGATCAGCAGATCGAGACCCTCCAGCTCCTCGCGCAGGACGTCGTTGGGAGCCTCGCCACAGGCGAATCTCTCCTCGGCAAAGCGGGCATCCCAGAAGCGGCGGGGATCCTGGAGGGGAATGGCGGGCGGCGGCTTGCTGGCAGCAGGACCAACAGCAGCAGCCCCAGGCAGAACCAGCCGAAGCTCATCAGCGCCGAACGCAGCGTGGTGCCGGCCTTGATTGCGGGCACCAGGTGGGAGGCGGGGATGAAGAGCAATTGGCCACTGGCAAAACCCAACAGACCCGCCACGGACAGCGACTGGGCGATCAGCCAGGCGAGCACGGCACCCCGGGGAACGGTGAGTGCCGAGAGGACGTTCCACCAGCACACCGCAAACGGCCACGCCGGCCGCGGGATTCGTCGGGAAGGTGCCGGCAATGCCCCGACCGCGCCGATCACCGGGTGAGGCCGGGACTCCGGAACGCGGATATCCGGCGCCAGCTGGGGGAGCTGGCTCTGGCTCTCCACCGAGAGGCCGTGGCACGGGGGCATCACCAGCAACCAGGGGGCCCAGAGCCCGGCAATCCGCACGGCGGGGGACATGGGTGGGGCCTCTGCCGTGGCGAGCGCTCCGGATGCGGTCGTTCTGAGGGGGGGCCAGGGCCGTATCCACTCCGCAGGGGGGCTCAGGCGGCTCCGTTGGCCGCACTCAGCCCCCCCTTCACGTGGGCCAGGGCCGTGCCCTCCAGGAACTGCTGATCGAGCAGCAACAGGGCGGCACTGTTGTCGCCGGCAAGGCGCAGTCGTTTGCAGACGGAGCGGGCCTCGGCCTCCTCCTGGAGCTGCTCGGCCACAAACCAGTCGAGCATGGCCGTGGCGCTGCGCTCCCCCACCTGCTCCGCCATCGTGTAGAGCCGATTGATCGAGGCGGTCACGCCCCGCTCCATGTCGTAGATCTGATCGAAGAGCTTCTGCACCGAGGGCCAGCTGCGCTGTGGAGCCTCCACCGTGGGCAGCTCCACCTGTTCGTCGCTGTCGACCAGATAGGCGATCATCCGGGCGGCATGGGTTCGCTCCTCCTGGCTCTTGTCGAGCATGTAGGTGGAAAAGCCGGCCAGGTCTTTTTCCCGGAGCCAGATCGACATGGCCAGATAGGTGTGACTGGCCTGGAACTCAGCTGCCAGATGCTGGTTGATGGCACTGGTGAGCTCTTTCATGCCGATCCAAGGGGAACGCCTCGCCTCCCCGCTATAGCCGGACCCCCGAAGGCCGGCACGTCAGCCGGTGTGATTGGTTGCATTCCCCGGTGATGCAGGAGGCAGGGTCCGGGCAAGACCGGAGTGAGCATGGCGGAAACCCCTGAACCCGGAGCGATGATCCGTCTGCGAGGAGACCGCGCCAGCCTGCTGGCTGCCCTGTTGGCCCACTGGAGCGAACAGCAACTGCACCTGCCCCCAGCCCCAACCGCCTGGAGCCTCAGAGCAACCAGCCGGGGCGGAGCAGCGGCACCAGGTCGAGGGCCAGCATCACGGCGCCGCTGAGCAGCTTGAGCCTGTGGCCAGCCGCGTCGGCGGCGACATCCCGCGGGATAGGGATCAGGAAGCCACCGGCGATGTGCCAGCCATCGATCACACCAGTGGGCACCCCTGGTGCACAGATGGCGGCCTCCGTTGTGTAGCGCTGGAGCTCCGGCAACAGCGCCTCGGCGGCAGCGCGGCGGGCAGAGCCCTTCCGCACGCACACCTCCAGCACCCCGGAAGCCACCCAGAATGAAGGCAGCGAGTCATCCTGGAGCCGCTGCCATGAGCCTTCTGCGCGACATCATGCAGCGATTGGCGGCCAACCGCAGCGACGCGGCGGCCCCCGTCCCACCTGCGGTGGCGGCCTCGGAACTGGGCAGTTACCGCAGCCGATTGCGGACCTGCTCCAAACCGATGCTCGACTACGAGTGGACCTGGTTGCATCAGTCCCTCGACGACCTGGAGCTCTGCCACAACCACGCCCCGATGGAGGAGGCCGCCGGCGGGAGCCAGCGGGTGCAGCAATTGATCGGTCAGGCCCGCGCCTGCCTGCAGGCCATCCAGGAGGAATGCGAGGAACGCCGGCTGACGCCGGTGCGCCAGCCCCTCAGCGTGGCCGTCGGGGAGCATGCCTGGGAGGTGAGCAACGCGGCGATCCGCAGCCGTTGGAAGCTCGACGGGCAGGGTGCTGGCGAGGCACCGCAGGCGCACCCATGAGCCACCGGCTCTGCCAGATCGCCCTGGCACTACTGCTGACCTGGACCCCTCTCGCGGCCGGGACCGCGGCCGCTGGGGCCCCCACCTGCCTGGGCAAGCCAGGCGGCCGGCCCTGGCGGTTGGGTATCGTGCCCCAGCTGCCGCCCCGGGAGACCGTCTCCACCTGGACCCCGGTGCTCAAGGAGGTGGGCCACCGCGCGGGCCAGTGCCTGGTGCTGGCGATTGCCCCGTCGATCCCGGCGTTTGAACAACAGCTGCAAGCCGGGAAGCTCGACTTCGCCTTCCTGAATCCCTATCACCAGGTCATGGCCCAGCGTTGGCGTGGATTCATTCCGTTGGTGCGCGACGGCCAGACACCCCTGGAGGGCATCCTGGTGGTCCGCAAGGACAGCCCGGTGCGCCGGCTCAGCGACCTGAACGGTGCCACGGTCTCCTTCCCGGCCCCCAATGCCTTCGCAGCCTCCCTCTTGCCCCGGGCCCTGCTCGCCAGGGACGGCATCCGTATCAGCCCCAGCTACGTGCGCACCCACTCCAACGTGTATCGGGCTGTGATCCTTGGCAGCAGCCGGGCCGGCGGCGGCGTGAACAACACCCTGCAGCGGGAGCAACCGGAGGTGCGCCAACAGCTGCGGGTGCTCTGGCGCACACCGCCCTTCCCGGCCCATCCCTTCTCGGCGGCAGCCAGCGTTCCGACCAGCGTGCGCCAGAAGGTGCAGGCGGGTTTCCTGGAGCTGGGCCGCACCACCCACGGCCGGCAGCTGCTCGCCAAGGTGCAGTTGCCGAAGGTGGTGAAGGCCGACCACACACGCGATTACGCCCCGCTCGCCGCCCTGGGACTCGAGCGCTTTGTGGTGCGTAACGATGACTGAACGCGGCCTGCTCAAGCGAAAGCGACTGCCCGCCGGCGTGCTGCTTGCCAGCCTGAGCGTGCTCTGTGGCCTGGTGATCGGCGGGGCCTCTTACCAGCAGTCGCGGCAGCTCATCGAACAATCGCAGGAGCGGGCGCGGGCGGCCCTGGCCCGGGGCCTGGTGGTGGCCCTGGCCGACCAGCTGGTGCTGAACGACTTCGCCGGCATGGAATCACACCTGCAGCAGGCGATGGCCGATCCATCGCTGGTCTCAGCGGTGGTCACCGACCCCAGCGGCAAGGTGCTGGTGCATCTGGAACGGGAGCGGCCCGAGGTGGAACCGGCCCTGCTGTTCGAGCCGCCGCGGCTTGCCCCTCCCACCGGCAAGCAGAGCGGCAGCAGCCGCAGGGGATCGATCTCCACCCGCTGGACCGCCATCGATGCGGGGATGGAACCGCTGGGCTGGCTGCAGCTGCGCACCTGGTCGACCAGCACCGATGCCGTGCTCACGCTGCTGGCCCGCCAGTACCTGGTGCTGGGAGCACTGGCCGCTGCACTGATCGGCATCCTGCTGGTGACCACCCGAAAGCAGCTGCAGCGGCAGGCCATGCGACGAGAAGCGCTGCTCCGTCGAGAGAAGGTCGATCTGGAGCGCAAAGCCCTCAGCGATCCCCTCACCGGAATCTGGAATCGACGGGGGATGGCTAAGGCGCTGCAAGGCCTGCTCGAGCCAGCCCCAAGGGGAGGCCCCTCCAGCCAACTCGCGGTGTGCATGATCGACCTGGACGACTTCAAGCCCGTGAACGACACCTATGGGCACACGGTGGGTGATCAGGTGCTGGTCGCTGTCACCCGTCGCCTGCGCGGTTTTCTACGGGAGGGGGACGTGCTGGGACGCATCGGGGGCGACGAATTCGTGGCGGTTTTCCGCAACTGTGCCGACCCCGAGATCAGCCGGAAACTGGCCAGCCGCATTGTGGTCGGCCTGAAAGCACCCTTCTTTTTTGATGACCTCCAGGTGCGCATCGGAGCCAGCATCGGCATTGCCTTGAGCAGCAAGGACGGCCGCGAGTCGACGATGGCCCTGATGGAACGGGCCGATCAAGCCATGTATGCCGCCAAACAGGCCGGCAAGGGCCGAATCCTCATTTCGGAGGCCTCCCCGCTCACTGACCCTTGCGAGGAAGCAGGGCTCCCTCCAGCCGAGCACCCTGCAGCGCAGCTCCAGCGAGCTGGGTATCGCGCAGATCGCAACCCCGCAGGTCGGCCTGCTGCAGATCGGCCCCGCTGAAATTGGCCCCGTAGAGGCAGGCCCCGCGCAGATCACTGCCCCGCAACTGCACCCCCTGCAGCAGGGCAAAGCTGAGATCGGCGCCCTGGAAGTCGGCACCGCCGAGGTCGGTGAGCTGATCAAGCCCGGAGCGGAAATCGGCCTCCACCAGCCGGGCGTTGCACCAGCGACTGTTCGCGGCTACCACGCCCCGCAGACAGCAGCGATGCATCAGGGCCTCGCTGAAATCGGCCTGCTGCAGGCGCGAGCCGGAGAGATCGGCCTCATGCCACTGGGAGGCCTGCGCCCCCAGGTCGGAGAGGTCTGCGCCCCAGAGCAGGGCCTGCTGGAAGCAACACCCCCGCACGCTGGCACGTCCGAAGCGCGCCTCCTTGAAGCAGCCACCCTCCAGGGCACAACCGGAGAGATCGAGGTCCACCCCGTCGAGGTCGGCGAGCTTCAATCCGGGAAAGGTGCGCTCCCCAGCCGCCAGCGCGGCCCGCAGGGCCTCCAGGGTGGTGGGCGAGGGGCAGGGCATCACAGCAGGGGCCTAGAGGATGGCGGCCAGGGCATCCAGCTGCTGGCGACGGGAGGCGAGCAGCTGCTTTTCCGCCTGGGCCATCAGCTTGAAGACGCTGCGATCGATCACGTCGTAAAACACCAGGCTTCCCTCCGGCCGCCGCTTCACCACACCAGCGATGGTGAGCAGCTTGAGATGCTTCGACACCAGGGCCTGGCTGAGGCCGGTGCGCTCCACCACAGCAGTGACGTTCAGGGGACCGTGGCGCAGGGCATCGAGAACCGCCAGGCGGTTGGGCTCGGAAAAGACCTTGAAATATTCAGCGAGAGCTTCCATGGCCGAACAAGGAGCGGAGCGAGGGACGGCAAGCACGCCCACAAGATAACAGGGGGTCAGACTGCGGCGATAACACGTGGATAGCGCATCAGAGAAGCAGGGTCTTGCTGCATCACGATGACGTTATTCTTTCAGCGCAGCCTTGCGCCCGCCCTGTCCATGGTCATCCCCCCTCCTCTCGCGGCCACCGGCTCTCTGGGGGATCGCGCGCCCTCCTGGGGCTGGCCGCGGGCGTGGGGACGGCAGCAGACCTTGCTGGCACACCAGCAGGGTCGCCTGGAGGCCCTGCTGGTGTGCCGCCGCCTGCCCCCTTCCCCCGTTCCCGCCATGACCGCCACCCCCGCCGCGCCCCACCTGCGCGAAGACCTGCTCACCCCGCGCTTCTACACCACCGAAATCGAGAAGGCCGCCCGCACCTCCCTCGCTGAGCAGCGCCAGGCCTTCGAGGCGATGCTGGGCGAAATGCAGGCCGATTACAACCGCGATCACTTCGATCGCAAGGCCCCGCTCCACCGCCTGCGCGACCTCAGCCCCGAGGAGAAAGAGGCCTACGAGAGCTATCTGGTGCGCTCCTGCGTGTCGGAGTTTTCCGGCTTTCTGCTGTTCAAGGAGCTGTCACGCCAGCTCAAGCAGTCGGGCCGCCCGGAGCTGGGCGAGCTCTTCCAGTTGATGGCCCGCGATGAGGCCCGCCACGCCGGCTTCCTCAACCGCGCCCTGGTGGCCGAGGGCATCACGATCGACCTGCCCACCCTGAGCACCAAGCGGCCGATCACCTGGTTCCCCCTGAGCTGGGTGCTCTATTCGGTGTATCTCTCCGAGAAGATCGGCTACTGGCGCTACATCCTGATCGACCGCCACCTCAAGGCCCATCCGGGCAACAATTTCGCGCCGCTGTTTGATTTCTTCGAGCCCTGGTGCCAGGACGAGAACCGCCACGGCGACATCTTCAACATGCTGATCCGCTGCTGGCCCCAGCTCAGGCGCGGCATCCGCGGCCAGCTGCTCAGCCGCTTCTTCCTCTGGAGCGTGTTCCTCACCCACAGCCTCACGGTGTGTGAGCGGGGCAACTTCTACACACTGCTCGGCATGGATCCGGGCCTGTTTGACGCCGAGGTGATGCGCCAGACCAACCGCACTGCGATGCGGGCCTTCCCCTGGGTGTTCGACCTGGAGAACAGCAACTACCTCGCCCTGCGCGACCGGATCGTGGACACCTTCCGCCGAATGAAGCAGGCGGGCGGCCTGCAGAAGCTGGGGCTAAAGCTGCGCTTCGCGGCCCTGCTGCTGCGCCAGTTCAGCCAGCCGATGCGCGCCACCCGGGCCGGTGAGCAGGGGGTGGCGGCATGAGCGCCACCAGCGCCCAGCGCAGCACAGCGATGGGGCCCGCAGCCCCGATCACCTACGCCAGCCCCGCCTACCGCCAGGCCTATGGCCGCATCAACGGCATGGTGGTGGTGGGCGAAGGACTGGCCGACCGCCACTTCCGCCGCCTGGCCGGACTGCTCCCCCACGACCGTGCGGAACTGCTGCGCCTGGGGGCCATGGAGGCCAGGCACGCCCGCGACTTCGTGGGCTGCGGCCGCAACCTGGGCGTGAAGGCCGATGCGGCCCTGGCCCACCGGCTGCTGGCGCCCCTGCACCAGCAGTTCCAGGAGGCCGAGGCCAGCCGTGATCTGGTGAGCTGCCTGGTGATCCAGTGCCTGATCATCGAGTGCTTCGCGGTGGCGGCCTACCGGCTCTATCTGCCGGTGGCCGATCCCTACGCCGCGGCGATCACTGCCGCGGTGATGGCCGATGAACGGGAGCACCTCAACTACGGCGAGCAGTGGCTGCGGCCCCGCTTCGCGGCGGTGGCCGCCGCGGTGGAGGCCTGCGCCCGGCGCGCCGTGCCCGTGGCCCTGGGCATGCTGGAGGAGCTGCGCGGCGACCTGATCACCCTCGGCATCGACCACCCAGAGCTGGTGGCCGAGTTCATGGTGCTGTTCCAGGGGTCGCTGCAGGCCATCGGCTTCGAGGCCGGGGCGGCCCGCCGGCTGGTGAACCGACTGGCTGCCCGGGCCCTTACCTAGACCCGGTCCGCCGCCAAAGCAAGGCCACCACGAAAGCACGGCCGCACTGGTGGTGACCACGGCCTCCTCGCCCCAGCCCTGGCCCAGGCCGAGCCGGCCACCTGATCGGGCTGGAAATACCAGATCGGACCGGTGCCGTGCTGGCACCCACGGCGCTCCGCGATCAGCTCCCGCAGCTGGCCATCAGCGCTGAGCTGGCCAACGGGAGGCAGGAGCACAGGCAAGGAATTGGAGGGGCATCACAGGGATGCGACGAAGTCGCAATCTTGAAACTGCATGGCAACAGTACCGTTATATCGTTCGCGGTGGGGCCATGTTTCGGCCTCCTCCCCGCCTGCCATGACCACCACCTCTCCCGCCTCCATCTCCGACCACGCCAGCGCCCAGGACGCCCAGTTGCGCAAAGGCTTCGGGCCCCGGGTGCGCAAGCTGCATGCCCGCATCGGCAAGGCCCATCACCAGGCGGAGGGCATGCAGTTCTCCAAGGCGCTGCTCGCCGGAGCCGCCACCCCGCTGCAGCTGGCGGCCCTGATCCGCGCCCTCGCGCCGGCCTATCGCCTGCTGGAGCAACAGGCACCTGCGGCGGCCGAGGCCCTGGGGGCCCGCAGCCTTCCCTGGCAGGCCCTGGCCCGCCGCACCGCCCTCGACCACGACCTGGCCAAGCTCGCGGGCCTGCCCGCCACCCCTGCCTCGCCAGCGGCCCAGTCCTGGCTGGAGCGGCTGGCGCAGCTGGCCAGCACCGCCCCCCACCGGCTGCTGGCCCACGTGTACGTGCGCTACGGCGGCGACCTCTCCGGCGGCCAGCACCTGGCGGAGCAGGCCCGGGTGATCCTGGAGCGGGCGGGGCTGCCCAGCCTGAGCTTCTGGGTGTTTGAGCGGCCCCTGGCTGAGCTCAAGGCTGGCCTGCACGACGGCTTTGAGGAGCTGCACCTGGATGAACAACAGGAGCAGGAGCTGCTGGCAGAGGCCGAGACCGCCTTCCTGCTCACCCAGCGGCTGCTGGCGGAACTGGCGCAACTGCACTGACCGGCAGCGCCCAACGCCCAGCGCCAGACCAGAGCCGACCAGGCCAGACCAGAGCAAACCAGTGCCACTGAGCCCCAGCCATGCGGCCGTTGCCAGCACGCGGCACCGCCATGGCCACCGCGCCCCCGTTCCTCTCCACCATGACCACCACCGCCCTCAGCCCCCACGCCCTGCTGCTCAAGTACGACCAGCCCGTGCCCCGCTACACGAGCTATCCCACGGCGGCCTCCTTCACAACGGCCGTGGACGAGGAACAGCTGCGCAAGCAGCTGGCGGAGCCCAGCGACGCCCCCCTGTCGCTCTACGTGCATGTGCCCTTCTGCCGCCACGCCTGCTGGTACTGCGGCTGCAACCGGGTCACCACCCAGCTGGGCTCAACGGTGGTGGCGCCGTACCTGGCCACCCTGGCCCAGGAGCTGGAGCTGGTGAGCGCCGCCCTGCCGGCCCGGCGACGGCTGGCGCAGCTGCACTGGGGCGGCGGCACCCCCAATTACCTCAATGCCACCGAGCAGCGCCAGCTCTGGGAGCTGATCGCCCGGCACTTCGACCTGGAGCCCCATCTGGAGGCCTCGATCGAGGTGAACCCGGAATTCCTCAGCCGGGACCAGGCCCTGGAGCTGCGCCAGCTGGGCTTCAACCGCATCAGCTTCGGCATCCAGGACGCCAATCCCGAGGTGCAGCAGGCCGTGAACCGGGTGGTGCCGGCGGAGCAGCTGCGCCACGCCATGGGGTGGCTGCGGGAGGCCGCCTTCGACAGCGTGAATGTGGACCTGATCTGCGGCCTGCCCCTGCAGACCCCGGAACGCTTCGACGCCACCCTGGCGCTGGTGGGCGAACTGCGGCCCGATCGCATCTCCCTGTTCTCCTTCGCTTACCTGCCCGAGCAGCTGCCGCTGCAGCGCCGAATCGCCGCCGCCGATCTGCCCAGCCAGGCGGAGCGGATCACCATGCTGGAAACAGCCAACCGGCAGCTCACGGCCCATGGCTACGAGGCCATCGGCATGGATCACTACGCCCTGGCGGGCGACGGGCTGACCGTAGCGGCCCGGGAAGGGCGCCTGCACCGCAACTTCCAGGGCTACACCACCGGCGGCGAGCTGGATCTGCTGGGCATTGGCCCCACGGCAATCAGCCAGTTCACCCATCTCTTCGCCCAGAACCAGCGCGACCTGCGCACCTGGCGGGAGGCGATCGAAGCCGGTCAGCTGCCGGTGGAGCGGGGCCTGGAGGTGCGTGATGCCGAAGTGCTGGTGCGCCGCCAACTGATCCAGCAGGTGATGTGCCAGTTCGAGGTGGAGCTGGATCTGGAACGCTTCGCCCAGGAGTGGGACGACCTGCAGGCACTGGCGGCCGATGGCCTGGTGGAGCTGAAACACCTGGGCGGAGGGCAGGGGCAGATCCGGGTCACCAGCGAGGGGCGCTGGCTGATCCGCACCATTGCCGCCGTGTTCGACCCCCAGCAGCGGCAGCAGGCCCGGGGTTCCCGGCTGGTTTAGGCGCCCATCGCCACACCTGCAGCCGAATCCCAGCCATCATCAAAAAAGCTCCCGGTTGCCCGGGAGCTCTGTGGACGTGTGATTCAGAGTGGAGTACGCGAACTGGTAAGGATCACTTGGCGGAAGCTGCGAAGTCCGGATAGGCCTCCATGCCGTGCTCGCCGATGTCGAGACCCTCGATCTCCTCGTTTTCGGTGACACGGATGCCACCGGACAACGCCCCGAGGATCGACCAAAGAATCCAGGAGGTGACAATCGAGAAGATGGAGAAGGCAAGGATACCCACGATCTGGGTGCCCAGCTGGCCAAACCCATTGCCGGTGAGCAGGCCCTTGTCGGTGTTGAACAGGCCCACCGCCAGGGTGCCCCACATGCCGCACACACCATGCACGGAGAAGGCTCCCACCGGATCATCAATGTTGAGGGAGTCGATGAAACCCACGGCCCACACCACCAGGGCACCTGCGATGAAGCCCACCACCCAGGAGGCGGTCATCGAGAAGCCGTCGCAGCCGGCTGTCACACCCACCAGGCCGGCGAGAATGCCATTGATGGTCATGGTGAGGTCTGGCTTGCCACTGGTGAGCTGGCTCACCAGGGTGCCGGAGATGCCGCCGGCGGCACCGCCGAGGGTGGTGGTCACGGCGATGTAGGGAACTTCAGGGGCCACAGAAAGCCAGGAGCCGGGGTTGAAGCCGTACCAGCCGATCCACAGAATCAGGCAGCCGAGGGTGGCGATCGCCAGGTTGTGGCCGGGAATGGCCTGGGGCTTCCCGTTGGCAAACTTGCCGATGCGGGGCCCAAGAATGATCGCGCCGGTGAGGCCCGCCCAGGCGCCGAAGGTATGCACCACGCTGGAGCCGGCGAAGTCGATGAAGCCGAGCTTGTTAAGCCAGCCCTCACCCACGTTCCATTGCCAGGAGCCAGAGATCGGGTAAAGAATGCCAACTAGAACTAGCGAGAAGATCACAAACTCGTTGAATTTGATCCGCTCAGCCACCAGGCCGGACACGATCGTGGCGGCCGTGCCAGCGAAGGCGGCCTGAAAGAGGAAATCAACGCTGGGAACCAGCTTGCCCTCAGTCACCATCTCGGGGGTAACGGTGGGGTCGAAAAACAGACCACCGAATTTGAGCCAACCCGGGATCACCCAACTGGCGTTGTACATGATCTTGTAGCCGATGAACCAATAGGCCGTTACCGCCAGGGCGAAGACGATCAGGTTCTTGGCGAGAATGTTGACGGCGTTCTTCTGACGGCACAGGCCTGCCTCCACCATGGCAAAGCCGGCGTTCATGAAGATCACCAGCACTGCGCAGATCAGCAGGAAGGTGTTGTTGGCGAGAAAGGCTGGTGTGAGCTCGGGGAGCTCAGCGGCATGGGCCGCGAGGTTGAAAACCCCCAGACCAAACAGCGCCAGGGGTACGCAGGCAAGCCAGATGAGGCCCCGCTGGGAAGACATCCCACGGATGCTGCGCAAAAGCATCGAGGGGGCCTCGAGCAAACTCGCCTCCTGCAGACGCCTGGCGCGCCAAGGAGGTTGGGAAGCAATGGTCATGGGCAGTTCGGAACAACGGCTGCACGAAAGAATTTGGATACCCTGCGGCATCCATCGGCACCGACGATGCGTGGAAGCTGCCCCCCCTTGATGTTCGTTTCGCTACAAAATCGCCCACCCCTGGCCGCGGACCTGACGAGAACCGGTGGCAACCAGGCAGCCAGCGTGCCGATCTGCCACCATGCTGGAGTGTCTGCAGCCATCGCTACAGAACGATGGTGGGGCAGCCACTAAAGAAGTTTCGCTTTTCCGGTAACGCGTGAAACAGATTCAAGCCATCATCCGGCCCGAGAAGCTGGATCCAGTGAAAGATGCCCTGGTTGCCATCGGCATCAACGGCATAACCGTGACATCCGTCCAGGGATTCGGCCAGCAGATGGGGCACACCGAGGTCTACCGCGGTGTGAAGATGGAAGCCCGTCTACTACCCAAGGTGATGATCACCGCGGTGGTGAGTGATGGCAGCGTGGATGCGGTGATTGAGGCGATCCGATCCAGTGCCCGCACCGGAGATATCGGCGACGGCAAGATCATCATCACCAACGTGGAGAATTCCATTCGCATCCGCACCGGTGAAACCGGTGACATCACCCTCACGGCCTGAGCGAGTGCTTCACCCAGCCTGAGCAGCAGCATGAAAAAAGCGCCCCGAGGGGCGCTTTGGGCTGGGTAATGGATGATCCTGGTCAGCCAACCAGGACTCAGCCGACAGCGGCGGCAGCGCGGTCGAAGTAGGTGCCCACTTCGCTCATCAGAGCGGAGCAGTCGCCGGGGGTGATGCCGTTGCGGTCGTTGGCGATGGCGATGGCGGCGTCCTTCATCTTGCGCACGCCTTCTGCCACGGAAGCGCCGGGCACGCCGAGGGCGAGGTAGGTCTCACGCAGGCCGTTGAGGCAGCGGTCTTCCAGCACGGAAGCGTCGCCGGTGAAGATGGCGTAGGTGACGTAGCGGAGGATGATGTCCATGTCGCGCAGGCAGGCGGCCATGCGGCGATGGGTGTAAGCGTTGCCGCCGGGGGCGATCAGGGCCGGCTGGGCCTCGAACAGATCGCGGGCAGCGTTGGTGACGATCTTGGACGCATTGGAGGTGATGCGGTTCACCGTGTCCATGCGCTTGAAGGAGTCGCCGACCATCGCCGAGAGGGCGTCGATCTGACCGGCGTTGATGAATTCGCCGCGGGCATCGGCCTGGGCGACCACCTTGGTGAAGGCGTCAAACATGGCTTTGGGAAGACGGACGTCGAAGAACTGACGTTAGACACTGGCGCCGAGCCGATGTGAGCTCGGGCCGCGGCTGCCAGGATCGGGGCCCTGCAGGGATAAACCGATGGGCCTCGCCCCGCTCAGCTGGTCGGACCTGGAAGCGCGGGTGGCGGCCCATCCGGCCCGCACAGGCAGCGGCCGCAGCGAGGGAGCCACCAATGCCCAGGCCAGGCTGCGCCTGTTCGGCCAGCCGGAAAGCGCCATTCGGGTGACCCTCTATCGGGACCACCACGCCTGGTGCCCGTACTGCCAGAAAGTGTGGCTGTGGCTGGAGGAGCGCCGGATCCCCTATCGGGTGGAGAAGGTCACGATGTTCTGCTACGGCGAGAAAGAAAGCTGGTACAAGCGCCTGGTGCCCTCCGGCATGCTGCCCGCCCTCGCCCTCGATGGCCGGCTGGTCACCGAAAGCGACCGGATCCTCGAGGAGCTGGAGCGGGCTTTCGGCAGCCTGGGGCCCGGCATGGACCATCCGGCGGTTCTGCCGCTGCGGCGCCTGGAGCGCCAGCTGTTCCGGGCGTGGTGCCAGTGGCTGTGCGTCCCCCACAGCAGCCGCGGCGACGCCCAGGCCCAGCAGCAGTTCCGCCAGTGGGCTGTCGCCATGGAGCAGGCTCTGGTCGCGGCAGGTGGTCCGTTCCTGCTGGGCGCGGAGCTGGGCACGGCCGACCTGGTGTTCGTGCCCTACGTGGAGCGGATGAACGCCTCGCTCGCGTACTACAAGGGCTATCTGCTGCGCCGGGAGCACCCGGCCATCGACCGCTGGTTCCGGGCCCTGGAGCAGCGCAGCACCTACCGGGGTACCCAAAGCGACTTCCACACCCACTGCCACGACCTGCCGCCCCAGATGGGCGGCTGCTATGCCAACGGCAGCGCCCAGCAACGCCTGCTGGCCACGCGGATCGACAGCGGCCCATGGCCAATCGTGGACCCAGCCATGGACGACCCGGAGACCAGCGAGCCGCCCTCCACGGATTCAGCCGCCATCGCTCTGGCGCGGGTGCTGCGCCACCGCGATCCGTTGCTGCAGCGCAATCCCCTCGGCGCCGACGGTTTCGACCTTCCCCTGCGCACCGCCCTCACCGTCCTGATCGAGCAGCAGCCCCTGCCACCACCGGCGGGCTCGGCCAGCGGCTTGCGCCATCTGCGCGATCGGATCAGCGTGCCGCGCGACATGCCTCTCCATGCCGGCCGGCTACTGCGCCAAGCCCTGGAACACACGGCTGCCCTGGACCCCTTCAGCCCGCAAGGCCAGGGCGAGCCGATCAGCGAGCGTGATCGCCGGGATCAGGATCCTCGGCCATTCCTGATGGCCGCACCTAGCGTCTGATCAGTCCCGGCCGGCCTCCACCATGCGGCATCCTGCTCGCCACTCCCCAGGCCTGGGTCTGGGCCTGGCCACGGTGGCGGCCCTGGGTGCCCTTGCCTTTCCCCCCTCCCTCGCCAGCCTGGAGTTGCGCGGCTCCACCGTGTTCCAACGGGCGCCCTGGCAGATGAACCTGGTGAGCTACACCACCGATGTGGGCCAGGTGAGGGCGGAGTACTTCATCAGCGTGGAGCTGCCGGTGGACGCGGGCGCCGCTCTGGGGGAACTGCAGATCCGCCAGACCCGCGGCGTGGACCGCAACTTCCCGTTCAGCCCTGAGCTCACGCAGGCCTTCCTGGGACGCCCGCGGCGCCGGGGCCCGTCGCTGCCCGTGGAGGCCAGCTTCTCCCAGGAAGAACGACTCATCACGGTGCGCTTCCCCCAACCGGTGGCGCCCGGTTCCACCGTGACCGTACGGCTCAAGCCATGGAGCAACCCGATGATGGCGGACACCTACATGTTCCAGGTGACGGCCTTACCGGCCGGCGCCAATCCCACGCCTGCCGTGGTGGGTTTCGGCACCCTAAGGATTTACCAACGCGAGTGGCGCTGAATCGGGCAAGACGGATGAGTGGTGATGCAACAACTGCCACCGTTCCCCATTGAAGCCATAGACAAGGGTGTAGCGGGCTTCAACTACCGCATCACCACTGGAGGGACCATCGGCGGTGTTTGTCTCGGCCGCTGCGGTGTCGGCAAAGCGAAAGCGGTAGCGGCCAGCATCCACAACCTGATTGCAGCCCGGAAACACCGTGCGCTCCACCACTTCGGCAACGGGGTGTCGGGAGGTGAAACCGACGAAATAGTCGGCGATAGCCGAATGGGAGTGGCGAGAACGGGCTGAAAGTGTGGGCAAAAGCAGAGCGTCTGGCCCATAGAGATCGGCAACGCCCTCGGCATCTCCAGCTTTCACCAAATCCGCCCAGTGCTGGAACAGCCCATCCACCAACGCGAGATCAAGCGGAGCACAGGCCTCAAGCTGGACAGTGGCTGGACTGGGTGGAGTGCCAGCTGCCACGACCACCCCTGGCAGGCCAAGCCACAAGGCAAGACAGAGAAGGGCCGCAATCAGCTGCCCGGGAAACGCAGCGTGCGCCAGTCGCCACTGGCCGTGCTCACCTCCACGCCGATCTCCACGGGCTGCTGTGCCGCACCGAACTGGTCCTGCCACCAGGAGATGGCTTCCGCCCAGGCTGCGTCTAGGGACTCGTAGAGGTCGTCGAGCACGGGATGGGGCTGGCCTTGACGATCCACCAGCCGGTAATGCCGCTGGTGCTGGCGACCGGAGCACAGCGACTGGACTGAAGCCATCTCTCACTTCACCGAACCATCCCATCATGGCCACTGTGCCAACGAGAAACTGTCACCTTCGCGACAACATCCGGTGTCAGAGGCCTTGACCCTCACCGCCGATTGCGCTTTGCAAACCGTCATCGCACAAACAACATCTCGGCGAAGGTGGGCAGGGGCCAGAGGGCATCGTCCACCAGCGCTTCCAGGCCATCCACCGCCGAGCGCAGTTGGGCCATGCGCGGCAACAGGGTGTCAGCGCAGTGACGCAAATGCTCCTCGGTGGCGGCACCGGCCGGATGGGCGAGGGCCTGGTCGAGGGAGTCACACCCGTCGTTGAGGGCGCTCAGCAGCTGGCCCAGCTGGTCGCGCACCGCCAGGCTGGGCTGCAGCCCCATGGCCTGCTGCTGCTGCAGGGCCTGGCCCAGCTCCGTGAGATAGCGCACCGCGGCCGGATACACCTGGGTGCGGGCGATCTGCAGGGCCAGCCGGGCCTCTACCTCGATCGCCAGCACATACTGCTCGCCGTAGACCTCAAAGCGGCTCTCCAGTTCCACGGGGCTGAGCACCCCGTGGCGGCTGAACAGTTCGCGCACCTCGGGCCGCCGCAGCACCGGCAGGGCATCGGCGCAGGTGCGCAGGTTCTCAAGCCCCCGTTCCTCCACGGCCCGGCGGTGCCAGTCGTCGGAGTAGCCGTCCCCGCCGAACACCACCGCGCCGTGGTCGCGCATCACCTGCTGCAGTACCACGAAGGCGGCGTCCCCGATCGCCGCGCCGCCGGCGAGCTGGGCCTCCAGCTGGCTGGCGATCCACTCCAGGGAGTCGGCCAGGATCGTGTTCAAGGCCACCAGCGGACCTGCCACCGACTGGTTCGAACCCACCGCGCGGAACTCGAAGCGGTTGCCCGTGAAGGCGAACGGGGAGGTGCGGTTGCGGTCGCCGGGGTCCTTGGCGAACTCGGGCAGGCTGTCCACCCCCAGCTGCATCACCCCTCCACTGGCCGAGCCCTGGGGGCGGCCCTCACGGATCTGGTTGAACACATCCTCCAGCTGGCTGCCCAGATACACCGAGATGATCGCCGGCGGCGCCTCGTTGGCCCCCAGGCGGTGGTCGTTGCCGGCCGTGGCCACGACCGAGCGCAGCAGGGGGCCGTAGGCGTGCACGCCGCGGATAACCGCTCCGCAGAACAGCAGGAACTGCAGATTGTCGTGGGGCGTCTTGCCCGGATCGAGCAGGTTGCCGTGGCTGGCATTGCCGATCGACCAGTTCACATGCTTGCCGCTGCCGTTCACACCGGCGAACGGTTTCTCGTGCAGCAGGCAGGTGAAGCCGTGCTTCTTGGCCGTGGCCTTGAGCACGGTCATGGTGAGCTGCTGGTGGTCGGTGGCCACGTTGGCCGCCTCGAAGAAGGGGGCGATCTCGAACTGCCCCGGCGCCACCTCGTTGTGGCGGGTCTTGGCGGGGATGCCGAGCTTGTAGAGCTGACGCTCCACGTCCTGCATGAACACCTGCACCCGCTCGGGGATGGCACCGAAGTAGTGGTCGTCGAACTGCTGCCCCTTGGGTGAGGGCTTGCCGAACAGGGCACGGCCGGTGAGCTGCAGATCGGGCCGCAGGGCCGTGAACGCCGCATCCACCAGGAAGTACTCCTGCTCGGCGCCACAGGTGGAGTTCACCGGCGCCACATCCTCGCTGCCGAGCAGCCGCAGCAGCCGCTGGGCCTGGCGGTTCATCGCCCCAATCGAGCGCAGCAGGGGGGTTTTCTTGTCGAGGGCCTCGCCGGTCCAGCTCACGAACACCGTGGGGATGCAGAGGGTGA
>JBILNZ010000017.1:0-59218 GCA_044374745.1 Prochlorococcaceae cyanobacterium | reverse complement strand
GTGCAAGGACAAACTCAGTCGATCTCCTTCGATGGTCGGGAGATCCGGCTGACCACCGGTCGGTTCGCCCCCCAGGCCGGGGGCTCGGTGATGGTCGAGTGCGGTGACACCGCGGTGCTGGTCACCGCCACCCGCTCCGGAGGCCGTGAAGGCATCGATTTCCTGCCCCTGATCTGCGACTACGAGGAGCGCCTGTACGCCGCCGGCCGCATCCCCGGCAGCTTCATGCGCCGCGAGAGCCGCCCCCCTGAACGCGCCACCCTGATCGCCCGGCTGATCGACCGGCCGATGCGCCCCCTCTTCCCGGGCTGGATGCGCGACGACCTGCAGATCGTGGCCACCTGCCTCTCGCTGGATGAGCGGGTACCGCCCGATGTGCTCGCCGTCACCGGCGCCTCCCTGGCCACCCTGCTGGCGAAGATCCCCTTCCACGGGCCGATGGCCGCCGTGCGCGTCGGGCTGCTGGGCGACGACTTCATCCTCAACCCCAGCTACCGCGAGATCGAGCGCTCCGAACTCGACCTCGTGGTGGCCGGCACCCCCGAGGGCGTGATCATGGTGGAGGCGGGTGCCAACCAGCTGCCCGAGCAGGACGTGATCGAGGCCATCGACTTCGGCTACGAAGCGGTGTGCGAGCTGATCAAAGCCCAACAGAACCTGCTCAAGGAGCTGGGCATCGAGCAGGTGATCCCCGAGCCCCAGGCCGTGGATGCCACCCTGCCCACCTACCTGGAAAAGCAGTGTGCCAAGCCCATCGGCGAGGTGCTCAAGCAGTTCAGCCTCAGCAAGGCCGAGCGCGATGCCAAGCTCGATGCAATCAAGGCCGAGGTGGCCGAGACGATTGCCGGCCTCAAGGATGACGACGCCGTGAAGGTTGCCGTGAGCAGCAACGGCAAGGCCCTGGGCAACAGCTACAAGGCGCTCACCAAGAAGCTGATGCGCGAGCAGATCGTGAAGGATGGCAAGCGGGTGGATGGCCGCAACCTCGACGAGGTGCGCCCGATCAGCGCCGCCGCCGGCGTGCTGCCCAAGCGCGTGCATGGCTCGGCCCTGTTCCAGCGCGGCCTCACCCAGGTGCTCTCCTGCGCCACCCTCGGCACCCCTTCCGATGCCCAGGAGATGGACGACCTCAACCCGTCCAACGAGAAGACCTACCTGCACCACTACAACTTCCCGCCCTACTCCACCGGCGAGACCAAGCCGATGCGCAGCCCGGGCCGCCGCGAGATCGGCCACGGCGCCCTGGCCGAGCGGGCCCTGGTGCCGGTGCTGCCGGCCAAGGAGTCCTTCCCCTACGTGCTGCGCGTGGTGTCGGAGTGCCTCAGCTCCAACGGCTCCACCTCGATGGGCTCGGTGTGCGGCAGCACCCTGGCGCTGATGGATGCCGGCGTGCCCCTCAAGGCACCGGTGAGTGGCGCCGCCATGGGTCTGATCAAGGAGGGCGAGGAGGTGCGCATCCTCACCGACATCCAGGGCATCGAGGACTTCCTCGGCGACATGGACTTCAAGGTGGCCGGCACCGAGAAGGGAATCACCGCCCTGCAGATGGACATGAAGATCACAGGACTTGCGGTGAAAACCGTGGCCGAGGCCGTGAACCAGGCCCGCCCCGCCCGCCTGCACATTCTCGAGAAGATGCTCGAGGCGATCGATCAGCCCCGCGAGGGCCTCAGCCCCCACGCCCCGCGCCTGCTCAGCTTCCGCATCGATCCGGAACTGATCGGCACCGTGATCGGCCCCGGTGGCCGCACGATCAAGGGGATCACCGAGCGCACCAACACCAAGATCGACATCGAGGACGGCGGTCTGGTGACCATCGCCAGCCACGACGGTGCCGCCGCCGAGGAGGCCCAGAAGATCATCGAGGGCCTCACCCGTCGCGTGTCGGAGGGCGAGGTGTTCACCGGTGCGGTCACCCGCGTGATCCCGATCGGTGCCTTCGTGGAGATCCTGCCCGGCAAGGAGGGCATGATCCACATCTCCCAGCTCTCCGAATCCCGCGTGGAGAAGGTGGAGGACGTGGTGAATGTGGGCGACCAGGTCACGGTGCGCGTGCGGGAGATCGACAACCGGGGCCGCATCAACCTCACCCTGCGTGGCGTGCCCCAGGGCGAACCGCCGGCCGCCTGAGGCCGGCGGACCTACACCGCGAAGCCCGGGTCGATCGTGGCCATCGCCGCGACGGCCCGCTCGCACAGGTCGGCGTGGCTGGGGCCATGGCTGGCGATCAGGCAGCCGGCCTGGCGCACATCACCGGTGTTGTAAGTGAGCACACGGCCGTCGGCATGGGTGAAGGCGCCGCCGGCAGCCCGCAGCACCGCGTCCGGGGCAGCCATGTCCCAGTCCTTGGGGGCACTCTTGCCGGAAAGAGAGATGTAGAGGTCGGTTTCGCCGCGCAGGATCGTGGCCACCTTGCCGCCCACGCTGCCGATTGCCTTGGTATCGCCCAGGGCCAGCGCCGCCAGCAGCTGCTCCAGGCGGGCGTCGCGGTGGTTGCGGCTGGCCACCAGCACCAGCTCGCCGAGCTGGCGCCGCTCACTGAAGCGCACCGGTGTGCGCGTGCCGGCGCGGTCCTCACACCAGGCCTGGCCCGGCTCGCCCGCCAGCTCCTCGGTCACCCCCAGCCACAGCTGCTCCATCTCCGGCAGCAACACCACCCCCAGCACCGGCACGCCGCGGTGGGCCAGGGCCAGGTGCACGGCGTACTCGCCGGTGCCCTGCAGAAAGTCCTTGGTGCCATCGAGCGGATCCAGGATCCACAGCCACTCCGCCGCCAGCGGCTCACCGGCGCTGAGCTGCTCCTGGGCGGTCTCTTCGCTGAGCAGGGTCCAATCGGCGCCGGCGAAGGTCTGGCCCAGCCCATCCAGCAGCCAGCGATTCACCGCCAGATCGGCGGCACTCACCGGCCCCTCGCCGCCATTGTCCACGCTCAGGGCCGGCGGAAAGCCGTAGGGGGGCTGCTCGCCGCGGGCATAGGCCCGCAGGATGTCGGCCGCCCCCCAGCTGAGCCGGCGCAGCTCGGCCAGCAGGGCCTCGAGGCTGATGCCCGAAGGCAGCACCAGGGCGGGGGAAGGGATGGCGGCCATCGGCAACAAACTGGAACCTGCATTGTGCAGGAAACCGGTGCCCCAGTCCCCTGAGCCGGCCGCCGGTGTGCTCTACCTGGTGGGCACGCCGATCGGCAACCTGGGCGACCTCTCGCCCAGGGCGCGGCAGGTGCTCACCGGGGTGCAACGCATCGCCTGCGAGGACACCCGCCGCAGCGGCCTGTTGCTCCAACAGCTCGGTCTGCGCCAGGCCGGCAGTGGCCCCCAGCTGGTGAGCTTCCACCAACACAACCAGGCCAGCCGCATCCCCGAGCTGCTGGCTGGCCTGGCGGCCGGTGAGGCGCTGGCGCTGATCAGCGACGCCGGCCTGCCGGCCATCTCCGATCCCGGCGAGGAGCTGGTGGCCGCCGCCCGCACCGCGGGCCATGAGGTGATCTGTGTGCCCGGCCCCAGCGCGGTCACCACCGCCCTGGTGAGCAGTGGCCTGCCCACGGGACGGTTTTGCTTTGAGGGCTTCCTGCCGGCCAAAGCCAGCCAACGGCGGGCGCGGCTGCTGGAGCTGGCCAGCGAGCGGCGCACCCTGGTGCTCTACGAGGCGCCGCACCGCCTGCTGGCCCTGCTCGCCGACCTCCTCGAGCTGCTGGGTGATCGCCCCCTGCAGGTGGCCCGCGAACTCACCAAGCGCCACGAACAACAGGTGGGCCCCAGCGTCAGCGCCGCCCTGGAGCACTTCCAGCACCAGCCCCCCCAGGGGGAATTCACGCTGGTGCTGGGCGGGGCCGTGGAGCCGGTTGCCCCCAGCTGGGACACAGGGAGCCTGCGCGCCGAACTGCAGGCACTGGTGGCCACTGGCCTGGGCAGCAAGGAGGCCGCCCGCCAGCTGGCTGCGCGCAGCGGCCACAGCGCGCGGGAGCTGTACGCCCTGCTACACGAATCGGCCTGAGCGGGCAGACTGCGCCCATCAGGCTTGCCCACCGCCGTTCGAGATCGTGATGCTGCTGCGACTGCGACTGCTGCTGGCCAGCCTGGGCGGAGGGGTTCTCCTGCTGCTGATCCTCTGCCTGGGTGCCCAGAACCTGGAGCAACGCCCCAGGCTCTGGCTGGGCTTCACCGGCACAGCTCCACTGCCAGCCGGGTTCCTGGTGGGCCTGGCCCTGGCCGTGGGGGTGGTGAGCGGTGGTTGCAGCGCCGCCCTGCTGGCCCCCAACCCCGATCAGCTGCCCGGCAGAGAGTAGAGGCTGCCCTCGATCACCACCCGGCTGATGCCCTGGGCAAGCAGGAAGGGGGCCGTGCGCTGCAAGAGGCTGAGGTCAGGCAGGGGGATCACCCTTTGGCTGCGCCCGCAATGGCGCTTGGCATGGCGGGGGTTCAGGTACACCTGCAGAGCCTGCCGCTCCGCCTCCTCCGCCGCCAGGGGGCCCAGGTCCGCACAGTCGCTGAGGGCCACCGGCTGCAGTTCCACAGTCTTGTCCACCAGCAGATAGGCGGTGGCGGGCAGCTGGGCCTCGCTCAAACAGCGACAGTGCACAGGCTCCTGGCCCGCCACCGCCTGATCGCGATCCTCCTCCTCGTCTCCGCTGATCTCATCGAGGTCTTCACCATCCGGCTCGCTCTCCTCGCCAGCAAAGTCGTCGGCGTCATCAATGGCCAACACGCCCATGGACTCATCAGCCTCGGCTGCAGCTTCTGCCGGCCCATCCTCCGCCGCAGCGACAACGCCCGGCTCAGCGCGAGGCGGTTCGCTCGGCGGAGCAAGCTGGGGGACGGAGAGCAGAGCCCCATCCCCCTTGCCGCGCTGCAGCTTCAGGCTGGCGTAGTCCTCCGGGGAAAGGGCGGTCTTCACCACCCGGCTCACGGTGTTCGGGCTGCAACCGAAAACGCCGGCCAGCGCCGCGGCGGAAGCCCCCTGCCGGTAGGCCGCCACGATTTCTTCCTTCTGGGCGTCGCTCAGCCGGGAGGCCGCCATTCAGCTCTGCAGTCAGACCAGCGCTCCACCATAGGGGCCCCTGCGCTGCCGGGAGGCCCCATACTGCCAGAATGGTGGGATGCTCCCTTAGCTCAGCTGGATAGAGCAGCTGCCTTCTAAGCAGCCGGTCGATGGTTCGAATCCATCAGGGGGCGTTGTCTCAGGGGGCGTTGTCAGAGCGGGGCTGATCGGATAGGCATCAGCCCGCGACAAGCCACGCTTGACCTGGGTCAAGGCCGCCAATGGCCATCACCCAACCTGGCCAAATGCTTGAGATGCCGCAAGGAGCTTTGTCAAGTTGTCACGCCAAGCCGCTGTGACCCAGCAAGCCGCAACCTGCAAGCCGCAGGGAAACAACGTCCTGACCCATCGCTTCATCCGCTAGGGAATAGTCCTGCCCACTGTGCGAACAAAATCGCAGAGGCCGGGCAAAATATTGGCTGGCACTTGAAGCGCTGAAAGCGAGTCACAGGCTGGTAGATTGAGAACTCCCAGCCGCGGCAAACACTGGCTTCACGCCCGGAGCCAGACCCCATTGTCGAACCAGGCACCCCATTTCGATTCCGCGAAGTCAAGCAGAATGAAGCCAAATCTATTTATAGTGGGAAGCATGAAGTGTGGCACCACTGCACTCTACGACTTCCTCACGAAGCATCCAGATATTTCCGGCTCAACGCCCAAAGAGCTCCACTACTTCAGCCTCCACAAAAACAAAAGCGAAGACTGGTATCTGGCACACTTCGAGAGCAACACGAAAGCCAAATACCTACTCGAAGCCAGCCCCACATATTTTGATATCGCCTGGAGGGAGGACATCCCAAAGAGGATTCAACGATTCAATCCTGATGCAAAGATTATAATTATGATCAGGAATCCACTCATGCGCGCCATTTCCCACTTTTACCATTTGAGAACACGCGGGAAGGTAGCTGAATTACAAAATATCAGTTTTACCCAGCTTGTCCGAGGCGAATGGCCAGCGCTGCAAAATCATGCCGAACTCGAGGAGCATCGCTCGTGCATTATGAAGTTTTCCTTATACGAAAAGAAGATAGAAAACTACGTGAACGTATTTGGAGCCGACAACGTTTTCCTGATTGAAAACGAAACCATGATGTCCAACGGGGAAAAAGTGGTCAATGACCTGCTTGCCAAGCTGAGCTTAAGCAGCCTGCCAGGGTCTCTCCTATCCAACAAATCCATCATGGTAGGCGCCCCGAAGCAACCAGAAGATGAGTCGAACAACCGCAAGCAGTTTGAAGAAACCCATTCTCAAGACTACGAAAGAGCCCGTCATATCACGCCGGCCACCAGGATTGGCAACTGAAATACCAGCCAATGAAGGAAGTGAGTTAGCCATCCCCCAGGCCGCAGGGCATCTAAGAAACCACTAGCGAACGACAGTCACCACGCAGCCGCCCCACAGCAAGAAGGACGGCCCGCAACCATCCCGTTGCTAAGCAGCCCCCCAGAGATCCTGCAAAGCACTAAAGTCCGAAGATGTATAATTAAAGTTACCCGTCCAGTTGTAAGACATAACCGTATCTCTCGTATCGTAGCGAGGATTCTCTGGCCATCCATAAAGATGATTGAGCCCCAACGCGTGACCTATCTCATGTCGAATCAGATGCTTCTCAAAGGAAGTAAGGTCAAATCCCTTCTTGTCCTTCCAAAAGACGTCAAACCAACCATCATTCCGGAAGGTAGCCCCTTCACTTCCACCAAGATTGGAAGCACATTTAACGCGAATATCGGCCGTTGAGGACTTTAGACTCTCAACAAAACTCAAGCCCGTCAGCTGGTCAAGCAGGCCAAAGGTATCACGGATAAAGTTAGACTCTTTAGAAGACATTGACAGGTTGCCGTTCCCCCTGCCCCTCTCATTAATATGGTATTCAACAATGCCATCTTCTCCAGAGAACTTCCAAAGGCTTCTGGCCCATCCACGACTAATCAGCGCACGGGGATCAATCGTCTTAGACGATCGTGAACTCGCCATCGACGAGCGACCATCCTGGCCCCTGGCATGCACCGAGCCATCATGGCGATGGGCCTGATCGGCGAAAGCAACACTGGTCGTTCTCTCATCCAAGGGCAGGCTTTCAGCATGTGAATGGCCAAGGAGAGAAGACCCCTTGGCATTGATCGCACGTGCAAAGCTGGCACGATAATCACTAACGTTGAAAATAGGCATATCGTTACGCCAATCAACTTGCAATTGCCCGACCGGCAAATCCACTGAAAGCACTCGATTTGCTAACGTTACTGGAGGAGATTTGATCACCGCTCTACCCTGCAGAAAATCCTGGTCATGAACCTGCGCTTTACCATTAACCGTGGCAATTGGCCACGCATTGATCTGGGACGCTCGATAGTCAGACTGGCCCCACGTAGCAGTAATTGTATCTCCCTTTACATTTGTGTACGAGACGGAGGGCGCAGGGGCATTGAGGTTAACGGCTAAACGAGAAGAGAGCACAGCACTGCAAAACTCGGTAAATGAGGAGAACTGATCAACAGTGGCAATGTCAGAAATGATTGCATTGGTAGCACCAGAGCTTTTCACCACATTCATATCTGGAAACTCGGTCGTATCCAGTGTGTAAGGATTCATCGGACGAATCGCCATATAAGTCTCCTTCTCCCTCAGGAAGATCCAACCATTTCTCTGCACCACTTCATCCACCGCCCTAGGATAGCGAATCCAAGCCTGCTGAATAAGATTACTTCGGTATTGGTTTCGCAGAACCTCATAATCAGAGCGTGTTCGGCCAGCGAGAGGATCTTCCTTGGGGATGTTAAACAGCGAAATTAGGGTTGACTCATGCTGGACGTTCTGCTGGAAGGGCGAACTTCTTGCCAACCACTTATACTGGCCGGAATTTGTTCTCCAGTATGGATGGTGAAAGACAATTGTATTCTGATTATCAGTGGTTTTATAAATGATTTCCATTCCCATTCGTTCACTGAGCCCCTTATCAATCTTCTGCGTGAGGATGCCACTGCCTACAGCAAAACGTTCCTCTCGATAAACGGTACGCAAGGTTTCACCTGGAGTACCCGTGGCAAATTCTCCAAATGCGGGCGCTGATGAGCGCAGCGTGTACGGCTCAATTCCGCTGCCCCGCGCCAAAGCCGAGAACAATGCAGGCGGCCGCCAAGTGGAGAGGGCCGATGTCACAGCAAAGTGCTTGGACTCATCTCGCGCTCCAGCATTGGGGCCAAAGCCCAGAAAAGTAGCCGTAGTCTGAGAAGGCGTATTCATCGTATCAGCCCAGTAAAGCCAATACAAAGCTTTAATATGGTTGTTTATATTTATATTTTGTTGAGCGTCAACAATCGGAGAAAGCGCTGTACGATTGTAGGGTGCAATAGTGGATCCATGAAAGTAATTAGCAGCCATGTCCGCCACATGGTAAGTTAGCGCTGCATCTGCTGCTGCTTTTAGCTCAGGATCATTCGTATTATTATAAAGAGCATGCAAGGCATAGAAATGGAGCGGCAGGTAATTTGGGGATAGATTCTCGTGATAACCCTTGCTGTAGTAACTTCTAAGGGTAGTTAAGAGAGCTTGCTTGGCCAAGCTGCCTAGCTCTGCACTGTTAATTTTTCTGCGCCTAAAACTATCATACCAACCAGTCTCGTTTGGCCAGAGTTGTGAGAAGAGATAAGCTCCAACATACTTGATTAAAAAGATATTTTCCGTTGCGTGACCCAGCACATCCCCTCTCTTCAGCACTGGGAGGATAACCGAATTTCTCTCTTGAGGGGTAAATTTATCCCAATACTTGGTGAGAATCCAGCCAGCTCCTGCTGGCATGAAGGCATAGTTCGTGCTTCCAGTACGGAACAGATCGAGGAAACGATCGATAGGAGCTCGATCATTAGGATTGAGATGGAGACGGGCAAGAACATCGGCCCAACCAAGCTTCTGGGCCTCAGTTCCATTAGGAGAGTTAGGCGCCCCAATGGTGAAGTTTCTGTAGGTACCAATCATCCACGCCGACCGGCTCTCGAGGGCTGCTGAGAGATTCATGACATCATCATCTGTATTAGTGGTGAGATTTATGGAGCCATCATTGGCAAAAACAACTCCAGAACCATCATCCTTGATAGTTGTAGTTCCGGTGGACGAAGCCCCACTCTCTGCATCTCAACAGTGGCCAGACAGCAGGAGCAAGGCGTCGATCTGTCGGGGCCGAAGCTCAGCCGGTCACCCGCCATGCCATCAGGCCATTGCCGGATGCGGAAGGAAGGGACCTGGACCTGGGGAGATTTAGAGGCGTTGGCAGGAGGCAAACGCCTGGCAGCTTCAGCTCTACGAGCATCAAGAAACGAGGTTTACCCCCAAGGATCCGGACCGGACTGGCCAAGGGTGTAGGTGGGCCAATCTGCCCATGGGGTGGAAGATGGGGAAGATTCCGCAGAGGCCTGGATGGAGCCAACAGGCCGGCGTGTCCCTCAAAATCAGAGTGGTCATTTGTGTTTTACCTCAGTAGAGGGGGCGTTCCCGCTAAGGCTTCAGCCGGCTTGCTTGGGTTGACGAGCAAACCAGCTGGCATTAACGGGCTCAATTGATATTTTACGTAGCTCAGCACATTTGCGCAACCCCTGCTGCAGATTCGTGATCGGCGGACCGGGCCAACGACCTTGACCAGCCCCAAAAACAGTGACAGACAAAGCTGGGGGCGATCTTGACGTGGACCCTGGAAATCGCTCCAGGCTGAATGAGAGTCCTCATCCGGCCAGACTGGGCCGGGAACTCCACCATGAAACGCACCAGGCACACAGCCGAGTAGGTCATCCGCAAGCTCAAAACGGCGGAGCAGCTGATCGCCCAGGGCAAGACCGTCGCCGACGTCTGCCGGGTGATCGAGGTGACGCAACCCACCTACCACCGCTGGCGGCAGCAGGACGGCGGCATGCAGGCCGAGGAGGCCCGGCGGCTGACCCAGCTCGAGAAAGAGAACTCCCGGCTCAAAAAGCTGCTGGCCGAGGCCGAGCTGGAGAAGGCCATGCTCAAAGACCTCGCCGAGGGAAACTTCTGAGCCCGGAGCGTCGCCGACGGGCCGTCACGGTCCTGCAGGAGCCTTACCAGGCTTCTGAACGCCAGGTCTGCCGTGTGGTGGGCCAGCACCGCAGCACCCAACGCCACAACGGCAAGGTCGTCTCGATCGAGGAGGCCAAGCTCCGCAATCGCCTGCGGGAGATCGCGGCAGAGCACATTCGCTGGGGCCGCCGCATGGCTTATCGACTGCTCAGGCGGGAGGAAGGCCTGCAACGGCCCACTCCCCGGAAGCGCAAGCGAGCCCGGCCGGCGGACGGTTCTGTGCGGCGTCACCGGGCCGAGCATCCCCACCAGGTGTGGGCCATGGACTTCCAGTTCGACGCCACCGCCGATGGGAGGCGACTGAAGTTCCTGAACGTGATCGACGAGCACAGCCGCCTCTGCCTGGCGATCCGCGTTGGCAGGTGCTGCAAGGCCAAGGATGTGGTGGCGGTGCTGGAGGAGCTCACCAGCCTCTACCCCGCACCGGCCTACATCCGCTCTGATAACGGGCCGGAGTTCATTGCCCAGGCCCTACGGGACTGGTGCGAGGCCAGTGACACCACCAGCACGGCCTACATTGAGACGGGATCCCCGTGGGAGAACGGCTTTGCCGAGTCGTTCAACGGCCGCTTCCGGGATGAATTCCTGAACACTGAGCTGTTCACCACGGCTCCCGAGGCCCAACTCCTGGCCGATCGCTGGCGCTGGGAGTACAACACGTTCAGGCCGCACTCGGCCCTCCAGGGGCGTACGCCCCTGGAGGCAGCTCAACAGGGAGCTGCAGCATGACAACGACCACCCACTCTCATAAGCCCTGGACCGATAAAGGGGGTCACGTCAATCTCCTGAACCGCCTTGCGGCCACTGATGGGCTTGGGCTCAGCACTGCGGCCCAGCACTGAAGAGCAGGACATGGGCAGGGCCAGGGCTTGCGCAATGGAAGGACCCTTCCAAAGCGAAGCGATATCTCAAGACAAATCAGGGAGCAGCAACGGCCAGCAACAACAGATCACACACGATGGTCATTCCTAACTAACTTGATGAAGATAATCAAATCCAGAAAAAACGGCCGAGCCATTGCAGCGGGAGCCAGGATTGGCGAACCCATAGCCTTCAGACATCAGCCTTGGATCCGCAATGGTGGTTCCCTGTCCAAGCAAGAAGGATTCCCTGTATCGCTTGAAACCACACGCCGACAAATCAACCCTGGCCTGGCCGTGTTCAGGCTCGGCAGCCACATCAACAAAGGCATCAAAAGATGGTGAGCTAGTCCGATCAAAGCCAATTCCTGTAAGAAAGTCGGCTGATTCAGGAATCGGATCAGAACCATGGTTGGACTTGGGCGACACGTCATTCCCAGCCCGATGGCCCTGGGGCTTCCGAAAGCGTCGGGAGTAACTGGCGCGATAGTTTTTACTGCTGAAAACAGGCATACGGCCTTGCCAGTTCACCTCCAACTTCCCGGAGGGGATATTCACCGATAAGACACGATTAGCCAGCGTGAGTGGCTCGGATTTGATCACGGCCCTGCCTTGCAGAAAGTCTGGATCTGGAGCCTGGATCACGCCATTCACAGTGGCGGTAGGCCAGGGATTGATCTGAACAGCGTTGTAGTCCGTCTGGGTCCATCGAGCCGTAATCGTATCGCCTTGCACATTGCGGTAGGAGACAGTAGGGGTGGGCGTGTTTAGATTGACGCTCAGGGGAGCTGAGAGAACCGCACTGCGGAACTGGCCAAATGATGAAAACTGATCAGCCGTGGCGATATCAGAAATAATGGCATTTGTTGCTCCTGCACTTCTAACCACATTCAGTTCAGCAAACTCGCCGGAATCAATCGTGTAGGGATTCCACGGTCGAATGGCGATGTACGTCTCGTCTTCTCGCAGAAAAATCCAGCCACTTGCTTGGACTACTTCATCGGCAGCCTTGGGGTAACGAATCCAGGCCTGCTGAATCAGATGACTGGCATTTTGATTTCTGAATGCCTCATAATCAGATCGAGTTCTCCTTGCGAACGGGTCGGCCTTGGGAATATTAAACAAGGAGATCAAAGTAGATTTGTGCTGAACAGTCTGCTGGAAGGGAGAGCTTCGGCCCAGCCACTTGTACTGATCAGCGTTCGTCCTCCAATAGGGATGATGAAAAACAATAGTATTTTGATTGTCAGTCGTTCTATAAATAATTTCCGTGCCCATGCGCTCGCTGAGTCCATTATTAATCCGCTGCCTAAACATTCCGCTGCCAACTGCAAATCGCTCATCGCGATACACAGTGCGCAATGTGTCTGCTGGCGCACCAGTGGCAAATTCACCAAAAGCAGGCACAGAAGACTGGAGCGTGTATGGCCCGATTCCTTCACCTTGGGCCAAAGCAGTGAGTAGTGCAGGAGGCCGCCATGTAGAAATTGCCGAGGTCACAGTACAGTGCTTGGCCTCATCTCTCGCACCAGCATTGGGACCAAAGCCCACAAATGAAGCTGTCGTTTTCGACGAAGTATTCATTAACTCAGCCCAATAGAGCCAATACAAGGCCTTGATATGATTATTGATGGCACCATTTGCCTGGGGCTCGACAATCGGTGATGGTGCAGGTCGATTGTAGGGAGCGATCGTAGAACCATGGAAAAAGTTGGCCGCCATATCCGCAACATGGAATGTCAATGCAGCATCTGCAGCTGACTTGAGCTCAGGATCAGTAGTATTATTATAAAGAGTTTGCAGAGCGTAAAAATGAAGCGGCAAGTAGTTGGGCGAGAGATTCTCGTGGTATCCCTTACTGTAGTAACTCTTCAGGGTTGTGAGCAGTCTTGACTTTGTGATTCGGCCTAGCTCTGCACTAGTGATCCGCCTTCGCCTCTCGCTGTCATACCAACCATTTTCATTGGGCCAAAGTTGCGAAAAGATATAAGCCCCAGCATACTTAATCAGGAAGATATTTTCAGTTCCATGCCCAAGTACATCTCCTTTCTTTAAAACAGGAAGAATGATTGAATTGCGCTCGCTAGCGGTAAAACGATCCCAGTATTTAGAAAGAATCCATCCCGCCCCCGCAGGCATGAATGCATAGTTTGTGCTTCCCGTCCTGAAGAGATTGAGAAATCGATCGATGGGCGCCCGATCATTCGGGTTGAGATGGAGGCGGCCAAGGACATCAGCCCAGCCAAACTTCTGAGCCTCGATGCCGTTCGGATACTTGGGTGCACCAATCGTAAAATTTCGGTAAGTATTAATCATCCATGCTGCACGGGCTTCCATGGCGCGGGCAAGCTGATCCGATGACATCAAGGTCATGGTCAAAGCTGACGCCTCACGGGAGCGCGAAGGGACCACGGCAAAGTACCATAAAACGAAAAACTGTAGCCGGGCAGGCGCGTCTTCGGCCGAAGAACTCTTGGAGCGGTGAGACTTTCACAACAGCGGGCGCCTCAGAATTCCCCACACATGATCCCCGCCGAAGCTCCTGATTCAGCTGGCAGCACCACAAAGACTGGGTGGAGTGGCTGGATGCAGAGGTTGGTTGCAAAAGGTGGTTGCAGTGAATGGGTCCAAGGCGAGTAGTAGGCCCCCAAGAATCTGACTTCAGTCGACAGCCATCAGCTGAGATTCCCAACGTAAATCGAGTTGCAGTTGCTTAGCTCTTGACCTCCTTCCCGTGCGTGGGACTCTAGCATTCAGCGGGGTAACGGTGCTGCTGCAATCGTCAGGCAGAGCAAGTCAACATTCTCCTGATTGGTGGAGAAAATGTCCACCACAAACAGATTCGCAAGGGTATGCCCGCCAGGCCACCACTCCCCCCCCCCTGCACCCGGCTGCCAAGCGGGTGAGCTGCATGCATCAGCAACAGCATGGCTTGAGACGAACCTGCTCAGCGCAGTTCGGCCGGAGTCTCAGCAGTTGGAAGCCAGTAGGCCAACTCCAGGACGGCGCACTGGGTTCAGTCGATGGTGCTGGCCATCAGCCAGGGCATCCAGCCAGGAAACCGAGGCGATCACGCCTCGCTCCATCGGCAGACCAGCGTGCGAACGGGGGAACGGCCTCGCCCCTGATCATGCTGCGAACGATCACTGACAAGCCGACGCTCGGGATGGGGATAGGGATGGGGATCGCATCCAGCGGTTGAGGCCCATCCCCATCTCGGCCCAATCCAGAGCCATCGCCCCCTTGCTCGGAATCCTCGCCAAGGGCCAAGCCGCAGAAGCTGCTATTGAGCGTTCATGGAGATTGAGAACGTCTGGGAGGCCGTGAAGCTGTAATCCGCCACGGGCCCAAGACTGACTGGAAGGTGTGTGCCGTTCTTCATCACATCGCGGCAAGAATCGCTATGGGAGGAAGAATCTCCCAGGCCATCCTGGAGCGCAGACAAGGGAATGAATGCCATACCCAAGAGAACCCCCACGGGCCTCGAGGAATCCCCACGACACTTGATCAACGACGGCCACCAAGTGTGGGAATGAGCCGCGGGGACTGCCCCCACTCACCCCCCAAGCCCGCCTAGAGCCGTGGCCCAAGCAACACCGACCGGCAGCGCAGAACACAGTGCTGCAAATGCTTCTCAATTGCCTATCCGAGGATCCAATCACGCCGGGCGCAGCAGTCATCAAGACAGCGAATTCACTTACCATTTGTCACAACAAACCCCGCGATCCGGCATGGCCTCCCCCTCCGAGCTCAGCACCACCAGAGGCAGTGCCGTCGACTCCCCCGTGGCCACCGGTCCCGCCGGCCGCGCGCTCGCCCAACCCATGGAGGCTGCCCTGGTGGAGGCTCTGCAGAACCACCTCACCATGGAACGCCAGGCCAGCGCCTCCTATTTCGCCATGGCCATCTGGTTCGCTGAACGGGAGCTGCGGGGCTTCTCCCACTTCTTCAAGCACGAGGCCCGCAGCGAGCAGGAGCACGCCGCCACATTCGCCGACTACCTGATCGCCCGGGGGCAGACCGTGGAGCTGCAGGAGCTGGCCGCACCACGCCAGGAATGGAGCACCCCCGAACAGATCATGGCCGCCTCCTTCCTGCTGGAAGCGGACGTGACCGCCTCGCTGCAGCAGCTCTACGCCATGGCCGAGCGGGCCTCCGACCTGCGCACCACCGTGTTCCTTGACCCGATCGTGGATGCCCAGGTGGATTCAGAAAACGAGTTCGCCCACCTGCTCGGACGGGTGCGCTTCTGCCAGGGCCAGCCAGCCGCCCTGCTGATCGTGGATGGCGAGCTCAGCGACGACAAACACAGCCCCGCCAAGCTGTCCTGATCCAGGCCTGCGGAGCAATCCGTTTCCATGCTGCCAGTGGCGGGCCGGGCCATGCCACAGATCAGCAGGGCAGTGGGCGACTAGCGATCTCGATCAGGAAGGCCATCCCCAGTGGATCGCCCACACCGCGGCGCTGCCAGGTCCGAGCAGTGGCCTGAAGCTCCAGGCGGCGCGCCTGCAGCTGGGCCAGGTCGCCCTGCAGGCGCAGCAGCAAGCCCCTGCTCTGGCAGCGGGCCATCGCCTGGATGAGCACCCGACTGCGCTGGCGGATCGCGTCCACTTCCCGGCAGAGACTGCCGACCACACTGTCGGAGGTGCGAACCGTGGCGTGCATGCCCACTGGCGCCTAATTGAGAAGCCTTCGCAACGTAACCGCCCCTGGCGACTTTTTGCAAGCGATTCTCAATGGCAGTTACATGGCTGGCGTTGGCGCTGCGCCCAAGCGGTAAAAACACCTAACCTCCCTATTAAGCCCCCTAGTGACGCGTGACCCTCCCTGCCAATGACAGCCAGGGGGTAGGAGCAGATCCCGGATTCGGCCACGCCATCAGCGCCACCCCGGCAGGGGAAGCGGCCAGCGGTGCGCTCGGTTGGGCATTCCAGTTCGCCGACCTCTTGGGCCTCGACCTGTTTCTCGTCGATCCCGACTCCGGGCAGTTCCTCGACTGCAATACCTCGGCTCTGCAGACGCTCGGCTATAGCCGCGACGAACTGCTCACCATGGGGCCGGCCCACCTGCAGGCCGATGACGCCCATGACCCGGTCTGGGTGACCCAGAAGATGCAACAGCTGCTGCGTGAGGGCCGCGGCAGCTTCCCCACCCACCACCGCTGTCGGGACGGCACGGTGCTGGCCGTGCGCGTCTGCCTCACCTCCCTGCCGCACAACGGCCGCACCCTGGTGGTGGCTGTCGTGGAGACGATCAACCAGCATCCGCCCAACCCCCATCTGAACCAGCAGCTGCTGCTGTTTCAGGAGGTGGAAGCCATCCATGGCACAGCCGGCTGGCATCACCTGCTGCACTCCGGTGTGATGGGCTGGACCCCCCAGGTGGAGCGGATCCTCGGCTGCAGACCAGCGAACTTCACCTCCTACCTGGCCCTGGTGCACCCCGACGATCGCCAGTCCCTGCGGCGGGCCTACAGCCAAGCGGTGGATCGCTGTGAACCGCTCCACCTGCCCCATCGGTTGCTGCTCACCGGCGACACCGTGCGCGAGGTGCTGCTGAGCGGCATCCCCCGCTGCGACGACGCCGGCAACCCCGCCAGCGTGGTGGGCACCCTCGGCGACACCACCGCCCAGCTCAGCCTGTTGCGCGACGCCCAGCGCAGCCGGCTGGAGGATCCGCTCACCGGGCTGCCCAACAAGGCGGCCACGCAGGACTGGCTGGAGAGCCAGCTGTGCGGCAGGCCTTACAACGCCAACCTCTCGGTGCTCAGCCTGGATATCGACGGCTTCCAGGAAATCAACGACACCTTCGGCAACGACACCGGGGATCGCCTGTTGTGCAGCTTTGCCGAGCTGTTGCGCCGCGAACTGGCCAGCGATGCCTGGGTGGCCCGCCTGGGCAGTGACGAATTCTGCGTGGTGTTCTCCCGAGGGCTCTCCTCGTTCAGGGAGGCGATCCAGCGCGCACGCGACCTGCAGCTCCAACTGCACACCCTGGAGACCCTCTCACCCGAGCTGCCGCTGCGGCCCACGGTGAGCATGGGGGTGAGCTGCTTTCCGGAGCACGGCAACACGCCGCGCACCCTGCTGCAGTGCGCCAACACCGGCCTGATGGAGGCCAAGCGCCAGGGCCGCGGCCAGCTGAGGGCCTATTCCACCACCCTCAGTCGCCAGATCCGCGAACGGCTGGAGCTCGATGTGGCCCTGCACAAGGCCATCTCGCGAGAACAGCTGCGCATCATGGTGCAACCCCAGAGCGACGGCGCAGGCCGGCTCTGTGGGGGGGAGGTGCTGCTGCGCTGGCGCGACCACCACGGCAACGCGATCTCACCGGGGTTCTTCATCCCCCTGGCCGAACAGAGCGGCCTGATCTTTCCGCTCAGCAGCTGGGTGCTGGAAGCCACCCTCGCGCAGATCCGCCAGTGGCGCCTGCACAAGCTGCAGGTGCCGCGGCTAGGGATCAACATCTCCACCCGCCTGCTCGAATCCTTTGATCGCAACCTGCCCGAGCAGCTGCACAGGGCCCTCGCCCACCATCAACTGAGCGCGGATGCGGTGGAACTGGAGATCACGGAAACGGCCCTGTTGCGCAACCCGGTGGCCGCGGCGGAAACCGTTCGCCATCTGGCCAGGGACGGCTTCCAGATCGCCATCGACGACTTCGGCACCGGCTACTCCTCCCTCGACCTGCTGCGCAGCCTGCCGGTGCACAAGCTGAAGATCGACAGCACCTTCATTCGCCATCTCGACCGGTCGCCCGAGGACCGGGCCATCGTGGCGGCCACGATCACCCTGGCCCATGGCCTGGGCATGGTGTGCATCGCCGAAGGCGTGGAAACCCTGGAGCAGCGTGAGATCCTGCTGAACCTGGGCTGCGACCAGTTCCAGGGCTACCTCTGCGGTCGTCCCGCCGACATCGATCAATTCGCCCAGCTGCTCTCCGGCGCTGATCTGCCCTGCGCCGTGGCACCACCCCAACCCGCCGTCTCGGCGAGCAAGCCCTCCCTGTCTCTGAGCAGCACCATCGGGCTGCGCACCACCAGTTTTGATGAACTGGAGGCGCTGCGCAGTGTGTTCGAGGCCTCCCTCGACACCTTTCTGCTGGTGCAGGCGATCCATGGCCCCACTGGAGACATCATCGACTTCACGGTGCTCGAAGCCAACAACGCGGCCTGCAGGTCGCTGCTGCAGAGCCGGGAAACGGTGGTGGGGCAGACGCTCTGCACCCTGATGCCCGAACTGATCCCAAGCGGCCTGCTCGAGCACTTCGCCTCCTGCCTCCAGCAGGCAAGCCCGCTGGAGCTCGACGATTTCCCCCTGCACGGCCAGGACCAGGCAGGGGGGAGCCGCTTCTACGACCTGCGCGCCTACCCCAGCCAGCACCTGCTGGTGATCACCTGGCGCGATGTGACCCTGCGCAGCCAGCGCACCCGCCGGCTGGCGGCTTCGGCCGACCTGCTGGATGTGCTGGCCCGCAATGTGGTGGAGACGCTGGTGGTCCTGGATCCTGAGCAGCGGATCACCTGGGTGTCAGCCAGCCTGAAGGAGATCACCGGCTGGAGCGCCGAGCAGTGGCTCGGACGGCCGTTCCGCGACCTGTTCTCCAGCCCCGGTGCCGTGCCCGAACCCCTCGACATCAATGACTGGCTGCGTCATCCCGGGGAAATGGGCCAACGCCGCCTGCGGCTCACCAATCCCCTCGGCGGTTGGAGCTGGGTCACCTTGAGTGCCCGGCGCCTCAGAAGTGACGCCGGGGCGAACGGTTACGTGCTCACGCTGCACACCGACAGGCAGCGGTCCCGGCAGGGTCTGGAGGCCGTCCGTGGGGGCAGACAGGGCGACTGAGCATCAGCGCCAACGCCTTGGGGGGCTGGTGGGATGAACGGCCCGACGGAGGGACTCCCTGCCGCTCACGGGTTACAACGGGGGCACTGGCCGGGATCAGCCTGATTCAGGCCATCCCGCCGGGGACGACGCTGACGATGGCCGCAGCCCTGGCAGCCCCACACCTCAATCGCCGTGAGCGTGGTTGCAGCGCCGCACCATTGGCAGGGCAAGCCGGGTTCGGTATCCACCAGGCCCCAGCCCGGTGCTGCGCAGGCTGGGCAGGGCGTGGCCAGGCGGCGCACCAGGGCCACCCCCAGGCGGCGGATCGAGCGCATCCGGGTGGGGTTGCGGTGGGCTCGCATGTCGGTTTCAAGCCACACCCGGCCCTGGGGATCGCGGAGCCGGCAGGAGGCCAGCGCATCGTGCAGGCTTGCCAGCTCCTCAAGATCTTTATGCCACGGACCCCCATCAACAGTGGCGGGCCGGGCGAGCACCCCATGGGCCGGAAAGCCCACTCGCCGTAACCAGGGGGTGGGATCCTCCCCTGGTGCCAGGAGCTTCTGGCCGTAGTTGGTGCGCCACTCCAGCCTCTGCTCCACCACGGTGAGCTGGCGATCCAGGTCCACAAACACCAGCAGCTCCTGGCCCACCGGCAGCAAGGGCAGGGCCGGATGGGGGCCGAAGCTGGCCTCGCTGGCCAGACCCAGCCGCAGCCCGGTGGCCTCCAGGCCGAGTATCGCCTTGCGGCGGCAGGTGTCGAGGGCGTCTGCCGGGCGCCCCACCTCGCCGCTGAAGGTGCCCAGAGCGTTGGTGTCGCAGGCGCTCAGCTCGAGCGATGCGGCCAGGCCGAGGGCAAAGGGCCTGGCCAGGGCCCGTTCCTTGCCATGCAGGGTAGTGAGGCAGATCCGCCGGCCCGCATAGGGGCCGCTCAAGCGGGCTGCTCGAGCGCCAGGGGATCAGGCTCGCCGGGCTCCTTGGGAATCACGAGCCGCAGCAGCACCGGTGCCAGGAAGGTGGTGCCGATCACCATCAGCAGGATGGCGGCCTCCAGTGCCGGGGTGAGGATGCCGGCCTGGCTGCCCAGGCCCAGGAAGATCAGGCCCACCTCGCCGCGGGGCATCATCCCCAGGCCCACCACCAGCCGGTTAGTGGGGTCCTTGCTGAGGTAGCTCCAGCCGGCGGCGATCTTGCCGGCGATCGCCACCACCAGCAGGAAGGCCGCCACCAGCAGCCCCTCGCGGTTGGCGGGGTCGAAGGGATTGAGCACCGAGAGGTCCATGCCGGTGCCGATCAGCACGAAGAACACGGTGGCGAACAGGGCCACCAGCGGCTTCACCGCCCTGTCGATGTCGTGGGTGTGCTTGGAGGCGCTGAGGATCAGGCCGGCGGCGAAGGAGCCGAGGGCCGCCTCGAGGCCGATCGCCTGGGCGGCGAAACAGCAGAGGGTGAGCACCACGAAGCTGGCCACAGCCACATCGCCAGGGGCCTTGAGCCGGTCCACCACCCAGTCGAAGCCGGGGGCGGCCTTGCGGCTGAGCACCAGGGCCACCGCCACGAAGGCCACGGCGGCCAGGCAGAGCTTGATCAGGGGTCCGAAGCTGAAGGCGCCGCCGCCCACGATCGCCACCACCACCGCCAGGATCACGATGCCCAGGATGTCGTCGAGCACGGCGGCACCGATCACGATCTGACCCTCCTTGCGCTTGAGCCACTTCAGCTCGCCGAACACACTCGCCGTGATGCCGATCGACGTGGCGGTCATGGCCGCCCCGGCGAACACGGCCGGAATCAGCGGCACATGGAATAAGAAATAGAGGCCGGCGGTGCCGAGGGCGAAGGGCAGCACCACCCCGGCCACCGCCACCGTGGTGGCCTGCACGCCCACCGCCACCAGTTCGTCGAGCTCGCTCTCCAGCCCCGTGAGGAACAGCAGGGCAAACAGGCCGAGCTGCGACACGGCCTGCAGGCTGGGGAAGGTCTCGTTGTAGACCTCCTCCACGGCCTCCGGCGTGAGCCCGGCCAGGGAGCCCACCAAGCCGGTGACCCCGGCACTCAGCTGGGCCTGCACCTCAGGCGGCACGATCAGATGCAGGCCGGAGGCGCCGATCAGCACGCCGGCCACCAGCTCGCCAAGGATGGTGGGCAGCTGCAGCCGCACCATCAGCTCGGCAATGGCACGGGCCACCACAAAAATCACCAGGAAGCGACCTACCTGGATCAAGGTTTCGGCCACCTCCAGCTGGTGGGAGCTCACCTCCAGCAAGACCGGAGTTGGGACGAGCATGAAGCCTCAGGGAAAGGTGGCAGGGGTATAGGCAATGCCATCCCCCGGTTGGGGCGGCCATGCTGGCTGGATCAGGGATCCCCACCAGCCGAGCCGCTGGCTTGGCGCAGCCCACGCTCGGCCAGCTCGTGCTCAAACGAGCGCGCCAACTGGGCTTCCGGGCTGTGACGCGCCACCTGGGCCAGCACCAACACGGTGCGCAGACCCAACCAGCCCAGGGTCATCAGGATCAACACCGTCATCGCGAGGTGGGCGGGAAGACAGAAATCCTGGGCATTCCGGCTGCAGTTTGGGGCGGTTGCGGGTGCGGCCCACCTAGTTCCCAGACAACCGGTCCGGGGTTCCGCGCCATCCTTCGCCTGTCGCGCTGCCCCCCTCCACTGCACCCCCCCGGCCCCCGGATCTGGGGGTGCTGAACCCCATCAGCACCCCCCACATCAAACGAGATCTGTACGGCGGCGTGACCGCCGCGATCGTGGCCCTGCCCCTGGCCCTGGCCTTCGGTGGGGCGTCCGGCGCCGGGGCCGGCCTGTGGGGCGCCGTGCTCGTGGGTCTGTTCGCCACCCTGTTCGGCGGCACCCCCACCCTGATTTCGGAGCCCACCGGCCCGATGACGGTGGTGATGACGGCCGTGATCGCCAGCCTCACGGCCCGCAATCCCGAGAACGGGCTGGCCATGGCCTTCACCGTGGTGATGCTGGCCGGCCTTTTCCAGATCGCCTTCGGCTTCCTCAAGCTCGGCCGCTACATCACCCAGATGCCGTACACGGTGATCTCGGGCTTCATGAGCGGGATCGGCTTCATCCTGATCATTCTTCAGCTCGGGCCCTTGCTCGGCCAGGCGATACCCAAGGGCGGGGTGATGGGCACGCTCACGGCGCTGCCCCAGCTGCTGCAGAACGCCCGGCCCACCGAAGTACTGCTGGCGCTGATCACCCTGGCGATCCTCTGGCTCACCCCCTCGCGGGTGAAAAAGGTGGCGCCGCCGCAACTGATCGCCCTGGTGATCGGCACGCTGCTTCCCCTCAGCCTGTTGAGCGGTGGCGACGGCGGCGAGGGCATCCGCCGAATCGGTGAGATCACCTCCGGATTCCCCAAGCTGCAGGTGCCCGCCTTTGCCGTGGGTGAACTGCGGCTGATGTTCATCGATGCCGCCGTGCTGGGCATGCTGGGCTGCATCAATGCCCTGCTCACCGCCGTGATCGCCGACAGCGTCACCCGCACCGAGCACAACTCCAACAAGGAACTGATCGGCCAGGGCCTGGGCAACCTGGTGTCCGGCCTGTTCGGCGGCATTGCCGGCGCCGGCGCCACCATGGGCATGGTGGTGAACATCCAGGCCGGGGGCCGCAGCGCCCTCTCCGGCATCAGCCGCGCCTTGATTCTGATGGTGGTGATCCTGGCCGGCGGACGCCTGGCGGCCCAGATTCCCCGGGCCGTGCTGGCCGGCATCGCCCTGAAGGTGGGTGTCGACATCGTCGACTGGGGCTTCATCAAACGGGCGCACCGCATTTCCATCAGCGGTGCCGTGATCATGTATCTGGTGATCGCCCTCACCGTGCTGGTGGATCTGATCGTGGCCGTGGGCGTTGGTGTGTTCATTGCCAACATCCTCACGATCGACAAGATGAGCGCTCTGCAGAGCAAATCGGTGAAGTCCGTGAGCACCGGTGACGGTGATCTGATGATTCCCGAAGAGGAGAAGGCCTTGCTCGATCAGGGCAAGGGTCAGGTTCTGCTGTTCCAGCTGAACGGGGCCATGATCTTCGGGGTGGCGAAAGCCATTGCCCGGGAACACAACGCCATTGGCGATTGCAAGGCGGTGATCTTCGACCTCAGTGAGGTGTCCCACCTGGGCGTGACGGCAGCCCTCGCGGTGAAAAATGCAGTGGAGGAAGCGATTGAGAAGGGCCGCCAGGTGTTTGTGGTTGGCGCTACCGAGACAACCCAGCGCCGGCTGGAAAAACTCGGCCTGTTTCAGAAACTGCCCAGCGATCGCACAAGCCTGAGCCGCCATGCAGCCCTGCAGCAGGCAGTGGCCAACCTGGGCTGATCCACACAGCCATCAACAGCCCAGGGGCCCGGCCAAGCCGGGCCATTTTCATGCTCCGATCGCATGGCCCGATGCAAGCCACAACTAACCATAAGCGAACCTTGCGGGCGGCATACAGCGGACTTTGATGCAAACGACACTCCCTGCATGGGCTGATTGCCCGATTGATCAGTGCAACTGATCGCCAGGATTGGAGCTGCTGGTTGCTGCCATCCCCTCGGAACACCCAGCAGCCAAGGGCAGTCATTAACGTTTGCCGACCCACTCCCAGACATCCCTCCGATGCCTGCGCCACAGAAGCGCCCCCCGGGCCGCTGCGACGCACTCAGCCTGCACCTGCGCGCCATGGGCCGCATACCGCTGCTCACTGCTGAAGACGAAATCAGCCTCGCTCGAGACGTCCAGGCCGGCCGGCAGGCCCATGACATTGCCGAGGAGATGAAGCTGCGCGCCGGCGGCGTGGAGCCCAGCCTTGAGGCCTGGGCCGTGGAGGCCGGCCTGAGCGTGGGCCAGCTCCGGCGGCGCCTGCGCCGGGCCAGCCAGGCCCGCAGCCGCATGGTGCTGGCCAACCTGCGCCTGGTGGTGAGCATCGCGAAGCGCTACCAGCACCGCCCGATCGACCTGGAGGACCTGATCCAGGAGGGCACGATCGGCCTGATCCGGGCGGTGGAGCGCTTCGACCCCAGCCGCGGCTATCGCTTCTGCACCTATGCGGCCTGGTGGATCCGCGACGGCATCGGCAGCGCCCTGGTGGCCAAGGGGCGCACCATCCGCCTACCGGCCACGATGGTGGACCAGTTGCACCGGCTGCGCCAGGCCCAGCAGACCCTCGGCCATCAGCTGGGCCGGGACCCGAACCTGGAGGAGCTGGCCGCGGCCACGGGCCTCAAACCCCTTGACATCCGCGAGGCGCTGTTCCGGGCCCAGGAGCCCCTCAGCCTCGATGGCCATCACCCCCACGACCAGGAGCTGCGCCTGCTCGACAGCCTGGCCTGCCAACTCAGCAGGCCCCAGGAGCAGGTGACCTCCGCCCTGATGCGGCAAGACATCCAGCGTCTGCTCGGCCAGCTGCCGGCCCAGGAAGCCGAATTGCTGCGCCTGCGCTACGGCATCGGCAAGGCCGAGCCCCTCAGCCTGAGTGCGGCAGCCCGGCAGATGGGCATCACCCGCGACACGGCCCGCGGGCTGGAACGACGGGCAACGGCCTCGATCCGCCGTCTTTCAGGCGAGTACCTCGATTACCTGGAGGCCTGACAGGCTGGATTCGATGGGATCTGCCTAGCCTCACCCAGGGTGAGCGAGTAAACCGGACCACCGCCATGGCCTGGGCAGCACAAGTTCGGCAAGCATTCCATCAGAGCTTGTCCCAAAGCCTGCAGCCAATCCCAACAGCCTGACCAATCCAGCACACCCCGAGAACCTGTTCATAACAAACACTTTGAGCCAACTATCTTCGGAATTCTGCCTAAGGAGAGCTCAACGTCCCGCCTAGAATCAGCTTTGACGCCAGGGAACGCGTGCCATGGGGTGCACAAAATGCGGATGCCGCATGCTCGCGCGCTCTGCCACGATTAAAAACCGCTTGATCTGTTGTGATTGCGGATCGCCAATCGTGCAGCAATCAACCCAAATGGGAAAAGCTGTGAATTGGTGGATCTCTCTCGCCATGGTTGCCGTCTTATTGGCAACCATGGGCTTACTCATTGCCCGTGACCAGTTCTCCTTGGAAGGACGGGATGGATCGAACGCCAGGGAGTCCTCACAACCGTTGAGATAGCGCTGTTGCGGTGGCCAACCCTGTTGTTCAGACAGTGGTTCATGCGCCCGCTGACCGAACCAGGGCCTGGGTCCGTCAGCCTGGACAGCGGCCCAGGGCCAGGCCGATTCGGCGAACAACCACTCCAGCACGCACCTTGCCAATCGTTTGCCTGCTGAAGGGGAACACATCCAAGCGTTTAGGCTTCACCATCCCCCCGTCGGCGAGCTGGGCTGACCTCAATGGCTTTTGTCTATCTGACGAATCGCGTCAGGAGTCTGCAGCGCTGGCGGCAGAAACTCACAGTGCCCCAATTCACTGTTGTGACCGGGGCTCTTGTGATCCTGCTGGGCACCTTCATCCTGTCGAGCCCCCTGTGCTCCACGGATGATGTGGGGCTCTGGGAAGCGCTGTTCACCGTGACCTCGGCCATCACGGTAACCGGGCTGTCGATCATTGACATCAGCCGCGATCTCACTCCCCTGGGTCAGGTTGCCCTCGCGGGCCTGATCGTGACAGGGGGGCTGGGCCTGATGGCGATCACCACCTTTCTGCAGGGGTTCGTGCAAGGGCGAAGCGGCCTGCGCAATCGCCTGGATCGGGGCAGGGCCCTGGATGAATTTGGCGTCGGCGGCATCGGGCCCACCTTCAACGGCATTCTGGCCGCCGGTTTTTGCGTGATGGGCCTGGGGACTGTGGTGCTCTACACCTTTGGATTCACAGACATTGCCAATCCCCTGGAGCGCCTCTGGGCCTCACTCTTTCATTGCATCAGCGCTTACAACAACGCCGGTTTTGGTCTCTGGAGCGACAACCTGGTGCGCTACCGCGACAACCCGGTGATCAACGGAGTGATTGGCAGCCTGATCGTGATCGGTGGGATCGGCTGGCGTGTGATCAATGATGTCTGGGCGAAGCGGTTTCGCCTCGCACGCATCCGGCGGCTCAGTCTGCACACCCGGCTGGTGTTGCGCAGCACGCTGCTGTTGATCGTGATCGGAGCCCTCGGCCTGCTGTTCACCGAGCACTTTGCCAAGGGTGGAGTGGTGTCCGATCTCTCCTTGATCCAACGCATCCAGGTCACCCTGTTCCAGTCGATCACCACGCGCACAGCCGGCTTCAACACCGTTCCCCTGTCCGTGGAGACGCTGTCGGAAGCAGGGCTACTGCTGATGATTGTGCTGATGTTCATCGGCGCCAGCCCGGGTGGTACCGGCGGCGGGATCAAGACCACGACCTTCGCTTTGCTGATGGGAGCGACCAAGTCCACGCTGGAGGGCCGCAAGCAGGTGGTGATTCGTAATCGTGAGATTTCCAGCGATCTTCTTCTCAAGGCTGTGGGTGTCACCCTGGCATCGGGGCTCTTTGTGCTGCTGATGGCTCTGCTGTTGGGCATCGGTCCAACGGCCGGTGGCAGACCGACTGGAATTCGTTTCAGCTTTCTCGAAAAACTGTTCACCTGTATGTCGGCCTTCTGCACCGTGGGGCTGGATCTTGGCGTCACAGCCGAATTGAACCGCTGGGGCCAGCTGGTGCTGATGGTGGGCATGTTCGTTGGACGCCTAGGAATCATGCTGTTGCTGGCAGCCATCTATGGAAGTAGACCCCCCGACCGGGTGGGATACCCCCGGGAAGAACTCTTCCTCTGATCTCCCGCCAACCAGGCACCATCGGCAACAGCCTTGCCGATCCAACCAAGGGGGCAGGCCTCGCGACCCGTTCCCATCCACACCTGATCCGTGCAATGACCTCTTCCCATTCCTGGTGGCCCCGGCGCAAAGATCCAATCCGGCCTCGCAGCAGCTTTGCCGTGATTGGTGTAGGCCGGTTCGGTTCTTCGGTGATTGATGAGCTGATTCGTGCCGGCGCAGAAGTCCTGGCCATCGACAACAATCAGCGGGCGGTGGACTCGTTACGCCAGATCGATCCCTCAATCGAAGCACGGGTGGTGGATTGCACCGATGAAGACGCCCTCAGAGCTGCAGGCGTTCTCGACATGAGCACGGTTGTTGTCGCCATGCGGGAACCGATTGAAGCCAGTGTCACAGCCACACTTATTGCCAAGGTGGCCGCCGGTTCCAAGGTCAAGCAGGTGATTGCACGTGCGACATCCGACCTGCACATGAAGATGCTGCAACGGGTGGGCGCCGATCGGGTGGTGTTTCCGTCCAAGATGCAAGGCCATCGCCTGGGCATGGAGCTGGTGCGTCCCAACCTGCTCGACCGACTGCGCCTGGATGACATCAACAGCATTGAGGAAATCCGGGTGCCTGAGTCCTTTGTGGGCCATTCGCTGCGCGAACTGAACCTGCGCAAAAGCTTCAATGTGAGCGTGCTTGCAGCAGGGCCCGAAAACAATTTATCCGTTAACCCTCCCGCCTCCCATGTGCTGGAGGCCGGTCACATGCTGGTTGTGATGGGCTCCAGTGAATATCTCTCCCAACTGCCGGGGCGTTGAGCTGCAGCAATGTCCTTGGATAAGTCGGCACTAATCGGTGGCAGCATGGGAATCGGTGCAGCCTAAAGAGCGTTTTGATCAGCATCCAAAGGGTCTGAATTACAGGCAGGCAGCGTAATCGCCTTCACCAAAACCTTATCAACTCTTTTGCCATCCATATCCACCACCTCGAACCGATAGCCTTTCCATTCGAAGTGGTCAGCTTCAGTGGGAATTCGTTCCAGAACGTGCATCACAAATCCAGCAAGTGTGTGATAGCGCACGTCTTTATCGCTCCCAAAGATATCCTGGCTGATCAGTTCCATAAAAGCGTCGAGATCCATCCCACCATCCACCAGCCAGGATCCATCGTCACGGGCAATCGCCAATGGCCCAGCTTCGTCCTCGATAGAAGGCAGGTCACCCACAATTCCTTCCATCAGATCATTGAGCGTCACCAAGCCAGACACTCCACCAAACTCATCGGTGACCAAAGCAATGTGAATGCGACTCTGCTTAAAATGCTCAAGCACGGAGAGAGCTCGCATGCTCTCCGCAACGAACAATGGGGGTTGCAGCAAGTGTTCAAGATCAACTGCTTCGCCAGAACACTTCGCAACGAGAATATTGCGGACTCGCACAATACCGATGCAGTCGTCAAGATTTCCCTTGGCAACCGGAAAACTTGAATGATTGCTCTGGAGGATCTCTGCGAGACTCTCATCCAAGGTCTCGTCGCTATCCAGCCAGCATATATCTGTTCGCGGTGTCATCAAGCTCTTGATCGTGCGATCACCAAGGCGCAGTACCCGCTGAACCATGTCATGCTCAACCTCCTCAAACACTCCTGAATCCGTGCCCTGACGGAACAAAGCTTTGATTTCGTCTTCTGTAATGTTTTGATGCTGGGTGGTTGAAACACCGAGAAACCGCAACAGTGCCTCAGTCGAGTGGCTGAGAAGCTCCACAAGTGGGCCACTGATCCTGGACAACCATCGCATGGTGGGGGCAGTCGCACACGCGAGCCGTTCGGGATTCGCCAAAGCGAGTCGTTTGGGAACCAGCTCACCCACCACAACAGAGAGATAGGTGAGAACGGCCACCACCAGGCCGAAGCTCAGCGCATCGCTGTAGGCATTCAACAGGGGCACTTGCTCCAACCAGCCAGTGAGTCTCTGGGCCACAGTGGCCCCACCCACGGCGCCACTGAGGATGCCGATCAGCGTGATACCGATCTGAACGGTCGATAGAAACTGGTTGGGGGAATCCGCCAGTCTCAGAGCCACCAGGGCTGAGCGCTGCCCCTGCTCAGAAAGCTGTTCCAGTCGGTGGCGACGCGCCGAAATGATTGCAATTTCAGCGCCGGAGAAAACGCCGTTGGCAGCAATCAGCAGCAGAATAACCAGAATGTCAAGCAACAAGCGGTTGGGCAGGGCTTAGACCGACACATGCACTGTAGTCGCCCCATCTGCTGGTGGCCGCCCACCAGCATCCATTCGGACCTGATGGTGGCATCCTGGCCTGAGGATTGCAAAAGAAATGCCGCGAAAGGGGCCGGCACGCTGGCGGGATCGTTCAGCAGTCACTGGCTACTTTCGCCCAGGCTGGTCGTGGACTTCAGCTGGGGTGGCAGGTGTGTTGCCATTGTTGCCATCCGAGCAATAGACAAGAACGAGAGATCCTGCCGCTGCTGAAGCGATGAGAATGGCTGCGACGATCCGATCCATGCACTGGGTTTAATCGAATGGGTTTAAGAGTCGGAACCGGAGCGGCGGTTGGATTTCAGCAGATGCAGCACAATCCAGACAACGCCGATCAAGACAGCGACAAGCAGGACGGGCTTGATGACATCACCGAAATCCGCAAGCAAGTGACCAACCTTGTGGTAGCCCTCACCCAGTGCCTGGCCAGCCATCGTGAGAATCAGGATCCACAGCAGGCTGCCTGCTGTGGTCCATACCAGAAAGCGTGGCTGGGGCATCAGCTCAATCCCGGCTGGCAGCGACACGAACGTGCGGATCCCGGGGATGATTCGCCCCCAGAACACCACCGCAATGCCATGTTGGTTGAACCAGCGGCGGCTGCGGGCCAGATCCTCCGCCCGCAGGCCAAGCCAACGGCCATGGCGGTTCAGCCACTGCTCCAGGCGCTCCTCATTGATCAGGCGCCCAACGCCGTACCAGAACCAGGCGCCCAGCACCGTGCCCAGCAGGCCAGCCAGCACGGCGGGAACCAGATCGAGCTTTCCCTGCTGAATCAGAAATCCGGCCAGTGGCATGACCACCTCCGAAGGGATCGGCGGCACCACGTTCTCCAACAGCATCACCAGGGCGATGGCGCCATAGCCCAGCAGTGGGTTGGCATCCACAGCCGAAAGGATCAACGTGGGCAAGCGGTCAATCAGATCACCCATCACAGCATTTCTCAGGTGTGGGCCGATGGTGTATCCGCGCGTTCACGGCTCCACCACTGGCGCAGGATCTTCTCCAACTCGAGATAGACGAAGAACAGCAGACTCACGCCCACACACACGAACAGATCGCTGGCGGCCAGAGGAACAGTGCCGAAAAAGCGAGCCAGGCCAGGCACATAGAGGAGCAGCATCTGCAGACCAGTGGTGAGAACCACCGCCCACAGCAGCCAGGGGTTGCTGAACGGCTTCACCTGGAGCAGGGGTTGGTCGCTGCGGGCTGAGAGGGCATGGCCCATCTGGGCCAGACAGAGGGTAGTGAACACCATGGTCTTCCAAGGGCCGTCCATTCCCCCGGTGCGATAGCTCCACACCATCAGGGCGATCACGATCAAGGCGAATACCACCCCCACCCGCAGGATGTAACGGCCGATGCCTCGGGCGAAGATCGATTCGCCTGGCCGGGCGGGCTGCTTCTGCATCAGGCCAGCCTCGGCAGGTTCCAGGGCCAGTGCCAGGGCCGGCACGCCATCGGTGACCAGATTCATCCAGAGAATCTGCAGGGGGGTCATCGGCACCCCGAACACCCCCACCAGCGGAGCGGCGGCGATGGTGATCAACTCGCCCACATTGCTGCCCAGGATGTACTTCACGAAGCGGCGGATATTCGCATAAACCAGCCGGCCCTCTTCCACCGCGTTCACGATCGTGGCGAAGTTGTCGTCCAGCAGCACCATGTCGGCTGCTTCCTTGCTCACCTCGGTGCCGGTGATGCCCATGGCCACGCCGATGTGGGCCTGCTTGAGGGCTGGAGCGTCGTTCACGCCGTCGCCGGTCATGGCCACCACCTGGCCGTTGGCCTGCAGCGCCTTCACGATCCTCAGCTTCTGTTCGGGCGGCACCCTGGCGTAAACACTGCAGCGGGCCACCACCTGCCGCAGCTGCTCGTCGCTGCTGGCCTCCAGCTCCCGGCCCAGCACCACCTCCGCATCGGGGGTGCTGAGGCCGATATCGCTGCCGATGGCCCGCGCCGTGAGGGGGTGGTCGCCGGTGATCATCACCGGTCGGATGCCAGCCGTGCGACAGGTGGCCACGGCTTGGAGCACCTCAGGGCGGGCGGGATCAAGCTGGGCCATCAGCCCCAGCAGCACCTGATCCGCCAGCTCATGCTCCGGGCTGGGGTGATGGGGGGCGCAGGCAAAGGCCAGCACCCGCAGACCTGAGGCCGCCAGGTCGCGGGCCTGGTGGAGCCACCACTGGCGCTGGTCCTCGCTGAGGGGCAGCACGCCGCCCCCATCCACCCAGCGGCCGCAGCCGTTAAGGATCACTTCCGGCGCCCCCTTGCTGATCAGCAGCTGGTTCGACCCCGCGGCCGCATCACCCAGTGGGGCCTGCAGGCTGCCCGCGTGGTCTTCGACCCATACCGCCATCAGCTGCCGTTCGGAGCTGAACGGGATCTCGGCCGCCCGGCGGTAGTGGCTGCGGAGCTCGAAGTCGTCGATGCCCCGCTTGGCCGCCACCACGGAGAGGGCCCCTTCGGTGGGATCGCCGAGAATCTCCCAGCTGCCATCGGACTTCTGCCTGTGCTCCGCGTCGCTGCAGAGCACGGCCGCCTCGAGCAGCAAGCGTTCCAGGCCCTTGGCAGCCCCCGCCGTTGCCCCCTCAGGAGCGGTGAGGGGCCGGGGCGTGAAGGCGCCGGTGGGCTCGTAGCCGAGGCCCCCCACGGCCACGGCCTCGGTGCCGAGGCGCAGCTCCTGCACCACCTGGCGGTTCTGGGTGAGGGTGCCGGTCTTGTCGGAGCAGATCACGGTCACCGAACCGAGCGCTTCCACCGCTGGCAGGCGGCGGATCAGGGCCGCCCGCTGCACCATCCGCTGGGTGCCGATCGCCAGGGTGACGGTGATCACGGCCGGCAGGCCCTCGGGCACGATCGCCACCGCCATCGACAGCGACACCTCCAGGAGGTTGAGCGGGTTCTGGCCGAGCAGCAGGCCCAGCCCCACCACCACGGCCACCAGCGCCAGGGAACTGCCCACCAGCACCCTGGCCAGGCCGTCGAGGCGCTCCTGCAGCGGTGTGCTCTCACCGCCGGCGGTGTTGATGAGCTGGGCGATCTGGCCCAGCTCGGTGGCCATGCCAGTGGCGGTCACCAACGCCACACCGCGGCCCCGCACCACCTCGGTGCCCTGGAACAGACAGTTCTGGCGCTCCAGCACCGGGGTGCTCTCCTCCAGCACGAGATCGGCCTTCTTGAACACCGCTTCCGCTTCGCCGGTGAGCGCCGCCTCACGCAGGCCCAGATCCACCGCCTCCAGGAGACGGGCATCGGCGGGCACCCGGTCGCCCGCCTCCAGGCGGATCAGGTCGCCCGGCACCAGCTCCTCACTGTTCAGGCGATGCCACTGGCCGTCGCGGCGCACCTGCACCTGGGGCTGGGCCATGTCGCGCAGGGCCAGCAGCGCCTTCTGGGCGCGGCTCTCCTGCAGATAGCCCAGCATCCCGTTGACGCCCACGATCAGCACAATGGCGATCGCATCCTTGGGAAACTTCTGCTCCACATAGGCCACCCCCGCCGACACGGCGGCCACAGCAAGCAGCATGATCAGCATCACGTTGCTGAACTGATCCCAGAGGATCTGCCAGGTGCTGCGACCGGCCGCCAGTTCCAGCCTGTTCGCACCACCATCGGCGAGGCGGCGGGCGCTCTCGGCGGTAGAGAGCCCGTCGGGACTGGCCCTGAGCTCACTCAGGGCGTCCTGAGCCGCCAGCGCATGCCAGGAGGATGGGCTGTGAAGTGCCACGCTTTGATTGGAGCCGGATCTGTGACCTTAAGGCAAGTGGCTGGATTGTTCCTGCGCCGAAAATCAGTGCTTCACCATGAAGAAATGGTTGGTCCTTCTCTCCCGAGGTGAGCGGCAACATCGCTGGGAGGGGCGATTGAGAGCAGGCTCATCAACGGGTTTGATCAACTTGAGATGATCCACGGAAAGTCGGGGAGCTGGCTGCCAACCGCCGTCCCAGTAACAGCAGCCCCACAACCGTGGTGCCACTCACCATCAGCACCAGAGCCGAGAACTGAGCAGGACTGATCAATCCCGCAGCTAGGGCGGTAGACGCAAACACCAGCCCCGGCAAGCCACGGGGCAGAAGGCCAAACACCACCAGCCAGCGATCCACGCCCGCCGCCTGATCGCGCCTGGTGACACCGATCGCGCAGATCGCCTTGCACAGGAGGGCCAACAGGAACAGCAGCCCAGCCATCCCCCAGGCAGATGGCTCCAGCAGGGTGGCGGCCTCAATCCGCATGCCCACGCTCAGGAAGAACAGCGGCAGGAAGACGTCTGAAAGCAGCGCCAGCTGGCGATGCAGATCGTCGGCCTGGACGGTTTCCTCCTGCATCGGGGCCAGCCGTTGCAGCAACACTCCTCCCCAGAGGGCACCGAGCAGGCTGGTGAGCCCCGAGAGTTCCCCCAGCCAACTGCAACCGGTGAGCAGCAACAACACACCAAGAGGGCCCGGTCGCCAGGAGCCGTGGCAGGAGTGCCACCAGCGACTGATCGGGAAGCTGGCAGCTGCCAACGCGATCACCAGCAGCGTGATCCCGACCCCAATCCAATCAGGCGCCGTTCCATTGGCCGGCGCGGTGACGCCGGCACCGAGCAGGGAGGCCAGGGTGAGAAGGCCGATCGCCGGTAGATCGTCGAGCACCGAAACACCCACCAGCAACCGTCCCGATGGGGTGCCCAGGGCACCGGCCTGGGCAAGGGCGCGCAGAGTCACCCCTGTGCCGGTGGCACTGAGCACGGCCACAAACAGCACGGTGGTGCCCAACGGAAGATTGAACAGCTGCTGCAGCGGCCACCAGGCCAGCAGGGGGGTGAGGGCGGAAAGCAACACCAGCCGCAACACGGCTCTGGGCCGGGAACCGAGCAGGCCGCCGCGCACCTCAAGACCCACCTGAAAAAAGAGGGTGAGCACACCCAGCTCGGTGAGCCCGGCGAGGGGCTCAATCCTGCTGAAGGGCAGAACGGTGTTGCCCAGCACAAAGCCCACCAGCAGCTCCACCACGATGGCGGGCACAGCCCAGCGCGCCAGCTTGCCCGCGGTGAGTCGCGCTGCGGCCAGGCCGATCAACAGAATCAGCAGCGTGGTGAGCAGGGATGGGGATTTCAGCGGAGCTCAGCCTCCAACCAACGTGCTGGAAGTCTGCTGCCACCCAGCCCAACTCCAAAGCACCACACTCTCCGCAGCCCCCAGCTCCCGATGCTTCCCTTCCACTGGCTCACCCAGACCATTGCCTTCGGTCTGGGGATCTCCTTCAGCCCGATCAACATCTCCCTGGTGGCCCTGCTGCTGCTCGGGGCCCAACCGCTGCGGCGCTGCGGCACCTTTCTAGCTGGCTGGATGCTGGCCAACGGCGGCGCCCTTGGGCTGGTGGTGGCAGTGGGTGGGCGCCTGAGCTGGGCGATGCACCTGGGCAGCCGCGGCCAGATCGTGATCGATCTGATCGGCGCCGGAGCACTTCTGGGGCTGGGGCTGTTTCAACTCACCCCAGCGGTGGCGATCGGCGAAGAGAACTGGGCGATGCAATTGATGGGCAAGCTGCCGGAGCTCGGCGGCCTGCCCCTGCTTACCCTCGGCGCCGGCTGCGCCCTGGTGAGCCCCGAGAACCTGGTGTTCTATGTAAAGGAGGGGGGCATGCTGCTCACCAACCACACCAGCCTGCGGGGCGATCTGGAGGTGGGAGCGGTGTTTGTGGCCATCACCACCTCGCTGCTGCTGCTGCCGCCGCTGTTGTGGCTGGTGAGCGGCGAACGCCTGCGGGCACCGCTCACGGCCCTCAACGACTGGCTGGTGCACCGGGCCGAATGGCTGGTGGGCGTGTTCGCCCTGGGGCTGGGGCTCTACCTGGGCTGGCAGGGCCTGGAAGGCCTGCACAACACGGTGCTGGCTGTGGGGCAGGTTTCGGCCTTCGCCCAATACGCCAGGTGATCAGCAGACTGGGCCATGGCGCGTACGGGCTGTTCAACTTCAGCCCCATCGGCATCGGCGTGTGGCTGGTGGGTGGCTTGGCTGATCTGCCGCTCGGCGCCTGAGGCCCAGCTCAGGCGATCTGGCTGAGGAACTGGCGGCTGCGGGGGTGCTGGGGGTTGGTGAAGAACTGCTCCGGTGGGGCCTCCTCCACCACCTGGCCCTCGGCCATCAGCACCACCCGGCTGGCCACCTGCCGGGCGAAACGCACCTCGTGGGTCACCACCACCATGGTCATGCCATCGCGGGCCAGCTCCTGCATCACCGCCAGCACCTCCTGCACCATTTCAGGATCCAGGGCGCTGGTGGGCTCGTCGAACAGCAGGATGCGCGGCTCCATGCACAGGGAGCGGGCGATCGCCACCCGCTGCTGCTGGCCACCCGAGAGCTGACCGGGATACTTGCGGGCCTGCTCGTGGATGCCGACGCGTTCGAGCAGCTCGAGCGCCTGTCGCTCCACTTCAGCCGTGGGCCGCTTGCGCACCAGCACCGGGGCCAGGGTGAGGTTCTCCAGCACCGTGAGGTGCGGGAACAGGTTGAACTGCTGGAACACCATCCCCACCTCACGGCGGACGGCATCGATCTGGCGCACGTCGTTGGCGAGCGGGATGCCATCCACCACGATCGAGCCCTTCTGAAAGTCCTCCAGCGCATTGAAGGTGCGGATGAAGGTGCTCTTGCCCGACCCCGAGGGCCCCATCACCACCACCACCTCGCCCTGGCGCACCGTGAGATCCACGCCACGCAAAGCGTGGAAGCCATTGGGGTACCACTTTTCAACCCCACGGGCCTCGATCATCACCGGGCCGTCACTGGCGTTGCCGTGAATGGGGTTGGCGTGATTGATCGAGGTCGTCATGCCTGGGTTGTGGCGGTGGGTGATGGATGGGTGTTGAGGCGGGTCTCCAGCGCCCGGCTGCCCAACCCGAGGGCGGCGCAGCAGCACCAGAACAGCACGGCCAGCACCAGATACACCTCGGCGTTCTTGCCCAGGAAAGCGGGGTTGGCCATCACCGTGCGGGCCGTGCCGAGCAGCTCGAGCAGACCGATCAGCGAGAGCAGGGTGGTGTCCTGGAGCAGGCTGATGAACTGGCCCACCGTGGCCGGCAGGGCCACCCGCAGAGCCTGGGGCAGCACCACGTGAACCAGGGCCCGGGGCACAGACAGCCCCAGGGAGCGGGCCGCCTCCAGTTGCCCTGCCGGCACGGCCGCCAGGCCGGAGCGCACGGCCTCGGCCACATAGGCGGCCGCAAACAGGGTGAGCACCCAGGCGGCGCGCCACACCCGCTCAGGAGTCATGCCCCCTGGGAGGAGGAAGCCCAGGATGTTCTGGCCCAGGAACAGCAGGGTGATCAGCGGCGCTCCCCGGATGAACTCGATGTAGAGCACCGAGCCCCAGCGCAGCAGCGGCAGGGTGCTGCGGCGCCCCAGGGCCAGCAGCACACCCAGCGGGAAGCAGAGCAGGATTGCGAAGCTGGCCTGGATCAGGGTGAGCAGCAAACCGCCCCATTCCGAGGGGGGCACCTGGATCAGGCCGAGGCCACCGCTGATCAGCACCATCCCCAGCAGATAGAGCACCGGCCACAGGAGAGGCACCAGGGCCAGGCTGGCCGGCGACAGCAGCCCAGCCCAGCGGCCCGAGGCCCAGCGCAGCCCAACCAGCACGGCGGCGATCAACCACCAGCGCACCTGAATGGGGAGCTGGAGCCCCAGCCCCAGGGGCACCAGCAGCGCCAGGGCCAGCAGGATGGCCACCGCCAGACGGTCGTTCCGGGGCCAGAGGCGCTCAGGGCGACCGGCACGGGGCGTGGCGCGCAGCAGACCCCAGCTGAGCCCGGTGGCAGCTGCCAACAGGGCGGTGAGCAGCCAGAGGCGCCACTGTTGATCGGTGGGATAGCGCCCCACCGCGAACAGGGTGCTGTTGGCCTGGATCACGGCCCACTGGGCCTGAAACAGGGCCCACTTCAACAGGGCAGCGGCAGCCACCAGCAGAGCGGTGATCAGGCCGATCGAAATCAGCGCATCGAAGGGGGTGGCGAACAACTCGCGGCGCAGGCGCTGAACCAGCGGATTCATCAGCGCTCCCTCAGTTGCACCAGGCCGTTGAGGCCATTCATCAACGCTGAGATCAGCAGATCGATCAGAAGGTAGGAGCCCAGCAGAATCAGCACCACCTCCACCGCCCGGCCGGTCTGGTTGAGGGTGGTTTCCGCCACCGAGTAGAGATCGGTGTAACCACAGGCCACAGCCAGCGAAGAGTTCTTGGCCAGCGAGATGTACTGGCTGTTGAGCCCCGGCACGATCACCCGCAGGGCCTGGGGCAACACAATGCGCTGCAGGGTCTGGAAGGGGCTGAAGCCCAGGGAGCGGGCCGCCTCCCACTGCCCACGGGGTACCGCGGCGACCCCGCCGCGCACCACCTCGGCGATGAAGGCGGCCGTGTACACCACCAGGCCCGTGAGCAGGGCGCTGAACTCCACCGTGAGACGCAGCGGCGCCTGCCACTGCCCGTCGACCAGTTCGGGGTGCCAGAGATACAGGCCCGATTTGGCCAGCACCAGCCCTGGCAGCTGAATCGCATCCCCACCTCCCGGCAGGGCCAGGAACACCACGAAATACCAGAACACCAGCTGCAGCAGCAGCGGAATGTTGCGGATCACCTCCACATAGATCCTGGCCAACCGACGCAGCAGGCCGTTGCTGCTGAAGGCCGCCACCCCCACCAGGGTGCCCAGCAGGGTGGCGCCAACCAGCCCCACCAGCACCACCCGCACGGTGTTGACCAGCCCGGCCAGCAGTCCGCGCCAGTAGGGCAGATCGGCACGGAAGGGGATCAGGGATTCGGAGATATCGAAGCCGGCCGGATTGTCGAGCCAGCCCCAGCTGAGCAACAGACCAGCGGCGGTGAGGTTGCGCACCAGGTTGCTCAGCAGGAAGGCCACCAGCACCAGCAGCGCCAACCCGGCAGCGCCCTGCGCTAGCCAGGGGATCAGGCGGCGGTTGCGCCACCAGGGGGTCACCGCGGCATCCATCAGCGGAAGGGCTGGGAGTAGATCAGGCCGCCCTGCTGCCACTGGCGGTTGAGGCCGCGCTCCAGCTTCAGCGGCGAGCTGGTGCCTACGTTGCGCTCAAAGATCTCGCCGTAATTCCCCACAGCCTTCACGGCACGCACCACGAAGTCGGAGGGCAGGCCCAGCTGCTTGCCGAAGTCTCCCTCCACCCCAAGGAAACGGCGCAGATCAGCGAGGTTGGTGTCAGCCTTCGCCTCAGCCAGCTTGGCGTCCACGTTGGCCTGGGTGATGCCCAGCTCCTCGGCCTGCATCAACGCAAACACGGTCCAGCGCACCGCGTCCGACCAGGCCGGATCGGCGTTGGTGGTGGCCGGGGCGAGAGGCTCTTTGCTCAGCACATCCGGCAGCAGGGTGTGGGCAGCGGGGTCGGGGAAGCTGCTGCGCTTGCCGGCCAGCTGGGAGCGATCGCTGGTCACTGCAACGCACCGCCCCTGCAGGTAGGCGGCGTAGGTCTGATCGCTGGTCTGGAACTTCAGCGGCGTGTAGGGCGCCTTGATCTCGCGCATGCGATCGGCAAGGTTGAGCTCGGTGGTGGTGCCCGTTTCCACGCAGATGGGCTTGCCGGCCAGGTCCTTGAGCCCCTTGATGCCACTGGCGCTGGGCGCCATCACGCCCTGACCGTCATAGAACACGGTGGGCGCGAAGCTGAGGCCGTTGCCGCCCGACGCATCACGGCTGAGGGTGACGGTTGTGTTGCGGGAGAGCAGATCCACCTCACCACTGGCCAGGGCGGCGAAGCGCTCACTGGAGTTGAGGTCTCGGTATTGCACCTTGGTGGGATCACCCAGCACGGCGGCAGCCACGGCCTTGCACACATCCACATCCAGGCCGCTGTATGAACCGTTCGACTGCACGAAACTGAAGCCCGGCAGCTTGCCCTCCACCCCACAGATCAGGTTGCCGCGTGACTTGATCGCCCCCAGCTTCTGACTTTGCACCGTGCCATCACCGGAGGCGCAGGCTGCCAGCGCCACACAGGCCAGCAGGGAAACGGCAGGGGCCAGTCTGGGCAGGAGGACCATGAACGGTGCGGCGATCGATTCGATGCAGTTTGGCAGCACCGTCGGCGTGATTCAGCTCACCAGGCACCGGCTCACGAGGCTACTCGGATTGGCCGGATTGCTCAGCGGCTTCGGAATCTGCGCCTGGCGCGGGCTGCGACGGTTCCAGCCGTGATCCGATCGAGCGGCAGTAGCCGATCGGGTCAACGTCGCGGGCCAGCCCCAGCGCCTTGCGCAGGGCATCCAGCTGGCTCAGCGACTGAAGATCGAGGTTGGCACCAGCCTGCTCACAGGCCAGGCGCTTGAGCGCAACGGTGTCGGGTTGGCTGCAGCCGGCCAGGCTGAGGGTTTGGGCGGCGAGAAGGAAGCCCGCCAAGGCCCTGCCCCGGCGAGTACGGGCTGCGATTGCCCGGCACCGTGCTGGCAGAGCGTGCATCGGCCTCAGTGATCAGTGCCTGAAAACGAGGAAAGCCGGCGCTGCTCCCGCCAGGCCAGCACCTGCCACACCAGAAACACGAGCAATGCCGGTACCAGCACCACCAGCACAACCAGACGGAACTCATCGGAATAGGTGGGTGCCGTATTCACCAGGAGCTGTTCCACCAGGTAGGCCCCGTAGAGGAGCACGAGGATGGCTCCCTCGAGGCGGGTGATCACACCCTTGGTCCAGAAGATCGGCAGACAGGCGATGGTGGTGAGCACCATGATCGGCAGGTCACGCTGGATCATCACCGGATCCACGCCCAGCCCCCTGCCACCGGCCACGGTGGCGCAGAGGCCCAGGATCACAAGCTGGTTGAGCAGGTTGCTGCCCACCACATTGCCGATGGCCAGATCGGCCTTACCTCGATAGGCGGCCACCAGGGAGGTGACCAGTTCGGGCATCGACGTGCCCGCGGCCACGATCGTGAGGCCGATCACGGTGGTGCTCACCCCCAGGGAGAGAGCCACGGCGGTGGCGCCTTTCACCAGCAGCTGGGAGCCCACCACCAGCAGCACCAGGCCGGCTGCCAGCTTGAGGCCAGCCACCAGCGGTGTGGCCCGCTCGGCTTCATCAATTTCACTCACCTCATCGGGGTTTTCGCCGGCGGTGCGCATCTCCCAGATGATGTTCATCACTGTGGCCACCAGCAGGGCCACGCCGGCCTGCCAGGTGACCCGGCCAGCGGAAGCCATCCCCCACACCGCCATCGACACCCCCAGCAACAGGGGCACGTCGCGCTTCACCAGGCGGCTCTTCACCCGCAGGGGCACGATCACAGCGCTGAGACCCAGCACCACCAGCACGTTGAAGATGTTGCTGCCCACGATGTTGCTCACGGCCAGATCGTCGGCCCCCGCCACCCCCAGATTTCCCTGGATGGTGGAAATAAAGCTCACAAACAGCTCCGGCGCGCTGGTGCCCAGGGACACCACGGTGAGGCCGATCACGATCTGGGGGATCCCCAGCAGCAGAGAAAGGGCCACGGAGCCGGCCACAAACAGCTCACCACCGCCGAACAGCAGGGCGATACCAGCGATGATGGCGATGGTGCTGTTGAGAAGGGACACGGGCGAAGGGGAGGGACGCGGGCATTCCCGCATTGATGCCTGAATTCTGGCGCACGGCATTCGCCCAACTCCCACCGGCAGAGGCCAGGCCCAAAACCAGCGGATCAAAAAAATACGGCGCTGATATCGGGATAACCAGATCTCACCCGCCCAGTTCCTGTAAAGGCTGTTGGGGCAAGGAGGTCATGCAGTTCGGATTACCAATCTGATTACCGGTGTAAGCTCCCAACCAACCGGAGTGCGCGCTTGCAGGATCTCGTTTCGGCCATGCTCCAGCCCGGGGCCCTGATCACCCTGCTCGTGCTGGCTGGATCGATCGTGCTGTTCATCGGCGGCTGGATCGTTCCCGAGCTCACCGGCCTGCTGGCCGCAGCCCTACTGATCGTTACCGGCGTGCTCAAGCCTGCGGAGGCCCTGGAGGGTTTCGGCAGCCCCGCGCTGATCACCCTGATGGGCCTGTTCGTGCTGTCGGCGGGTCTGTTCCGCAGCGGCGGCCTGGATCGTCTGCGGGCCATGATCGGTTCGGATGCGATCCGCAGCCCGAAGCGCATGATTGCGCTGATGGTGGGCGCGGTGGGCCCGGTTTCGGCCTTTGTGCCCAACACGCCGATTGTGGCCAGCCTCCTGCCGGTGGTGGAGAGCTGGTGCCAGCGGCGGCGGATCTCACCCTCGAAGGTGCTGCTGCCGCTCTCGTTTGCCACCGTGCTGGGCGGCACCATGACGCTGCTCGGCAGTTCGGTGAATCTGCTGGCCAGTGAGGTAAGCAGCAAGCTGGGCTATGGCGCCTTTGGGCTGTTCAGTTTCACCCCCATCGGCATCGGCGTGTGGCTGGTGGGTGGTGTGGTGATGGTGCTGCTGGCCGATCGCTTCTTGCCCGATCGCGGCACCGACGATGAGGACCTGATCGCCAACTTCGCCAGCAGCGGTTACCTCACCGAGGTGGAAATTCCCGTGGGCTCTGAGCTGATCGGCCAATCGCTCCACGGCAGCCGCCTGCAGCGCCGCTTCGATGTGGACGTGCTGGAGCTGCACCGTGAGGGCGAGCGCTTCCTGCCGCCCCTCGCCGACCGCACCCTGGCCCTGGGCGATCGGCTGCTGCTGCGCTGCAGCCGCGAGGACCTGCTGCGTCTGCAGCAGGACCACACCGTGGTGCTGGCCCCCACGCCCGAGGAAGCGGGGATGCCGGACCAGCAGAACAAGCAGCGGATGGTGGAGGTGCTGCTGCCGTCAGGATCGGCCCTGGCGGGCGATTGCCTGCGCGATCTGCGCTTTCGTCAGCGTTACAACGCCACTGTTCTGGCACTGCGGCGCGGCAACGCCGTGGTGCGCGAGAGCCTCGGTCGGGCCCAGCTGCGCGAAGGCGACGTGCTCCTGCTGCAGGGCCCCAAGGATGCCATCCGCGGCCTGCAGGCCAACAACGACCTGGTGGTGCTCGAGCAGCTGGAGAAAGACCTGCCCACCGTGAGCCGCAAGCGCGTGGCCCTCTGGATCGCCGCCCTGGTGATTCTCTTGCCGAGCTTGGAGGTCATTCCCCTGGTGGCCTCCGTGCTGCTGGGCACGGTGGCGATGGTGGCCAGCGGCTGCCTGCGGCCCGGCGAACTGCAGCGCGCCATCCGGCTCGACGTGATCCTGCTGCTCGGTTCGCTGGCCAGCTTCAGCGTGGCCCTGGAGAAAACCGGTCTGGCCGCCGCTTTCGCCAAGGCGCTGCTGCTGGGGCTGGAGAGCTGGCCCGTCTACGCCGCCCTGCTGGTGGTGTTCCTGTTCACCACCCTGCTCACCGAAGTGATGAGCAACGCCGCCACCGTGGCGATGCTGATCCCGATCGCCGGCCAGCTGGCGATCGGCCTGGAACAACCGCCGATGGCCTTCATCTATGCGGTGCTCTTCGGCGCCAGCCAGAGCTTCCTCAGCCCCGTTGGCTACCAGACCAACCTGATGGTGTTCGGCCCCGGCCGCTACAAGTTTCTCGATATCGCCCGCTACGGCTTCCCGCTCACGATCGCCATGACCCTGGTGGTGCCGTTGCTGATCTGCCGCTGGTTCGGAATCTGAGATCAGCTCAGGCGATCTGACCGACATACTCCCCCCCCTGAGGGGTAGCACCGGCACGCCTAGCCACGCCCAGGGCTGTAGCCCAGGAACTTCTAGACGTAGCCAGAGAACATCGTTGCTCCGATTGGTTCAGGCGCGCTTATCGATGTGATTGAAGCGAGTTCCCAATCCCCAACCCAAGCGACTCCGGCCACACCTATGTTGCCGCCACGACAAGCCAGGGTGCCGATGCGCACCCCTTGCTTTTCCCGTTTCACTTGGATGAGCAATGCACTCCACCATGTCCGAACGAGGCTTGCGGCTAATGCTTGAAGCAGGCCAGTCGCTGCCCATACATGTCTGCTGGCGGATCGAAGATGGCTACCTAAGGGCAACAAGCTGGACCAACCAGAGGGATGTCTTTACGCTTGGGATCTGGGGACCTGGAGAAGTTATCATCCCTCAACTTCTTGCGCAAAAGCCAATAGAACTGCGCACACTCTCATCGGCGCAGGTTCAAGAATGGAGCCCTGATCCAGCTCATCATCACGTCTGCACCCAAGGTCACATCCAGCAGATCGGCACCCTGCTGGAGTTCACGCGGATCCGCCCTGCCGAAGCCCGTCTGCTCCATCTGCTGATGTGGCTTGGCGAGCGCTTCGGTAGCAGCACAGCGCAGGGCCGCTCCCTGCCTCTGGATGCCCTCAATCTCACTCACCGGCAACTGGCAGAGATGGCCAGTGTGTCTCGGGTCACCGTGACCAAAGCTCTCGGCCACTTTCGCCAACAGGGCTGGCTGCAGCGGACCGGGGAGCTGGATGTGCTGTCCGATGCGGGCATGGCTGCTGTGCGGAGGTTGCGCTGATCCCATGGCCTTGATTCAGCTGCGCAGCCGGGATCCACCACGGGCTCAGTGCTCTTCCATCCCAGCGACCCAACCTCTCGAGAACAAACGTGTCTGATTTCATCAATCTTTTTTTAGAACAGTTCCAGTCGCCCACACTCGGTTTTCTGATCGGCGGCATCGTGGTGGCGTCGCTGGGCAGCCAGCTGGCGATTCCCGATTCGATCTACAAATTCATCAGTTTCTTTCTGCTGATGAAGATCGGGCTGACCGGTGGCATCGCGATCCGGAATTCAAATTTTTCCGAAATTTTGCTGCCTGCGCTGGCAGCCGTATTGATCGGCGTCGTGATCGTGCTGATCAGTCGCTACACCCTGGCTAAGCTCCCTGGAATCAAGGTGGCAGACGCCGTGGCCACGGGCGGCCTGTTCGGCGCGGTGAGCGGCTCCACCCTGGCGGCCGTGTTGCCGGCCCTGGATTCCGCCAACATCCAATACGAGGCCTGGACGGCGGCCCTCTATCCCTTCATGGATATCCCGGCCCTGGTCACCGCGATCGTGGTGGCCAGCCTCTACCTGAGCAAGCAGACAGGGCGTACCTCAGACAACGTTGAGGTGTGGCCGATCATCAAGGAGAGTCTGCAGAGCTCAGCCGTGACGGCCCTGCTGCTGGGCGTGGCCCTTGGCATCCTCACCAGGCCCGAGCCGGTGTATGAGAGCTTTTTCAATCCCCTGTTCCGGGGCTTCCTCTCCGTGCTGATGATCATCATGGGGATGGAGGCCGCCCAGCGCATGAACGAACTGCGCAAAGTGGCCCAGTGGTTTGCCATCTATGCCTTCTTCGCACCGATTGTGCACGGCTTTCTGGCCTTCGGCCTCGGCCTGGCGATTCACAGGCTCACGGGCTTCAGCATCGGCGGGGCTGTGGTGCTGGCGGTGATCGCCGCCTCCAGCTCCGATATCTCCGGTCCGCCAACCCTTCGCGCCGGGATTCCCTCCGCCAATCCCTCTGCCTACATTGGTGCCTCCACGGCCATCGGTACGCCAGTGGCCATCGCCATCTGCATCCCACTATTCGTAGGGATTGCCGAGATGATGATTGGCAAATAAGATTATTTTACAAACCCAATCAGAGCATTATCATGAGTCAACAAGTCTGGAAACTGGTGATTGTTGGCGAGGAAATCCTCTCCAAGAAACTGATCAAGCTGATCAAGGAAGCTGGCGCCACTGGATATACCGTGAATGCCGCCGGCGGCGAGGGAAGCCGCAACGTGCGCTCCACAGGCGAGCCGAGCGTATCGCACACCCTGGCAAACGTAAAAATCGAGGTTCTCACCGGCACCCGTGAACTGGCTGACAAGATCACTCGCGAGATCGAAGCCAAGTACTATGCTGATTATTCGATCATTACCTACATCTATCCAGTGGAGGCTCTGCGCGATCACAAGTTTTAGCCATCATTCCTGAATACACTTCAACCCCGGCCGTGCTTGAGTGCACGGTCGGGGTTCTTTGTGGTCGACCCAAGCGGGTTCAATCCATCTCCAGCCCCAGTTCTTCCCTTACAAGCGTCCTTCTTCGTTGCCTCCCCATGCAGATGCTCAGCGACCACCGCTTTCTCACTGGAATCCACAGGTATGAACGCTGGCTGGCCAAGATCCTGGCCGTGCTACTGGCCATTGTGGTGGGGGTTGGCACGTTGGAACTGTTTGCCGACACGCTGCTGAAGATTGCCAATCTGCAGACCAACTGGTTTGACGGCAACCTGATCAAGCTGCTGGATCGCCTGTTGCTGATTTTCATCGCCCTGGAGGTGCTGCAGAACGTCACCGCCTACCTCCGCGACCATGTGGTTCAGATTGAACTGGTATTGCTCACGGCCCTCACGGCCGTAGCGCGAAAGGTGATCGTTCTGCCTCCAGGTGCCGAAAACAAACCAGCCTTGATGGCCGGTTTCGGTGTGGTGGTGGTGGGGATTGCCGTGGCCTATTGGCTGGTGCTGATGGCCCGCCGGCAGAACAGCAAACCCACTGCAACGCACCAACGCAACGAGAACCAACAGCCTGGTTGATTGCCATGATTGGCCGGGCCGAAGAAAGCGGCAGCGCCTTGCTTGGCCTCAGAACTTGATTGCAGGAATCCATGAGCTGGCATCCCCACCTCTGGCACCCCACCACCCAGGTGGCCACCAGCCCGGAGCCCCTGCAGGTGCGCTCGGCCTGCGGCAGTGAGCTGGAGCTGGCCGACGGCCGCCGCCTGATCGACGCCATCAGCAGCTGGTGGGTGACCCTGCATGGCCATGCCGAACCGGCGATTGCCGCCGCCGTGGCCCGCCAGGCCAATGTGCTTGAGCAGGTGATCTTTGCCAACTTCAGTCACGCTCCGGCAGAGCAGTTGGCCACGCGACTCAGTGCCCTCAGCGGCCTGGAGCGGCTGTTCTTTTCCGATAACGGCTCCACCGCCGTGGAGGTGGCTCTCAAGATCGCCTGGCAGTGGTGGCACAACCAGGGCCGCCAACGGCACCAGTTGATCGCCTTCGAGGGCGCCTACCACGGCGACACGTTCGGGGCGATGGCCCTGGGGGAACGCTCCCTGTTCAGCGAGCCCTACGACAGGCTGCTCTTTGACGTGGCCAGGGTGGGCTGGCCTCACACCCACTGGCACGACGAGCGGGTGGAGGAGCGGGAGCAGGCGGCGCTGCGGCAGCTCGAGCAGGCCCTGCAGACGCCCACCGCGGCAGTGATCCTCGAACCCCTGGTGCAGGGCGCCAGTGGCATGCGCATGGTGCGGCCCTCGTTTCTGCGCGGGGTGGCGGAACGGGTACGCAGCGCCGGAGCCCTGCTGATCGCCGATGAGGTGATGACCGGTTTCGGCCGCACAGGCGACCTGTTTGCCTCCCGGCGGGCGGGAATCCAGCCCGACCTGATGGCCCTCTCCAAGGGGCTCACCGGGGGGTTTCTGCCGATGGGAGTCACGCTGGCCAGGGAGCACATCTACCAGGGATTCATCAGCGAACAGCCCCAGGCCACGTTCTTCCACGGTCACAGCTTCACCGCCAATCCCCTGGGCTGCGCCGCAGCGCTCGCCTCCCTGGATCTGTTGCAGGCAAACCCGGAGCGCTATCAGCAGTTTGTGACGCGCCACACCCCACTGCTGGAAGAGCTGGCCCAGCATCGGCTGGTGCGCCAACCCCGTTGCCTGGGCACGGTGGCCGCTTTCGATGTGCAGGCCGGTGAGGTCGGCTATCTCAATCCCGTGGGCAAACAGATCCAGCGCCATTGCCTGCAACAGGGGGTGTACCTCCGCCCCCTGGGCAGCGTGGTGTATATGCTGCCACCGCTTTGCATCAGCAACCGCCAGCTGGAGCACTGCTACGCCACGATCCAGCTGGCATTGGACCACCTGGACGGGCCGGGTCAATCAACCATGGCGTGATCAAGCATGCCGCGACGAGCCGAGATGTGCGGCTTCACACCCGATCAGCACGACCGATCACCGCAAGCCAAACCCCGAACCAACCATTCAGACGGCTCACGAACATTCTGGTTGTTCAATCGCAACGGAACCAGGCCAGCACAAAAGGCAGTGCAGGTGTAAGCAACCCTGATCAGAGCATTAGCAAGGGCTAACCCAATCACCAACCATCAGTCCCCCAGGCAAGACAAAGCATTCCTACCTTCCAATTGGCCGTAACTGCGCTGCCATGGGGACACTGATAGCCACAGAGAGATCCAGGCTTGCGCTGTCCGCTGGGTACCCAACCACAATCAATCGATCAATGGAATCGAACACCCAATTGCAGTCCCCCTCGGCGGCCGCGGATCAGGCCCATCAAGAGCAAGCATCAGTGCCGTGGCACCAGTTATTTCGGCGACGCGAGATCGTGCAGGCACTGGAGGCCATTCAGGACCTCATTGCCATATCGCTGTGCATGGGGTTGTTTTGCGTCATGGCCCTGCAGCTCAGGGCCATCTTCACCTCCCTGCTGGGCAGGCCCCAATTTCATGCCATCACGGCAGACATCCTGTTCATCCTCATCCTGGTTGAACTCTTTCGCCTGCTGATTATCTATCTGCAGGAGCAGCGGGTGTCGATCGGCGTCTCCGTGGAAATCGCCATCGTCTCGGTACTGCGTGAGGTGATCGTGAATGGCGTGCTGGAAACGGCCTGGCAGCAGATGCTTGCCGTCTGTCTGTTTCTGGCAACGGCGGCCTTGCTTCTTGTGGTGAGGGTCTGGTTACCTCCAACTTTTGAAGGGGTGGATCCGGAAGCTCAGGTGTCGGCCCGCCTGCGGCGCGAACAGGGTTGAGGGCTAACCGGGCAGGATCACGCGGTTGATCACATGCACCACGCCGTTGTCGCAGACCACATCGGCGGTGACGACGGTGGCGTTTTTCACCTCAAAGGGGTCGCTGCTGCGGATCGGGATCGGCGCTCCCTCCAGGCTGGCCCACTCGGGCTGAGCGCAGAGGGCCTCGCGGCTGTGGGCCCCGGCAATCACGTGATACTTCAGGATGCGGGCCAGCTGGGGCGGGTTGTCCACCAGGGTCTGCACGGTGCCGGGGGGGAGAGCCGCAAAGGCATCGTCCACCGGCGCCAGCACCGTGAAGGGCCCAGGGCCTTCCAGGGCCCCGCGCAGCCCAGCGGCATCCACGGCCGCCAGCAGGGTGTTGAAGCAGCCGGCGGCGGTAGCGGTCTCAAGAATCGTGGCCATCAGCGGTAGGAGATCGGCAAAAACGGCGTTCAGCGGTAGTCCTGGGTCTGGATGTCGGGAAGGCGGGCTTCTGGGCGCAAGAAGCGATCCATCTGGGCCTCGAAGAACTGGCGGTTGGCCAGCAGATGCTTGGGATCGGGATCATCCAAGGGGTAAAGCAGGGCACAGCGCAGGGCCTGGATCACCGCCGAGGTCACGTTGTACATCGAGCGCTGGAAGGTGATCCCGAGCTGCACCAGTTGATCCTCCTCACCGCGGCGGTGCTCGCTGTAGAGCTCCTGCAGATAGGGGGGCAGGAAATGGAGCATGTCCTGCATCAGCAGGGTGGGCGGAATCCCCGCGGAGCCCACGGGAAACACATCGGCATAGAGGATGCCGTAGTGGAAGTCGGCCTGATCGGCCGGCACCTGGCCGGCCTGGGCGTTGTAGCTCTTGGTGCCCCGGAACGGCGCCGTGCGATAGAACACCGCCTCCACATAGGGCAGGGCCGCCTCATAGAGCCAGGTGAAGCCCTCACTCTTGGGAATGATCTCGAAGCATTCGCCGCGGATGAACACGTGGTGGTAGATGGGCCGGCCGGCCACGGCGAAGATGCCGTTCACCAGGAAGTCCATCGCCTGGGGCACGGAGGTGAGCTTGCCTTCGTCGTAGAGGTCGCTCATCTCGAAGAACACCGGCGCCATCACCTCCCAGAACAGGCCGAGATTGGCGGTGTAGCTGAGCTTTTTCACCTGCTCCAGAAACAGCTCCGGGAACAGCGCATGAAGGCCGAGCATCAGGGGGTTGCCCTTGAAGTAGGCCCTGATCGCCCGGTCGGCATTGGCCCGGTAGGCGTCGCTCTCGAGGTAATCGTTGAAGCGGCCGCCCATGCCCTGGTGCCAGAGCATGGCCTGCATGCAGGCCTCGGCGAACTCCATGTTCACCCGGTCGTGCCAGAGGTGATGGAGCAGCTTGGGCATGGGGCGGGTTTCGCCGCGCTCCATGAACGCCAGCAGCTCGGGGTGGGCCTTCTCGCCACCGCGCCAGATGCGCAGCTGCGACTGATCGCCGGCGTAGCTGTTGGGGCGATCCAGATACTCCTGGGAGATGAAGTATTTGAAGGCCGGCAGCGGATTGAGAAACACCTGCTCAGCGATGTAGAGCAGGTCGCGCCAATAGAAATCCATCGGCACGGCGTAGGCCTTGTAGATGCCGATGATCTGCTGGAGGTTCTCGAGCGTGTCGGGCAACATCGATCCACCGGCCTCCAGCCGGTGGATCACCTCGGCGTAGCGATGGGTGGAGGGGGGAATCAGGGGCGTTCTGGTGCTCGCAGCAGTCGTGGTGGTCATGCGGGCAGGGAGGAGGAGGCCGATGGGGGAATCAGAGCCAGCTGCTGCACCACCGGATCGCTGTGGCGCAGGGCAATGGCGGCGGTGGTGGTTTCACTCCAGCCGGTGAGCCCCACCGGCCAGATGCCGGCCAGCAGCACCAGCAGCGTGAGCGCCAGGGCCGGGAAGCGTTCACCCCAGCGGGTGCTCTGCCAGTCGGCGCGGCTGTTGTCGAGGCGGCCGAAGCCCACCCTGTTGAACAGACGGACCGCATACACGGCGGTGAAGCCGGAGGCCACCAGGCAGATCAGCGTGGCCCGCGGGAACACGGTCCAGCTCCCCTCAAACACCATCAATTCGGCGGGGAAGCCGGCCAGGCCGGGAATCCCGGCGGCGGCCATCAGGGCCAGCAGCATCAGGCCCATCGTAAAGGGCAGGCCCCGGATCGGGTTCATCAGCCCCGAGAGCTCGGCGATCTGGGTGGTGCCGGTCTTGCGCTGAATCAGCTCCACGCAGGCGAACAGCAGGGCCACAATCAGCCCGTGGGCCAGCACCTGGGCCACGGCCCCCTGCAGGCTGAGGGGGGTGGCGGCGGCCAGGGCCAGCACCAGCAGACCCATGTGGCCCAGGGAGCTATAGGCCATCAGCCGGCGGATGTCGGTGGCGGCGATGGCGTTGAGGGCGCCATACACCGCGCTCACGGCGCCAGCTGCCGCGATCCAGGGGGAGAAGGCCAGCCAGGCATCGGGGAGCAGCTCCACAGCGAAGCGCAGCAGCCCGTAGGCCCCCAGCTTCGACACCACGCCACCCAGCAGCATCACCACCGGCGGCGGCGCCTCCGCGTAGCTGATCGGCTGCCAGCCGTGAAGGGGCACCACGGGCAGCTTGATGCCGAAACCCAGCACCAGCAGGGCCAGCACCCAAAGCTGGGCGGAGGCCGGCAGGGGAGTGGCCGCCAGGGCGCCGTAGCTGAAGTCCACGGCACTGTTGGCGCCGCCCGCCCCCTGCCCAAACCAGCCGAAGGCGAGCACGCCGCCCAGCAGGCTCAGGCCCGACACCGCCCCATAGAGCAGGAAGCGCACGGCGGCCCCGGCCCGCCGCGCCCCGCCCCAGATCGCCACCAGCAGGGTGGTGGGGATCAACACCAGCTCGAAAGCCAGCACGAACAGCAGGGCGTTGCGGGACAGAAAGGCGCCCACCACCCCCAGATTGGTGGCCAGCATCAGGGCGAAGTACAGCCGTGGGCGCCCCTGGTCGGCTGGGGATGCCAGCACGGCCAGGGCCGTGAGCAGGGCCGTGAGCAGCACCAGGGGCAGCGATAGCCCGTCGAGACCCAGCTCCAGGCTCAGGCCCAGGCGCGGCAACCAGCTGAGCGTGAACGCGGCCGGCTGCTGGCGCCAGGCCAGCAGTCCCACCGCCAGCTGGGCGAAAGCAGCAGCAGCCGCCCCGGCGCGGATCAACGGGGGCCTGCCTTCGGGCAGCACGGTGAGCAGCAGGCCCGCCCCCAGGGGAATCAGTAGCAGAAGCAACAACAGAGTCATGGCCGTCTCTCAGGGCAACAGGGAGGTCACGGAGCTGAAGTCGGCGGCGATCAGCCAGGCCGCCATCAGCAGCACCCCAAGCACGAGGGTGAGGGCATAGGCCTGGGAGCGGCCGGAGGTGGTGAGGCTCAGCCGGCGGGCACCGGCCATGGTCGCCGCGCCGGTGCCGCCGCTGAAGCCATCCACCAGGGTGCGGTCACTCCAGGCCCCCAGCCGCGCCAGCAGCAGCACCAGCGCCACCACCGTGCGGTGGTAGAAGCGCTCGGTCTGCATGTCGTGGGCCAGCCAGTCCTGCAGGCCAGCCAGGGACGCCGGCAATTGGGCCAGGCCGTGGGGCCGCAGGTAGAAGGCGGCTGAGAGGCCGCCGCCCACCAGGGTGGAGGCAAGCAGGGGCCAGGCCAGGGGGCCCCAGCCCGGCACCGGCGTGAGTGCGAACACCCCATTGCGGACCAGGATCTGGGGCAGATGCAGCACCATCCCCATCAGCACCAGGGTGGGCAGCACCATCAGCCACAGCACCTCCGGCGATCGCACCGTGAAGGGGGTAGGCCGGCCACCCCAAATCTGGCCGAACACCCGGATCAGGCCTGCACTGATCAGGGCGTTGGTGAGCAGCACCACGCCCCCCAGAAGAAGCGGATGACCACTGGCCGCCGTGAGGGCGAGCAGTTCGCGCAAGGCGGCAAAACCGGCAAACGGGGGCAGCCCCATCAGCCCCGCGGCACCGGCCAGGAAGGCGATGCCGATCAGGGGGCGCTTGCTCCAGAGGCCCCCCAGCTGGGTGAGGTCCTGGGTCACGTTGCTGATCACGATGGCGCCCACGGCCATCAGGAGCAGGGCCATCGGTAGGGGATACACCAGCAGCAGGTGGTCGGCCACGGCGATGCCGCCCAGCCCCACCGCCACGAACAGCAGCCCCAGCCAGCTGCTCACCAGAAAGCTCAGGGCCCGCTTCACATCGATCTGGGCCAGGGCGATCAGCGAAGCCACCACCGCGGTCGCACCGCCCACCACCACCAGCACGTTCTGCACCAAGGGGCTGAGTTCCAGCAGCGGCTCGAGCCGCAGCAGCACCCAGGCGCCACCCACCACCACCACGGCGTTGCGCAGGATGGTGGAGGGCAGGGGGCTCTCCATGGCCTCATCCAGCCAGAGGTGCAGGGGAATCTGGGCGCACTTGCCCATCGGGCCGGCGATCAGGGCCAGCAGGATCAGCTGAAAGCCCGGCGGCAGCGGAGCGCCGTTGTTGCTGAGGTCGGCGGCCCAGCCCTGCAGGCCGTGGAAATTCCAGGTGCCGGTCATCGGCAGCAGGGCGATCACGCCGGCCAGCAGGATCAGGTCGCCGATGCGCTTGGTGAGGAAGGCATCGCGGGCCCCCTTCACCACCAGCGGCTGGTTGTACCAGGTGCCCACGATCAGGTAGGTGCCCAGGGTGAGCAGCTCCAGGATCACGTAGCTGAAGAACACCGAATCGGTGAGCACCAGAGCGCAGAGACCTGCCTCAAAGAAGCTCAGGCTGCCAAAGAAGCGGGGCCAGCCCCAGTCCATCTCAAGGTAGCCGATGGCATAGATCTGCACGAGCAGGTGCAGGCCCGTGATCACGGCCATGGCGATCAGGGCGGGTTCGGTGACCAGTCCGTCGAAGCCCACCCGCAGGCCGGCGGTGCTGAGCCAGGTCCAGCCGAAAGTCAGCGGCCGGTAGAGGGCCTCGGCGCCGGCGGCCGCATTGGTGTGCAGAGCAGTGAGGGCCACCAGGCTGTGGCCAAAGGCCACCGCCACCATCAGCAGGTTGAGATAGCCACAGGGGCGAGGCCCCGTCCGCGCGATCAGGCCGGGCGACCAGGCCAGGGAGGCCACGGCCGCCACCAGGGGATAGAGAGGTATCAACCAGGCCGCCTGGAGAACAGCGACGGTCATGGGCGCGGGCTCATGTCAGGAAGAACACTCCAGCCACCAGAAGCAACGGCGGGAGTGATGGCCAGAAAACCTAGGGCCCGGATCCTGAAAATGGGTCGACCCGACAGCGGCCCTGACGTCAGAGGTTCGGGTTAAGCAGGTGATCCAGGCGCAGCGGGTTTCTCGGCCACCACCGCAAAAAAAGGATCCCCCATGCCGCCCAGCCAACCCATGGGGCCTGCGGCCCTCACGCTCTCGGCGATCAACTCGGGCCGAGCCCAGCCCTGGGCGAGCAACACCCTCGCCACGTAGGCCAGTCGGTCCCGGTCGCCACCATCGGTCCACACCTGGGGAGCCTTCTGGAAAAAGAGGCGATTGGAGAAGGCCACGATCAGCGTTCCCCGCGGGCGCACCACCCGCAGCAGCTCGGCGGCCACCGCCTCCGGCTGCTGGAGGTATTGCCAGCCAGCCACCATGAGCACCACATCCACGCTGGCATCCGCCAAGGGCAGGTGCTGGTCGGTGTTGAGGTTCTGCACCCAGTAGCGATCCAAGCGCGGGTTGGCCGCCAGCTCCTGGTCGTTGAGACCATGCCCAATCACCTGCTGATAGCTCACCTCCTCCGGCAAGTGGCTCACCCAGCTGCTCTTCAGATCGAGCACCACCGCACAGGGAGGAATCCGCTGGCGGTACAGAGTCGTTAGCCGGCTGCGAAACGCAGCATCGAGATGCTGCACGAAACGGGGCTCGGCATAAAAGAGGCTGTCGTCACTGTCGTCGAGCTTGAAGCGTTCAGCCTCGCTCAGCACCAGGACGGGATCAGTTGGCATCGCGTCGACGGTCACCACTGCCGAGCAGCAGATTGAGGGGCTTGGTCCAGACCTTTCTCAGCAGACGGCGGCGGCGAGCGGCCCAGACACGACCGGGCTCCACAGGTATCGCCTTGGGGCGGTAGTGCATGCCACGCAGCCGGCCAACCGCCTCCGTGAGCGAAAGAGGCTTATCGAATAGAAATCCCTGCCCCTTGGTCACGCCATACTTGAGCAACCAGTCGCGCTGAGCATCCTCTTCAATGCCCTCAGCCGTAATCGACATGCCCAGATCAGCCAGCATGGTGAGCATCGTTTTCAAAACCATGCGAGGAGATTCCTCCTGACCAGAAATCTTTTCCACGAATGTCCGATCCACCTTCACTCCCTGAATGGGTAGGGAAATCAAGCGCGCCAGGGATGAATAGCCTGTACCAAAATCGTCGATGGCGATGGTCGCTCCCCTCACCACAAGGTCGTTGAGGAACTGATCAAAGGATTCAGAGGTGTCCTGAAACACATCCTCAACGAGCTCAAGCTGCAAAGTCCATCCAGGAGGCAGGGGATTTTCATCAATCAATGTCAGCACACGAAGTCTCTGCTGCTGGTCTTCAAGCAGCACACCTGAGAGATTCAGGCTGATGGTCATGGGGTGATGGGGTATCGGCTGGGCGAGAAGCGGGAGAGCAGCGAGCGTCTTCTCTATAATCAGAAGATCCAGATTCCCAGTAAGACCGTTCTCGGCGCAGATAGGCAGAAAACTACTTGGGGGCAGAATTTGCCCCTCAAAACGCCAGCGCGCTAACGCCTCAAATCCAATCAGTTGTCCACTGGTTAGGTCTAGAATTGGCTGCAGAAAGGGCTCCATAGTCTTGGCGGTCAATGCTTCACGCAGAGCCGATTCCAGCCGATAACTTTCCCTCGCAGCGACCCTCGCTTCGGCATCAATAAATCGGAAACTACTGCCTGCTGCGCTACGCGCCATGCGCTCCGCCATGCTTGTGTCGGCCAACATCGACTCCAGGTTTTCGTAATTGCTTTGGGATGTCGCAATGCCGATTGAAACAGCCAATGACAAAGACTGCGTGCCGTAGCGATATACCTGGCCAGAAAATGCGATCAGACGTTCCGCCACTTTCCGAATCTGGACGCGCTCCACGTCGTACGGAAGCAACACCATCAATTCCGCTTCAGCAAAGCGAGCCACCGAAGCAGCCTTGGGCACAGCCACCATCACGCGCCGAGCCGCCTCATCGATTAAATGCTCTGCGTGGCTAGCACCAAGAGTGGCATTGACCCGCTCATAATCACGGAATCGGCAACGCAGCAACGTGAACGGAGAACCCAGCCCCATGCCAAACATCAGGGACAACATCTGCACCAGTTGATCCCGATTGAGCAGGCGATCGAGGGCTTTGAATCTCTCAGCGCTACCCGGGGAGATCGACTCCGTGTCCAGACCTTGCTCCGCAATGGACAGCGAATCAGCCTGCCGCGACACCTGCAATTGCTGGACGGTGAGAGATGCCAGGCGCTGCAGACTATCAATCTGATCTGCAGTTAATTGGTGGGGAGTACGACTGATGGCGCACAGACTGCCAAGTACAAAACCATTAGGACTGACCAGGGGAAAGCCGGCATAAAAACGAATACCCAACTCTCCAGCAACCAATGGATTGTCGTGAAATCGTGGATCCTGTAGCGCATTATTGATAATCAAAGGATCACGTTGCAGAATCGTATGTCCGCAAAACGACACCCGTCGCGGAGTTTCTTGCTGGCCTAGGGGCAAGCCCACACAACTTTTAAACCACTGGCGATTCTCATCGACCAAGCTCACAATGCCGATCTCAGTACCAGCAATCTGACGCGCCAACTCACTGATGTCGTCGAAATGGGGCTCTGCAATGGTGTCCAGCACTCCATAGGAACGCAGGTCCTGGAGCCTGGCAGCGTCATCATGGGGAATAGCAGGCGCGTCCATGCTCTCCTAGGGCCGAGCCTTAATCGTGGTCTGAACGTGCTGAAGCAGGCAATCGTTTTGGGACATCGTCAAACGGCAGGAGAGGTGAATTGAACTGAAGCCGTGCAACCGATTCAGACTTGGCCCACTCCACCCGATTTCGACCGCCTTGCTTGGCAGCATAAAGACAGCGATCGGCAGAGGTGTACAAGTAGTCCAAATTATAGCCACACTCGGCTGTACAAGCAACCCCTATGCTCACAGTTACCGGGATTTCCCTACCATCATACGCAACCCTACTCATCTCTATCTGGAGCCTCAAGCGCTCTAAAACCTTGAGGCCCGCCTCCTGGTTCACAGCCAGCAGCAGGGCAAACTCCTCACCACCGAAACGGCAGACATAATCTGCTTGACGCATGACTGTTGACAAGACCGCTGAAACCGAGACCAGGGCAACATCTCCGCAGTCATGCCCATAGGAATCGTTAATACGCTTGAAATGGTCAACATCCATGATGGCAAAAACTAGGGTGTCTCCATGATCTTCCGCCTCAGCCAATACATCCATCGCAATCTCCATGAAAGCGGCACGATTCATCAGCTGTGTGAGGCCATCAGTTTGGGCTACCTGAGACAGACGTGGTAGCAATACGGCTCGCATGAGCAACCAAAGACCAGATGTCAACAAACCGGCCAACACAATGGAAAGGATCAGGAGCGAGACCAGTTCCTGAACATGTGCTGATAAAATGATATTTCCACTGTAAACAGCGACCAACAAATAATTTTCCCTAGGCAAACCAAGGTCGGACGAGAGCTGGGAGACAGGCCTGGATGCAGTGAGACTGGAGCGGAACAATGAATAATCATCCGATCGGAGACTTACACAATCAGGTTTTGACTTCTGAAAACAACTTGCAATCTCTCGAAAAAAGGGGTTGTCAAAGGAAGAACTGCTAAAAATGCCATCAAATATCATCAGATTCAACCAAGCAGGTCGCGATGAGTAGGCAATTTTTCCATCCCGATTTACGACAAACAGCACATCAATCCCCATATCAGAATGGGCTACCTGCCTCCGTGAATAGGCTTGGATTAGGGGCTGAATACCAAAAGAGGGCGAAGCAATGGAAAAACTAGACTGAACAAGCGTAGCTAGGTTATCGACCTGAGCAACCATCCTTTGACGGTTTTCAACAGCCTTTAGAGAAACAAATGAAAACCCAAGGACCAAGCAAGATCCAATCCAGTAGCCAATGAGAAGTCTGCGAACAAACCCCAAAGACTCCTTTTCAAATCCAGAAATTTTGATCACAGGGAGGAGCCCCGTTCCTCAGACCAAGCCTTGATCGACTTTAGCGCTTCCACGAGTCGATCATGGGCTTGGAGCTCAGCTTGCAAGAGGGCCTCCTCCTCAACGCAGAGGGCGCCGGAACAAGCCTCCAGACGACTCTTGATTGCTTCGCGAAAACGGACCGCTTCGGCGAGAGCCTGTTGGGCATCATCAACAGATTGACTCAGCCGAAGAATCTGGTCTTGGGGAAGACTAATCTGCTGTTTCACGTGGCTGATATCGACCTGGTTTGAAACATAGAAATCAGGCTTTTGACCTGTGCCGCCAACGGGATAAAGGGTGAGACGATTCCAGAAGCGTGAGCCATCAAGCCGATAATTAATCAGTTCACAGCTGTAGGGACGACCAGAACTGATAGCTTCTCGAATGCGTTCAACTTCTTTTCGATCGGTTTCCGGACCTTGTAAAAATCTGCAATTGTAACCAACAGCCAGTTCGCGGGGATAACCGGTAATCACCGTAAATGCATTATTCACATAAATCAACGGCTCATCAGGCTGGCGCATGTCTGCAATCGATACGCCCACAATGGAATGATCAACAACACTTCCAAAAATAGACAACTCCTGCACCTGATCTGCCATGCGCGCAGCCAGTGCAGATTCCCGCTGACTTGACTCCAGAAGCTTTCGATTTAATTTTTCAAGCCGGCCGCTCTGGCCTTTGAAGACAGCTGTTGCCGCTACAGAGGTCAAACCCAGTAAGCCAACATAGCCAAAGATCCAACTTAAATTACCAAACCCATCAACCCGCAAGCCCCGAACCGAAACTTCCTGGATACCACGTACATCACCAACCTTCCAATCTTTTCTGGGGGAGTCCGGATGGGTGTTATGACAGGTCACACAGGCCTGTCGCATCAAGATAGGGGTTGCCAAACGGTAAGTGGAGCGGCCCAGTCCATTACCAACAAGGCTGGTGAACGACTTGAGATCAGGCTGCTTACGAAATGTCTGGAGTGCCTCGGCTTCAAACTCATCTAAAGGCCGCGATGGACGTTTGGCGAAAGGGTAATCAGAGAGGAATTCATATGAAATCCTACCTTCTGAGTAGGCATTATCAAACAATGCTCCTAATTCAATCGATAGTGTGGCTGGAATCGGGATACCACCATGAACATCCCGGTAATTTTCCGAATAAACTGCCTTCCCCTCTGCAGCCTGAAGGCGGGAAATCACATTGTCCGCGTAGTAGGCACGGATGCCAGAGGCCAGGGTGGAGATTTCCTCGGCCTGGATCTGCATCTGAGCCACCGTTGCCGTAGACAAGCCCCTGACAATGACCACTGGCAGCAAGAGCAAACTGGCCAGCAACAGCCAGATCACCGCATCGCTCCTCAGCCAGGGAGGGCGTCGACCACCTGGCTGATCGACCACTGGAGTCTCAGTTGGATCTTTGGGTGGAGAAGAGAATCCGGGTCGTGCCGTCGGGCGGGGCGGAAGCGGTGCCACGAATGCCCTGATGCGTCTCTTTGCAGTGTATGCGCTCGAGCCTTGACCCTGCGTGGAGACGGATGAGAGGATTCTCAAAAAATTCCGATGGCTGGCATCCAACTCTCTCCTGAAGGCTGGTCTGGATCGTCCAGTGGTGCCTGGAGCAGACGAGCCAACGTGGTGATCGACCGCAAGAACGGCATTGAGGTCGTGGGCCGAAAGCTGATCAATGCCATTGGCGGCAATGACGTGATCATTGGCGAGAGGGAGAGCGGTGCGGGAGTCTTTGTACCCAACAAGCCCCGTCGCAGCAACTTTCAACTGGGTGACGGCGATGACAGCCTCACAGGCACCAGCAAGAAAGGGGATGGGATCGACAATCGCGGCTTCATCTTCACGGGCCCTGGCGACGACACCGTTGTTGGTTCAGGAGGTGAGAGCGCCATCCGCAACCGGGGCTACATTTTCACCCAGGGCGGCAACGACACAGTTGACGTCCGCGAGGGGCTGATCCGTGGTGGAGGCTTCATCGACCTGGCTGCGGAACGCGATACCTTCATCGGCTTTGGCAACCACGTGGTGTATGGGGGCGGAGGCCGTGATCTGTTGCTCCTTCCTTCAGGCAGCTACGAGTTAAGCCGGAGCAATAAAAACCGCTATCGCCTGGACAGGGGCAATGAACGCCTGGAGATTTTTGACTTCGAAGTTCTGGGCGGTATCAACAGCAAGCGCAGCCAAAGGATTGATATTGATCAGGGCGGCACCCTGGTGGTCAAGGATGACGGCAGCATCAACCTGACCTAAGGAAACTCTGGACAAACGGGGTTTGAGCGGAGGCAGCAAGCAGCAAAGAGTGCCTTTGACCGTAAATTGCTTCTGAGACCGTTTTCTGAGGACTTTTTCTCTCTTGGTCAGCCA
>JBILNZ010000003.1:0-142992 GCA_044374745.1 Prochlorococcaceae cyanobacterium | reverse complement strand
GGTGATGCCATCACTGCTGCCGGATCCATGAACTCGGCAATACAGGGCAATGCTGCTTGATCGCTCAGCGATGAGCTGTCAGGCATGCAGTCCTGCGGAGCACGGTCCCGCCCCCTGAACGCATACCGTTCCTTTTCTATCTTCCATCATCAGTTCCCATGATGATGGAAGATTTTTTTGTAGCTGTTGGCGGGTCTCCCTGTTTTGATAACCGTGTTCACATTTGACATCTCATGTCCGAAGTGAATTGTTGAGTCTCTGCAGATTTCAACGGCTGCAAACAGCCTCACCAAATCGAGGCGCTTTTGCTTCCAGTCCATGGCATTAAATTGCTTCTGATTGTATCCATTATGGTCTGGCCTCGCAAGCGTATAAATGGTCCACTCGGGGTGCGCTTTTTCCAGGGCAGATATATAACTGTAGTCGTCGGTTAGAACAAAAATGTCTGATATCTGGATGCCTGATTCATCGAGCTTGCGAATGTAACTGTGGGCAGCGGATAGTGTCCTGGCATCGGAAACGTCACCCCGCCTCTCCAGTTTGGCAATTTTGTCGCCTCCTCGCATCTGTACCGATGCATAGGAATTGGGCAAGCCTAGTGAGTTTCTGATTTGCGTGATTTCCTCATGTGTCTCCTGGTTGTGGCGCATCGCATAGGGAAAGAGCTTGGCGATTTCTGGATAGACTGATCCATCCATGGAGAACAGTGGCCAGTGTATCGGGCTGGATTTAAAATGGGCGCTCGTGAAAATTTTGAAGAAGTCATTGGTGAGATACTTGGCTCCTTCTTTTTTGAGTAAGAGGTGCCTGCCTGCCAGGGATAGCCAGTTGCGGACCTGATCGGACAGGCCCATTTTCCCGGATAACGAATCCTTAATCATCTGCCGGAGCGCGGGGGGTGAATGGCGATGGTTGAATGATTGGTTCCATTGTTGGTGGTTTTCAGGGCAGAAAGAGTCAAAAAACTCACGCCAGCCTCTGCCTGCCTTTGAGAAATTGGCATCGGCTGAATAGAGGCTGAATCGGATATTGTTAAGATAGCAAAACATCATGCATTCCATCATGCTGCAGGCTTCTGAGTAGAAACCAGAGCTGCTGCCTATCCGGAAGATTAATGTCTCTGGGAACGAGTCATTCAGCCTTGTGTAGCAATTGCGGATGCGTTCAAATTCCTCTGCTGAGAGTCGTTCCATTTTTTTGTGGGATCGATGTAGGCCTATGGCATGGGGTGGAGAAAGGAAAAATATTGCTCCGATTGTGACTAATGGCCTTTGCCTTAGCTGGCCGGGCCCCAGTGTTTAGCTAGATATTACCGCGCTACTTTATGGCTGCCGTATGGCAACTTCGCGCTAAGAAGCATAAATGCTGTAAAGAAGGGGCGCAACTGCCGCTTTTTCTCTCTTCATAGGCGTGGGGCCCTCGCCTGGTGGCCACATCCCGGCCTGGGGGGCTTCCCTTTGAGACGATGGGAGGCTGCCAGCTCCCTTGCCGTGCCTGAGGCCAACCTGCCCAAGACCTACGACCCGGTGGGTACTGAAAGCCGCTGGCAGCAGGCCTGGGAAGCCAGGGGCGCCTTTCATCCGGATCCTGCGGCGGAGGGAGAACCCTTTTCAGTTGTCATTCCGCCGCCGAACGTGACCGGCAGCCTGCACATGGGCCACGCCTTCAACACGGCCCTGATCGACACGATCGTGCGCTTCCAGCGCCTGCGGGGCAAAAACGTGTTGTGTCTGCCCGGCACCGACCACGCCTCGATCGCCGTGCAGACGATCCTGGAGAAGCAGCTCAAGGCAGACGGCCAGCGCAAGGAGGACCTGGGCCGTGAGGCCTTCCTGGAGAAGGCCTGGGCCTGGAAGGCCGAGAGCGGCGGCACGATCGTGGGCCAGCTGCGCCGCCTGGGCTACTCGGTGGACTGGCAGCGGGAGCGGTTCACCCTCGACGCCGGTTGCAGCGCCGCGGTGATCGAGGCTTTCAACCGCCTGCACGAGCAGGGCCTGATCTACCGGGGCGAATACCTGGTGAACTGGTGCCCCGCTTCCGGCTCGGCCGTGAGCGACCTGGAGGTGGAGATGAAGGAGGTGGACGGCCACCTCTGGCACTTCCGCTATCCACTCACGGGTGGCCCCACCGCCGATGGCCGCACCCACCTGGAGGTGGCCACCACCCGCCCGGAAACCCTGCTCGGCGATACGGCCGTGGCAGTGAATCCCAAGGATCCGCGCTACGCCGAGCTGGTGGGCCAGACCCTCACGCTGCCGCTGGTGGGCCGCCAGATCCCGATCGTGGCCGACGACCACGTGGAGGCCGAGTTCGGCACGGGCTGCGTGAAGGTGACCCCCGCCCACGACCCCAACGACTTCGCCATCGGCCAGCGCCACGACCTACCGCTGATCACGGTGATGGCCAAGGACGGCACCATGAACGAAGCCGCCGGCCGCTTTGCCGGGTTGGATCGCTTCGAGGCCCGCAAGGCGGTGGTGGCCGCCATGGAGGCGGAGGGCTTTTTGGCGCGTGTGGAGCCCTACCGCCACAGCGTGCCGTTTTCGGATCGCGGCAAGGTGCCGGTGGAACCCCTGCTCTCCACCCAGTGGTTCGTGCGCACCGAGCCCCTGGCCGCCCGCTGCCGGGAGGCGCTCGATGCGGCCGCGGCTGGGCCCGAGCCCCGCTTCGTGCCGGAGCGCTGGGCCAAGGTGTATCGCGACTGGCTCACCGACATCCGCGACTGGTGCATCAGCCGCCAGCTGTGGTGGGGCCACCGCATCCCCGCCTGGTTTGTGGTGAGCGAGACCGGCGGCGCGATCACCGACAGCACCCACTATGTGGTGGCCCGCAATGAGGCGGAGGCCCGCGAGAAGGCAGAGGCCCAGTTCAGCGGTGGCGTGCACGCCCATCCGGTGGTGCTGGAGCAGGACCCCGACGCCCTCGACACCTGGTTCTCCAGCGGCCTGTGGCCCTTCTCCACCCTCGGCTGGCCCGATGCCGAGGCCGCCGATCTGGCCCGTTGGTATCCCACCAGCGTGCTGGTGACGGGCTTCGACATCATCTTTTTCTGGGTGGCCCGGATGACGATGATGGCCGGCGCCTTAATGGGCGATCGGGAAGGAGCCGGAATCCCCTGGATCCCATTCAGAGATGTGTACATCCACGGCCTGGTGCGGGATGAACACAACCGCAAGATGAGCAAATCGGCGGGCAATGGCATCGACCCGCTGCTGCTGATCGATCGCTACGGCGCCGATGCCCTGCGCTTCGCCCTGGTGCGCGAGGTGGCCGGCGCCGGCCAGGACATCCGCCTCGACTACGACCGCAAATCCGACACCTCCGCCACGGTGGAGGCCTCGCGCAACTTCGCCAACAAGCTCTGGAACGCCACCCGTTTCGCCCTGATGAACCTGGGCGGCGAGACGCCCGCCTCCCTGGGTGAGCCGGATCCCTCGACCCTGCAACTGGCCGACCGCTGGATCCTCTCGCGGCTGGCCCGCGTCAACCAGGAAACGGCCGAGCGCTACGGCAGCTATGGCCTCGGCGAGGCCGCCAAGGGGCTCTACGAGTTCGCCTGGAACGAGGTGTGCGACTGGTATCTGGAGCTGATCAAGCGGCGGCTGCAGGTGCCGGCCGACCTGGAGGGCGCAGCCCGCGAGGCGGCACTGGCCGATCAGCGCACCGCCCGCCAGGTGCTGGCCAAGGTGCTGCAGGAACTGCTGGTGATGCTGCACCCGCTGATGCCGCACCTGAGCGAGGAGCTCTGGCATGGCCTCACCGGCGAGCCGGAGGACACCTTCCTGGCGCTGCAGCCCTGGCCGTCGCTCCAGGCCGGTGCCCTCGATGACGTCCTGGAGGCCAGCTTCGCCGAGCTGATCGAGGCCATCCGGGTGGTGCGCAACCTGCGGGCCGTGGCGGGGCTCAAGCCGGCCCAGCCGGCGCCGGTGTGCTTCGTTACCGGCCGCGCGCCGCTGGCAGGGTTGCTCAGCGCCGCCAGCACCGACATCACCGCCCTCACCCGCGCCGAGTCGGTGCAGGTGTTCGATCCGACCGCCGCCGAAGCCCGCCCCGCTGCCCGCGCCCTGGCCGGTGTGTGCGGCGAGCTGCAGGTGCTGCTGCCGATCGAGGGCCTGGTGGATCTCGAGGCCCTGCGCGCTCGTCTCGAGAAAGACATCGCCAAGGCCGAGAAGGAGATCAAGGGCCTTGCCGGCCGGCTGGCCAACCCCAACTTCGCGGATAAAGCCCCACCGGAGGTGGTGGCGGAGTGCAAGGCCAACCTGGCTAGTGCCGAAGTCCAGGCCGAACTGGCTCGCAAGCGGTTGGCAGATCTGGGCTGAGGCCAGCTGCGGCGTTGCAGCTGCTGGTGCGCTTCGCCGTCTGGCCTCGGCTCACACCGCCCAGAGCTCCGCCAGGTCCAACCGCAACCCGGGCAGCAGCTCGCCCTCCTCCAGAAGGGTTGCGGGTGCCAGCCGCTCAGGTGTGGCCGCTGAGGCGGAGTCGGCAGGAGCCCGCCAGATCTCCACGGCCTGCTGCTCGGGAAACAGCAACCAGCCCAGCCGGGCGCCGTTGGTCAGGTAGGTGCCCATCTTGCGGCGAAGTGCCGTTGCGCCACGAGGCCCCTCGTCGCTGGGGCTGGCCAGCTCGATCACCAGATCGGGGCAGAGCGGCGGGAAGCCGCGCCGCTGCTCTGGCGTGAGGGCCTGCCAGCGCTCCAGCCGCACTGCGGACGCATCCGGGCTGAGCACCGAGCCATCGCTCAGGCAGAAGCCACCGGAGCTGTCGAACACCTTCCAGCCCCCTTGAGCCAGGGCCCAGATCTGCAACCGGGTGATCAGGAGGCTGTTGCGCGCACTGGTATCGCCGCCGGTGGGAGTCATTGCGATCAGCTGGCCATCGGCCGCCAGTTCCAGCACCGCTTCGGGGTTGGCGTCGCACACCAGGGCGAACTGCTCGGGGCTGAGGCGCAGAGCTGGAGGGAGCAGCAGAGGTGGCAGGGGTGCCACCGGAGCTGCGGCAGTGGCTGGTGGTGGGGCGAGTGTCATCTCCCCGATGCGTGCTGGGTTCAGCGTAAGGCGATTGCAGGTTGCGAGCTGGTCGGCAGTTTCTGGGTGATGAGTCCAGCTCGCTCTCCCAGGAGATGGCCGGCTCATCCACCTCAAACGGTTGCCCGCCTTCGAGGATGCGGAGGCCGAGGAGCGGGCCCTCGATCTGGTGGCCGAGCACGACGACCTGCAGGAGGCGCTGTGGTTCCTGTTGCACTGGCCCGAACCGCGCCGCGCGGTGCGGCTGGTGCTGGCTTCAGCGAAGCCGCTCAACGGCGACTGCTACGTGCTGCAGCCGCGCCTCCCATCGGCCCCCAGGCTGGTTCAACATGGGTGGCCTCCCGAACTCCGCGCCCGCGGCTGTGTCTGAACCCCTGTCACCAGCTGGGCACAGGGGTGGTCGCCGCCTCGGGGCCGCCCTGCCCATCCCCCCGGAGATCATCGGGCGGCTGCGGGTGTTGGAGCCGGATGATCTCACGCTGTGCTTCCAGCCCATCCTGCTGCTGCGTGACCCCGGCCGCATCGCCCTGGAACTGCTGGTGCGCTTTCGGCCGCCCGAGCTGGCGGCCGCCGGCACCGGGGCGGTGGTGCAGTGGGCCCATGACCTCGACCTGGTGCATCGTCTTGATCGGCTGGTGATCCAGAGCCTTGGGGAGGTGCATCAGGCCCGGCGGCAGCTCGGGGCGCTAGGACAGCGCATCGATTACATCAGCGTGAACATCAGCGCCGGTTCGGTGGCGACGCCGCAGCGACAGGATGCGCTGATTGCCCAGCTGCGCGAGCAGCGTGTGGATCCAGAGCTGTTCCGCATCGAACTGGCAGAAACCACGGCGATGAACGTCGCGCCTGCTGAGGATCAGATGCGCAGTGTGTCGCAACGGTTGAAGGAGGAACTCGGCATTCGCCTGCTGGTGGATGATTTCGGTTCCGGTCTCTCCAATTACCGGCGTCTTTGTGAGGCCTGGTACGACACCATCAAGCTCGACCTGGAGCTGGTGCGAGGCATTTCCACCTCCCTCCGCCTGCAGACCTTTGTGGGCTCCTTGATCGAGGCCGTGCATGGTCTGGGCCACACGGTGGTGGCGGAGGGCGTGGAGCAGCATCGCGATCTGGACACCCTGTTGAGGCTCGGGGTCGATGCCGTGCAGGGGTATTTGATCGCCCCGGCCCTGCCCTGGAGTGAACTGCCGCCCTTTCTGCAGGCAAGCCTCTGGCTGGAGCAAGGCTTTCTGGCGGCCCAGAGGGCCAGGATCGAGGCAGCCGATGCGCAGATCACTGCACCACTGAGGCCCTCGGCCCACAAGGATGCAGCATTGGGCCCTGTGCCGCTCGAGCGCTATGTGCTGGAGAACTGGGCCAACCTGCGCAGCTTTGAAGAAGTGGTGTTGCTGTACGTGCAGGAGTTGCGGGGCTGGGGGTTGGATGTGATGCGGATGTCACTGGCATTTCTGCCCAATCAGGAGGAGGTGGATTGCACGCAGTACATCTGGTATGTCCACCATCCCGGTGAGGTGGAGAGCAAGCGCATGCAGCGTGATTTCCTGCTGGCGCCCCAGCATCTGCAGAGTGTGCTGCACCACATCGCCACCGTTGAGCCCGTGTATCGCCTGCCCTTGGTGCAGGACGTACCCACCGGCTTTGCGTTCCTCGATGAGCTCTGCCGGAGCGGCGGGAGTGATTATCTCGGCTTGCGCCTGTCGTCCCGTGGCGTGTCCACGCCGGTGCTGTCGGTGTGTCTGCACGAGGAACAGCGGTTTGGGCCCGAACAGATCGAGCGGGTTGAAACGCTCAGCGGCCTGCTCAGCCTGCTGTTCCATGCGTTTGAGTCGGAGCGTGCCAGTCGCCTGGCCCTGCTGGATCCGCTCACCCAGCTGCCCAACCGCCGCAGCTTCGATTCACGGGTGCGTGCGGAGGTGGCGGCGGCCCGCACCGGCCAGTCTCCACTGGCCCTGCTGCTGATCGATGTGGATCGCTTCAAACTGGTGAACGATCGCCTCGGCCATGCCTGCGGCGACCGTTGCCTCAGCGAACTGGCGGCGGTGTTGCGCCAGCAGCTGCCGCAGCGCGATGCCATGGTGGCCAGGCTCGGTGGCGAGGAACTAGGCGTGGTCCTGGCCCGCACCAACCATCAGGCCGCGGTGGCGATCGGCGAACGCCTGCGCCAGGCCGTGGCGGATGCCGGCATTCACCATCCTGTGCCAGTGAACGGCAGGGGCCTCACCATCAGCCTCGGCCTGGCCAGCTGGGCGCCCCACTCCGGTGCCGACCTGGATCTCGATCGCCTGCTGCAACAAGCCGACGACTGCCTGTATGCCGCCAAGGGCCAGGGGCGCGATCGCATTGTGGCGGCTGCCCTTGCCCCAGGAGACACCGAGGGCGATCGGCTGGCCGGGCTCAGCTGAGCCTCAGCGCCGGCCCGCCAGCACCGCCCGCAGCTTGCACTGCAGGATCAGGCCGGCGCTCACCAGGGTGATGGCGTTGGCCACAATCAGCGGCCCGTCGCCCGTCAGCAGCCCGTAGATCCCCCAGAGGGCGATGCCGCTGGTGAACAGCAGGTACATGCGCAGGGAGATGGCGGCGGTGTCGCCGCTGCGCAGGGTCTTGATCGCCTGGGGTACGAAGCTCACGGTGGTGAGCGTGGCGGCGGCGTAGCCCAGGATCTCGATCACGGCTGGCTGGCAGTGCGGGCTTGGGCCGGAATCATCGGTCGGGGCCCTCCACCAGCCGCCCCTCCTCCAGCAGCACCACGCGGTCGGCGATGTCCAGCACCTTGTTGTCGTGGGTCACCATCACGATCGCCGCCTGTTGCTCGTCGGCCAGCTGGCGGAACAGCTCCACCGCCATCCGGCCCGAGTCCTTGTCAAGGGCGGCGGTGGGTTCATCGGCCAGCAGCAGCCGGGGCTCCGGTGCCAGGGCCCGGGCGATCGCCACCCGCTGTTTCTGGCCGCCGGAGAGTTTCTCGGGGTAGTAGCGGGCCCGTTCCGCCAGTCCCACCCGCTCCAGCAGTGCCGTGCACTGGCGATCCATCGCCTCCCGGCCTCGCTCCAGCCAGCTGGGGTGCACCTCCAGCCCCACGCGCACGTTCTCCAGGGCGTTGAGATAGGGCAGCAGGTTGTGGGCCTGGAAGATGAAGCCCACCTGCCGCCGCAGGCGGGTGAGGCTGGCTGTTTCGGCATGCAGCAACTCGGCGCCGAGGATGCGCAGGCTGCCGCTCTGGGCCGCCCGCAGGCCGCCGAGCATGGTGAGCAAGGTGGTTTTGCCCGAGCCCGAGGGGCCGGTGAGGATCACAATCTCGCCGGGACGCACGCTCAGGTTGATGTCGCGCAGCACGGGCTTGGCGATGCCGGCCTCGGTGAAGGCGTGGTGGAGGTGCTCCACCGTGATCAGCGGTGCGCCCATGCCTAGAAGATCTCGGCCGGATCGAGCCGGCGCAGCTTGGCGGTGGCCAGCCAGCCCGAGAGGCCACAGATCGTGAGCGTGAACAGGAACACCAGCACCACCCGACCGGCGCTCATCACCACCATCAGCGAGGTGGAGCGGGCCAGGAAGCCGTAGAGCCCCAGCGAGAGCAGCAGGCTGGGGGCGAAGGCCAGCAGGGCCAGGATCAGCGATTCCTGCAGGATGATGCCCACCACGAAGCCGTCGTCGTAGCCGATCGCCTTGAGGGTGGCGTATTCGGCCAGGTGATCGCTCACGTCGGAGTAGAGGATCTGATACACGATGATCCCGCCCACCACCAGGCCCACGAGCACCCCCAGGCCGAAGATCAGGCCGAAGGAGGTGTTGCGCCGCCAGTAGGCCACCTCGGTGGCCTCCAGTTCGGCGATCGTGAGCACCTTCACCGAAGGGTCCAGGAACTGGCGCAGGGTGGCCTGCACCCGCAGGGGATCCACCCCCGGCCGGAGCTGGATCACGCCCATCTGGATGTCGTCGGCGCTCTGGTTGGGGAAATAGTTCTTGAAGTTGGTGGCGGAGGTGATCAGGTTGATGTCAGCGGCGAAGGTCACCCCGAGGGTGAACAGGCCGGTGACGATCGCCCGTACGCCCCCCAGTTCGGTCTCGTAGCTGCCGTTCTGGCGCACCGTCTCGGCCACCGGGCCGGCATTGCGCTTGGAGCGCGTGTCGAACAGCAGGGCATCGCTGCGCTGCAGCAGCTGCGGCTGGGCCCGCAGTTCGGGGATGCGCAGGGCGGGGTTCTCCGGGGCGACGCCGAACAGCAGGGCCTGCTTCTGCTGGCGGGTGTCCCTGTTCAACCACTCGCTCAGGCCGATGAAGAGCGGCGTCACCGCCTCCACCCCCTCCACCCCCAGGGCCTGGATCAGGCGGGCACGGGGAAAGTTGAGCTGCTCGCCCAGGTAGAGGTAGCGGCCGCTCACCATCACGAGTTCGCCGTTGATCCGCTGGATCGGGCGCTTCTGGCTGTCGTAGAGGCCGCCCGAGAGCCCCAGCTGGAAGAACACCAGCACGTTGGCGAAACTCACACCGGCGATGGCCGCGGCCAGGCGCATCGGCCGGTGGATCGCCTGGCGCCAGGCCAGGGGCGTGCGCCGCAGCAGGGCGGGCAGGCTCATCGCGGGCTCGGCTGCGAGAGGCCGCGCTGCTCCAGCCGCTGCTGGGCGCGCAGCTCCTCCAGCCGCCGCTGCTGGGCCCGCTTCTGTTCGGGCGTGAGCGGATCGAACAGCACGTTCACCTGCAGATAGTTGATGGCGCTGGCCACGGCCGCCGCCTCCGGCCCCAGGCCGATCTTCACCTCGAACACCCGCCGGTCGAGGTTCTCGCCCGCCTGGCCGCTGAACACGGTCTGGCGGCTCACCTGGCGGGCGATGTCCACCACTTTGCCCTCCATCTGCCGGCCGGGGAAGCCGTCGGCGCTGATCACCACCCGCTGGCCCAGGCTGATGCCGGCCCGGTCGGTCTGGTACACCTCGGCGATCACGCCCATCCGGCTGCTGTCGCCCAGCTCCAGGATGCCGTCATCGCCCACCTTGTCGCCGGGGTAGGCGTTGATCTTGAACACCGTGCCGCCGAAGGGCGCCCGGATCGTGGCCTTGGCCAGCTCGGCCTGATTCCGGGCCAGGGTGGCGCGCGACTCCTCCAGTTCGGCCCGCAGGGTGGCTTCGTCGCTGAGGGCCTGCTCCAGGTTGGCGCGGCTGGTGCTCTCGATCGTGATCCGCCGGTCGCGCACCTCGGCGCTGCTCGCCCCTTCCGCGAACAGCTGGCTGTAGCGGCGCAGCTCCACCTCGGCCTGGGCCAACTCGGCCCGGTAGCGGCTGATCACGCTGGCCTGGGCCGTGAGCTTGCGCTCGGCCACCGCCACGGCCGCCTGGGCTTCGCGCACGCTGCGATCGAGGCTCACGGCGCTGTCCATCACCGCCAGCACCTGTCCCTTCGCCACCTGCTGGCCCTCCTTCACCCGCAGTTCGCGCACGGCGTCGTTGCTGAGAGAGGCCGGCACCGACACCTTCACCACCCGATCGAGGGGCTCCACCCGGCCGAGGGCGGCGACGCGGCGGGGCAGGGGCTGCTGGTGGCGGGCCTGCTCCAGCTGCTGCCGCTGCTGCCGCTGGCGCCACAGACCCACCCCCAGGGCCAGCAGGGCCAGCAGGCCCGCCGCGGCGGCCAGCCAGGCCAGCCGTCCCCCACCGCTGCGCGCCGGGCGGGTGGGGGCCATGGCGATCACTGCGGATCCCCGTGTTCTAGGTCGCCCACCGCAGTCCGGCCAGGCCACCTGAGCAGCCACGGCGCCTTTGCCGCGCGGGCGAGGATCAGGCGCTGCGCCCCAGGCCCGATCGATGCTGCCCCCCTCCGACTGGTGGACGCTCCCCTGGCTTCCCCAGGCCCTCGAGCTGTTGCGCTCCCCCTGGGGGGCGGCGGCCTTTGTGCCCCTCCATGCCCTGTGGGTGACCCTGCTGCTACCGGGGGTGTGGGCCTCGATGCTGGCCGGCGCCCTCTACGGCACGGCCTGGGGCAGTGTGCTGGTGTTCGTCGGGGCCTGTCTGGGGGCGGAGGCGGCGTTTCTGCTGGGTCGCACCTGGCTGCGCGACTGGGCGCGGCGGCGCCTGGCGGCCGTGCCCAAGCTGCTGGCGATTGAGCAGGCCGTGAGCCGGGAGGGGCTGCGGCTGGTGCTGCTCACCCGCCTCTCGCCGGCCTTTCCCTTCTCCCTGCTCAACCTGGCCTACGGCCTCAGTGAGGTGAGCCTGCGCGACTACTCGATCGGCCTGATCGGCATCCTGCCCGGCACGATCCTGTTCTGCGGCCTCGGTGCCCTGGCCGGGGATGTGGCCCGCTTCGGTGCCGTGCTCTCCGGCCGGACCGATCCCGCCACCTGGGCCCTGCGGATCGTGGGATTGCTGGCCACGGTGCTGGTGGTGGCGCTGGTGGGCCGGGCGGCGCGGCGGGCGCTTCAGGAGCCGCCCGGGGCAGGCGAATCCTGAGCAGCCGCGCTGGCTGGATCGGGCAGCCGCCAGTCGCGCACAGCCGCGATCAGCACGAACCAGCCCAGCCGCAGGCGCGCCGGCAGCCCCTGGCGTGACGCCAGGTCGAGATATTTCGCCCGGCCGCAGTCGGTCTTGATCCAGCGGAAGGCGGCGGGGGCTGGGGCAGTGGTGAGCCTGGCCATGGCGATGCGGGCCGGCAGCTCGGACCGGCGAAGGTTTGCCCCAGTCTGGGCCCGACCATTCACTCCCGTGGGGCACGCCCCAGGGGCCCCACCGGGGACGGTGCTCTGCCCAACCTCCTCAGGTTGGATTCAGTCGCCTGGATCAGCCGACACCCAATCCAGGCCCGGGGAACGCAAGCCTGCGGCTGGGTCTTCAGCTGCCCAGCAGCGCCAGCAGCCCCGCCTCATCCAGCACCGCCACGCCCAGGCTTTCGGCCTTGCTGAGCTTGCTGCCGGCCTCCTCGCCCGCCACCACGTAGCTGGTCTTCCTGCTCACCGAGCCGGTCACCTTGCCGCCGGCGGCCTCGATCAGCTCCTGGGCCTGGCGGCGGCTCAGGGAGGGCAGGGTGCCGGTGAGCACGAAGGTCTGGCCCTGCAGCCGTGCAGCGCCATCGCCGGCCGGCCCGGCAGCACCCGCGGCCGCCTCCCGCTCCGCCGCGCTCAGCGCCAGCGAGAAGCCCAGCCCCTCCAGTTGCTCCAGCAGCCGCTGGTTGGCCGGCGTGGCGAACCACTGCTGCAGGCTCTGGGCGATCTGCTCGCCGATGCCGAACACGGCCGTGACCAGCTCCGGCGTGTCGGCCGCGGCGGTGGCCAGTTCGGCCACGCTGGGGAAGGCCTGGGCCAGGGCCTTGGCGTTCACCTCGCCCACGTGGTGGATGCCCAGGCCGAAGAGCTGGCGGTGCCAGGGCTGCTGCTTCGAGGCGGCCAGGGCGGCCACCAGATTTTCGGCGCTCTTGGCGCCCATCCGCTCCAGGCTGGCCAGCAGGGCGGCATCGAGCCGGTAGAGATCGGCGATCGAGCCCACCAGCCCCCGGTCCACCAGTTGCTCGATCAACTTGCTGCCCAGGCCGTCCACATCGAGGGCCCCCTTGCTCACCCAGTGGCGCAGGGCGCCGCGCAGGATCGCCGGACAGCTGGAATTCACGCAGCGGGTGGCCGCCTCGCCCTCCTCGCGCACCAGCTCCGAGCCACATTCCGGACACAGGTGGGGCAGCTCCAGGCGCGCCGCGCCGGCGGGTCGCAGCTCCGGCAGCACCCGCACCACCTCGGGGATGATCTCGCCGGCCTTGCGCACCACGATCGTGTCGCCGGCGTGCAGGTCGAGCTCCGCCAGCCGGTCGGCGTTGTGCAGGGTGGCCCGGCTCACCGTGGTGCCCGCCAGAGGCACGGGGTCGAATTCGGCCACCGGCGTGATCACGCCGGTGCGGCCCACCTGGCAGGCGAGACGCAGCAGTTTGCTCGGGGCCTCCTCGGCGGCGTACTTGAGGGCGATCGCCCAGCGGGGCGCCTTCTGGGTGAAGCCGGCATCGGCCTGCAGGCGCAGGTCGTTGAGCTTCACCACCACGCCGTCGGTGGCGTAGGGCAGGGCCTTGCGCCCCTCCTCCCACTGGGCGAAGAAGCCCTCCACCGCCGCCAGCGACGGCAGCAGCTCGGCATTCGGGTTCACCTGGAAGCCGGCGGCCTGCAGCCAGCACAGGGCGTCCCACTGCGTGGCGGGCCTGGCCGGATCCCCCGATTGGGCCTGCCAGTCGTCCGGCAGATGCAGGGTGTAGGCGAAGAACGCCAGCCGCCGGGCCGCCACCACCTTCGGGTCGAGCTGGCGCAGGGTGCCGGCGCAGGCGTTGCGGGGGTTGGCGAACAGGGCTTCGCCCCGGGCTTCACGCTCGGCGTTGATCGCCGCGAAGGTGCCATCGGGGATCAGGGCCTCGCCGCGCACCTCCAGCCAGGCCGGTGGGTGCTCCAGCTGCAGGCGCAGGGGCACGCTCTGGATCGTGCGCACGTTGGCCGTGATCTCCTCGCCCCGCTCGCCATCGCCGCGGGTGGCGGCCCGCACCAGCACGCCGTGCTCGTAGCTGAGGGCCAGGGCGTTGCCGTCGATCTTGAGTTCGCCCACCATCGCCAGCTGGGGCAACGGTGCGCCTGCCTCCGGCGTGCGGTCGAGCACCTTGAGCAGGCGGGCATACCAGGCCTCCAGCTCTTCGAGCGAAAAGGCGTTGTCGAGGCTGAGCAGGCCGATGCGGTGGGCCACACTCGTGAACCCCTCGGCCGGGGCGCCGCCGATGCGCTGGGTGGGGCTGTCGGCCGTGAGCAGCTCCGGGTGGGCTGTCTCCAGCTCCTGGAGTTCGCGCAACAGCCGGTCGTAGACCGGATCCTCCATCAGGGGAGCATCCAGCACGTAGTAAGCGTGGGCGGCGCGGTTCAGCAGCTGGCGCAGCTCGGCGGCGCGGGCCTGCTGGCTGGCATGCATCAGGCGGTGGCCAGGTTCTTGATCCGGTCGATGCGCCACTGCTCATCGAGCTTCACGAAGGTGAAGTCGAGGGGCAGCTCCTCCTTGGCCTCGGAGATCAGCTTCACGGTGAGGATCATCTGGCCGTCCTGCAGGCGGGGGCGGCCGCTCTTGAGGTTGCGGTAACGGTTGAGCTTGAGACCCGCCAGGAACTGGATGAACTGCTTGCGGTTCACGTGGCTGCGGTAGTTCTTGGTGGTGAGCAGGTAGGCCCCATCCACCTGGCCGCTGGCGATCTGGGTGAAGAACTGCTTGAGCAGGGGGTTGATGCCGCGGGCGCTGAGCACCAGCTTCACCGCCGTGATCGTCCAATAGAGGAGCAGGGCTCCACCCCCGGCCAGCAGGGCCTTGGTGCCGATGCTGGTGACCAGAGCCGAGTCCATAGGCCGTGAACACGCGGTTGAATGGCCCGTGAGTCTGACTGACAACCCCACCGGAGTGCCGCTCGAACCCCTGCTTCCGTTGTTTCACCGCCTCAACCGGGAGCACTTCGCGGGCAGCCTGGTGCGCGATGGGCTGCCGCTGGTGAGCCTGCGCTGGAGCGACGGCCGCATGCGCCGCAGCGCCGGCCTCTACCGGTTCGGCCATCACGCCGATGGCCGCCAGCTCAGCGAGATTGTGCTGTCGCGGCCCCTGCTCGATCCCCTGCCCCGGGAGGCGCTGCTGGGCACCCTCTGCCACGAGATGATCCACGCCTGGACCCACCGGGTGCTGCAGGTGCGGGAGGTGCATGGCCCCCACTTCCGGGCCCGCATGGCGGCGATCAACGCGGCCCAGGCCGACTTTCGGGTGAGTGTGCGCCACCGCTATCCACTGCCGGGCGAAGCGGCCGGGACCGTGCCGGCCGCCCGCTGGCTGGCCCGCTGTCCGCGCTGCGGCGTGGCGGCCCCCTACCGCCGGCGGGTGAAAGGCTTGGCCTGCCGGGCCTGTTGTGAACGCCACCACGGCGGCTCCTGGCACGTGAGCTGTCTGCTGGAGTTTGTGGAGGCGGCCTGAAGGGCTGCCGTCAGGCGCCCATCTGTTGCGGGTGGGCGGGATTCGACGCCTTAACGTCGGCGCGCACGACCAATTGCTGTGGCTGTATTCATCTGGAGCCTGGAGTGGAGCGGCGTGGCCATTGCGCTGGTGGGTCTGGCCCGGGAGCGTTGGCTCAGCGCCCGACGTCGGTAACCTTGGGGGATGGCAGAACGCTGGTCTGATCCCGCTTCCGAGCGCTCCACCCCACGCCCCATCCCCCGTTCGTCGCTGCGTCCCTCCCAGCGCTACGAGGAGCCCGCTCGCCGCGGCTCCGATTCCTTGGAGCAGGGCATCGATCGCCTGGTGAGTGCGGGCCGCCAACTGGTGGATGGGGTATCCGGCGCACGCCCGGGTTCACGCAAGCCGGGGCGGGGCGCCGCTGCTGGCCCGGGAATGCGGCCGCGCCTGGGAGAGCTCGGCCGCTGGGTGGAGGACAAGCTCGACTGGATCCTCGAGGACGACGACGACTGGCGCGAGCCCTGGCAGCCGACCCGCGAGTCCGCCCGTCCCTTGCCCCGCGAGGGGGAGCCCGAACCGGCTCGCCAGGTCTCGGCTCCTGCGTCGCAGCAGCCTGATGGCTCGTTCAGCAGCTCCCGCCGCCGACCGCTGGAGGCCATCTCGCGGCGGGCACCCGTGCTGCAGGGGGCGTCTGGCCCTGATCAGGACTGGCCCGACGACGACAGCTTCAGCCGGCCCCGCTGGCAGCGTTCCGTTGCCCAGCCCGCCCAGCCCGCCCAGCAGTCCCTGGTGCCCCGGGGGGCAGCTGGCGACCGGCCTGCCCCGGATGGTTCGGCCCTCGCTGCGCGTCCCGTGCCCCGTTCCAGTCGCCGTCGCCAGCCTGATTAGGCTTGCACCAATCCGGAGATCACGATGAGCAGCCTGGTGGTGGTGGGCTTCCCCAAGGTGGATGAGGCCGAGCAGGTGCGCCGCGAGCTGGTGGACATCCAGCGGGAGCAGCTGATTGCCCTGGAGGATGCCGTGGTGGTGGAGCACGACGCTGAAGGCCAGGTGCATCTGCGTCAGTCGGTGAATCTCACCGCGGCCGGTGCCCTGGGCGGCGGCTTCTGGGGAACCCTGGTGGGCCTGCTGTTCCTCAACCCCCTGCTGGGTGCGGCGGTGGGGGCCGGGGTGGGGGCGGCCTCCGGGTCGCTGTCGGATATCGGCATCAACGACGCCTTCATGCGGGAAGTGGGCGAAACGCTCCCCCGTGGCAGCGCCGCCCTCTGCCTGCTAATCCGCGAGGCCACCGCCGATCGCGTGGTGGAGCGGCTGCGGGCCCATGCTCCCCACGCCAAGTTGCTGCGCAGCAACCTCAGCCACACCGACGAAGCCCAGCTGCGCGAGCTGCTGGAGCGTGCGGCCCGCCAGGCCGAGGCCCTGCGCCTGTCCTGACTCGCCGCCCCACCACCTGGAAGCTACTTCCCCGCTGCTGCAGTTCCCGGTTCACCGGGTTCACGAGTTCCCTGGGCAGTTCCTGGGCCATGTCCTCGGCGGAGGTGGCCACGGCCTCCACCCCCTGTTGCAGCAGTTCGAGCAGGTCGGCCCACTGCCGCACCAGCACGGCAGCAGCCTGATCCGGGAGCGGGTGGCGAGCTGAGGTCATCGGTTGCCTGGGAACGCTGCAGGCATGCTGCGCCAAGCACGGCAACTGTCAATGTGTCAATGCTGAGCTGCTGGCAGTTGTCACATGGATGCCAACCGCACCCGTGCCGGCTTGGTGCTTCGCCACCGGATCTGCTGAACGCCTGGCCGGTGTCGCGGGCCCCAGCCAGGTTTCCAGGGCGGGTGAGAACACCTCACGGATCACCGTGAGCGGCTGGCCACCGCGGAAGAAGCGGTAGTGGCGGCTCCAGAAGGGGCCGCGCACCCCGAAGCGCTGCTCCAGCCAGGGTGCCGTGACCTTGGCCAGGCCGTCCACCTCCCGGAACAGCTCGGCCCGGTTGCTGGTGAGGCTGCGCCAGATCGGCTGGTCCCGCTGTTGCAGGTGGGCGTCGGCCAGGGCCTGATTCCACCAGCTCTCGGCCCAGGCCAGGGTCTGGTTGCCGCAGCGCAGCCACACCTGGCGTCGCAGCAGGGGCGCGGCCAGCTCGCCCACTTCCAGCGGCGGCGGCGCGCCGGCCCTGGCATCGGCTGCCGCCGCCGTCTCCGGGGCCATGGCGATCAGCTCGATCTCCACCGGCTCGCCGCTCAGGGATTCCAGGTGGCGGGTGGGGCTGCCGTCGCCGAGCAGCAACAGCCGCCAGGGGCCGCTCAGGGGCTCGGGCAATGTCTCCAGGGCGAGGGTTTCCACCCCGATGCCCCAGAGCTGGTGCAGGCGCAGCATCGCTTCAGACCAGGCTGTACCCGAGCCTTCTAGCCAGCCGGGTGCAGCGGCGGTGGACCAGCGCGATCTCCACCGGCGTGAGCTGGTCCGCGAAGCGGCCGCTGGCATTGAATAACGGCTGGTTGATCTGCTGGTTGCGCAGCTGGCGGTGCTCGCTTGGCTGGCCCTGGGTTGGCTCACGCTGGGTCGCGCCAGCATCAGCTCCCAGGCTGCCCCCGTCGCCCCCCCGGTGGCCGCCATACCAGCTCACCTCCTGCCTGTGGTACTGCAGCTGGGAGGGGTCAAAGGCCAGGCCCAGGCGCGGCATCAGCTCCTCGAGGGTGGCCTGGGGATCCCGCACCAGATCCTCGTAGCGCAGCAGGCTCACCTGGGGGTGGGTGCGCCAGCGCAGCACCCGGCCGTTGTCGTGCCGCCAGCGACGCAGGGCCTTGCCGAAGCGGCCGTAGCGGCGCTTGAGGGAGGCGACGCAGTCGCGGGGGTCGCGGCAGATCAGCACGATCCGGCTGGAGGGGGCGGCATTGAGAATGAAGGCGAGGTGACGCACGTGTTTGGGGGTTTTCTCCACCCAGCTGGCGGCACCGGCGGCGCTGGTGTCCGCCCAGAAGCCTTCCAGGGCCTGGCGATAGCGCCGGTAGCTCTCCTTCTTGACCACGCCGCTCTCCCCGGGGATGGCGTGGATGCGGGGATGGGCGCCGATCAGCCGGGTGAGGATCGAGGTGCCGGAGTGGCCGCAGCCGCACACGTGGATGCCCCCGGGCAGGGCTGGTCGCCAGAGTCGCTGCATCCGTTCAGTCTGCCCCTCAGCCCCAGTGCTGCTCGATCCAGGGCACGGGCATGGCGAAGCGGCGCAGATTCCGCCAGTCGCCCTGCTCCAGCAGGCGCCGCAGGTGGGCGCGCCGGCCCGCATAGGCGGGGGAGTCGGGCTTCCAGCGGCCCTCCTTGACGTCCGAGGGATTGGGACCGCCGGGAAAGGTGATGATGCGGCTCCTGGCGGGCAGCCGGGCCGGCCGGAGATAGCGCAGGGGCATCGGGCCGAGGCAGTGCAGCCGGAAGTGACGGGTCCAGCCCCGGGGCCAGAACTGCAGCTGGTCGCCGAGGCAGTGGCTGATGAAGTGCTGCTCGTAGCCGAAGCGGTCGGCGATCGCCTGGGGGTCGCGGCGGAAGCGCTCCAGGATGTCGGGGTGGGAACCGATCGGGAAGCGGAACACGGAGGTTTGGCCCAGGCCACTGAGGGGACGGGCCCAGTTGCGCTCCAGCACCACAGCCTGGGCGGCGCCATGGCTGAAGTAGGGCGTGATGTCGCCCACGATCACCGAGTCGAGATCCACAAACAGCGCCGGCCCCTCCAGCCCATCCAGCCGGGCCCCCCACAGGGCCACCTTGCGCCACTTGCCGCGGGTGTTGCGCGGTTCCGGGCAGCCCAGCTCGGGCAGGGGCAGGGCACGGATCGCTGGATCGAGGCCGCTCGCGTCGTCGGTGAGACACACCAGCTGGAAGGGCGGAGCAAGCTGGCGGGCCAGCATCCGCTGCAGCCGGTTCACGTAGTCGGCGCCGTACTTGCTGCCCCATTTCATGCAGAGGATCAGCTTGTTCTCACCGCTGGACTGGGGGATGGCGGGCAGCTGCACGGGCTTGGAGGGAATCAGTAGTGGAAGGTGGCGAGTTCCCGGGCACACACCTCCCGGATCCGTCGCTCCGCGCTGGCACTGAGCACCTCCTGCCAGGGCCGGCGGTCGCGGCGCACCGCACCCTTGGGCCGCTGTTGGGGCAGGGCCAGCGGCGCGCCCAGCCCCAGCCGCTCGCCCAGGGCGGCCAGATCCTGGGGCAGCTGTTCCTGGCGCAGCATCACGTCCACGATCGGCTGGTCGTGGATTGTGTAGATGGGCCAGTTGGAGATTTCGCTGGTTGGACAGTGGAGCAGATAGGTGTCCAGTGAGATCGGCTGGCGTTGTTTGCGGGTGCGCCAGTAATAGCTGCTGATGGCTTTGTCGAAGGGATTGCGCTCCACGCTGATCTTGAGATAGTCATCCCACACGCTGTCGGGCAGCTCCGCCTTCACCTCGGCGGCCGGCATGTGGTTGTAGAAGCGTTTTTTCAGCCGGCCGCGGCAGATCAGCCTCTGCCAGTCGGGGCGGCGGTAGTGCCCCAGTGGTGCACGGAAGTGGCGGGGGCCGAGGTGCCCCAGCTGGCGGTTCAGGCGCTCATCCGCCGAGGAGATGGGGGTGATCACATCACCTGGGTGCATCACCCCGCGCAGGGCGATTTCGATCGCTGTGCCCGCAGTTTTCTGGGTTTTCAGAAAGATGAAGCGGTGTTGGTGCGAGATCAGCATCGAGCCCTAAGGGAGAGTGGGGCTGCTCAGAAGCCGCTGCTGATGCTGACGCGCTTCTGCAGTCCCTGGCGCTCGATCACGGCCGTGTCTCCGCTGGCCGACAGCAGGCGCCAACCGCTGTTGCCGATGGCTTCGCCGCTGGCGGCACTGGTGGAACTGCCATTCAGTTGGAAGATCGCCGAGGCCGGCAGGCCTGGCACCTGAACCACCCCCACCAGCTGGGGCACGCTGCCGTCGGCCCGCTGTGGTGGTGCGGGGGAAGCGGGTCGGCTGGTCCCGGCGCGCTGGGGGGAGGCGGGCGGGGCGGGGCTGCTCACCCTCTGGCTCATCGGAACCTGGAGCACCTGGGCCGGTGGCGCGCTGCTTGGGGGCAGGCTGGCCAGCTCCTCCATCCAGCTCTCCACCGGTGGAGGGGGCATGCCGGCCGTGCCGGGCGCCTCCGGCAGCACCTGGGCGCTGGGACTGACCGCCCCAGCGCTGGCCGCCAACTGCGGGGCCGGCGGCGCGAAGGCGGGACCCAGGGCCCGCAATCGCTCCACCAGCAGCATGCTGCGTTCCTGGCGGATGGCCTGCTGACCCTGCTGCCAAAGGGTGAGCCCGAGCAGGGCGAAGCCAGTGGTGAGGGTCACCAGCAGGCTGGTGCCAACCAGGATCCAGGTATCCCCCGGGGACATGGTGCTGGCACGGGAGCTCCCCGCTGGCTTTGCACCGGTTTGCTGGGTGGGCTCCGGTGCTGCGGCCGGGCTGGTGTCGCGCACCTCCACCTCGATCGGGCTCTCCGGGGAGAACACCCGGTTGAGCACCTGCTCGGCGCGCAGTTCCCAGTAGGCACGGGAGGTGGGGATGGCGCGCACTGGACTCACGAGCCGGCTCCCCTGGCGGTGGCGCCCAGGTTATCCGTATCGGCCCGCTCCTGCGGCATGTCGGGGGCCGGGGCTGGTCGGCGGCTGGCCAGTTCCAGCCAGAGCAGCAGGGCCGTCACGTCGGCCGGACTCACCCCCGGCAGCCGGGAGGCCTGGCCGAGGTTGAGCGGGCGCACCGCCTGCAGCTTTTCGCGCGCCTCGCGGCAGAGCGTGCCGATGGCGGCGTAGTCGAGGTCGGCGGGCAGGGGGCGGTGCTCCTGCTGCTTCACCTGCTCGATCTGCTGCTGCTGGCGGGCCAGGTAGCCGCTGTATTTGATCTCGATTTCGCTGGCTTCGGCCACATCCCGGGGCAGGTCCCGATCGGCCAGGCCGTGCTGGATCAGGTCGGCGCTGTGGAATCCAGGGCGGCGCAGCAGCTCGGCCAGGGTGATCGAGCCCTTGATGGCGGCGCCGGTCTGGGCCTCCACCGCAGGCGCCACGGGATCGCTGGCCTTGAGCCGCACGCTCTGCAGGCGGCGCTGTTCGGCGGTGATCGCCTCCTGCTTGCGCGTGTAGATCTGCCAGCGCCGCTCGTCGATCAGGCCTAGCTCCCGGCCCAGGGGGGTGAGGCGTCGGTCGGCGTTGTCGCCGCGCAGCACCAGCCGGTATTCGCTGCGGCTGGTGAGCACCCGGTAGGGCTCGCGGAGGTCTTTGGTGATCAGGTCGTCGATCATCGTGCCCATGTAGCTGCCCTCGCGCGGGAAGTGCACCGGCTCCTGGCCCCGCACCAGCCGGGCGGCGTTGAGGCCCGCCACCAACCCCTGGGCGGCCGCCTCCTCGTAGCCGGTGGTGCCGTTGAGCTGGCCGGCGGAGAACAGCCCGGCCACCCGCTTGGTTTCCAGCGAGGGCTTGAGCTGGGTGGCGGGCAGGTAGTCGTAGTCCACCGCATAGGCGGGCCGCAGCATCACGCACTGCTCCAGGCCGGGCAGGGTGCGCAGCAGCTCGAGCTGCAGCCGCTCGGGCAGGCCGGTGGAGAAGCCCTGCACGTAGATCTCCGGTGTGTCGCGGCCCTCGGGCTCCAGGAAGATTTGGTGGCTGTCCTTATCGGCGAAGCGCACGATCTTGTCTTCGATCGAGGGGCAGTAGCGGGGGCCCTTGCTGTCGATGAAGCCGCCGTAGATCGGCGTGAGGTGCAGGTTGTCTTTGATCAGCTGGTGGGTGGCGGCCGTGGTGCGGGTGATGTGGCAGCTCATCGGCTCACCGCTCACCCAGCTGGCCGGGTCGAAGGAGAAGAAGCGGTCGTGGGCGTCGCTGGGCTGCTCCTCCAGCTGATCGAGGGCGATGCTGCGTCGGTCGACCCGGGCGGGGGTGCCGGTCTTGAGGCGGCCCATCTGAAAGCCGAGCGCCTCCAGCGCTTCAGTGAGCCCTTCAGCGGCCTGCTCGCCGGCGCGGCCTGCACTCATCGACTGGTTGCCCACCCAGATCTGGCCGCCCAGGAAGGTGCCGGCCGTGAGGATCACGGCCCCGGCGGCGTAACTGCTGCCGAAGTAGGTGCGGATGCCGGCCACGCGGGCCGCCGGGCCCTGGGCCGGCTCCCAGGCGCTGCCGCCACCGGTGGGGTCCCCCTCCACCAGCAGTCCGGTCACCATGGCCTCCCGCAGGGCCAGGTTGGGCGTGTGCTGCAGCAGTTGCAGCATCTGGCGGGCGTACTGGCGCTTGTCGGTCTGGGCGCGCAGGGCCCACACGGCCGGGCCGCGGCTGGCATTGAGCACCCGCTTCTGCAGGGCGGTGGCATCGGCCAGCCGGCCGATCACACCACCGAGGGCATCCACCTCATGCACCAGTTGGCTCTTGGCCGGGCCGCCCACCGCCGGATTGCAAGGCTGCCAGGCGATGCGGTCGAGGTTGAGGGTGAACAGGGCGGTGTTCAGTCCCAGCCTGGCCGCCGTGAGCGCCGCTTCACAACCGGCGTGGCCGCCGCCCACCACGATCACGTCGAAGTGTTCGGTCACCGCACTCCCGGGGTCGGGGCCCGCAGGCCTGGCGTTGCCGTTCGCGTGAGGAGGCTGCATCGCAAGATCCTAGGAATGGCCCGCAGAGCCGATCCAGGCGTAGCGGATCGGGTAGTTGCGCCCGGGCGCATGGAGCTCTGGCAGGCTGAGCTCCACCAGGCGTCCGGGCAGTTGGTCCGGATCGAAGTCCCCACCGAGCACCTGTCTCGCCAGCGCACTGAGCTCCGCTGGATCGTCGTCGCGATCAAGCAGCACCAGCACCGTTTCGCCGGCTGCCACGGCCTGGACGTCGCCCCGTTCCAGTGAGCGGGGGGTGTACACGGGCACGCTGGGGAAGACCAGACGGGCGCTGCCACCGATCGGCCCACCGCTGGCGAGAATCCTGTCCGGCCTGCCGTGGCGTGCTTCCAGGCTGGCCACCAGCTGGGGAAGTGGGTAATTGGGCCGACTGCTCTTGCCCGTCACCCCGGCCAGCAGGGTGCGGCCCGGCAGCAGCAGGGCGGCGGCGGCGGCGGCTGTGGCACCCGCGCCCACCATCGCCTGCAGACGACGGGGGGACTGGGGCGGGGCCAGGGTGGCCACCGTGAGTGGCGCATAGAACAGCAGGCACTGAAACCAGCGGTCCTTGATGCGTGTGGCGCCGGTGACCAGCACGAACACCAGCATCACCGCGGTGAGAACCACTGGTAGGCGTTGCAGCAGGGCCTGGCCGGGTTGCTGCCCAGGGTCCGCCCGATGGAGCCGCCGGCGATCCGGCCACAACACCGCCAGGGCAACCAGCCAGAACGGGGTGAGAAAGGCGATCCCCGCCTTGGCGGCGCTGGTGATGCCCGCGATCGCGCCCGCGGGGTTCAGGGGCCCGAGGCTGCGGGTTTTCTCCAGACCGCGGATGGCCTGATCACTGTGGCTGAGCATCCAGGCCAGATGGGGTGCCAGCAGCAGCAGGGCCGTGATCCCGCTGAGGGCCAGTGCGGGCCGCAGCAGGGTGCGGCGCAGGTCGGGGATCGTCAGGGCGGTGAACAGCAGGCTGGCGGCAAATACCACGAAGCTGTATTTGCTCAGCACACCAGCCGCCAGCAGTGCCCCCAGGACGATGAAGCCAGCAGGCTTCGGCCGGCGCGCCAGGCGCAGCACCTGCAGCAGGGTGAAGGCGGCGACGGTGGTCGCCAGCACAGAGTGGGTGAGATCGCGCTGGGCCTCCCACATGAACTGGGGGATCAGGGCCAGGCCACTGAGGGCGAGCAGCTGCTGATCGCGCCGCAGGGCCAGGGCCTCACCGATGCGCACCAGGGCCAGCACCAGCAGGCCGAGCAGAACCACCTTCAGTAGCAGCAGGGGCCAGAGCCCCACGCCTGTGAACGGCAGCAGCAGTTTCACCAGATAGGTGTACAGCGGCGGCTGGGCGCCATAGCCCAGCGCCCAGGTCTGGGCGAGGAGCAGCTGTTCGGCCTGGTCCTGGTCGGCGGTGCCGGAGACCAGCCACTGACTGGCGGCATTGAACAGCAGGAAGGCCGTGATGGCGGGCAGCAACCAGCGCGGCAGTCTGGTGTGCTCCGGCGGCCTGGCCGTCTCGAATGCTTGGTGATCCATCAGACGGCCAGGTTCGGGAAGCACAGGCGTGGGAACTGGGGCTCAATGGCCATGGTCACGCTATCCAACCAGCTGTTGCCCCGACCGCCCCGATTGTTGTCGCCCTGGGTTGTGGTGTGGCAGGCATAAAAAAACAGCGCTCCTGCACGGACTGTGCGGAAGCGCTGCGGGTCAGGAGTGAATGGCTGGGGACGTGCTCAGACGATCGATGAACGGAAGAAGTCCGTGACGGCCAGCTGGCTGCTGGGGAACCCGGTCGACTGCCAGCCCGTGATGTCGGCGATGAAGTCGGTTCCGGATTGATAGCTGGCCAGGCCGACATTGACGATCAGATAGCTCTTGATGGTGGAGCCAGAGGCCTGATTGACAATCACCGCCTCACCCGTTGCCAGTGCCTGATTTCCTGCGAGTGCGAGGTTCTTGTCGGTGAAGGCCTGGGAAATGGCCGTTGACAAGGTGGTGGCTGGAACGGATCTGCTGGCATTGAAAAGGGCCTTGGGCAAGCCATTCGCCACTGCAGAAGCGGTTGCGGTTCGCAAGGTCGTGGCCGCGCTGTCCAGGAACTGGAAGCGATCTCCACCGCTGCCAGGGGCATCACTCTGCGTGGCCAGGGCAGTTGCAGAGGTCACGGTGACATCCCCTGTTGCTCCTTCACTCAGGGAAATCACGAGGCTGGCCCTGCGGGTTTGGCCAAAATCGGGCTCTTCCGCTTGGTAGTTGCCGATGGAAGCCACGGGGCAGATGGTCGTGCCCACTGCGAGGTTCAGCGAAACGCGTTTGCTGGGGGCGCAATCCAAGGTGAACATGGCGCATGGGGACCGCTCGTTGACGATGGGGCTGGTGTGACGGCGATAGAGCACAAAACCAGCACCTCTCAGGCAGCCAGCCTGCGGGAACGGCTGAACAGGAACCTGGGCAGCGCTTGTAACAGTGTGCGCCTGGAGCTAGCTGATCGCCCCCTCTGGTCGCGCAAAATTAGTAAAGAAAGAACAAGCAAATTGCGGAATCAAGGCCTATTGCTAGGCGCTTGATTCCGCTGGAGTGGCTTATAAACGGAATCTGTTATGCCATCAGGAGCTGATTCGCCGCAGGCTTGAGCGCAAACGACGACTCCACTTCCAGGCGCCTGCGACCCCCAGGACGGGCAAGGGGCCAGGCACTGCCGTGGCCTGGAAATCATTGATGTTCAACACACCTGGACCACCTTGGTTGTTTGCTGAAAACACCCTGAAGGAAATAGTATCGCCTTTCCCAACTGTGAACTGATTATTGGGGATCGGTATGCCTCCGGTGGAATCGAAGAGTGGATTCGCCCGTGGGGCTCCGGGCTCGGTGCTTTCCGTTTGAGGCTGGGGCGGTCACCTCAGGCCGCCAGATTGCGGAACCGCGTGAATTGCGGCTCAAACAGTAGTTTCACGGTGCCCACCGGGCCATTGCGGTGTTTGGTCACGATCACCTCGGTGATGCCGCGGTCGGGCGTTTCCGGGTTGTAGTACTCGTCGCGGTAGATCATCAGCACCAGGTCGGCGTCCTGCTCGATCGAGCCCGATTCGCGCAGGTCGCTGAGCATCGGCCGCTTGTTGGTGCGGGCCTCCACGCCCCGGCTGAGCTGGGAGAGGGCGATCACCGGCACGTTCAGCTCGCGGGCCATCTGCTTGAGGCCGCGGGTGATGCGGCTGAGCTCCTGCACCCGGTTGTCGCTGCCGCCGCCCTCCATCAGCTGCAGGTAGTCGATCACCACCAGGCCCAGCTCCTTGCCGCTCTCGGCCATCAGCCGCCGGCAGAGCGAGCGCATCTCCAGCACGCCGGCATTGGGCTTGTCGTCGATGAACAGGGGCAATTGCCCCAGGCTGTTGATGCCCTGGCCCAGCAGCGGCCATTCCTCCTGCTGCAGGCGGCCGGTGCGCAGCCGACCGCTCTCGATGCCCACCTCCATGGCCAGCAGCCGGTAGGTGAGCTGCTCCTTGCTCATCTCCAGGCTGAACAGGCACACCGGCAGGTTGTGCAGCTGGGCCACGTTCTTGGCCAGGTTGAGGGTGATCGCCGTTTTGCCCATCGCCGGCCGGCCGGCCACGATGATCAGGTCGCTGCGCTGCAGTCCCTGGGTCATGGCGTCGAGGTCGTAGAAGTTCACCGGGATGCCGGCCACCGCCGTGCCCAGGGAGCGGCTCTCGATCTCGTTGAAGGTGCTGGTGAGGATCTCGGCGGTGGGGGTGAGGCCGGTGCTGGGCTTCTCCTGGCTGATGGCGAAGATCTTTTGCTCGGCCTCATCGAGCACCTGCTCCATTGGCTTGCCCTGGTCGTAGCCCAGGGCAATCACCTCGTTGCCCGAGCGGATCAGTTGGCGGCGCAGGAACTTGTCCATCACCAGGCGGGCCACCTGCTCGATCGAGGCGGTGGAGCTGATCCGCTCCACCAGCTCCACCAGCCGGCCGCTGCCGCCCACCTTCTCCAGGTGGCCGGTGTCGGCCAGCCAGGCCGTCATGGCGGTGAGGTCGGTGGGTTTGCCCTGGCCGTGCAGCATCAGGGCGGTGCGGTAGATCTCGCGGTGGGCGCTGAGATAGAAGGCCTCGGGTTGCAACACGTCCGCCACCCGGCCGATGGCATCGGCGTCGAGCAGGATGCCGCCCAGCACCGCCTCCTCGGCCTCCAGGTTCTGGGGGGGCAGCGAGTCGGGCAGGGCCTCGAATTGGGCTTCGCCGCTGCGGTTCCCCTGGCGCTGGCGGGAGGCCCCGGAGTCCCCTGGATTGAGGGGAGGTGAATTGAGGGGAGCGGTGACCATGGGACCAGGGGGCCGGAAACGCAGGGATCGGGTGCGGAAGCGCGGGAGGAGTGGCTTGGGCGGGGGTGGGCCGACCGACACCGGGTTATCGATCATCGCCTGGCGGAGCGGCCCTGACCAGCCCGGCTCACCCCACCGCTGGGGTGCCAACACAAAGGCCACCCCAGCAGTGGGGTGGCCTGGGGGATGGAGGCAGTCGCCGCTGCCGCCCTTGATTCAGTGATCCTGATTCAGTGATCTTGATGGAGTGATCTTGACCCAGTGGGTGATGGGCCGGGGATCGCTCAGTGGCTCACCACTTCCAGGTTGAGCTCGGCGGTCACCTCGGGGTGCAGTTTCACGTGCACCTTGTAGGAGCCGGTGCGGTGGATCTCGGGCACGGTGATGTCGCGGCGGTCCACATCCTTCTTGGTGGCGGCTTCGATGGCCTCGGCCACATCACCGTTGGTCACGGTGCCGAACAGCACGTCATCGCCACCGGTCTGCTTCTTCACGGTGAAGCGGCCGATGGTGGCCAGGGCGGTGCGGAAGGCTTCGGCCTCGGCCTTGAGGGCGGCCTGGCGCTCGGCTTCCTTGGCCCGGCGGGCCTCCACCTGGCGCAGCACGGCGGCGGTCACCGGCACGGCCTTGCCGGTGGGCACCAGGAAGTTGCGGGCATAGCCGGGAGCCACCTCCACCAGATCTCCGTCCTTGCCCAGGCTGAGGACGTCTTCGTTGAGAACGACTTGAACGCGCTTGGCCATGGGGTAACGACGGGGTTAAGACGAAGAAAGGATCTTGAGCCGATCTGACACCCTAGATCAGGGGGGTGCCTCAGCGGCCTGCGCTGGGGGCGGCAGCGCGGGGCAGGCGCACCTGGGAGGCCAGGCCCAGCCGCCGCATCAGGCGGATGTGCTGCCAGGTGAGGTCGATCTGGCGGCCGAAGCCATGGCGCGCCGAGTGGGGGAAGGCGTGGTGGTTGTTGTGCCAGCCCTCGCCGAAGGTGAGCGCCGCCACCCAGGGGTTGTTGCGGGAACCGTCGCCGCTGGCGTGGGGGGTTTCACCCCAGAGGTGGGTGGCGGAGTTCACCAGCCAGGTGCAGTGGTACACGAGCACCAGGCGCAGGGGGATGCCCCAGAGCACCAGGGCCCAGCCGCCGGCACCGGTGGCCGTGCCGATCCAGAACAGCAGGCCGGCCAGGGGCAGCTGCAGCAGCAGGAACCAGGTGTTCAGCCAGCGGTAGTAGGGGTCCTTGGCCAGGTCGCCCGTGAGCCGCGGCACGGCGCCCATGGCGGGGATGGTGGTGAACATCCAGCCCATGTGGCTCCACCAGAAGCCCCGCAGGCTGGTGTGGTGATCCACCTCCGTGTCGGAGAACTTGTGGTGGTGGCGGTGCAGGCCCACCCAGTCGATCGGGCCGTGCTGGCAGCTGAGGGCGCCGCAGGTGGCGAAGAAGCGCTCCAGCCACTGGGGCACGCGGAAGGCCCGGTGGCTGAGCAGGCGGTGGTAGCCGATCGTCACGCCCAGGCAGGCGGTGACCCAATAGAGCACCAGCAGGCTGGCCACGGCTGGCACGCTCCAGAAGCGGGGCAGCAGGGCCACCACCGCCAGCACGTGGATGGCCACCATGAAGCTGATGGTGGTCCAGCGGGTGCCGCGCTTCACCTCGGGCCGGGGTTCGCCGAGGCGGGGGCGGTGCAGGGCCTCGGCCCGGCGGATGCCGTTGGCACCCCCATTGATGAATGCTGGCTGGCGGGTGCCGCGAGCTGATGTTGTGGCCGCCATGACGGACCGACTCCTGATCAATCGTTACGATGGTAGCAATACGAATCCTGATCAGGCTCCATCTTGATCCGGATTCAATCGGCCGTGGATCGCGTGGGCTATCGGGACGACATCGCTGCTGGCCGGGTCGCCTTCGCCCATCTGATCCGGCTCTGGCACAGCCGCAACGGCTGGAGCCACCGGGTGCTGCCGGCCCTGGCTGAGGCCCTCGATCTCGGCAGGGTGCACAACTCCCAGTTGTCGATGCTGCGCAACGGCAAGCTCGCCTCCCCGGGCCCGGAGGTGTTCCTGGCCCTCGGCCGCATCAATCAGTTGCTGGCCAGCGAGGCGGCCGGCGGCGGTCTCTCCCCGGCCCTGCGCCACCAGCTGGACGACCATCCGGAGTTGCTGGCGGCGCTGCAGGCCGGCGCCCAGCCGGTGCAGGCGGCCGGGGAGCCGGTGCTTGGGCCGGGAGCGCTGCTGGAGATCTTCGTGGGGGTGCGCCAGCCACCGCCGGCCTTTGATCAACGCATCGCCGAGGGGGAGGCGGTGGTGCTCAGTGCCGCCCTGGCGGAGCTGTTCACGGCTGGCCGGCCCTGGCGGCTCTGCCGGGAGCAGGTGCTGGCGGCCTATCCGGTGGCCAAGCGCCAGCGCCGCGAACGCTTTGCCGAAGTGATGGCCGGCCAGAGCGACTACACCGCCACCGAGCTGGATGCGGAGCTGCCCGAGCTGCGCCGCACCCTGGCGACCCTCGGGGCCGCGGGCGAGGGGGAGATGGAATCCGACCAGTTTCTGGAGCTGCTCCGCCAGAAGGCCCAGGTGCTGCGGGCCCGGGTCTGGCCCGCCTCCGGGCACGCCGATCTCGCCGATGCGATTCGCGCCCAGCTGGCCGAGCGTTCCTGAGCGCCACCATGGGTCGGCCGGCCCCTGTTGGACACACCCTTGCCCCTGCCCTTGCCCAGCTCCATGTCCAGCCCTTGCGCCAGCCGCCAGCGGGTGGATGCCGCCATGGCCGCCATCGCTCCCCTGGCCGAGGCCCATACGGCTCGGGTGGCCCAGCGGCTGGAGCGGGTGCTGGCGGCCTTCGCCGCCGAGCGGGTGGGGGTGCAGCACTTCGCCTCGGTGAGCGGTTACGGCCATGGCGACCAGGGCCGGGAGGTGCTCGACCGGGTGTTCGCCCGGGTGCTGCAGGCCGAGGCGGCCGCCGTGCGCCTGCAGTTCGTGAGCGGCACCCACGCCATCGCCGCCGCCCTCTACGGCGTGCTGCGGCCCGGTGATCGCCTGCTGGCCCTCACCGGCCGCCCCTACGACACCCTCGAGGAGGTGATCGGTATCCGCGGCAGGGGCCAGGGCTCCCTGGCCGAGTTCGGCATCGCCTACGACGAGCTCGACCTGCTCCCCGACGGGGGCATCGACTGGGCCGGCCTGGAGGACGCCCTGGCGCCGCCCACCCGCATGGTGCTGATCCAGCGCAGCTGCGGCTACAGCTGGCGTCCGTCGCTGCCGGTGGCCACCATCGGCCAGCTGGCGGAGCGGGTGAAGGCCCTGCGCCCCGGCTGCGTGGTGTTCGTGGACAACTGCTACGGCGAGCTGGTGCAGGATCAGGAGCCCACGGCCGTCGGGGCCGACCTGATCGCCGGCTCGCTGATCAAGAACCTCGGCGGCACCATCGCCCCCACCGGCGGTTACGTGGCCGGCCGGGCCGAGCTGGTGGAGCAGGCCTGCTGCCGGCTCACAGCCCCCGGTATCGGCGGCGAGGGGGGCACCAGCTTCGATCTCAACCGGCTGCTGTTCCAGGGGCTGTTCCTGGCGCCGCAGATGGTGGCCGAGGCGCTGATCAGCAGCGAGCTGGTCGCCCGGGTGTTCAGCGATCTGGGCTTCGCCGTGAATCCCCTGCCCGGCGCCGAGCGGAGCGATGTGATCCAGGCGGTGCGGCTGGGTTCGCCGGAGCGGCTCAAGGCGGTGTGCCGGGCCTTCCAGGCGGCCTCACCGATCGGCTCCTACCTGGATCCAGTGCCGGCGCCGATGCCCGGTTATGCCAGCGAGCTGGTGATGGCCGGCGGCACGTTCATCGACGGCAGCACCAGCGAGTTCTCCGCCGATGCGCCGCTGCGGGAGCCGTTCGTGCTCTATGCCCAGGGCGGCACGCACCGCGCCCACGCCGCCCTTGCCCTGCAGCGGGCCCTGACGGCACTGCTCGAATCGGGCCTGCTTCCGACAGACTGACCCGCACCGCTGTCCCCAGGTTCGCCAACCATGGCGCTGTCCTTTCCCGCCGACTGCCGTTTCACGGACAGTCATGAGTATGTGCGTGCCGATGGCGAGCGCCTGCGCCTCGGCATCAGCGCCTTCGCTGTCGACCAGCTGGGTGACATCGTGTTCGTGGAGCTGCCCGAGGTGGGCGCCGCGCTGCGCCAGGGGGCCAGCTTCGGCAGCGTGGAGTCGGTGAAGGCGGTGGAGGACCTGCTGGCGCCGGTGAGTGGTGTGGTGGAGGCCCGCAACGAGGCCGTGCTGGCCAACCCGGAGGAGCTGCAGAACGATCCCTACGGCGAGGGCTGGCTGTTGCTGATTCGCCCCAGCGATCCCGCCCAGGCGGAAGCGCTGATGGACGCCGACCAGTACGCCGCCAAAGTGCAGGGCCACTGATGGACAGCAACCTCACCGCCGCTGCCGCGCGGCCCGACTTCTCCCGCCGCCACCTCGGCCCTGGGCCCGACGAGCAGAGCCGCATGCTCGCCGAGCTGGGTTTGGAGAGTCTGGAGCAGCTGGCCGCCCAGGTGGTGCCCGCCGACATCCTGCTCAGTGCGCAGCAGGCCAGCGAGGGCCTGCCCCAGCCCTGCGATGAGGCCACGGCCCTGGCGGAGCTGGCCGCCATCGCCAGCGGCAACCGGGTGGTGCGCAGCCTGATCGGCCAGGGTTACTACGGCACGGCCACGCCGGCGCTGTTGCAGCGCCACGTGTTCGAGAACCCCGCCTGGTATACCGCCTACACCCCCTATCAAGCCGAGATTGCCCAGGGACGGCTGGAGGCCCTGCTCAACTTCCAGACCCTGATCAGCGAGCTCACCGGTCTGCCGATCAGCAACGCCTCCCTGCTCGATGAGGCCACCGCAGCGGCCGAGGCGATGGCCCTGGCCCGGGCCGTGGGCCGGAACCGCGAGGCCAGCCGCTTCCTGGTGGACCGCCAGGTGTTCCCCCAGACCCTGGCGGTGCTGCACACCCGCGCCGAGCCCCTGGGAATCGCGATCGAGCTGGTGGATGCCGAGGCCCTGGCCAGTGCGGTGGCCGCAGTGGCGGGGCTGGAGGCCCTGCCGGACGGGGCCTTCGGCCTGCTGCTGCAGCTGCCCGGCAACCGGGGCCGGCTCTGGAACCCCGAACCCCTGCTGCGGGCGGCCGGGGAGGCGGGCCTGGTGAGCGCGGTGGCGATCGATCCGCTGGCCCAGGTGCTGCTGGCGCCGGTGGGCGAGCTGGGCGCCGACATCGCCATCGGCAGCGCCCAGCGCTTCGGGGTACCGATGGGCTTCGGCGGCCCCCATGCCGCCTTCTTCGCCACCCGCCAGGCCTACCAGCGCCAGATCCCCGGCCGGTTGGTGGGCCAGAGCCGCGACGCCGAGGGCCAGCCGGCCCTGCGCCTCGCCCTGCAGACCCGCGAGCAGCACATCCGCCGCGACAAGGCCACCAGCAACATCTGCACGGCCCAGGTGCTGCTGGCCGTGATGGCCAGCTTCTATGCCGTGCACCACGGCCCCGAGGGCCTCACCGCCATCGCCGCCCGGGTGGCCGCGCTGCGCCAGGCCCTGGCGGCCGGTCTGGTTGACCTGGGCCTGGAGCCCGAACCCGGCCCCGCGTTCGGCACCCTGGTGGTGGCCTGCGGCGCCGAGGCCGCCCCTGGCCTGCTGCAGGCGGGCCTGGCAGCTGGCTTCAACCTGCGCCCCTTGGCCGATGGCGTGGGAATCAGCCTCGATGAATGCAGCACCGCCGCGGAGCTGGAGCAGCTGCTCACGGCCCTCGCCCAGGCGCCGGCCGCCTCGGCAGATCCATCCGCCCTCGCCGCCGCCCTGGCCACCTGCCGGGCCCAGCTGCAGGGCGCCGGCGCCGGCGCGGATCGCGGCTGGCAGGAGGCCTGGGCTGGGGTCGGCGTGCCCCGCCGCCAGGGGCGCTGGCTCGGCCAGGAGGTGTTCCAGCGCTACCGCAGCGAAACCGAGCTGCTGCGCTACATCCAGCGGCTGGTGAGCCGGGATCTCTCGCTGGTGCACGGCATGATCCCCCTGGGCAGCTGCACGATGAAGCTGAACGCCGCCGCCGAACTGGCGCCGGTGAGCTGGCCCGCCTTCAGCCAGCTGCATCCCTTCGCTCCGGCCGATCAAACCCAGGGGTATCGCCAGCTGGCGGAGCAGCTGGAGGGCTGGCTGGCGGCGATCACCGGCTTTGCCGGCGTGTCGCTCCAGCCCAACGCCGGCTCCCAGGGGGAGTACGCCGGCCTGCTGGCGATCCGGGCCTGGCACCGCAGCCGCGGCGAGGCCCACCGGGACGTCTGCCTGATCCCCACCAGCGCCCATGGCACCAATCCGGCCAGCGCCGTGATGGCGGGGATGCGGGTGGTGGCGGTGGCCTGCGACGAACAGGGCAACGTGGATCTGGCCGACCTGGAGGCCAAGGCCGAGGCCCGCGCCACTGATCTGGCGGCGCTGATGGTCACCTACCCCTCCACCCACGGGGTGTTCGAGACCGCCATCCAGCGGATCTGCCGCTGCGTGCACGAGCACGGCGGCCAGGTGTACCTCGATGGCGCCAATCTCAATGCCCAGGTGGGGCTGGCCAAGCCGGGTGCCTACGGCGCCGATGTGTGCCATCTCAACCTGCACAAGACCTTCTGCATTCCCCACGGCGGCGGCGGTCCCGGGGTGGGCCCGATTGCCGTGGCGGCCCACCTGCTGCCCTTCCTGCCCGCGGCGGCCGTGGCTGCCGATGGATCCGTGGGCCAGGCGGCCGTGGGGCCCGTGGCGGCGGCGCCCCTGGGCAGCGCCTCGATCCTGCCGATCAGCTGGATGTACATCCGCATGATGGGCGGCCCGGGCCTGCGCCAGGCCAGCCAGCTGGCCCTGCTGGCGGCCAACCTGATCGCCGAGCGGCTCGACCCCCATTTCCCCGTGCTGTATCGCGGCGCGGGCGGGCGGGTGGCCCACGAGTGCATCCTCGACCTGCGGCCGCTCAAGCGCAGCTGCGGCCTGGAGGTGGACGATCTGGCCAAGCGCCTGATGGACTACGGCTTCCATGCCCCCACCGTGAGCTGGCCGGTGGCCGGCACGGTGATGGTGGAACCCACCGAGAGTGAATCGCTGGCGGAGCTGGATCGCTTCTGTGCTGCGATGACGGCGATTCGGGCCGAGGCCGCCGCGATTGAGCGGGGCGAGTGGGCCCTGGAGGAGAGTCCCCTGCGGCGGGCGCCCCATACCCTGGCCGCGGTGACGGCGGACCAGTGGGAACGGCCCTACAGCCGCAGCCAGGCCGCGTTTCCCGCCGGTGAAGGGCAGCGCACCGACAAGGTGTGGCCAGCGGTGGCCCGTATCGACAACGCCTACGGCGATCGCAACCTGGTGTGCACCTGCCCATCGGTGGAGGAGCTGGCAATGGCGGAAGTGTCCACTGTTCCAGTGGCCGCCAGGGCGGCCTAAGCGGTGATCCCGCAGACTGGATCCAGGCCTGCGGGGGCAAGTCTCATGATTTTTTTGTCTTTGAGCTCTTGCTTTTCCCGCAGAATCTGCTGCAACTGCAGCGCATGCAATCGGTTCCCGTGACCATCGTGCAGCCTCGGGCTTCCAGGCTCGAGCACTGATCCCTGGATCCGGCCGATTCATTTTCTTGTGTGGGGACTATGTACAACGGCAACACACGCGGCCCGCAGGGCCCCGGCGACGACAACAAAGCTCTGAACAGCGCCGGTGACACTGCCGGCACCAACGTTGTGCGGGTGCCCTTCGGCGTGCGCCGTCCAAGGCGCAGCCGTCCCCAGCGACCGGATCACTGGGCCACCCTGGTTCTGCCTTTTCAGGTTGTGGGTGGATCCGACCCAACCCCTCCTCAGGCCGCTTGATCCAGCTGCCAGTCGATCAGGGCCTGCACATCAGCCAGTGAACTGGGGGGCGTGCTGAATTCCCCCCAGGCTTCACGGCCCTCGCCGAATGGGCGGTTTTTGGCCTCCGGGGGCTCCACCCGCCAGCCCAGGTTGCGCTCCTGGCGCAGCGTGAAGCCGCGGTAGCTCACTGGCGCACCGGCATTAGCGCTGTCCCGGCCCATGGGCAGTGGCGATTGAAGACTTTGCATTGCAGATCGCACCGGGCACGGGGCGCCGAATGCACCGGATTTCTTGGGATTTGCCGTTGCAGATCGTGATCTTTGCTGTTCGGCGGAGTCAGTAGTTGGCGCCGCTGCGGCGCTGGTGCACCGCCGTGACCCCCTCGGGGTCGAGCAGGCCGCCCTGCTCCACTTGGGCGTAGAGCAGCCAGTGATCGCCGCATTCCATCCGCTGCTGCACCCGCGCCTCCAGCCAGGCCAGGGCCTCCGGCAGGATCGGCTGGCCGCTGGGGCTGCGCTCCAGCTCCAGGCCGGCGAAGCGGTCGGCCCCGGGGGCAAAGGGCTTGAGGAACTGCTTCATCGGCCCGCTCTCGCGGCCGGCGGCCAGCACGTTGAGGGCGAAGTGGTCGCCCACGTGCAGCAGGGCCTCCACGGCCCGGTCCTTGGCTACAGCCACCGTGAACCCCGGCGGCGTGAAGCTGGCCTGGCTCACCCAGCTGGCCACCATGGCGCCGCTGAGGCGGCTTTCCGCTGCTCCCTTCTCGGTGGTGAGCACGCACAGGGACCCCACCACCCGGCCCAGGGCCTGGAGGGCGGGCCCGGTGCGGCTCTCGCTGAGGCCGCCGGCGGCCGTGCGCCGCTCCTGCCGCCGCTGGGCGGCCTTGAGCTGGCGGCCGAGGGCGGTGCCGGTTTCCTCGATCGTCTTGATCGTGGCAGCGTCGGGGCTGAACTTCACCTTGATCGGCTCGAAGGCGAAGCTGAAGCCGCCATCGCGCAGCTTGCTCTCTAGCAGATCGAGGGCCTCACCGCTCCAGCCGAAGCTGCCGAACACGCCCACCGGCTTGCTGCGGTCGCCCTCGGCCAGCACCGTGCCCAGGGCCGAGACGATCGGCGTGGGGGCGTGGCCGCCCAGGGTGGGGGAGCCGATCAGCAGGGCATCGCAACTGCGGATCGCCGCCAGCAGCTGCTCGGCCGGCGTGAACTCGCAGTTGATGCTCTCCACCCGCACGCCGGTGCGCGAGATGCCCTGGGCCAGGGCGTCGGCGATGGCCGCGGTGTTGCCGTAGGCGCTGGCGAACAGCAGCGCCACCGATTGGCTGGAGCGCTCGGTGCTCTCCCCCCAGCGGCGGTAGTCGGCCAGCAGGCTGCGCCAGCTCTGGGCGATGGCGGGGCCGTGGCCGGGGGCGATCGTGCGGATGTCGAGTTCCTCGAGCCGGTCCACCACCGCCTCCACCTGGCGGGCCATCGGCGCCATCAGGCAGTCGTAGAAGTAGCGGCGGTCTTCCTCGCTGCTGCTGCGGTTGGCCTCGGCCCAGGCCTCGCTGCACAGGTGGGCGGCGAAGAACTTGCCGCTCATGAGCAGGCCGCTGCTCTCTTCAAAGGCCACCAGGGCCCCCGGCCAGCGCGGCGTGGGCACGGGGATCAGCCGCAGCACGTGGCCGTGGCCCAGGGGCCGGCTGGCTTCCTGTTTCACCACATCGATCTGTGGCAGCGGCGGGGGGGGCGGCGGCGGAATGGCCGGCGTGCTGGCTGCGGGGTTGCCTGGATCGCTTTCGCTGGGTTTCTGGGGCTTCTGCTGGCTCCAGAGCTCGGTGAGCAGCTTGGCGCCGGCGTTGGAGGCCACCAGCATCAGCGCCGGCCAGCGGGCTGCCAGCTGGCGCAGCAGGGCCACGCGGTTGGGGTTCACATGCCCCACCACCACCTTGAGGGCCGCATCGGCGGGGATCAGCGGCGTGAGCTGCTCGAGGTAGGGCTCGGCAAAGGAGGTCCCGGGCGGGTGCACCAGCACCGGCGGGATGGCATGGCCATCGGGGGTGGTGCCGCCCGAGAGCAGGAAGCTGTTGGCGGTGGTGCCGCGCTCCAGGCCGTATTCCACCTCGAAGCGCAGCCGTGTGGGGCTCAGGCCCCGCAGGCAGAGCAGGCCCTCCTCCAGGGGGATCTGGATCACCCGGCGATCCATCAGTAGTGGTTCCCCACTTTGCGGTGGTGCACGGCGGTGCTGGCCTCGGTGTCGGCCACGTTGCCCTCTTCCACCTCGGCGTAGATGATCCAGTGGTCGGGCCCTTCCATCCGCTGGGCCACGCGGCAACCCAGGTAGGCCAGGGCATCGCCCAGCACCGGGCCGCCGGCAGCCGCGCCCTCCAGGGTGCTCACGCCGGCGAAGCGGTCGGCGCCGGGGGGGAAGCGCTTGAGGAAGTGGCGCAACAGCTGTTGGTGGTTGTCGTCGCGCAGGATGTTGAGCACGAAGCGATCGCCCACCTGCAGCAGGGCCTCGATGGCGCGGTCTTTCGCCACGGCCACGGTGATGCCCGGGGGCTCAAAGCTGGCCTGGCTCACCCAGCTGGCCACCATGGCGGAGGAGCGGGTGCCGCCCTCGCCGTCGCTCTGGCGGGCGGTCACCACGTAGAGGCCGCCGGAGAGCCGGCCGAGGGCCTTGTCGAGGTCGCCATCGAGGGCCTTCATGGCGGCGATGGTCTTCGCCTTGGTGAGCAGCTGGCCCAGGTCGGTGCCGGCTTCCTCGCAGCGCTGGTAGTCGCCCGTTTGCGGTACCTGGCGGATGCGCAGGGGCTCGAAGGCGCTCTTCTGGCCGAGGGCGCGCAGCTGGCCGGCCACGGTGTCGATGGGTTCGTCGTTGCCGCCGAAGGCGTCGTAGCAGGCCACCCACTGCTTGGGCTTGAGGGCCGCCAGCAGGGTGCCGATGCTGGCCTGCAGGTCGGCATCGGGGCTGGCGGGCCAGGTGGGCACCACCACGGCGCTGGCCTCGCCCACCAGGGCGCTGAGCTCCTGGGGATCGGTGGCGCGCAGGTCCACCAGCTGCACGGCGGCGCCGGCCTTCTGAATGCCGCGGGCCAGGGCCTGGCTGAGCCGATCGCAGAAGCCGTACTGGCTCACGTAGCACACGGCGGCGTAGGCCTCACCGGTGCTGCGCTCGGAGCTCCAGCTGCGGTAGTCGTCGAGCCAGAGGGCGAGGTGCTCGCGCAACAGCGGCCCGTGGCCCACGGCGATGGTGTTGATCTGGGGCAGGGCGTCCATGCGCTTCATCGCCTGCAGCACGCTGCGGGCGTTGGGGCCCATCAGGCACTCGTAATAGAAGCGGAAATCGGGGGCGATGGCGCCGGGATCGGTGTCGAACAGCTCGTCTGAGCAGTAGTGCAGGCCGAAGGCATCGCAGGTGTAGAGGATGCCGGTGCCGTGGTCGAAGGAGAAGATCGTGTCGGGCCAGTGCAGGTTGGGGGCACTCAGAAACTCGAAGCGGTGCCGCACGCCGCTCTGGGGGTTGGTGCCCAGATCCAGCTCCTCGCCGCTCTTCACCGCCCGGCTTTTGAAGGGCCGGTGCACCTGGTTCTCCAGAAACTGGATCGCCACCTTGGAGGCCACGATCGTGATCTCGGGATTGAGATCGATCAGGTGGCCGATCAGGCCCGAGTGGTCGGGCTCCGTGTGGCTCACGATCAGATAGTCGATCGCCGCCGGATCGATCTGCTCCTGCAGCAGGGGCAGCCAGGTGCTCTCAAATTTGAGGTGGCTGGTGTCGATCAGGGCGGTGTGCTCACCCCGCACCAGAAAGCTGTTGTAGGTGGTGCCGTTGCGCAGGCCGAACTCGATGTCGAAGCGGCTGCGGTCCCAGTCGAGCGAGCGGATCGTGGTGGTGTCAGCCCCGATCCCTTCGCACTGGAGCGTCAGGCGGGGCTCTGCGCGGGTGAAGGCGACGGCCATCCGCAGGTCAAGCGGCTGGATGAACTGTAGGCAAGCCGTACCTGCTGCTGGTCAGTCCGGCCAGGACCACCCCGCTTGGCAAGGGAGCTTGGTTCAACGGCGGCCGATGCGTTGCCTGAGGCGACGCGACCAGCCGAAAGCTGCGGCGACTCCAAACAGGGGTAGGGGGCCGGGCACGGGCGCTGAGGCAATGGCGTACCTGACCGGGAGATTGGTTGCGGGGGTCTGGTCGATCGCATCGAGGGGATCGCCTGTGCTCTGAAGGATGCCAAGCACCCACCCCCCACTGACCCCATGGGCAAACAGAGGTCCGTAGCCAGCTGTCGATCCATCGCCGAGCTGGTCATACACCTGTACGGCAAAGTCGTAGGCGAGAGCTGGGTCCCCCCACCAGGGCATGCGTCCCTGTGGTGGCAGGGCGGAAAAAAGGCTGGTGGAGGTGGCCTGGGACGTCTCGATCAAGGAGATGTCGTAGGAGCTCCCGCCAACCGTCACCACAACCGCCGGTGCTGCGGCAGGTGACAGAACAGTCACGGCGGTGCTGCTGAGAAGGGCAAGCGCTGCCCTGCGCACGGAGCTGATCATGGCGAGTACTGGGTACTAAACGAAAAGGAACTGGCCGGGATCGGTGAGATTCAGGGAGGCCGTTGTGGCCCCCTGCACAAAGCCGATGGCCTGGGCGGTGGGGTTGAGCGCATCGATGCGCATCCCTGGAACGCCGCTGTATCGCCCGCTGGTAAGGCGATAGTCAGCGCTGGAGCCGTAAAGCTGGATGCGGTCGCCAGAGCTGAAATCGGCGATCACGGCCAGATCGCCGGTGCCCAGCCCCGTGCTGCCGTCGTCATAGAAGCGGCCCAGGGGGTCGCCCAGCAGAAAGAGATCGTCTCCGCCACCGCCGCTGAGCTGATCCAGGGAGCCCCGTCCACGCAGGGTGGAACCCGCCGGCACGCCCCTGAGGGTTTCTGAGGATGGGGTGCCGGTGATCAGATCATTGCCGTCGGTGATCACGCCCACACTGGGTTCTGTGATGCGAATCCGCAGGCTGGAGCCCAGCCGTTCCCTGTAGGCGCCATCCCTGTAAAAACGGAGCTTGAGGGTTTCGTTGGGATCCGGGCTGTTATCCGCGGCGATCGCCTTGCTCAAGCCTGCGCGGCCATCGCTGCCGATCCGGATGGCTCCAGACAGCACGCCATCACTGAAATCATTCGCTGTGATGCCGATGCCACTGAAGCGCCAGTAGATCCGTGTGCCCGGCGCCACATTGGTGGTTTGTACCGCACTTGCGAGAATGCCCCCCTCCTGCACGGTCCTGGCGCTCACTGAGAAGGAGTAGCTGGCAGGAGAATCCGCATCGTCGTTGTGAATGCGGCCTTCCGCGCTGGTGGAACCGGCCAGCAGGATCGCGTCCACGGGATTGCTCAGCGAGATGCTGAAGGTTTCATCGCGTTCATGCAGCCTGTCGCCCAGCACGTTCACGCTGATCGTCTGGCTCCTCTGCCCGGAGAGGAACGATGCAGTGCCGCTGGGCAGCGCAGATCCCGCGAAGTCAAGCGCGTTGGCGGGCCTGGCGCCGCTGCCTGTCACGGCCCAGGACACTCCCGCCGGCATGGAGGCATCGCCGCTGCGGCTGATCGTGAAGGTGAAGGGTGTGGAGCCGATGCTGCCTTCGGGCCGGTCGGCGGCTGCCGCGGCGATGGCCAGAAGCGGTGGTTTAGCCAGGTTGAGGGTGGGACGGAAATCGGCCACGGCCCGGCCATCGCTGAACCCCAGCAGCGGTTCGCTGGCCGCCAGTTGATCGGCGCTCAGGTCGGCGGGAGCGGAGAGCACGAGGGTGGTGCCTGTGGTGGTGATCCAGTCAGGCCCGTGCAGCTTGAGTAGCTGCAGGCTGTCGCCATCGGCGTCGCTCACGAACGGGCTCAGATCCTGGGTCTGGACCTGGCCGGGGTGGATGGTGAGGCTGATCGGTGCGTCGCTGAGCTGGGGCGCGGCGTTGATGGCCACATTCAGCCCCTGCAGCTGCTGCAACACCTCCGTCCAGTCGCCCGCGGGGGCCAGTCCGTCGATCAGCAGGGCGTCGGTGCCGGGCTCGAAGTCGAGGATCTGCAACGGAGCTGCCGTTCCCAGATCGCTGCCATCGATCAGAAAGCTGTCGCGCCGCCGATCCACCAGGGCCGTGAACGGGGAGAGGCCGAAGCCGGCGGCCGCCTTGAACAGCTGGCCGCCGATCACCTGATCCCGCCCAGGCCGCAGGAACAACCGGTCGGCGCCCGGGCCACCCACCAGCCGGTTGTCGCCTTGGCTGTCGGTGTTGAACAGGTCGTCATCCCCGGCGGCCCCATCGATCAGCGAGCCCACCCCGGCGAAGATGCGCTCACCGGCGTCGGAGCCCAGCACCGTCACGTCGGCCAGCTGGACGCCGGAGCGGGGCAGGGTGGCGACGTCGGCGGGGTCCAGCAGGGTGTGGGATCCGGCGGCGTCAAGCGCCAGGCCGAACACCAGATCCAGCTCGCGCCAGTTTGGTTGCCAGCTGATCTCCGCTGTGGCCTCGGGTTCGAGGCTGAGGCTGAGGTCGCTGGCGGCGATCACGCGCTCATGGGCCCATTGGGGCAGACCGGAGAAGGAATCCACCCCATCGAGGAACACAAAGGTGCCGACCGCCTCATCCGTGCTGACGGTGAGATCGAGGAAACCGCGCCGGTTCACATCGGCGTACTTCAGTCCGTCCACATAGCCCATGAACAGGCCATCGAGGCCATCCACAGCCGGGTAGAACGCACGGATGTAGGCATCGGCGCCGGGCAGGTATTTCTCCAGGCCCGGTGAGGTGACGCCAGGCGTCGCGAACTCCACCCCCGCCACCGTGCCGGCCGGCCGGCTTCCGGCGCTCATCGTGTCGAGCACTCCGGCCCAGGCGTTGTGCGTGTCGCCGGCGAGGCTGATCAAGCGCTTGCCGAGGGCCAGGGCGCTCTGCAGGATCGTTTCCCGCTCCACGCCGTAGCCGTCCCAGGCGTCGAGGTTGTAGGGGATCTTGCCTGCTTCAGCGAACAGGGCCTGCTCAGCGGCCGTGAGATCGGCGAAGGCGGTGCCGGTGGCCAGCTTCTGCAGCGGTGCGGCGTACGTGTCGAGCAGGGCGGGATCGCCGGTGTTGAGCAGCAGCTCCGCCGGCACGGCCATCGACTGCATCAGCACCTGCTGGCCCAGTACCTGCCAGGCGGCATCGGAGCCGGCCATCTGCTGCTGGAGCCAGGCCAGCTGGCTGTCGCCGATCAGGTCGCGGCTGGGATCACCCCAGGCCTGCTGCACGGTGGAGAGCACCAGCTCCCGGGTGACCGCCGGTGCTAGAGCGGCTGCGAAGGCTGGGATGGCCGCGGGATCCGCCGGAGGGGAGAGGCCGAGTTGGGCGGCATAGGCGGCCACCTGGGCCGGATCGGCCAAGATCGCGCCGATGCGGGCCTGCACGGCGGCGGCATCGGGGTAGGCCAGCTGTTCATCCCTTGCCGTGAGGCGGGTTTCGAGGATGTGCAGGGCCAGCACATCGCCGAAGTTGAAGGAGCGGTAGCCCTGGCTGAGGGGGGTGAGGGTGGTGGCGCCATCGCTCGCCTGGCGCTGGCCTGGGTCGCGGATCGGCAGCCACTCGTAATACGCCTGGAGGGCGGCGTCGCGGCGGTCTGTCCAGCTTCCATCCGTCTCGCTCTGGTGGTTCTGGGCACCGCCGGCCCAGCTGTCGTTGGCGGTTTCGTGGTCGTCCCAGATGGCGATCAGGGGCGCGGTGGCGCGCAGGATCTGCAGGTTCGGATCCGTGTGGTACTGCGCGTAACGCTGGCGGTAGTCGTCGAGGTTGACGATCTCACGGTTGGGCCGGAAGCCCCGGTCTGCGGCGGCGTCTTCGGCATCGCCGTAGCCCCCGGGGCCATATTCATAGATGTAGTCGCCCAGATGCAGCAGCGCGTCGTAGGGATTGACGGCGTGGATCGCGGCGGCGCGGCCGTAGGCGGCGAACTGTTCGGCTGCCGGGAAGTTGGCGCAAGAGAAGACCGCCAGCCGCACCGGGTCGCTGCCCACCGGCAGGGTCTTGGTCTGGCCCACGGTGGAGGCCTCATCGCCAGCCAGGAATCGGTAGTAGTAGCTCGTGTCTGGGGTGAGGCCTTCGGCTTCCACCTTCACGGTCCAGTCGCGGCCGGCACTAGTGGTGAACACGCCGCTGCCCACGATGGAGCCGGCGCTGAAGTCGGCGCTGGTGGCGAGTTCCCACTGCACATCCACCAGACCGGCGAAGTTCGCCGGCGGGGTGATCCGCGTCCAGAGGATCACCGAGTCGGTGTAGGGATCCCCGGAAGCCACGCCATGGTTGAAGGCCAGCCCGGCCGGCAGGGCGCGGCCCAGATCCAGATCGAGCAGCAGGGGGTCGTGGTCGGAGGTGCGGAAGGGATCGGCCGCGGAGAAATCGCGCACCGCCGCATTGCCGTTGCTGTTGCTGTCGAGGTTGTAGTCGCGGAAGGCGCCCTCGGCGGCGTTGATGGCCCAGTCGAGGGAGGCGGTGGCCTGGGGCACGAGGGAGGGCGAGATCAGCATGTGATCCAGGGCCCCGCTCATGTCCACCGGGGTGAAGAACGCGTAGCTCGATGGTGGCTCTGCGGTGAAGCTGGGCAGGGCATTGCGATAGCCCGCCGCTTCAAACACCTGGATCGGATCTTCCTTGGCGTAGGCGTTCAGATCACCGAGCACCACCCAGTCGGCGTCGCCGCTGCCCGTGGGATCGCTCTTGATCCATTTCAGCAATTCGCTGGCAGCCGCCGTGCGGGTGGCGTTGAAGGCTGCCTGGCCATCGCGTTGATCGAGATCGGCGCCTGCGGCATCGGTGGCGCCTTTCGACTTGAGGTGGTTGACCACCACGTTCACCGTCTCGCCGCTGGCCAGTTCCCGGAAGGTCTGGGCCAGGGCCGGGCGGTTCTTCGGGGTGCCGCTGGCCAGAGGATCGGTGAAGGCGGCGGCATCGAGAATGCGTGCAGCGCCGCTGGGGGCCACGGCCCGGTTGTTGTAGATCAGGCCGACCTTGATTGCGTCGCTGCCGATCAGCCCGGTGGAGACATGGCTGTAGGAGCGGCCCGAAGCAGCGGGAAGGGCCGCATTCAGCCGATCCACGATGGTCTTCAGGGTGGCGTCGTCGCTGTCGTTCTCCACCTCCACCAGGCCGATCACATCCGCCTGCAGACCCTGGAGGGCCGTGGTGAGCTTGGCGAGCTGGCGCTCCAGTTCCTCGGCGGTGTTGGCACCGCGGGGGGCCAGGCCACTGTCGGTGAGGGCCCCACCGCTGTTCAGGGTGGTGAAGGTGTTGAGCACGTTGAAACTGGCCAGCCGCAGCTGGCCGGCCGCGGGGGCGGCGGGCGCCGCAGGCCTGGGGTTCTCGCTGGAGATGTTCAGCGGCGCGGTGGGGTGCAGCCGGTATTTGCTGAAGTCGTAGGCGAGCACCCCCTCCACGGCGGTGATCGTGTCGCCGCGACGCAGCAGCTGATCCCGCACTGGCGCCGCTGCCGTGGCGGCTGAGGCCGGCCGGTAGCTGCTGTTGCTGCCATCGTCGAGCACCAGCTCGCGCAGGGCGGTGGCCTGCTCCGCCGCATGGGCGGCCGCACCCGGCTCTATCACGTTGGTGGGCTGAACGGGCAATCCACCTGCACTGAGTTCCACCTCCCCGAACCGGAATTGCCCGAAGAGGCCATTCACGGTGAGGGTTTCCGGGACGCTCACCCACATGCCCTCGTAGGGCTCGAGATCGTGGCTTGTGCTGCGCTGCGCCAGCAGGTCGGAGATGGCGGCCCGGCGGGTATCCGCCGAACGGCCGCCTGCCTCCACCGTGAGCCCCTGGATGTTGCTGAGGATCGTCTGGTTGAAGCGCTCGCTCACGATGCCGCTCACCAGCACCCGGTCGCCCGTCTGCACGTCGACGTTGGCGCCTAAGAGGGGGTAGGCCACGTACAGGCCTTCGGAGCTGAGGGCGCTGGAGTCCCAGTCGACCGTTTCCTCCTGAAGGAAGAAGCCGCCCAGTTCGCCGCTGAGCTGGAAGTCGCCCACCACAACGGCCCGCAGGGTCACGCTCTGGTTGAGGAGCGGGCTGCTGCTGCCGCTGCCCTGTACCGCCGAAATCAGGCTGATGCGGTCGTTGTCGAGGAGGGTGATCTCGGCCTGGCCAGCCGAGGTGGCAAGGGCATAGCCGGCGGGAGCCGCCAGCTCGATCACCAGCGATTCCGTGCCTTCATCGAGGGCATCGTCACGCACTCCGATCGTCAGATCGGTGCTGCTGCTTCCCGCAGGAATCAGCACCGAGGCGGGCAGGGGAGCGGTGAGGTCGTCGCTGTCGGCCAGGCCGGCGCCGGAGCGCAGGCTGATCGGCACCGTGAGCGCCTCAGCCGTGCTGCCGCTGCGGCTGATGCGCACCCCGGCGGAGCCACCGAACTCGCTGGCCTGGTTCACCAGCGCTGCGATGGCCACCTCAGGCTGGGCAGGTGCCTGCACGCTGGTGATCGTCAGATCATCGATCGCCAGGCCGTGGTCATTGCCGGTGTCGTTGGTTTCAGTCCACCGCAGCCAGAGCGTGCCGTCCGCAACCCAGGGGCTGGCGCTGAGGTTGAGCGTGCCGCCGAGGCTGCCCACCCTGCCGGCGCTGTTGCCATCCACGGCGGCTGCCGTGGCGGTCGCCACCGGAGACGCCCAGTTGAAGCTGCCGCCCGGAGCCGTCCAGGTGGTGACCGTGTCAAAGCCGCTGCCGTAGCCGTACTCGAGCACCATCGTCTGGGCGGTGCTGTTGCCGCCGTTGCGCCATTGCTCACCGTTGAAGGAGATGGCGAGATTGGTGATCGGTGTTGCCGTGGCGTTGTTGAGGGCCAGAGCAAACCAGCCGGCTACGGCGCCGGAGGCTGCTGAACCGAAGTAAGCACCACCGGAGCCCAGGCTGCCAAGGGCGCGATCGCTGCTGCCGCTGCTGCCGTAACTCAGGAACGTGCCGGAGGTGGCTGCACCCGTATCCGCGTTGTAACTGCTGATGGCCACGGGGGTGGCCGCAGGCTGGCGGAACAGTTGCCAGCCCGGCAGGGTCACATCGTTGCTCCAGGCATTCCCAGTGCCGGAGGATGCCAATCCGTCGAAATTCTGGCTGTAGTTGCCGGAGAAAGAGACTGGCATGGTCCTGGTGAATCAACGTGCAGGTGGGTGGAGCAGATGCTTGATCGTCGACTGGCTGGAGACGAAAAAACCGGTCCCCTCAGTAGAGGGGACCGGAGGGTGAGGCGATCAGGCCAGGCCGGCGAAGTTGGCCTGGTTGTTGAGGGCGGAGGCGCCGAGGTTGGTGAAATGGCCCACTTCAACGCCCGCCACCTTCAGCAGGGTGTCGGCACCCACCTGGGTGAAGCTGAGGTTGCTGAAGGCCACGCCGCGCAGGCCGACTTTGTCTTCGCCTGCGGTGAAGTCCATCACAAACTGCTTGGCCATGGGCAGATCGCCAGGGCCGCTCACCAGCCAGAACTGGTCGGCACCCTTGCCACCATTGAGGTAGTTGGTGCCGGCCTCGCCGAGGATGGTGAACACATCGCTGCCATCGCCACCGAGGGCCCGGTTGCCCGAGCTGCCGATCACGAAGCCGTCGTCGCCGCCGAGCCCGCTGAGGCGGTTGCCGTCGCCGCTGTTGGCCCAGAGTTCATCGTTGCCGCCGCCTCCGGTGATGACATCGCGGCTGCCGGCATAGATCACGTCGGCTCCTGAGCCGGTGAAGATACGGTTCTGGAAGCCGTTGCCAAGCTCCACATCCACCACATCGTTGCCGGCACCAGTGAAGACATCATCACCTCGGCCATCAAACTTGCCGGGGCTGTACAGCGGACCTGGCAGCATTTCATCGGCCCCGTTGTTGCCGACAACGGAGTTGGGTTCCAGGCCCATGGCGGCAGACTGGCCCAGGCGGGGATCCAGATCTAACGGCGAATCGAGTTGAATGATTACGATCTCGTTGTTGTCCAGGGCTGGCGGACGGCCCAGGGAGAAGGGATAGTTGTTGTCGTTGGCAACCAACACCCGCTGGGAATCAAGAACGAGCACATTTTCGATGGTCACGAATGGCATCGTGTAGACCTTGCTGCCATCGCTATTGATGTCTGACTCGTCTTGAATTGCCATCAAGTTGGCGAGTTCCTGCTTGGCGAAGAATCCCTGCCCGTCTTTTTGGCTGATGTCAATCTTGAAGAGCTTCTTGAAGCCACTTGCGTTGGCTTGGGTGTTGTCCCGTTCGATGACAATGAACTCATGATCATTGATAGGAGTGAAGTCTCCAATCGCATGACCAGGCTTGTCCATGGGATAGAAGCCGGCAAGGCCAGTGAACTTGCGACTCTCAACATCAAAGTGATAAACCCGCAGCGATCCAGCCGGGTCCCCAGCAACGGTCTTCTCGAGTAGAGGATAAAGCGTCATCCCGTCGGGACTTGACGCCATGCCCTCAAAGCCACCGGAGCCACCAAGATTGGCGCCGGCCAGATCGTCGTAGTGCTGGCTGCTGCTGCCGGTACCAAATCCAGATAAGTAGTCACTGGCCAATACCGCATTGCCGGTACCGGGGAAATCAGTGAAAAAGCCATCAACGCCAAGGTCAATGAAAGCGCGATATTCAGCGGCTACGTTCCCGTTGTACGAACTTGGCAGGAAGAAGGGGTCATTGCGCAAGGTGTAAAGGTGGACGAACAGCCCTGCGGCATGGGCATCAGCCACAAGGCTGGTTGCGGTACCAACCACGGTATCCGCATCACTGATCTGGCCGTCTTTGTTGAGGTCGTCACGAACACCATCCTGGTTCGCATCCAGATAGGTCATCGGCAGGATACGGCCCTTGTTCGGGCCGATCCCTTCCGCATAGGTCTTGATTGTGGCAAGGCCTTGAGGTGTTGCCAGGCTCGCGTAGGTGCGAGTGTCTTGGGCCAGCTCAAAGTCGTAGGGCTTGCCGCTGCCACCAAACAACTGAACCAGTGGCACGTCGATGCCAGCTGCAGGCATGATTGTGCTGTTCAGTTGCTGAAGATTGCTGACTTCGAAAGACTGGATAATAACCCTGCTCGGATCAATGAAGTTATTCGCTTTCAGCGTATCCACCAGAATCTGGCTGGTGTTTCTGTTGATCAAGCTGGTTCCATCCAGCAGCTTGCCATCGCTCAGGAAATAGCTGGGATGCTTGGTTTCGGGATAGATGCCAATCTTACGGCCTGTCCCTGTCTCCATATCCTTTACGAGTTGGATGACCTCGGCGAGGGTGGGAACCTTCAGCCCGTCGTTGTCAAATTCCGTTCCACGCAGGGCGGGAATCCGCTCAATGGCGTTGAGCTGCTTGACTTCCGCAAGGGTGAAATCTTCAGCAAACCAGCCGCCCTTGAGCACCCCATCTAAACGCTTTACGGTGAGCAGGCCAGCAAATTCAGGCCGTTTGTAGACGTCTGTGCTGGTATCAGTAGTGTTCAGTACAGGATTGCCATTCCCATCTCGCAGGATTGCTCCGTTGGCATCAAGCTGCACAACACCAAGCATGGGTTCATGGCGAGCAATCAGCACACCATCCTTGGTGACAACAAGGTCGGGCTCGATGAAATCAGCGCCCTTCGCAATGGCAGATTTGTAAGCTTCGAGCGTATGTTCAGGGCGTGAGCCACTATCGCCACGATGGCCGATGACGATGGGTGCTTTGCCTGAGAGGGTCTCAAACTCAGGTATGGAGCGTACAAGGGGGTTCTGAGGGGAGCGAACCTGGGATTCGGCCAACTGGTCACGAACAAGATCGCCAGTGCCCGGAAAATCCGTGAAGAAACCGTCAACGCCAAGGTTGATGAAGTTCGTGAACTCTGCCTGGGGGTTGCCAGCGTAATTGCTGGCTAGATAGCGTGCTTCGTCCCGGAACGTATAGGCATGCACAAACAGGCCTTGAGCATGGGCATTGCTGACCAACGCACTGGCGGGCGCAAGCACACGATCCTGGCCATTAACCGCACCATCGCCATTAACATCATCGGCACTTCCGTCACCATTGGCGTCTACAATCTTGGTTGCCTGGATCATCGGCTTCCAAGGGCCTATCCCATCGGCGTATTTTGCAATCTCTGCCAATCCAGCGACGGTCTGTAGATCTGCATAGGTGCGTTGATCGCCACTGACGGCAAAATCGTAGGGGCGGGCGTTGACGTCCGCATAGATCAGTGATCCGTCGTCGGCGACGTCGTAGGCGTCGAGGAGCTGTACCAACCGCAGATCGAGGCCTGCACTTGGCATCAGGCTGGTATGAAGCTCTTTGAGATTCGCAACCTCAAATGACTGAATAAAAATACGCTCTGGATTTGTGAACTGTTGCTGCTTCAGCACATCGATCAGCTTTTCTTCCAGAGAAAGGCCGAGGGAGTCGTGGAAGGTAGGATGCTTGGTCTCGGGATAAATGCCCACTGCCTTGCCGGTGACGGCTTCCATTTCCTTGACGAGGGAAATGATCTCAACAAGGGTGGGAACTTCGAATACTTCGTTGAAGATCTGGGTGCGGAAGCCCTGGGGCATCACGGCACGCAGTGTCTTGATCTCGGCGAGTGTGAAATCTGAGGCGAAAAATCCTTCCTCGGCGACACCATCCACCAGCTTCGTCGTTTTGCGTGCGGCGAACTCGGGGTGAGATGCCACATCGGTGGTATTGATCAGATTCGGCTCATGCCGGGCAATCAGATGGCCATCCTTGGTGGAGACCAGATCCGGCTCAATGAATTCTGCTCCCCGCAGGATGGCCAGGCGGTAGGCTTCAAGGGTGTGCTCGGGCAGTTCGCCGCTGGCACCGCGATGGCCGATGATCAAAGGCGACTGGCCATTCAGTGTGCTGAAGCTGCGGCCGAGACCAGCATTGGGCGTTGCGTAAGGAGCATCCAGCAGGCGGCCCTGGGAATCGAAGTGAAGGATGTAAGGTCCAAATTCTTCGCCAATCCACAGATCGCCGTTGGGAGCGATCGCCACAGACTCCACATCAAAATCGGCGCCAGTCAGCCAACGTTCAGAAGTTCCTTCCCGAACGATGCTGAAGGGAACCTTCTTATCAGGGTCGGAGAGCTGAATAAAGCCGGCCAGTTCAACCGAGCCATTGCCACCTTCGACGCCAGCAAAAGCTGGGTCGGCTTGGTAAAGACGCAACAGGTAATCGGCACTGTTGCTGAGCGCGCCAAAGCCGTTGTCCGACAGAAACAGGAATTGATTCCCGTCACCACCTCTGCTGAACTGAACGCCGCTGAATCCCTGTACTGGCTGTCCCTTGAAAGGGGTAGGACGGCCATTGGTGGGATTGCTCAGAGCTGATCCAGAGTCAGGGCCGCTGGAAAAAGTGTCAGCAGGAAGTGAGGCGAAGCCGATCAACTTTGCAGGTGACATGAGTCTGGCTCAAGGTGGGAAGTGGAGGGCGAAACCTGTCTGAAGCTTTTCAAGTCTGGTGATGCCGGTCTCCTCTCCTGAGGAGACCGGCATCAGGGATCCATCAGCCCAGGGCTGCAAGACCTGCGAAGTTGGCCTGGTTGTTCAGGCTCGTGGCGCTCACATTGGTGAAATGTCCCACCGCTGTTCCAGCCACGCTCAGCAGGGTGTCGGCACCCACCTGGGTGAAGCTGAGGTCGCTGAAGGCCACGCCACGCAAGCCCACCAGGTCTTCACCGGCCTTGAAGTCCATCACGAACTGCTTGGCCATGGGCAGATCGCCAGGGCCGCTCACCAGCCAGAACTGGTCGGCACCATTGCCACCATTGAGGGTGTTGGTGCCGGCCTCGCCGAGGATGGTGAACACATCGCTGCCATCGCCACCGAGGGCCCGGTTGCCCGAGCTGCCGATCACGAAGCCGTCGTCGCCGCCCATGCCGCTGAGGCGGTTGCCGTCGCCGGCGATGGCCCAGATCGCGTCGCTGTCGGCGCCGCCGGTGATCACGTCGCGCGTGCCGGCGTACACGGTGTTGGCGCCGGAGCCGGCGAACACCTGGTTCTCGAAGCCGTCGCTGAGGGCCACATCCACCTCGTCGTCACCGGCGCCGGTGAAGATGGTGTTGCCGATCAGGGTGAGGCCTTCGAGGTCGCCCGGTTGCAGCAGGATGTCGTCGCTGCTGGTGCCGACCACGGGCTTGGGCGCCACGGTGGGCAGCTCCAGGCTGTACTGGAAGACCTGGCCGCCGTAATCGGATTTGGTGGCTTCCACAGCACCGGCTGATTCGCTGGGCTGCTGCACCACACCGATGAACAGGTGCTTGGCGAGTGGACGGCTCTGCTCCACGGTCTGGATGCCGTTGCCCTGCAGTTCCTCCTGGCTGTAGAAGGAGCCATCGGCCTTGCGGGCCACCAGGGCCGTGACGTTCCAGGAGCCGGAGAATTCCGAACCCCTTGGGGTTTCGAAGGTTTCGCCATAGGCCGAGGCACCGGCCAGGGCCCTGGGATTCTTGCTGCCGCCGGCCTGGGCCAGGAAGTAGCCGGTTGCTTCCGGTTCGACGCTGAGGGTTTCGGGGTCGATCACCAGGGCGAACTTGCGCTCGCCGTAGTCGTTGCCAGAGTCTTCGTCCACGATCAGCACGTCGGCATCCGACGACTTGACCCAGATCAGGCCGTCGGGATCATTCATCTTCCGGTTCTTGAGCTCGATGTGCTGCTCGGCAGTGGCGCCGTTTGGATTGCCGGAGGCGTCGTAGTGGCCCAAGCCTTTGCCGCCCACGTCCAGGGTCAGCGCACCGTCAACGGCGGCCAGGATCCGTGTGACATCGGCCGACAGGTAATCGGGCAGGCCGTTGCCATCAAGATCGTTATTGGTGAGTTCGTCGGTGATGCTGGCGAACTCGATGCCCAGCAGGCCGCCGGTGCGGGTGTGGTTCTGGATGTAGCGCGAGCGGGTGGTGTCCGGATCCACGGCCGGATGCTCCACTTTGGTGTCGCTGTTGAAGAAGGTGAAGCCAGCGGGCTGCTCGTTCACCTCGGCGCCGCCGCCGACGGTGTCACCGTCCTGGGCCCAGCGGAACACCTCGGTGTCCTTCACGGCCTCGGGGGTGTCGAAGCCGTTCCAGCGGTAGCTGGTGGGGTAGTAACGGGCGCTGAACGTGTCCGGAGCCGCTGCGTTCTTCAGGTAGGCATCCAGCATCTTGGTGTCGGCATTCACCGTGGTGATGCCCAGGTCGGCATAGGTGGCGGCGTCGGCGGCCATGCCGTAGAGCTGGCCGTAGAGCAGGCCGTTGCTGCCCAGGAAGCGGTCGCGCTCGCTGAGGGCGGGATCGGCAAGGTTGAGGGGATTGCCGCTGGCGTCGTATCCCTTGCGACCCACGTACACCTTGAGCGGGGCGGGGTTGATGTCGTGGTTGTAACCCGCGGCAACCACCACCACGTAGTCCTTGTGGCCGGGGTTGATCGGCATCAGCTTCTCGTAGCCGGCCTGGCCGAGGGCGGGCACGGTGTAGGCCACCTCGTTCTTGAGGTCCACCACCATCGAGGCAAGGCCCATGGTGCCGTTGGCCACATCAAAGCCCTTGAGCGGGCCGGCGCCGTCGGGGTCGGCAAACATGCTGCTGCCGATGTTCCATTCCTCGCCCATCAGCCACACGTCATCCGTGAAGCCCACGCCGGCGCCGTACTTGTTGGCGGGTTCGTAGAAGGCTCCGCAGAAGGAGTGGAAGAAGAAGTCGCCTTCCGTGAGCTGCTTGGCCGGCAGGAACTCAACGATCGTGCCGTCGGGGTTGGTCTGGTTGCCCCACTTGCCGGAGAGGTCGCTGGTGTCGGTGGTCTTGGCGGTCACCTCTTCACCGAACACGTTGTAGACCGTGTTGAAGAGGTGGCCGGAGCCCAGCACCATCTCGCTGGCGGGGCTGTCGTTGGTGAGGAAATCGGAGAACTTGGCGCGGTCGTAATCGACGTAGTGGAGGTGGGAGCCGGTGAACTTGACACCGCTCTCCATCTCCCACCCGTAGGTTTCGTTGGAGTTGGTGGCGTAGGACTCGGATTGATAGGCAACCCGGATGGTGGTGTCGTCCTTCAGCCAGGCAGCGTTGCCATCAGGATATCCAGTGAGCGCCTGATTGGTGACCGCATCAACTTCGCCGATTGTGGCGATCGGCTTGAAGTTGGCATAGGGAAAATCGGTATCACCGCTCTGGCCGTCAAGCAGTTCGGAAGGATCGTCGGCCGTGCTGGCTTCCGGGATCAGGGCCGTGGTCTGCCCGATGGTTTTGATCAGGGTCATGGTGTGTGAGGAGGTTGACAAGAAGCAGGGGTTCGCGGATGGGAGGAGAACCCGAGTCGAAAAAAAACTGTTATCTGCCAGACCTGAGCCAACGGTGCAGCAGGCCCATCTTCGGTCGTGTCTTGCTGAGGCTTTCGCCTGAGTCAAGGGACACCTTTTCAGTCAACAGAAGGCTGCGGATCCTCGCTGTGCCAGGAACACCACGGAGATGTGTTCCTGGCTGCACAGGGGCAATCAGGCGAAGGCGAAGTTGGCCGGATTGTTGAGGGTGGCGGCGCTCACGTTGGTGAACTCGCCGATGGCGGTGCCGGCCAGGCTGAGCACGGAGTTGGCGCCGCTCTGGCTGAAGCTGAGATCAGCGAAGGCGGCACCGCGCAGGCCGATGGTGTCGACGCCGGCGGTGAAGTCCATCACCACCTGCTGGGCTCCGGGCAGGTCGCCGGGGCCGCTCACCAGCCAGAACTGGTCGCTGCCGGCGCCACCATTGAGGTAATTGGTGCCGGCTCCACCGAGGATGGTGAAGGTGTCGTCACCGTCGCCGCCGAGGGCGCGGTTGGCGGCGCTGCCGATCACGAAGTCGTCGTTGCCGCCGAGGCCGCTGAGGCGGTTGCTGCCGCCGCCGACGGCCCAGAGCTGATCGATGCCGCTGCCACCGGTCACGGTGTCGCGGGTGCCGGCGTACACCAGGTTGGCGCCGGAGCCGGCGAAGATCGTGTTGTCGGCTCCGCCGGTGAGGGCGACGTCGATCTCGTCGTCACCCGCACCGCTGAACACGGTGTCGAGCAGACCATCGAAGCCGGGGATGGTCGAGGCCCCGGGCACGGTGGTGTCGTCGCCGGCCGTGCCGACGCGAACCGGATCGATCACGGCATCGCTGCGCTCAGCCAGGTTCTGCAGGCGGGTGTCGTCCGCCTGGTTGGTGTCGGCTGCGCTGTAGGGGTTGGCTGGGGAGTGGTTGGCGGCCAGGAACTCGGCCAGAGCGTCCTGCTCGGAACCGTCGGCGGCGAAGGTGGCGACTCCGGTGCGGGGAGCCGAATCGGCGGCCGTGATGTCGACCCGATCGGGATTGCTGAGGCTGGTGAAGGGATAGCTGTCACCGCCGCCGGCCAGGAAGTTCAGGGTCACCATGCGGATGCTGCGGGCCGGATCACCCACCAGCGCCCCGCCGCGCACCACGATGTCGCGGTCGTTGCCGGCATCGTCCTGGATCGCCAGGCTCACCACCCGGGAGCCGGCGGGGAGGCTGAGGTCGTAGCTGAAGGCCATGCCGCCCACCTGGGGGAAGCGGCCCCCGCCCGTACCGGCGGCGATGCCGTGCTCGATCAGCGCCTTGAGTTCCGCGGCGGTGACGCTGACCAGCGACAGGCCGTTGTTGAAGCTCAGGGCATTGGCGATGTCGTTGCGGGAGACGCCGCCCTCCGGCTTCACCTCATTGCCCTGGGCATCGAACACGGCCGCGGTGGGCAGCAGGTCGGGCTTGCCGTCCACCGAGCCGGTGGGCACCAGCGACTGGCCGATCGCGTTGCGGATGCCGCCGCCGTTCTTGAGCGACACCATCACCGTGGGGTCGATCGAGCGGGCGAAGGCCAGGTTGGCGTCGGCGGTGAGGTTGCCGAGGTTGGTCTCCTCGCTGCGCACACCGGGGTTGCGGTTGCCGTTGAGGTACACCTCGCTCACGCCGAACCACTCCGATTCCTGGGCGACGATCACCTCACGCAGCTTGTCGGCCACCTCCTGCACGCGGGCGTCGATGAAGGCCTCGCCATTCACGGCCGCCAGGCCGGCGGCATCGGTGCGGTAGGCGCCGCTGAGGGTGGGGTCGTAGCTGGCCGGGATGATCGTGCCGGCAGCATCAAAATCGAGCACCAGGCGACCGAGATACTTGTAGTTGCCGTCGGTGTTCACCACCGCCACGGGCTTGCCGTCGGCATCGGTTCTGATCACCGGATAGGTTCCCTGCACGCTGTCGCCGGGGCGGGCGGTGTCGTCGCTGTCGAACAGCCGGGTGTTGGAGCCGCCGGCCACGATGATGTCCACATGGCGCAGGCGTTCGGCCAGGGCCTGCTCGATGCTGATCTGCTGCATGTGGGCCAGCAGGATCACCTTGTTCAGCCCGGGATTGGCGGCGATCAGCGCGTCCACGTCGGCCTGGATCTCGGCGGCCAGGGCATCGAGCTCAGCTGACGTGGGGGTGCCGCTGAAGGGGGCCGGGGAAAGGCCCACATTGCCGGGGCTGGAGATGGTCTTCAGCCAGGGGGTGGTGGCGCCCACCACGCCCACCTGCTGGCCGTTCACGTCAAACACCACGCTGCCGGTGATGCTGTTGGGCAGAGGAGCCTGGCCATCGGGCACCACCAGGCCGGCGAGGTTGCTGTCGGTGCTGAAGGTGAGGTTGCCGCTGAGGTAGGGGAAGGCGGTGCCAGTGAAAGCGGCGGCGCTGTTGCCTCCGATCAGGTCCTTGACCACCGCGGTGCCCTGATCGAACTCATGGTTGCCGAAGGCGATCGCCTGCACCCCCAAGGCGTTCTGGATCAGCACATCGCCGCGGCCCACGGCGCCGTAGGCCTGGGCGGAGGCGCCATAGAACAGGCCCGGGATCCAGGCGTCGCCGCTGGAGAGGGTGAGGGTATTGGTGAAGCCGGGGATGCCGTCAAGGTCGATGTCCTGGGCGCGCAGGGCGTTGAGGACACCCGAGAGGCGGGGGGCATCGTCGAGGGCTGAAATGTTGCCCTCCTGGTCCGCCAGGTGGAACAGCTGCAGCCTGAAGGTGCTGCCGTCTGCCAGCGGCTCGGCGCTGGTGATGCTCACCTTGTCGTTGCCCTCGCTGCTGGCGATCAGGCCGGCGGGCTCACCGGCGGGGCTGCGCAGGAAGGTGATGCCCTCCACCCGCTGGGCGCCGGGGAACACCACCGGATCCACGGCCGCCACGTTGTAGGGGTCGCTCACATCGAACACCGCCGCCACGCTGGTGGGGGTGCGCTCCAGGGCCACGAAGGCGTAGGTGCGGCCGGCCACGGTGGCGATCTCCACCATCTCGGGCTCGGTGCCCTTGTCGTCGTCGCGGTTGTAGCCGCTGGTGAAGTAGCCGAGGCTGTTGGCCAGGTCCTCCAGGGCGGAGCTGGAGTCGAACACCACGTTGCCCTTGTCGTCGTAGATGCGCAGGGAGCGGGAGCCGATGCTGAACGCCTTGTCGATCAGGCCGTCGCCGTTGATGTCGCCGGTGTCGTTGAGCAGGTTGAGGCGGGTGCTGCTGATGCCGGTGGCGGCGTTGAAGGCGGCGTTGAGGGCGCTGACGCCAGGGTGGTCGAGGAAGGCGCTGCCGTTGACAGCGTCGTCGCTGTTGGCCCGGGTGAGGTCGTAGAAGATATCGCCTTCGTCTGGCTGGTATTCGCGCGAGTCGCCCTCACCCACCGCCAGCAGGAAGCTGCGGCCCTGACCGTCGGTGTAGGTGGCAATGCCGTCCGGCATGGTGAGGCCCCACACCGGCAGGCCGCTGATCGGCCGGTACTGGTTGCCGCCACCGGAGCTGCCGTTCACATCGCGATCGGAGCTGTCGAAGCCCGCAGCGTCGAAGCTCACCACCGTGAAGGCATTGCCGCCTGCGCCTTCGGTGCCGAAGTCGTTGTCGTAGTTGATCACCAGCGCGCCGTCGTCGCGGATGGTGAGGCCTTCGGGCTTGTCGTAGGCGGTGGTGCCGCCGATCGAGGGCAGGTTGAACAGCTCGATCTTTTGGGCCAGGCGGATCCCGGCGGCGGCCAGGGCGTCGGCGCTGGAGGTGCTGAACAGGGCGGCCGTTGCCGGATTGCTGTCGTGGTCGATCAGCGTGCGGCGGTTGTCGAGCAGCTCGGGGCTGGCCGCGCCGATCGCGGCCTGCCAGCCGTTGCCCGTGGTGAGCGGCAGGGTGTCGCTGGCGCCGCGCAGATCCACCTCAAACACATGCTTGAAGCCGGTGAGGCTGCGGCTGCTGTCGCGCTCCATCACCAGGAACACGCCACGCTCAGCGTCAAACGCCACATCGCCGATCTTGTCCTGACCCGTGCGGCCGCTGAGCAGGTAGAGGTGCTCCTTCACCGGGGTGCCCGTGGCGGGATCGATCGCCAGGATGCGGGTGAGTTCGGAGCGGCTGCGCCCTTCCGTCACACCGTTGCCGTCGGCGTCCACATCCAGGGGGCTCTGCATGAAGGCGTAGAGCAGGCCGTCGTTGCTGTTGAAGGCCATGCCCTCGATGCCGCGGTTGCTCCAGCGATTGCCGTATACCGCCGGCAGGATGTCGATCGTTTCGGCGCCGATCGGGGTGGCTCCGCCCACGTTGTGTTGGGCGCCGAGTTGGGCCTTCTGGCCGGCGGGGATGTAGCGCTGGATCAGGTTGCCGGTGGTGGCATCGAAGATGCCGATCTGGCCCCTGTATTCATCGCCCACGGCGAAGACCTGGCGCGTGCTGCCGCCGATGTTGAGGGTGAAGATCGAGATGGTTTCCGAATCGATCCCGAACGGGTCGTAGGCCAGCGGGTTGCCGTCGGCATTGATCGGCATGTCATCCTTGATTGCCAGCTGGGGCAGGCCGGTGAGGGGGGTGCCGTCGGGCCGCTTGAGGCCGATGCGGCCCAGCTCAGTGATGGCGCCGGTGGCGCGGTTCATGCCCAGCTTGTAGATGCTGGGCTGGAAGTCAGGATCGAGGAATTCGCGCTTGCCATCGATCAGATCGCCATTGGGGCCCCGGTCGGTGATCGCGTAATAAATGTCGAGCTCGGTGCCGTTGACGGTCTCCTTGCCGGCGAAGGTGAGGCCCGAGAGTCCACCGGCCAGCACGTCGGCCGGCTGGTTGGCGGCACCGGCGGCGTACTCCAGCTCGAAGCTGATGTTCTCGGCGCTGGCGACGCCGCGGCTCCAGTCCTTGACGCCCGCCGAGAAGATCTCCCTGATTACAGGCGTGGCACCACTGAGATCGAGCACGGCGAAGGCATTGTTCTCCTGCAGGGAGATCCAGGCGGTGTTGCCGTCGGCGCTGATAGCGATCGCTTCGGGTTCGATGTCCTGGGCCACAGTGGTGGTGACGCCCAGGCGCTGGCCGATGCGAATGCCCCGGTTGATCAGCTCGGCGCGGCGGTTCTCCCAGGCGCCGAAGCCGATGGTCTGCACATCGTTCTGGGCCGGAGCAAGGGGTGTGGCGGCCAGGTAGCCGCTGGTGTTGATCACCGAGATCGATCCCTCGGGATCGATGGTGTACAGCGAATCCGGCTCGCCTTCGTTGGTGACCAGCAGCTTGCTGCCATCGGCGCTGAACTTCACCATGTCGGGCAGGGCGCCCACGGTGACGGTGCTGATGTGAACCGGCAGGGCCGGGTTCGTCAGGTCGTAGAACTGAACAAAACCAGGGTCGGTCTTCACCGTGTTCTGTACGGCGATGGCCAGCAGATTGCCGAAGACGGCTGCGCTCTGGAGCGTCTCAATCCCTTCGCCTGGGGTGGCGATGGCCACTGCCTGGACATTGGCTGCATCGCGCAGGTCGCTCACCACGATCGCGCCGGAACCACCACCAACGGTGTAGAGGTAGCCGCTGGCAGGGTTGTAGGCGGAGATCTCGGCGTTGGCACCGAGCGCCGAAACGTCGATCACGCCATCCGCGGCGGCGACGGCAGGATCAAGCAGGCTGAAAACCAGGGCCACGATCTTGGATCAGAGGACTTTACCCAACCCTCTCAATCCACCTCGGCAAACCAGTTAAGGCGGATTTAAAAACGGCCGCCGATGTCGGTTGAGACACATCTCCAGGTTTGCGAAATTGCCGGGGCTTTGTATGGAGCGATACGTCTGGATAGGTCGGGTTTTGTGGGTCTATCAGCCGTTAGATGATCCGGCAAGATCTGCCCCGCCTGGGTCAGAGCCAGTGCCAGGTGCTGAAGGCAGCCGCCTGGCCGCCCGGCAGGGTCCAGACCCTGGCGCCGCTGATCCGGAAGCGGCGCCCCTGGGTGTCGATGCGGATGCCGCTGTAGTCGGCAATGGCCTGAAGGCGCTGAACGCTGTGCAGGGCCTGGGCGCGAGTGGCCCGCTCGGCCGGCTCGGCGGTGAGCCGCGACGGCATGCCCACCAGCCCAGCCCAGGGGCGGCGCCACAGCTGCAGGGCCGCCCGGTTGGCGTAGATCAGCCGGGGGCCCGGATCTCCGCCGGGATCGGCGCCGTCGTGGGCCAGCACCACCGTGGCGGCAGCAAACAGGGCCTGGCTCAGCTGCAGCGGGGTGGCGTCTGCGGCCAGGCCAGCCAGGAGAGGCCTGGCGAAGGCCTGCTCGTGGCTGCTCAGCAGATGGCCCACCAGCACCTGGCTGGCTGGGCTCAACCAGCCGGGCGTGCTGGGTTCAGCCGCTGCCGTCATCACGGGCTGTGGCGCTCTCCTGGGTGCCGTCCTGGCCGTTGTCCATCGCCCGGGCCATGGCCAGGGCGGCCAGCGCCTGGCCGTGCTCGCGCACGTGGGCGAGGAAGCGCTGGTTGGCCTCCGGAAACTGGGGCGACTCGGCCAGCGGCAAGGGACCTGCCGCATCCAGACCGGTGTCCCCCTCCAGGGCCGGGGTGATCACCACCAGGTCGGGGTCGAGGGCGGCGTCGTAACGCCACCAGCGGCTCGGGTCGGTGATCGCGCTGTGCACCGGTTGCTGGGCGCTGCCCCCGCTCGCCTCCTCCTCGCCGCGGGCGCGGGCCTGGCGCGCCTGCTTGGCCAGGGCCCGGCGGCGCCGCTTGGCCAGATCGCCGAGCAGCTGGGCGCGGGTGCGGCCGCGCAGCTGGAAGAGCACGAACGGGTCTTCGCTGAAGCGGTCGCCCATCAGGTAAAACACCGCACTCACGTGCTTGCAGGGGTTGGCCTTGTCGGGGCAGCTGCACTCGCTGCGCACCTCCTGCAATTTGAACGGGAACAGGCGCTTGCCGCTGGCGGCGAAGGCGCGCTCGATGTCCTGGGGCATGACGCCCGCCAGCAGCTGGGCTGACCAGCGCGCCTTCTGGGTGAGGGCGTCGAGCACATAGCCCCAGTCCTCGTCGTTGAGCACGTCGAGCCAGAGCTTCACCTTGTAGGGCTCCTCACCGCTGCCCTGCACCCGGGCATGCACCCGCCGCCCCTCGAAGCGGATGGAGGTGACGTTGCCGGAGCGGGCATACTCCCAGGCGCGCTCCAAGCGCTTCTTGAAGCGGTAGCCGTGGATCAGCTCCATCCACTGCTCCACCCACCAGGGTTGCTGGCCCAGACCCTCGTCACCCAGCTGGGTGTTGATGGCGGGGGAGGAAACAGTCATCGCCGCACCACGGAGATGGCTCCATTATTCCGGCCAGCCCTCACCAGGGCCTGGCCGCTGAGCACCAGCACTGCCGCGTTGAGCAGGTGCCAGAACGGGTGGGTGCCGACCGGCCAGAGCGGACAGAGCGCATTGTCCAGGCTGCGCAGCAGCAGGGACAGGCTGAACACCCCTGCGGCTCCCGCCAGCAGCCACGACCCCTGGCGGCGCAGCTGATGCCAGCCCAGCAGGGCCAGCACCGCCAGGGTGGGGGCATAGACCAGCGAGCCATTGAGCAGGGGCGGCAGGCCGCGCACCGCCAGGCAGGCCAGCAGGAAGGCCAGGCAGAGGCCCAGCGCGGCGGGCTGCTCCAGGCCAAGCTGCCGGCGCAGGTAGAGCAGCAGGAAGACCAGCTGGAACAGCAGGATCGGCAGCACATCGGCCGCCAGCGCCCAGGCGGTGGCGAAGGTGTGGAACAGGCTGCTGCCGATGCCGATGGCCAGGGCCAGGGCGGCCAGGGCCAGCACCCCGCGATCATGGTTGCCATTTCGGCGAGCCAGCCGTTGCAGCTGCCAGGCCGCCAGCAGAAACGCCCCGTTGGTCACGGCATTCACCGGTTCGGCCAGCAGGCCCGGGCCCAGCCGTTCGCAGTAGAGGTCGATGCCGGCCACCCGCTCAATCCTCCCCCTGCAGGGCCACCAGGTCCTTGAGCTGACCCACGTCCATGCCACCCAGCCAGTCTTCGCCCGAACCCACGATCTCCTCGGCCAGCTTCGACTTCTCGCGGATCATCCGGTCGATGCGCTCCTCCACCGAGCCGCTGGTGATGAACTTGTGCACCAGCACCCGGTTGGTCTGACCGATGCGGTAGGCGCGGTCGGTGGCCTGGTTCTCCACGGCCGGGTTCCACCAGCGGTCGATGTGGAACACATGGCTGGCCCGGGTGAGGTTGAGGCCCACGCCGCCGGCCTTGAGCGAGAGCAGGAACAGCTGGGGCCCGCGGGGGTCGTCCTGGAAGCGATCCACCATCGCCTGGCGCTCGGCCTTGCTGGTGTTGCCGTAGAGGAAGGGCACCTCCTGGCGCCAGGTGCGCTCCAGATGGGCCTTGAGCAGGTGGCCCCACTCGGCGAACTGGGTGAACAGCAGGGCCCGGTCGCCCGCCTCGATCACCTCCTCAAGGATCTCCTCCAGGCGCTGCACCTTGGCACTGCGGGACGCAAAGCCCGCTGCCGCCCCGGTGCCCACCGCCGCCTGCACGTCCTCGCCCAGGGCCAGGGCGGGGTGGTTGCACACCTGCTTGAGCTTGGTGAGCAGGGCCAGCACCTGCCCGTGCTTCTGGCCGAGCGGGGCGCGGGCGATGGCATCGAGGCTCTGTTCCACGGTGCGCTCGTAGAGCTTCTTCTGCTCGGGGCTGAGCCCCACCCACTCGTGCAACTCCACCTTTTCGGGCAGGTCGGAGATGATCGAGCGGTCGGTCTTGAGCCGCCTCAGGATGAAGGGGCCCACCCGGCTCTTGAGATCGCGCATGGAGGCCATGTCGCCGTAGCGCTCGATCGGCAGGCGGTAGCGCTGGCGGAAGAAGGGCTCATCGCCCAGCACCTTCGGGTTGAGGAAGTCCATCAGCGCCCAGAGCTCGCTGACGCGGTTCTCCACGGGGGTGCCGGTGAGGGCGATGCGGAAACGGCCAGTGCGGCTGCCGCGGCCTGGCCGGGCCAGGTCGCGGGCAGCCATCGACTGCTTGGCGCTGGGATTCTTGATCGCCTGGGCCTCGTCGATCACCACCCCCTGCCAGTCGATGCTCTCCAACAGTTCGCTGTCGCGCTGGAGCAGGCCGTAGCTGGTGAGCACCAGGTCGACGCCCTTGAGGGCCTTCTTCAGGGCCGCATCCGTGCTGGGGCGGCGCGGGCCGTAGTGCTCCTTCACCCCCAGCTCGGGGGTGAAGGCCTCCGCCTCCCGCTTCCAGTTGGTGAGCACCGAGGTGGGAGCCACCAGCAGCACGGGGCGCTTCAGCTCCTCTTCGGCCTTGAGATGCTGCAGGAAGGCCAGCAGCTGGATCGTCTTGCCCAGGCCCATGTCGTCCGCCAGGCAGGCGCCCTGGTCGAAGCGATGCAGGAAAGCCAGCCAGCCCAGGCCCCGCTCCTGATACGGGCGCAGCTGGCCGGAGAAGCCGGGGGGGGCTGGCAGCGGATCGGGGGCCTTCTGCTGGTGGTACTGCTCCAGCACCGCCTGCAGCCGCGGGCCGGCCTCGAAGCGGTGCACCGGCAGGCGGTGGAAGGTGTCGCCGTCGCTGGCGGTGAGCCGCAGGGCATCGTCCAGGCTGAGCCCGGGATCGGTCACGCTGAATTTTTCGGCGTTCCTGAGATCGGCGGGGCGCAGCTCGATCCAGGCCCCCTTGTGCTGCACCAGCGGGCTGCGCTTGCTCTGCAGCCGCTCCAGGTCGCGCAGGTTGAGCGTCACCCCGCCGATCATGAAGTCCCAGCTCATCACCAGTGTCTCGCCGAGGGTGAAGCCGCGCGATGACTCCGGCAATTCGGCCCGGATCGCCAGGCCGAGCCGGCTGGCCAGGCCCCCCGCCAGGCTGGCCGGCAGGATCACCCCCACGCCCACGTCACGCAGCCGGCTGGCGGCGGTGCGCACCAGCACGAAGGCCTCGGCCGGAGTGAGCTGCATCGCTTCGGGTGTGGTGGCATCCAGCCCGCGCTCGATCGGCTCAAACACGGTGAGGGCCCTTCCCAGGCCCTCGAGCAGCAGTTCACTGGGCTGGGGCACCGCCACCTCACCCAACTGCAGGGTGCGATCCCCGGCGGTCCAGGCCACGGCGGCCGGCACCCGCAGGCTGGGATCGGCCTCTGCTTGCAGGCTGAATTTCAGCTCCCACAGCTCCTCCCCTTCGGCGGGGGTGAACAGCTCCAGGCAGGCACGGGCCGGGGCCACCCGCCCGGCCACGGCCTCGCGCCAGTGGTGGGTGGCGATGATCAGGCGTTCGAGGTCCTCCTCGTCGAGGTGCAGCTGGCCATCGCCCTTGCCGAGGGCCTTCTGCCAGGCCAGCAGCAGCGGGTCGAGCCCCTCGCTCTGCGGCCGGAACCCCGCCCGCAGCTGACCGTCGAGCAGGGCCTCCAGCAGGCTGGCCACCCGCAGCCGGCCGCTGCCCGGCCGGCGACAGGCCAGGGCCGGGTCGCCCTCGGGCCCTGCCGCGAGGGCACAGGTGGCCACCTGGGGGATGCCGATCGCCAGCTCTTCCAACCGCCGCCGGTCGCCCTCGCGGTTGAGCAGGGGCAGCCAGCGGGCGATGCCGTCTTCGATCTGGGGCAGCCAGCGGCCCCGGGCAATCAGGCTCAGGGCCCAGCGCTGCAGGTGGGTCCACCAGCGCAGGTCGTCGGCCATGTCCGGGTGGCCGGCGGCCAGGGGCAGACCGCTGAGCCACTCGGCGGCGCCGGCCGGATCGAGGGCCCAGCCCTCCACCTGCCAGGGCCACCATTCCAGTTGTTTGGGGATGGGCTCGCCGGCCTGCAGGGGCAGGCCGCTCCAGCCCTTGTGGCTGCTGCTGCGGCCGCGGCTGGCCTGGGTGCGGCTGGGCAGGGTGAGGGTGGCGCGGGCGGGGCGCAGGGCCTCGTTCCAGTAGCCGTTGTCGTCCAGCCAGTCGGCCACCTCGTCCGGGGTAAGGGCGAATGGATGCTCCGGGGCCTCGTGGCCAGGCTGCACAGGGCTGGCCACTTTCCAGGTGTCCGCCCAGATGAACAGGCGACCGCCTGCCCCTTCGGGGGGAAACAGCCAGGTGGCGTGCAGCAGGCTCATCCCAGGGTCATCAGGGCCGGCGGGCCGACAGGTCGCTGGAGGCGACCGGGCGTGATCTGTGCCGAAGCAGCTGCAGTGACAGGTGCAGCAGCAGGGCGGCGCCGACCAGCGGCAACCAGGCACGAATGAGCCCCATCATCACAGTTGGCGCAACCGCCCCCAGGGCCGCTTGCCAGGCCTGCCCTTCCGGCCAGGGAGCGGTGGCCGGCAGACCGAGGCTGTGGATGCCGCAGACGGCTCCCACCAGCCCGGCCTGCAGGTGGCTGTCATCGGGGTCGACCCGCTGCAGGTGGAAGGCCAGCAGGCCGTAGAAGAGCCCGCAGCCGCCTGCCCGCAGCGCCGACTCCAGCCCCAGGGGCAGGCCGAGCAGCAGGGCGGTGAGCCCGGCGCCCAGGGCCCAGGCGATCGACTGCAGCCGCAGCTGCTGGCGGGATGGCGATGCAGGGAGCTGGCTCACGCGGCGGCCCTGGGGGCGAAACGGTCCTCTTGCTGGGCGATCATGCCCTGCGCAGGCCCGTAGCAGTGCCCATGAGTCCGGGACCGTTGCGGCCGCCCCAGCGCACCCTGCACCTGCACGCCGGGCCCCACAAGACGGCCAGCACCTATCTGCAGGCGCGCCTGCACGCCAATCGGCCCATCCTGGAGCGGGAAGGGCTGCGCTATCCAACCCCCTGGCGGGAGCGCTCGCACCGCCACCTGGCCCGGACCCTGCAGGCCGGCCGGTTCCAGGCGCTGGAGCGGCTGCTCAGCCAGCAGCGCCGCTGGAGCGGTGATCTGCTGCTCAGCGCCGAGCACTTCGTGCCCCTCATCCGGGACCCTCAGCTCCTGGCGGCGCTGCGCCAGCACTGCTTGCTGCAGGGCTTCGACCTGCACGTGATCAGTTTTGTGCGCCCCCAGGCCGACCTGCTCAATTCGCTGTACGCCCACGGGCTGGGCCGGCTCTATGGCGCCCCCAGCTTCCGGGCCTACGTGCGGGCCCAACTCGATGGCCGCCGCCTGCGCGGGCCGGCGCGGCGGCGTTGGATTCACCAGGCTCCCCAACTGCTCAACTTCGAGCAGCGCTTCGCCGCCCTCCTGGCGACCGAGGGGTTGCGCCAGAGCTTTCTGCCTTTCCGGCCACGCCAGCAGGACCCCTTCAGCCAGTTGATCGAGCTGCTGGAGCTGCCGCCACCGGGGGAGGGCTGGCGGGACGCCCCGGCCGACCAGGCCAATGAACAGCTGGGGCGGCGTGGGCTGGGCCTGGCCTACCTGCTCAACGGTGAGCTCGACCGGCTGCCCGTGCGCCGCAACCAGCTGATCGCCGGCCATGGCCTCAACCGGCTGGTGGAGCAGGTGCGCCAGCGGGCCCGGCAGCGGGGCTGGGTGGCCGAGCGCTTCGATGGCTGGCAGGGGCGGCTGCCGGCGCTGTTGCAGCAGCGGCTGGCGGCCAGCAACAGTCGCTTTGCCCAGCGGGTGTGGGGGCAGAGCTGGCAGCGGGTGTTTCCGGCTGGCCAGCCCGGCGGGCCGGTGCTCGCCGGCAAGGGCCTGGTGCTCGATCAGGAGTTGCGCGATGAGGCCTGCGACCTGTTCCAGGCCTATCGCCGGCGCCTGCCGCATCGCCTGCGCTGAGCGATCATGCCCACTCCAGGCTTTTTCGCTCCGCCATGGCCGCCGCCACTTCCCGCCCAGCCACAGGCGTCGGCCGTCCCCGCAGCGGCGCCGAGATTCGCGCCGCTTTCCTGGCCTTCTACGAGCAGCGCGGCCACAAACCGATGGCCAGCGCCTCGCTGGTGCCCGACGACCCCACGGTGCTGCTCACCATCGCTGGCATGCTCCCGTTCAAGCCGGTGTTCCTGGGCCAGCAGGAGCGGCCGGCGCCGCGGGCCACCAGCAGCCAGAAGTGCATCCGCACCAACGACATCGAAAACGTCGGCCGCACGGCGCGGCATCACACGTTCTTCGAGATGCTCGGCAACTTCTCCTTTGGCGACTACTTCAAGGAGCAGGCGATTCAGTGGGCCTGGGCGCTGAGCACCGAGGTGTTTGGCCTGTCCCCGCAGAACCTGGTGGTGAGTGTGTTCCGCGAAGACGACGAGGCCGAGGCGATCTGGCGTGACGTAGTCGGCGTGAACCCCAAGCGGATCATCCGCATGGACGAGGCCGACAACTTCTGGGCCTCCGGCCCCACCGGCCCCTGCGGCCCCTGCTCGGAGATCTACTACGACTTCAAGCCCGAACGCGGCGACGACGCCATCGATCTGGAGGACGACTCGCGCTTCATCGAGTTCTACAACCTGGTGTTCATGCAGTACAACCGCGACGCCGAGGGCACCCTCACGCCGCTGGCTAACCGCAACATCGACACCGGCATGGGCCTGGAGCGCATGGCCCAGATCCTGCAGGCCGTTCCCAACAACTACGAAACCGACCTGATCTACCCGCTGATCGAGACGGCGGCGGGATTGGCCGGTGTCGATTACCGCGCCCTCGACGAGAAGGGCAAGACATCGCTCAAGGTGATTGGCGACCACAGCCGCGCCATCACCCAGCTGATCTGTGATGGCGTGACCGCCAGCAACCTGGGCCGCGGCTACATCCTGCGCCGGCTGCTGCGCCGCGTGGTGCGCCACGGGCGCCTGCTCGGCATCGACAAGCCGTTCCTCACGGCCATGGGTGAGGCGTCGATCGCCTTGATGCAGGGCGCCTATCCCCAGCTGGTGGAGCGCCGCGAGGTGATCCTGGCCGAGCTGCAGCGCGAAGAGGCCCGCTTCCTGGAAACCCTCGAGCGCGGCGAGAAGCTGCTGACCGAGGTGCTGGCCAGCAAGCCGCGGCAGATCAGCGGTGAGCAGGCCTTCGAGCTCTACGACACCTACGGCTTCCCGCTGGAGCTCACCGAGGAGATCGCCGAGGAGCACGGCCTCACGGTGGACACCGCCGGCTTCGAGGCGGCGATGGAGGAGCAGCGCCAGCGGGCCAAGGCCGCGGCGGTGAGTATCGACCTCACCCTGCAGGAGGCGATCGATCAGGTGGCGGCCACGGCTGAGGCCACCGCCTTCAAGGGCTACGAGGCCCTGGAGCACCCCAGCTGTGTGCTGGCCCTGGTGGTGAACGGCGAGCCCGCTGAGCGGGCGACGGCCGGCGACCAGGTGCAGCTGGTGCTCGATTCCACCCCCTTCTATGGCGAGGGCGGCGGCCAGGTGGGCGACCGGGGCGTGCTGCTGGGCGGCGGCGACCAGACCAGCGTGGATGCGGGCGTGATCGTGAGCATCGAGGGGGTGAGCCGCAATCGCTCGGTGTTCGTGCACAGCGGCCGGATCGAGCGCGGCAGCGTGGCGGTGGGCGACCTGCTCACCGCCCGGGTGGACGCCGGCTGCCGCCGCCGCGCTCAGGCCAACCACACGGCCACCCACCTGCTGCAGGCGGCGCTCAAGCAGGTGGTGGATCCGGGCATCGGCCAGGCCGGCTCGCTGGTGGATTTCGATCGCCTGCGCTTCGACTTCCACTGCCCCCGGGCCGTGACGCCTGAGGAGCTGGAGCAGATCGAGGCGCTGATCAATGGCTGGATCTCGGAATCCCACCATCTGGTGGTGCAGGAGATGGCGATCGAGCAGGCCAAGGCGGCCGGAGCCGTGGCGATGTTCGGTGAGAAATACGCCGACGTGGTGCGGGTGGTGGATGTGCCCGGCGTGTCGATGGAGCTCTGCGGCGGCACCCACGTGGCCAACACCGCCGAGATCGGCGTGTTCAAGATCGTGGCCGAGAGCGGCGTGGCCGCCGGCATCCGCCGCATTGAGGCGGTGGCCGGCCCGGCGGTGCTCGCCTATCTCAAGGAGCGCGAGGCAGTGGTGAAGCCCCTGGCCGAGCGCTTCAAGGCCCAGCCCGGCGAGATCGTGGAGCGGGTGGGCCAACTGGCCGACGAGCTCAAGGCCACCCAGAAGGCCCTGGCGGCGGCCCGCGCCGAGCTGGCGGCGGCCAAGGCTTCGGCGCTGGCGGCCCAGGCGCAGGCAGTGGGGGCTGGTGCCGATGGCCAACCCTTCCAGTTGCTGGTGGCCCGCCTCGATGGCGTGGACGGCACCGGACTGCAGGGGGCGGCCCAGGGGCTGGCCGACCAGCTGGGCGACGGGGCGGCGGTGGTGCTCGGCGGCCTGCCCGACCCCGCTGATCAGGCCAAGGTGATCCTGGTGGCGGCCTTCGGCAAGGCCGTGATCGCCGCCGGCCCCAAGGCCGGTGCCTTCATCGGTGGCATCGCCAAACTCTGCGGCGGTGGCGGCGGCGGCCGGCCCAACCTGGCCCAGGCCGGTGGCCGCGATGGCGCCGCCCTGGATGGGGCGCTGGAGCAGGCGCGGGAGCAGTTGGTCGCCGAGTTGGCTTGAGGCCTGGCCCTTGTCGCTGACCCCGATGACCCCCTTCGCCGCTGCTGAGCTGCAGGCCCTTCCTTTGTTTAAAGGGCTGAGCCTGGAGCAGTGCACCCTGCTGCTGGACCGGCACCGCGAGAGCAGCCACGCGGCGGATCAGGTGTTCGTGCTGGAGCAGGACTGGGGGGAGTCGCTGTTCCTGCTGCGTAGCGGTATGGCGAAGGTACGCACGTTCACCGCTGATGGCGAAGAGGTGGTGCTCTCGGTGCTGGGGGAGGGGGAGGTGTTCGGGGAGATGGCTGTTCTTGATGGGGCTGCTCGTGCCGCCGATGTGGTGGCCCTGACGCCGGTGACGGTGCTCAAGCTGAGGGGAGCGCCGTTTAAGGGGCTTCTGCAGCAGGAGGTGGGTTTGGCCTTGGCCCTGGCAAGACTGGAGGCTTCCCGGCTGCGGGATCTCAATCAGCGCTTCGCGCTCCAGAGCAGTGATGCCACCAGCCGCCTGCTGGCGGCACTGGCCTACCTGGCCCGGCGCAGCTCGGTTGCTGATGATCCGCAGGCCCTGATTCCGCCCCTGGCCCAGCGGGAGCTGGGGCTGCTGGCCGGACTGGCGCGGGAAACCGCCTCCCGAACCCTGAGCAAACTGCGCAGCCGGGGCGCAGTGCTGGAGGAGCGCGGCAGCCTGCGGATCGTGGATCTTCAGCCCCTGATCAAGCGTGGATTGCTGGCGGCCAGCCGCTGGGAGCGGTTGCCTGGGTGAATCCAGCCCAACCTGCAGCCGGCCCCGTTGCCCCTGTGAGGAAGATCACAGGAGCTGTTGATTCAGATCAACATGTCGCAGGGGAGATTTGGCGATTCTTGAGAAGTCCCGAACGGAGATTTCTCCAATGGCAACCATCCACGGCACCAATCTCAACGACAACGACACCATCCAGTTTCCCCTGGGCTTCGTCAAGAAAGTACAAAATACAGCGTCCTTGACTTCTTCGGACAGCTTGTATGGATACGCTGGTGATGACATTATTGTCGGCGATGGTGGTAATGATGTGATGTACGGCGATCGCAGTAGTTCCACTGTCATTTCCTTGGGTTTTCAGGGCAGTGATCGTATGTTTGGTGGCGCCGGCAATGATCGACTGTATGGCGACGGTGGCAATGACTTTCTTTATGGGCAACTTGATAATGATATCCTCTATGGAGGTGATGGAAACGATCAGCTCTTCGGCAATAGTAACAGCGGAAATGGTGTTGACTATCTGTATGGCGACTCGGGTAATGACACTCTGTATGGAGATGATCCGGAAGCCAGCGGCGGTATTGATTATCTGTATGGCGGCTCAGGTAATGACGAGCTCTTTGGCAGAGCAGGCAATGATCTGCAGAGGGGGCAAGCCGCATCGTCCTCGCTGAGCATCTTTGAGAAGGACGAGCTCACCGGAGGTGCTGGTTCGGATACGTTTGTGGTATCTGGTCTATACCAGAATGGTGGCAGCAATGATTTTGCACAGATCAAAGATTGGCACAGCGGTCGCACTCAGGACAAGCTTGATGTTGCCAATCCAAATGGGGTGCTGCTTTTCCAGGTCAGTGCAAACACCTGGGATGTGGTCCAGACAGTCCGCAGCACAGGTATCCTGGGTGATCAATTCAGTAATGACCTGGTGGCACGGGTTACAAGTGGCACGTTGTCTGGTCAGTCTCTTGCCAACAACATCCAGGCCAATCTGATCTGATTGACGAACCACCTCACTGCGCGGTGCATCCCTTGTGGGCGATGCACGCCAGGTGTGCTCGCCCCCGCCGGTGGTTCGCTGGTGGGGGTTTTCCCAATTCCCCTCCCTCGGGCTTCGGAGCCTGACTCCTCGGTTCATCCGGTCATCGGAGCGCAAGGTAGACGCGTTCACTGGTATGGCAGCGCGGGATCCGCTCTCTGGCCAAGCTGGATGGATCACCGTTGGCGATGCACTGGTTGCACGCTCTTGCTGCCATGACCACCCCCACTCCCTCAGGTCTGCTGCGTTGGCTGTTGTCGGCGTGCTCGGTCCAGATGGTGGCTTTCGCTCTGCTTCATCCACCCTCCGCCCAGCCCCAGTCTTTGGTGCAGCAGCAGTGCAACGGCACCCTGCTGGAGGCGCGCGGCAGCGCAGAGCAGAAGCGCGACACCCAGCGGCTGGCCGTGTCGCTCGGGCTGGAGGCCAAGGCCGCCACGGCCGATGCCGCCCTGGCGGAGCTGCAGCGGCGGCTGGCCGCCGTGCGACAGCAGCTCCAGGCCCTGAAGGTGCAGGAGCTGCGGGTCAGTTCCCCCAGCAGCTGGGAACAGTCCACGGGGCCCGGATCGGCTGGTCGACGGGTGGTCGCCAGCCTGCAGGTGAGTGGTCAGCTGGCACCGTCCCAGCTGCAGTCCTACGTGCGCCAGGTGGGGGGGCTGGAGGGGGTGCGGCTCAATCCAGTCGCGGCCGAGGCCGATCCTTCTGGTGCTGCCGCGGTGCGGGCCCGGTTGTTGCGGGTCGCGTATCAGGATGCCCTCAGGCAGGCGCGGGAGCTGGCCGGTGTGCTCGGCCGCGGTTCCGTTCACCCCCTGGAGGTGCGCCTGGAGGGCCATGACCCAAGGCCTGTGATGCTCCGGGGGATGGCTGCGGATGCTCCGCCGTTCGATCCAGCCGAGCTGCCCCAGCCCACTGATCGGCTCACCCTGTTCGTGCGTTTCTGCGTCAGCTGACCGCATTCCGTCTCCTCCCTACGCCATGCCGATCACCTCCGGGTACGCCCTGTTTGTGCTGCTGGCAATGGGCCACTTCATGGGGGATTTCGGCCTCCAGAGTGATCGGATGGCCATGGAGAAATGTGCGGGCCGGGACGAAACACTCCCCTGGCCCTGGTGGCTCACCGCCCATGCCGGTATCCATGGCTTTCTGGTGGCTTTGCTCACAGGTCTGCCGGTGCTGGGCATGGCCGAGTGGCTGGTTCACGCCCTGATCGACCACCTGAAGTGCCGGGGCCTGTTTGGTCTGGGCACCGACCAGTTCCTGCATCTGTTCTGCAAGATGGTGTGGGTTCTGATTGCCTGTCGCTGGCTGGGCCTGGCCCTGGTGTGAGGCAGCGCCGAGTCCATCGTCCGATTCCGGCCCATCGCGGCTTCCATCGAGGGCCGTTGCAGTCTCCGACCGAACGCTTCCGGACATCCTCGCCATCGCCATGGCGATCAGCGGTGCCGCCGATCGGCCCTGGCACCGCATCCCCCGCCAGCCGGTCCAGCAGCCCGACCCCCCTTCGGCTTTCGCTTGGAGGTGCCGGAAGCCGCCTTCAACCTCGGCGAGTTGCACAACCTCCCCTTTCTGGGGGCGCCGCCGTCCTGGGCCTCAGCCCTGCAGGTAGGTGGTCTGGCGCAGGCTGGTTTCCAGGTGGTCCATCAGCAGGCGGGCGTCGCCGATGGCCAGCTGCCCCTGGGCGATGGCCGTTTCACTGGCCATGCGCAGCCGCTCCAGCAGCAGCTGGGGGTCGTGCTCCATCGCCTGCAGCACCTCGGCATTGGTGTCGCCGCGCACCACATGATCCACCCGGTAGCCGCCGCCCGGGGCCACGCGGATGTGCACGGAATCGGTGCTGCCGAACAGGTTGTGCAGGTTGCCCATCACCTCCTGGTAGGCGCCGGCCAGGAACAGGCCCACCCAGTAGGGCTCGCCGGCGCGCAGGGGGTGGAGCTCCAGCAGGGTCTTCACCTGGCCCCTCCCGGATCGCCCATCTGGATTGATGAAGCGGGCCAGCTTGCCGTCGGAATCGCAGGTGAGATCGGCGAAGCTGCCCAGGCGACTGGGGGGCTCATCCAGGCGTTGCAGCGGCAGCACCGGGAACAGCTGGTCGATCGCCCAGGTGTCCGGCGCCGAGCGGAACACCGAGAGGTTGGCGTAGTAGGTGGAGGCCAGGGCGGCCGGCAGGGCCCGCAGCTCGTCGGGCACCGGGGCGTCCGCCGGCAGCAGGGCCAGCCGCTCGGCGATGCCCTGGCAGCAGGCCCAGGTGAGCTGTTCGGCCAGGCCCCGCTCCGGCAGGCTCAGGTAGCCCAGGCGGAAGGCGGCCATGGCGTCGTCCTTGAACTTGAGGGCGTCGTTCCAGGCCTCCTGCAGCCGCTCAAGCCCCTCGCCGATCGCCGTCGCATCATCGGCGGAGATGGCGCTGATCGCGGCGTGGGTGTCGCGCAGGTTGCGCAGGATCAGGGCCTCCTCGCCCGATGGCGCCGGCACCGCCCTGGGCAGCCCGCCGGCGCCGAGCACGTCGAACACCAGCACCGAGAAGTGGCTGGCGAGCGCCCGGCCGCTCTCGCTCACCAGGGTGGGCACGGCGATGCCGGCCCCCTCGCAGCACTCGCGCACGGTGGCCACCACGTCGTTGGCGTAGTTCTGCAGGGAGTAGTTCTTGGAGGCGGCGGTGGCGGTGCGGCTGCCGTCGTAGTCGATGCCCAGGCCGCCGCCCACATCCAGGTAGCCCATGGGCGCCCCCAGGCGGGTGAGCTCGGCGTAGATCTGGCCCGCCTCCTGCAGGGCGTCCTTGAGCACGGCGATGTCGTTGATCTGGCTGCCGATGTGGAAGTGCAGCAGCCGCAGTTCCCCGAGCAGATCGGCCTCGCGCAGGGCCTCCACCGTGGCCAGCAGGTCGGGCACCGACAGGCCGAACTTGGCCTTCTCCCCCACCGAGCTGCCCCAGCGGCCGGTGCTGCGGGTGGCCAGCTTGGCGCGGATGCCGATCAGCGGCGCCGCCCCCAGGGCGCGGCTGGCGGCGATGATCCGGCCCACCTCGTCGGCCTGCTCGATCACCACCACCGGCTGGCGGCCGAGGCGCCGGGCCAGGATCGCCGTTTCGATGTAGCGCTGGTCCTTGTAGCCGTTGCAGATCAGCAGGGCCTGGGGGTCGTCCACCAGGGACAGGGCGATCAGCAGCTCCGCTTTGCTGCCGGCCTCCAGGCCGAAATGCCAGCGCCTGCCGCTCTCCATCAGCTGCTCCACCACGTGGCGCTGCTGGTTGCACTTCACCGGGAACACGCCCTGGTAACGGCCGCCGTAGCCGTACTGGGCGATCGCCCGCTCGAAGGCGCCGTGCAGCCGCTCCAGCCGGTCTTCCAGGATGTCGTCGAAGCGGATCAGCAGCGGCAGGCTGAGGTTGCGCCCGCGCAGCTCCCGCACCAGCTCCACCAGATCGAGGGAGCCGCCCCGCTCCCCCTGGGGCTGCACGCACACATGGCCGCGGGCGTTGGCAGAGAAATAGGGATCACCCCAGCGGTCGAGGCCGTAGAGGGCGGCGCCGTCGGCGGCCGTCCAGGTGCCGGCCGTGGGGGCTGCCGCAGCTGCGCTGGCCGGCTGGGCGGTCATGGTGCCGGTGGGGTTGGCGAGCACCATCAGGCCCGGATTGCGGTGAGTGGCGATGGGGGGAATCTAGTCAGGGGTGCCGGCGCGGATGGGACCCCTTGGGAGCCCGTCCTGCCCAGAAGCCGTGCTTGGCACCCATGGCCAATCTCACCCTTGCCATCGATCACGATCTGCTGCAGAGGGCCCGGGGAGGCTGCGCTTCGGGAGCACACCTCGATGCCCACCAGCTGGTTTGATGCCCTGATCGCTGAGGCTGCCATTTGCCATCGCCGTGATGTGCTCCTGTTCGCGCTGGCTTGCTTGCCAAGGGGCAGGGCCGGCGCACACGATGAGCCGGATCCCGCGCTCTCTCTTCCATGGCCGCCGAACGCACCTTCATCGCCATCAAGCCCGACGGGGTGCAGCGTGGTCTGGTGGGCGAGATCCTCGGCCGCTTCGAGCGCAAGGGCTTCAAGCTGGTGGGCCTCAAGCAGCTCACCCCCAGCCGTGAGCTGGCTGAGAGCCATTACGGCGTGCACCGCGAGCGCCCCTTCTTCGCCGGCCTGGTGGAGTTCATCACCTCCGGCCCCGTGGTGGCGATGGTGTGGGAGGGCGACGGCGTGATCGCTAGCGCTCGCAAGCTAATCGGTGCCACCAAGCCCCTGGAGGCCGAGCCCGGCACGATCCGCGGCGATCTGGCCGTGAACATCGGCCGCAACGTGATCCACGGCTCTGATGCCCCCGAAACCGCTGCCTTTGAGATCGGCCTGTGGTTCCAGCCCGCCGAGCTGAGCGACTGGACTCCGGCCGATCAGGTGTGGCGGGTGGAGAGCTGAGGCGTCAGTGTGGGGGGAGGACTGCGTGCGTCCTCCCCCGTCCATGACAGGCCGATCGAATCGCCAAGCCGCCAACAGTTCCGTTCCGGTCTATTCAAGGGGTCACTCCGCGCTCCGGGCGTTGGCACGGCGGATGGCAGTCCGTCAGGCAGTCGGGCTGCCATCCGTGGCTGTTGCTGCAGTGACTGTTGTCGCTTGGGCTGCCGTCGGTGAGGTCGGGGCGAGATCCGCTCCTCCACTGCCACAGGTGGTCGATGTGCCGACCCGTCCTGCCTATGTGCAGCCCCCTGGACGGGCTGAAACCGATGCGCGGGTGGGCCAGCTGCTGCCGGTCAATACGCTGCTGCGCACGCAGAAGCCAGGCCGGTTGCAGGTTCGTCTTGCCGATGGTCGCAGTTTCCGCCTGGGAGGCGATGCGTTGCTGCGGCTGTCGGCAGGCGCCCTCGACCTGCGCCGCGGTCAGATCATTGCCTGGGTGAATCCTGGAAGCGGCGGGGGGCCTCCGCTGCGGGTCAAGACCAGGGTGGGCACCGCCTCGATCGAGGGCACCACCGTGTTCATCGACGCGAGTGAGACCGATGTGAAGGTGTTCAGCTGGGAGGGCACCGTGGCCGTGACCACCGATTCCGGTCAGCGTTTCGTGCTGCGCAGTGGCGAGCAGGTGAGCCAGCGTGCGAACGCCGTTGACGGGGATGGCTGGGAGGGCCCGACCCGGCTCAGCCGCGCCGAACTCGATCAGCGGCGGGCCAGGAGCATCCTGCTGAATGGGTTTAACGCGCCGATGGAGACCCTGCCGGTGATCGAGAAGGAGCTGGGCTTTACGCGCTGATGGCATCTGGCCCACTTTGGCGCCGGGGCTGGCTCTGGAGATCAGCGCTGGTGGGGACGCTCGTCGCAACACCGCTGTTCGAGGACGCTGATTCGCACTGGCGTTCGCTTGCCTTCCGGGTGCGCGGGGAGCGGCGGCCGCCGCCTGAGCTGGAGATCCTTGATGTTGACGAGGCCTCCATTGGCGTGGCGGATCGTCTGCCTCCCGAGCAGATCGCCGCTTCGCCCCTGTGGCGGCGTATGGAGTCCACCTGGCCATGGCCCAGGGCGCTTCAGGCGGAGCTGGCGGCCCTGGTGCTCGAGGCGGGTGCGCGCCAGGTGGTGTTCACCCTGCTCTACCCCCAGCCCAGCCGCTTCGGCGCGGTGGATGATCGGGCCTTCATCGAGCGGCTGCGGCCGTGGCGGGAAAGGGTGGTGCTGCCTGCTGGTTACGGCCTTGCTCGCGATCCCACCTCCGGTCTGGAGCTGCTGCAGCTGCGCCTTCCAGTGGTTTCACTGGGTCCGGTGGGCCTCGATGCCCTGCTGGAAGGCCCTGGCGGATCGATGGAAGCGATTCCAGGACGCGCCTGGGAGGAGCAGGCCTTGGCCGGTTTCCCGCGCCCCCGTCCGCCGGCCCTGGCCTATGCCGCGGCCCGCCGGCCTCCGCCTCTCGCCGACCTGGGCATTGATTTCCCCGGGCCGGCCGGCACAGTGCCGGTGGTGTCTGCCTGGGAGGTGCTGCAGCAGCCCCCGGGGTTCTGGCGCGAGCGAATCGTGGTGTTCGGCCGCACCCCCTCGCGGCTCGCCGACCGGAGGCCATCACCCTTTGGCCCCCTCAGCACTGTGGAGCTGCAGGCGGCCGCCCTGGCCACCGTGCTGGAGGGCCGGGGCTTCACGCCGCTGGGGTTGCCGGGAAGGGGGCTGCTGCTCTTGGGCTGGGGGGCTCTTGCCCTGGTTCTGCTGGCAAGGCCCGTTCAGGCAGCCGGCACGGCTGCAACGGCCTTGGCACTGATCGCGCTGGGGCTGGGCGGCGCCGCCCTGGCCTGGCTGGCTGGATGGTGGCTGCCGGTCACCGCCCTGGTGGCTGCCCCCCTGGCGGGTGGCGGCGGGCGGGCGTTTGGCCAATGGCTGCGAGAGAGCAGGGAGCGCGCCTACCTGCACCAGGTGCTGGCCCGCCGGATCTCCCCCGCACTGCTGGCAGACATCCTGCGGCAGCCCGGGCCGCTCGGCACCCAGCTGGGTGGCTCGCGGGCCCGCTGTGTGGTGCTGTTTGCCGACCTGGTGGGCTTCACTCCCCTCAGTGAGCAGTTGGCACCGCCGGTGCTGTTCGGGCTCCTGAACCGATACTTCGAGGCCATGGCTGCGGCGGTGATCGCCGAGAACGGCCTGCTGGACAAATTCATTGGCGACGCGCTGATGGCCGAGTTCGGTGTGCCCCGCAGCCGCGGCGACGCTGCCGAGGCCCTGGCTGCGGTGCGGGCTGCTGTGGCGATGCAGGTCGCACTGGAACGGCTGAACGGCGAGCTGCGGGCCCAGGGACAGCCCACCCTGCGTCAGGGAATCGGGATTCACGTGGGGGAGGTGATCGCTGGCAACCTGGGTTCATCCCAGCGTCTTGAGTTCACCGTGGTTGGGGCGACGGTGAACCTGGCCAGTCGGCTGGAGCGCCTCAGCCGCAGCTTCCCGCACTGCCCCGTGCTGATCAGTGGCGAGGTGCTGGCGTTGCTCCCGGATCAGTTGGAGGTGGAGTCCCTCGGGGAGCACCGGTTGGAGGGATGGTCGCGTCCGATCGCCGTGTACGGGGTGGGCGGGTTGCGGATCAGCGACGCCATCACCCCCCGAAGCGTCTCCAGCTGAACGCCTCCAGCCAGCGGCTGGCTTCCGTATCCGGCCTGCCGGCAAGTGCATGAGCCACCAGCTCGGCCGTGATCGCCGCCAGCAGCACGCCGTTGCGGTGGTGGCCTGTGGCCAGCCAGAGCCCTGGGATCGGCCCTTCCCCCAGCAGGGGCCCCTCATCGGGGGTGCAGGGCCGGAAGCCCCACCAGCGTTCCATCGATGGCCACTGGCAGGCCTCGGGCAGCAGGGCGGCGATGCCCGCCTCGAGCTGGCGCTGACCGGCGGGGGTGAGCCCTTCCGTGAAGCCGGCCTCCGGCTCACTGGTGGCGCCCACCACCAGCAGGCCGTCCTCCCGGCTCACCAGGTAGGTGCCCGGGCCGAAGATCACCCGTTGCAGGGCCTGGCGCGGCCCCTGCAGCGACAGCATCTGCCCCTTCACCGGGAACACCGGCAGCTGGGGCAGCAACCGGGCGCTCCAGGCGCCACAGGTCAGCACCGCCCGACCGGCCGCCAGGCTGAGCTGTTCGCCGTCGGCCCGCTGCAGCCGCACGCCCTCCAGGGCTCCGGCAGCCGAACGCTCCAGGGCCAGCACTTCGGCGCCCTCCTCAAAGGTCACCCCCAGGCCCGCGCAGGCCCGCTCCAGGGCCCGCATCAGCCTGCGGCGGTTGTCGATCTGGCCGTCCTGGGCGAACAGCAGGCCGGCCTGCCAGCGGGGGCCGATGCCCGGCACCTCGCGCTCCAGGCCCGTGCGATCGAGTGCTTCCCCCCAGGCGGCGGTGGGATAGGCGTCCCGCTCAGCCGCCGTGGTGAACGGCACCACGATGCCGCAGGGCCGCAGGCCGCAGGCCAGGCCGCTGTCGGCCTCGATCTGCGCCACCCAGGCGGGGATGCGCGCCAGGCTGGCCTGGCCCAGGGCCAGCTGTTCGCCGGTCAGCCCCTCGGCGTGGGGGGCGAGCATGCCGGCCGCCACGAAGCCGGCCGCCTCGTTGCGACGGCGGCTCAGCACCGTCACCGGCTGGCCGCGACGGGCGCACTGGTGGGCGATCGCCAGCCCCATCAGCCCACCGCCAAGGATCAGAACCGGCTGGCGAACAAGGGCGCCCATCGCTGGCGGAAGGAAGGATGCGGCCCAGTTTTTCAGGCCTGCCGCACCGGCTGCCACCACAGCGCGGATGCGACCACCATGGCCCCATATCCACGCGCCGTCCTGACCATGCTCCCCAGGCCCCTCCATCTGGAGCTGGAGATCCTGTATCGCGAGTCGGATGGACGCCGGCTCGAGCGCCGCATCACCGTCAAGCAATTCCACGCGGCCCACGGTGGCGGAGGCCTCGTGCTCTCGGCCCATTGCAGCGTCAGTGGTGGCTTCGAGGAGTTCGAGGCCGATCGGATCGAGCACTGCATCGATCTGGCCAGCGGCGAGCCGGTGTCCGATCTGCCGGTGCTGTTGCAGCAGCGCTATGCCCTCAGCCGGCACGGTCGTCTGGAGCAGCTGCAGCGAGCTCTGGGTGACGAGCTCGCCGTTCTGCTCGCCATGGGCAGAGCCGATGCCCTGCTGCAGCAGGAGGAGAAGCGCCTGATTGCCGCCTACCTGTGCGAACACCAGCCCGACCAACACCCCGCCGCTCCCTTCACCGTCAGCGAGCTCGCCGGCCAGTTGCGCTGGATGGCGTCGCCCACGCCCAGCCGGTTTGCGGCAGCGGTCGACCGCCTGGCGGCTGCGCCGTCGACCCAGCGGCTGCGGCTCTATGCCCTCTGCGAGACCCTGGCGGATGTGAAGGTGGGTCGCCAAGGGCTGGAGCAGCCGTCCCTCGATCTGCTCCAGCAGCGTTGGTTCCCCCTGGCCTGAGCCGGTTCGGCCGCTGCCCATAGGATCCTGCGCAGCGGGAGCGCCCCGGGCCGATGCAAGCACCGTTTTCCCTGGCCTCCGCCGCCTGGCTGGGCGTCATGGCCCCCCATACGGCCCCGGCCTCGGCTCAGGCTGAACTGGAGCCGACGCTGCTGGTGGTGGGCCAGCCCCTGCCGGTGGTGCTGACCGTTCTGGGCGTGCTCCTGCTGGCCACCCTGGCCATCCGCCGCTTTTCCCTGCATCTGGGTGCTCCGGCGATTCTCGGGGTGCTGTTGTTCGGCCTGCTGCTGCCCGATCAGCTGGAGCTGTTCCACCAGACCACGATTGCCAACCTGCACACCGTTGGCCTGGCGATGCTGCTGTTCTTCGCCGGCCTGCAGACCGAACTGCGCTCGATCCGAGGCTTTCTCGAATATGGCGTGGTGCTGGCGGTGGGGGGCGTGGTGGTCTCCTCCGCCCTGCTCGGGCTCCTGATGTGGGCCTCCCTGTCCTCAACCGGCTCCGGCCTGGAACTGGGGTTCAACCAGATCCCCCTCAGCGTGGCCATGCTGATCGCGGCCTGTCTCGGCTCCACCGACGCCGGCGCCACCCTCAGCGTGCTGGAGCAGGTGCGCGACCGGATCCCAGCCCGCCTGCGCAACCTGCTGGAGTTCGAGTCGTCGCTGAACGACCCAGCGGCGATCCTGTTCCTTGGCCTGGTGCTCGGGCTGGCCGGCCAGGTGAATGGCTCACCCGACCGGGTGCTCCTCAGTGAAGCCCGCCTGTTCATTCAGAACATCGGATCCGGCGTGTTGATCGGCCTGGTGCTGGGCTATGGCTTCCGCTTCTGCCTCAACCGTCTGGCCCAGCAGCGGGAGCAGCTGCTGATCTTCGCCATCTCCTTCGCGGCGATCGCCTATGGCAGCAGCACGATCCTGGGGGGCTCCGGATTCATCACCACCTACGTGACGGGGCTGTTTCTGAGCAACAACAGCTACAGCGATCCACGCATCAATGCCGACACCCTCCAGGAGGTGCTGGCACCGTTCAACACGATGATGGAGGTGCTGATCTTTCTGCTGTTCGGCCTGACGGCGGAGCCGGAGCGCATCCTGCCCGTGATCCCGGCGGGGCTTGTGGTGGGAGTGGCGATGATGCTGGTGGCCCGGCCCCTGAGTGTGCTGTTGTTCCAGCCGCTGTCGCCATTCAGCCTGCGGGAGTCGCTGTTGGTGGCCTGGTGCGGGCTGCGGGGCGCGGTGCCCCTGGCCCTGGCCCTCGAGCTGGTGCACACCATCCCCCGGATCCCAGGCCTATCCCCAACGGTTGCCACGGCCCTGGGCTCCAATGTGGAGGGCATCGTGTTCACCGTGGTGGTGCTCAATCTGCTGGTACAGGGCCTCAGCCTCCCCTGGGTGTGCCGCCACCTGGGGCTCAGCGGGGATGGGGGGCCTGGCCCGGGCGGCGCGGCCAGCGCTTCCCTGCTCCCATAGGATCAGCCCTCACCCGGTTCAGTGACGGCGAGTGATGGCGATGGTGGAGACGGCTGCTCCCACAGCTGGTGAGGCCGGCACCCCGGCCGCCTGGGAGGCCGTGATCGGCTTGGAGACCCACGTGCAACTGGGCACCGCCAGCAAGATCTTCACCTGCGCCTCCACCACCTTCGGCGACGATCCCAACACCCACATTGATCCGGTGGTGTGTGGATTGCCGGGCACCCTGCCGGTGCTGAATCAGAAGGTGCTCGAGTATGCGGTGAAGGCCTCCATGGCCCTCAACCTGAAGATCGCCGAGCACAGCAAATTCGACCGCAAGCAATATTTCTATCCCGACCTGCCCAAGAACTACCAGATTTCCCAATACGACGAGCCGATCGCCGAAGACGGCTGGATCGAGGTGGAGGTGGCCGAGAAGGGCAAGGACACCTATCTCAAAACGATCGGCATCGAGCGCCTGCATATGGAGGAGGATGCCGGCAAGCTGGTGCACGCCGGCAGCGATCGCCTGGCCGGCTCCACCCACTCGCTGGTGGATTACAACCGCGCCGGTGTGGCCCTGGCCGAGATCGTGAGCAAGCCCGATCTGCGCACCGGCCGCGAAGCCGCCGAATATGCCGCCGAGATCCGCCGGATCATGCGCTACCTGGGTGTAAGCGACGGCAACATGCAGGAGGGCTCCCTGCGCTGTGATGTGAACATCTCGGTGCGGCGCGGCCCCGATGCCCCCTTCGGCACGAAGGTGGAGATCAAGAACATGAACTCGTTCTCCGCCATTCAGAAGGCGTGTGAGTACGAGATTCAGCGCCAGATCAAGGCCTATGAGGCCGGGGAGCCGGTGGTGCAGGAAACCCGCCTCTGGGATGAGGGCAAGCAGCTCACCAAGAGCATGCGCTCCAAGGAGGGGGCCAGCGACTACCGCTATTTCCCCGATCCGGATCTGGGCCCGATCGAGGTGAGCGCCGAGCTGCGCGAGGGCTGGCGGGCCGAGCTGCCGGAGCTGCCGGCCGCCAAGCGCCACCGCTACGCCGAGCAGCTGGGTCTGTCGCAATACGACGCCCGCGTGCTCACCGATGAGCGCCCCATGGCCGACTACTTCGAAGCGGTGGTGGCCGCCGGCGCCGACCCCAAGGCGGCGGCCAACTGGATCACAGGCGACATTGCCGCCCACGTGAATGCCAACCGGCTCTCCTACGCCGAATTGCCCTTCCGCCCTGAACAGCTGGCCGAGATGGTGCAACTGATCGAGGGCGGTGTGATCAGCGGCAAGATCGCCAAGGAGATCCTGCCGGAATTGCTTGAGAAGGGCGGCTCTCCGAAGACGATCGTGGAGCAGCGCGGGCTGGGCATGATCAGCGATCCCGCCGCGATCACGGCGATCGTGGAGGAGCTGCTGGCCGCCCACCCCGAGGAGGTGGAGGCTTTCCGCGGCGGCAAGACCAAGCTCCAGGGTTTCTTCGTGGGCCAGCTGATGAAGCGCACCGGCGGCAAGGCGGATCCCAAGCTCGCCAACCAGATCCTCAGCGCCAAGCTGAAGGGGTGATCGAGCCGTTGGCCGCAGCCGGCTTTCTGCTGGCGGCGGCGGCGGTGGTGGGCAACGACTCCCTGCAGACGCTTGGTCCTTACCTGAGCAGTAACCGGGGCCGCACCCCTCTGGGTTGCCGATCCTCTTCCTGGTGGCACTGACAGCGGCGGTGCTGGGGCTCGGCTGGTGGCTGAACGACGGCGATCCGGTCTGGGGCCGGCTGGTTGCCTTCCCCCTGCCCGAGCGGTTGGTCTGGGTGGATCTGCTGCCGCCTCTGACGGTGCTGCTGCTCACCCGCTGGGGTGCGCCCGTGAGCACCTCGTTCCTGTTGCTCACTGCCGTTGCGCCATCCCGATCCGTAGCCCTGCTGCTGCGCTCCTTGGTGGGCTATGGGCTGGCCTTCGCCGCCGCGCTGGTGCTCTACGGCACCGTGTTCTGGTGGCTGGCGCTGCAGGCTTTGGCCACAGGTTGGTTGTGGAGCCAGTGGCTGGTGCACGACCTGGCCAACATCTATGTGTACCTGCCACGCCAGCTCGCCGGCGGTGAGCTGGCCCTCTCGGCGGCCGTGCTGGCCCTGGGCCTGGCCGTGTTGGTGGCCACAGGGGGCGGGCCGATCCAGCAGGTGGTGCGGGGCAAAACGGCCAGCACCGACCTGCGCTCCGCCACCCTGATCGACCTGCTCCGGGCATGGGCTGGCCTGGCGCTCAGCCTGGTGCTGGCGCGGCTGATCCACCCCCTCCAGGCCCTGATTGTGGTGTCGTGACGTCGACGCATGTCACGGCCGAGCAGCGGCTGCGGGCCCTGCGCCCTCACATCAGCACCCGCTCCACCTGCGCAGCCAACTGCTCGGGTCCGCCCCGGTTGTCGAGCACCACATCGGCCAGGGCCCGCTTGCGCGCCAGTGGCCACTGGGCGGCGAGGCGGGCGTGGGCGTCGGCCGCGCTGAGCCGATCGCGGGCCATCAGCCGTGCCAGTTGCTGGCCTTCGTCACAATCCACCAGCCAGATCGTGCTGCAGAGATCCTCCAGCCCCGCCTCGAACAGCAGCGGGATGATCAGCACCACCATCGGGGCCCCGGCCTGCCGCTCCAGCTCGGCCGCGAAGCGTTCCCGCACAACTGGATGCACCAGCTGCTCCAGCCAGCGCCGCTCGGTCGGGTCGGCAAACACGATGCGGCCCAGGGCGGCACGATCCAGCGCCATGCCCCCATCGGCGCAGTGCACCTGTTCGCCATAGCGCTCCAGCACCGCCAGCGCCGCCGGGCTCCCCGCCGCCAGGGCCTCCCGGGCATAGACATCCGCATCGAGCACGGGCAGCCCCCTCGCGGCCAGCAGCCGGCCCACCGTGCTCTTGCCGCTGGCAATGCCACCGGTGAGGCCGATGCGCCGCTGGGTTCCGCCCCAGCGGGGACGGTTGAGCTGCTCCAGCAGGGCCGGTGGCCCCAGTTGCTCTAGTCGAAAACTCGCCCCGTAGCTGGGGGTGGGCCGTTCCGAGTAGAAGTGCGTGCCACGGGGCGGCCGCAGGCGCTGCCAGCCGTTCACCAGCCGGCTGCGGGTCCGCAGAGCCAGCCGTAACCCGCGCCGCAGCCAGTGCGGCGGCAGTGGCCAGCCCAGGCTGGTGGCCACCGCCCCAGGCAGTACTGCCCGTAGCAGCCCCGCCAGAGGCGGGTGCAGCGGGGTGGGCCAGCCGGCCAGCAGCATGGCGAGGGTGGCGTCGGCCACGCGCCGGTTGCTGGCGGCGGCAAACAGCTGGGTTTCCACCTGGGTGTTGAGGGCCAGCAGCTGGGCGAGCGTGGCCGGCAGCTCGGTGATGCCCATGCGGCTGCCCACATGGCGCCAGAAGCGGAACAGGGCCTGCTGCTCGGCGGCCGTGAGCGGCCGCCAGCCGTAGCGCTCCAGCCAGCGGATCGGCTCGGCCACGAAGCCCGAGAGCACATAGAGGAAGTCGGCATTGGCGATCGCGTAGTGGCCGTGGATGCGGTTGAGCCGTCCGATCACCGCCGTGCCCTCCGGGCTGTCGGGTCCATGGCGCAGCAGCTCGGCCACCATCAGGCCGGTGTCGTCGTAGCGCTTGCGCGGCCGTTGCTCGAATTCACCGGTGCGGCTGAGCAGCGTCGAGATCGAGGGCAGGCAGAAGGTTTTCAGCAGCGCCAGCTCCAGGGCGCGGGTGATGTCCCAGGGGAACTGCAGGCCGGCCAGGCGATGGCAGGTGGCCACGGCTTCGGCATCCAGCGGAGCGGGGGAGTCCATGCCAGGCCAGCCGCTGTGGCGGTGCAACCAGATTCTCGCTGGCCTGCCATTTTGCCTGTGGGCATTGGCCAGGCCCCTATGGCCTGCCTAGCGTGGGATCCCCTCCAGATACGCCTGCCCTGGTGCTGGCCTTCCATGCCTGGAGCGAACGTCAGGCCCATCTGGTGCGATGGCTCCTGTTGGCGGCCTGGTTGCTGCTGATCGCCTCCCTGCTGCTGCCGGATCCGGCGGCTGCCAGCACTGGGCTGCAGCTGTTCTGGCAGGTTGGCGTGCCCCTGGTGCTGCTGGTGCTGGTGGTGCTCAGCCATGAGGCCTGGCGTCGGCTCTGCCCGCTGGCCTTCGTCTCCCAGCTGGCCCGCGCCATCGGCTGGCAGCGCAGCCTGCCGGATGCCCGGGGCCGTCCCAGCGTGGCCCGGGTGGCGCCCACGAGCTGGCTCGCCCGCCATCACGTGCGTCTGCAGTGGGGGCTGTTTCTGCTGGGCCTGAGCCTGCGCCTGCTGCTGCTCGACCACAGCCCCCTCTGGCTGGCGCTGTTCCTGCTGGCCACCATGGCAGCGGCTCTGGTGGTGGGTTGGGCCTGGGCTGGTAAGGCGTGGTGCCACTACATCTGCCCCATGGCCCCGGTGCAGTCGATCCTGGTGGGCCCCCGCAGCCTGCTCGGCAGCGTGGCCCATCTGGCCGGCGCCGGCCAGATCACCCAGTCCACCTGCCGCAGCATCGGGCCCAGCGGCCAGGTGCTGCGGGCCTGCGTGGGTTGCCAGAAGGACTGCATCGACATCGACGCTGAACTCAGCTTCTGGGAAGGCCTGCGCGGCAAGCCCGGCCTCGCCTGGGCCTGGTTGTCCTATCCAGGCCTGGTGATCGGCTTTCTGCTCCTGCAGCGCCTGCCCGCAACCCAGCGACCCTGGGCACCGCTGCTGCTCCTGGCGTCGGCCTGGCTGTCAGTGCTCCTCGGCCGCGCCTTGCGGGAGTGGCAGGTGCGGCGGCTGCGCCCGCGGCTCGCCGCCGCTGCCGGTCAGCGGGCGGATCAGATCGTTCGCCTGCTGGCCACCTTCGTGGCGGTGAATGCCTTTTTCGGCCTCAGTGCCCCCCAGCGGCTGCCCCTGGCGATGGCCGCGATGCCGGCGGTGCGCATGCTGGTGCTGGCTGCCAGCGCCGCCTGGCTCTATCGCGGTCTCCATCGCGATCAGGGGCACTACGCCAGGGAGCGCATCAGCGCCAGCCTGCGCCAGCAGCTCCAGCGGCTGCTGCCCGATCTGGCCCGCCATCTCGACGGGCGGCCGCTGGACGATCTCAGCGCCGACGAGGTGGTGACCCTCGCCAAGGTGCTGCCAGCCCAGCTGGGCGCCTCGCGCCTGGCCGTCTATCGGGGGGTGGTGGCCGATCTCCTGCGCAGCGGCCGGCTCACCCGGGCGGCGGCCCTGCTGCAGCTCTCCGAGGTGCGTCGTTCCCTGCAGCTCTCCGAGGAGGATCACCATGGCGTGCTGCGGGAGCTGGCCATCACCGAGCGGCGGCTGTTCGATCTCGACGGCGGGCCCCAGGCCCTCGAGGCCCTGCGCCGGGATGCGGCGACCGAGGCGGTGCAGGATCTGCTGGCACTGCATCCCGCCGAACCACCGGCCCAGGCGCTGGCGCTGCCTGGCCTGAAGGCGCCCCTTGAGCGCATCCGCCGCGAGCAGGGCCTCGACGATGCTGCCTGGGCTGAGCTGCTGCAAACCTTCACGGCTGATGCCAACGTCAACCGTCGCTGGTTCGCGGAAACGGCGGGGGAGCTCAAGGGGCGCCTCGATGGCCTGCAGAATCTCCGGCGGGCCGCAGTCGGCGACCCCCTGCTGGCGCCCTTGCTGCCGGTGCAGGAGCGAACCATCGCCAGCCTGCTCACTACCCTGCTGCGGCCCCTCCCGGAGCTGGCGGTGGGGGATCCCCTGCGAGAGCAGGTGCTCGCCCTGCTGCCAGCCCTACCCCTCAGGCTCCAGCGCCAGTTGGCCCGACTCGTGCCGGATCTGAACCTGCCGCTGCTGGGGCCTGCCCTGCAGCCGCCTGCCCTTCCGCCCGCCGTCACGTCGCCCCCCGTCGCCGAGGTGGTCGACCGCCTCTGGCTCGATCCCGACCCGGACACCGCCCTGTGGGTGCTCTGGGTGCAGGATCAACGCGACCCCCAGCGGGCTGCCCACCTGCGGCGGCGGGCCCGCCCTGGCCTGCCCACGCATGCCCTGTTGCAGGGCCTACTGGCTGCACGGCCCCTGCCGCTGGAGCGGCGGTTGCGGCAGTTGCTGCAGGTGCGGCTGATGGCCGCGTTGCCACCGGCCACCCTGCTGGCGTTGGCCCGCTGTGGCTCCGAGCGTTGCCTGGCCAGCGGGGAAGCGCTCTTCCGGGTCGGAGACCCGGCCGATGGGGTGGCGATCCTGGTGGCGGGTCGCTGCCAGGTCCTGCGGGAAACGGCGGAGGGTGCATTCACCGCCATGGCGGAGCTGGAGCCAGGCGAGGCCATCGGCGAGCTGGCGTTCTTCAGCAGCAGTCCCCGCGGCTCGGAGGTGCGGGCCACGGCTGATGGAGCCACCCTGCTCTGTTTCGAAGCCCATGAATTCGAAGCGCTCCTGTTGATGGCGCCCGAGTTCTGCCGTGCATTGCTGGCCCAGCTGGCCCTGCGCCTGGAGACCCTCTACACCCGACTGGGGCCTGCCGATCACCGCGCACCCAGCCAGGAGGAGCTGCTCTGAGGCATCAGGAGGCGCGTCTCAGACCAGCCGCTGCGCCAGTTTGGCCAGCAGCGTCAGCAGATCCGTTGCTCCGCCCTGCCGCTGCAGCAGGTCTTCCAGCTCCCAGCGGGCCTCCTGCTCCGCCCGCTCCTGCCGTTCGGCCCGCTCCTGCGCAGCCCGTTCCTGGGCTTCCTGTTCGCGCCAGGCCTGATCGAGCAGGGCGCCGCCGGCACGCGCCCACTCCAGCAGTTGACGCAGCTCCCCGGCATCGAGCCAGAGTCCGTGGTCCCGGCAGCGGTCCACCACCACCCCGCTGCGCTTGCCGTGCAGGCTGCGGTTCATCAGGTCGCCACAGCTTGGGCAGGGCCGGTAGCGCACCGGGCCGCTGTTGGCTCGGGGATGCTCCGCCAGGCTGTGCAGCAGCTGGCGGTCCACGCTCCACACTGGTGCCACGGCCCGATCCAGCAGCCGCTCCAGGCTGCCGAGCGGCAGGAACAGGCCCAGGCACTGGGGGCAGCGGCCGAGTTCGATTGTGCAGTCGTCGTCGGGCAACACCAGGGTTTCGAGGGCGCCGTGGCCGTCCGGGCAGTCCAGCTGGTCGCTGAGGCCGCTGGGCTGGAGATGGCTCCAGCCGTGCAGGTCCACATCCACCCGGCTGCCGCAGTAGTCGCACACCACCCCCTGGGCCGGCAGGGGCGCCGAACAGCAGGCGCAGCTGATCATCGGCGACCCTCGCCGGAGGCGCTGTCGGCGCTGGCGTGATCGGCTGGTGGAGGCTGTGGCGGCCAGGCCGGCGCTGGGGGGAGTGGTGGCGGTGGGGGAGCGAGCCGTTCACCCAGCCCGAGCCCCATCGCCAGGCCAGCCCCGGCGGCCGCCCCGCCGGCCGGGTTCTCAGCGGCCTTCTCCAGGGCGATGCCCTCCTGGTAGGTGCGGAAGGCGTCCAGGTTGCCGCTGAGGCCGATGGCGGCGCGTCGGTCGATGGCGGCCTCCACCTCGGCGGGCAGGCTGAGGTTCTCAATCAGCAACTGGCTGAGGGCCAGGCCGTAGCCAGCCCACTCCCGGGCCAGCCGCTCCTCCAGCGTTCCGGCTAGTTCGTCGTACTGGCCGGCCAGATCCAGCACGGGATGCGCGCTTTCGCCCAGCAGGTCGGCCAGGCGGCTCACGATCAGGTTGCGCAGCTGCTCGCTGATCGCCTCCACGCTGAAGCGGGCGTTGCTGCCGCTCAGCTCGCGGATCAGTCGCACCGGATCGCTGGCGCGGAGGCAGTAGCTGCCGAAGCCCCGCACCCGCACCGGGCCGAGCTCGGGATCGCGCAGGATCAGGGGGTGGCGGGTGCCCCATTTGCGATCGGCGAATTGGCGCGTTGCTACGAACAGCACCTCCGCCTTGAACGGACTCTCGAGGGCTGTGGGCAGGGCCAGCAGGCTGGTGAGGATCGGCAGGTTGCGGGTCTCCAGCCGGTGGCGGCCCGGGCTGAAGCAGTCGGCCACGCGCCCCTCGTTCACCAGCACCGCCTGCTGACCCTCGCGCACGATCAGCTGGGCGCCCCACTTGATGGCGTTGCCCTGGCGGGGGAAGCGCCACACAAGCGTGTCGCTGCCGTCTTCGCTCCAGTCGATGACGTCGACGAATTCACCGCGGGCCTGCTGCCAGAGGTTCATGGCGGAATCCTGCCGGGGAATGACGTTCCCCAACATGGCAACGGCCGACTGTTGATGCCCATCTGTCCCCCCCAACTGCTGCCAGACGTGGGCCAGGGACTGCCGCTCATCGGTCTTGAGTGGTTGCCACCCTCAGCAGGCCAACCAGCGGATCGGTTCGGCCACGAACCCCGAGAGTGCGTTGGGAAAGGAGGCGTTGGCCTTGGCGAAGTGGCCTTGGAAGCGGTTCAGCAGCCCGATCACCGCCCGATCCTGCGGTCCATCGGGCCATGGTGCAGCAGTACAGCCACCATCCGGCGCGTGTCGTCGTCGTGCTTGCGCGGGTGTTGTTCGGATTCGCCGGCGCGGCTCAGCAGGGTCGAGATCGAGAGAACGCAGACGATCTTGAGCAGGGCCAGTTCGAGGCCGTGGGCGGATCCATGCAGGCCAATTGGGGCTGCCAGCTGTTGCCCGACGGGCTAGTTCCCAATCGCCCGATTGCCCAGCCCTCAGCCCAGCGACCCACTCACCAGTGGGGCCAGATCCTCGACGGAGATCCCCAGGATGACCGCCTCCTGCCTGTTCCCGGTGAAGATCCCCACCCGATCCCCCTAGAGCGCTTCGATGCGGATGTTGGCTGTGGCGACATTGCAGGGCGACGATCTGATCGTGCTTGTCCTTGCCGGGCCGGAGCAGGTCATCCCCCCATCCTCCCCGGAGCAGGGCAGAACCACCGCCCCCCTCGATCAGGTCGTCCCCCCGGCCGTTACGCAGCTTGTCCGAGTCTTTGCGGCCGAGCAGCTGGTCATTCCCCTGGAAGCGGATGATCTCATCGCGACGGCGTGTGCCCTTCAGGAGATCGTTCTCTGGTGTTCCTTCAATCCGCTTGAACGGGCCTCTTGAATGGGGACCACTGGCTGGAGCTGGTCATGCTGGCAAGGAAAAACTGCTCAGAGCCTGCAGGCACCAGCTCGCGTCTTCAAAGACTGCGCGGCAATAACCCGGATCTGCTGTCCGGGGACCGCATGGGCTCTGGATCTGTGCTGCCTGAGGATCACTGCATCGCGCTCCCGCCTTGACCCATTCCTGGACCCCGATCCCCGGCGGCCTCACCGCCCCGGCCGGCTTCCTGGCCGCCGGCATCACCGCCGGCTTGAAGCCCTCCGGTAAGCCCGATCTCTCCCTGTTGCTGGCGCCCGATGGGGCCGTGTGCGCCGGCACCTTCACCACCTCGCTGGTGCGGGCGGCCTGCGTCGACCTCTGCGCTGAGCGCCTGCAGGTCTCCGGCGGCCATGCCCGCGCCGTGCTCACCAACTCCGGCCAGGCCAACGCCTGCACCGGCGAGCGCGGCCTGGCCGACAGCCTCACCTCCACCGCCGCCCTGGCCGAGCGCCTGGGGCTGGCGCCCCAGGAGGTGCTGATCTGCTCCACCGGCGTGATCGGCGTGCCGATCCCGATCGACACGCTGGTGGCCGGGCTCGATCCGCTGGTGGCAGCCCTCAGCCCGGAGGGCGGCGCCGCGGCGGCCCAGGCGATCCTCACGACTGATCTCGTGGAGAAGCAGATCTCCCTTGGGGCCAGTCTGGGCGGCCGCCGCGTGCGCATCGGCGGCATGGCCAAGGGCTCGGGGATGATCCACCCCAATATGGCCACCATGCTCGGTTACCTCACCTGCGATGCCGCCGTGCCGGCCCAGGTGTGGCAGGCCATGGTGAGCCGGGCGGCGGACCGCTCATTCAACGCGATCACCGTGGACGGCGACACCAGCACCAACGACACGTTCCTGGCCTTTGCAGCCGGGGAGCCCCTGAGCCCCGAGCACTTCGACGCGCTGGAGGCCGGCCTGACGGCGGTGTCGCAGCACCTGGCCCAGGCGATCGCCCGCGATGGCGAGGGTGCCACCTGCCTGATTGAGGTGCGGGTGGAGGGCACCGTCGATGACGCCGGTGCCCGCGCCATCGCCCGCACCATCTGTGGCTCCTCGCTGGTGAAGTGCGCCGTGCACGGCCGCGACCCCAACTGGGGCCGGATCGTGGCCGCCGCCGGCCGCGCCGGTGTGGCCTTCAATCCCAACGCCGTGGCCCTGTGGCTGGGTGAGCACCAGCTGATGGCCTCCGGCCAGCCCCTGGCCTTCGATCGCGCCGCGGCCAGCGCCTACCTGCGGGCCTGTGCCGAAGGTGCCTATCTGGGCGGCCCCGGTCCGCAGGGCGACGCCGTTCAGATTCGCCTGCTGCTGGGGGGCGGAAACGGAACCGGTGTGGCCTGGGGCTGCGACCTCTCGGATCAGTACGTGCGCATCAACGCCGACTACACCACCTAATCTCCGCTGATGATCACTGCCCCCGAATCCAATCCCGCCCAGGAGCGCCGTCGCGCCGGCGGTTGGCGGATCCCCCCCCTGCTGGCCGGGGTGTGCTTCGGCCTGGGCTATGGGGTGGTGCAGCGGCTGATGGCCATCGAATTTCCCCAGCTGGTGGAGCTTGGCCAGCCCTTTGCGGTGCGGGAATTCCCCGGCACCAGTCTGGAGGCCCTCAGGCTGAAAACGGGTGCTGAGGTGCAGTCGATCCGGGGGGACCTGGGCGTGCTGGAGCTGGAGGCGCAAGACAAGGCCACGGAACAGGTGCCGCCGAAGCCCAGCGAGCCATCCCTGGAGCCCGCCCCCCTGATCCAGCCCTTGCCTGCCGAGCAGGGGCGCTTCAGCGAGCCCCTGGACCGGGAACCCGATCCGGAGCCCGTGCAGCAGGAGTTCCTCCAGGAGGAAGCCCCTCCCGATTTGCCGGATCAACCCACTCCCTGAGGCAGCCATCTGCCACAGTTCGGATCCGAGCCCCCGCTGAGCCATGCCAGCTCCCCAGACCGTGATCCAGGCGGCGGCCACCCGCCTCAGCGCCAGGCTGGGCAGCGGCTTGCTGGATGCGGCTGCCCAGGTGGCTGTCTTGCTTCAGGACGCCCCAGAGCGATTGCGGCATGAGCTCAGCCTGTTTTGGGAGGAGGTGGAGTTGGAGGCCGAACGCATCGAGCGGGGCGAGAAGGCTGGCTCTGCGCCTGCCGCCGCAGCCGGGTCCGGCAGTGCTGCCCCATCGGAACCAGCGCTGGATCTGCAAGGGCAGATCGATGCCCTGCGGGCCCAGGTGGCGGCATTCAGCCGGCGCCTGGACCAGGCGCCATGAGCAGTCGCCGTCCGCTGCTGGTCTGGCGGCCCCTGCGCATCTGGTGGCTGGCCCTGGTGCTGGTGGTTCGGCTCTGGTGGGATGGACGCCCCTGGACTTACCCCGGCGGCATCACCTCCGAACGGCGCTCCCAGCGCTCCCGCCGGCTGGCCCGCTGGCTCACCCAGCAGTTCCTGGGCCTTGGATCGGCGTTCATCAAGCTGGGCCAGTTGCTCTCGGCCCGTCCCGATGTCCTGCCTGCCGAGCTGGTGGAGGAGCTGGCCGAGCTCCAGGATCGGGTGCCCGCCTTCTCTTTTGATGTCGTGCAGGCCCTGCTGGAAGAGGAGCTGGGCGAGCGCTGCGCGGAGATCATTGATCTCGACACCACGCCGCTGGGTTCCGCCAGCCTGGCCCAGGTGCATCGCGCCAGCCTGCGCAGTGGCCGGCAGGTGGTGCTGAAGGTGCAGCGTCCCGGTCTGGAGCGTTTGTTCCGGCTGGATCTCGAGGTGTTGCAGCAGGTGGCCGCGGCCGTGCAGCGCCACCCCCGCTGGGGCAGGGGCCGCGACTGGGTGGCGATTGCCAAGGAGTGCCGGCGGGTGTTGCTGAGGGAGCTGGATTTCCGGCTGGAAGCAGAGCATGCCGCCCGCTTCCGCCAGCAGTTTCTCGATGACCCTGGCATCCGTATTCCCGCGGTGGTTTGGGAGTTGAGCGCCCGCCGGGTGCTCTGTCTCGACTATGTACCGGGCATCAAGATCACCGACAGGCCTGCCCTGCAAGCGGCCGGCATCGATCCAGCCGCGGTGGCTGAGAAGGGCGCGGCCAGCTATCTGCAGCAGCTGGTGCGATTCGGCTTTTTCCATGCCGACCCCCACCCCGGCAACCTGGCGGTGGCCAGTGATGGGGCGCTCATCTACTACGACTTCGGCATGATGGGCCAACTGTCCAGCCGCCTGCGCCAGCGCCTGGGGCGGATGGTGCAGGCGGCGGCGGGTCGGGATGCCGCTGGGCTGGTGACCGAACTGCAGGCGGCGGGGGTGATCGCCGCCGAAGTGGATCCAGGTCCGGTGCGGCGCCTGGTGCGGGTGATGCTCAACGAGGCCCTCACCCCGCCCTTTTCGGCGAATGTGATTCAGAAGCTCTCCGGTGATCTGTACGACCTGGTCTACGGCCAGCCCTTTCGTCTGCCGCCGGAGCTGATCTTCGTGATGCGGGCCCTCTCCACCTTTGAGGGGGTGGGCCGCAGCCTCGACCCCGGCTTTAGCCTGATCTCGATTGCCCGCCCTTACCTGCTTCCCCTGATGACTGCAAGCGGCGGAGGCCCCTCCGGAGGTTTCGGATCCGGAACCGGTGATCTGCTGAACACCTTCACCCGCCAGGCGGCCGAAGTAAGCACCAGGGCGCTGGGCATTCCCCGGCGCCTGGACGAAAGTCTGGCCCGCATTGAGCAGGGTGATCTGCAGGTGCAGATTCGAGCCGGCGAAACCGACCGCCTGCTGCGCCGCCTGGCCCTGGCCCAGCAGAGTGCGGGCCAGTCGATGCTGCTGGCGGGCCTGGCGGTGGCCTCGGCCCTGCTGGCCGCCAGCAGCCGGCCCGCCCTGGTGGCCGTGCCGCTGGTGCTTGGTTTGCCCGTGGGCCTGAGCTGGCTGAAGCTGCAGGCCCGGCTCAGGCGCGATGGTCGGATCGACCAGTTGCCTGGGGTGGGCTGAACCCTCCTCCAGCCAGCTGGCTCCAGCCGCTGTCCGGAGGGCGTTCGCTAGGGCGTGCGCTCAGGCTGGGGCGTTAGCATTGCCGTTCGCGCCGGGTGCATCGTCATCGGCCTCGGCAGCGGCCGCCACGGCCTCATCGAGGTTGCCATCCGGGGTGAGTTGGTCCACCACCTGGGGCAGCAGCTGGGAGAGGGTGGCGGCCACCTTCTCGGTATCAATGCCGAGCTTCTGGGCGATCTGTTGAACGGCCTGGTTGCCCAACACGGCCTCGATCTGATCGGGCTTGATCACCCCGTTTTCGCCGACGGACACCCAGCTGTTGAACACCTCCGCCAGCCCCGTGGTGTTGAAACGACTCGCCAGGCCCTTCAAGCCGCCGGCCTGGGCCAGAGCGGTCTTGAGCAGGGACTGGGCCTGATCGCCACTCAGGTTGGCTGTGATCTTGGAGAGGACGGAATCAAGCAGGGCCATGAATGGGAAGCAAACACACAGACCATCCAACCATCGCGATGGTGGGGTGGAGATGGGGTTGATCTGCAGGAAAAATTCGGGTGGGCCAGGGGTTTGGCGGCAAACGTTAAGGATTGCGCTCGCCGCCTCAGGCCTTGGCCCCCTCCCTTCCCTTCGGGTTTAACCCAGCAGGGCGCTGAGCGGGCCGATCAGGCCCTTCACGGCGGCCAGGGCGCTGTCCTGGCTAGGGGCCGCTTCTCCACCGAAGGTGTTCAGCACCAGCTTCACGCCCTTGTCGATCAGGCCGTAATTGGAGCCGGCGGCCAGCTTCACCACGGGCTGGGCGGTATCCCAGACGGTGCGGAAGGTTTTCATCGTGGTGCTGGCGCCGCTGACGTTGCCCGCTTCCACCTGTTTTTCGGTGGTATTCAGCAGCTTGAGCACCGGCGTGATCGCCGCCTTGAGCTGCTCGTTGCCGGTGAGATCAGCGGCGGTGTTGGCCACCTGGGCGGCGGTGCGGGCCGCATCCTGGGCCTGGCTCAGGGTGGCGCCAGAGCAAGCTGCCAGATTCAGGGCCAGCAGGCCGGCCAGCACCACCATGGTCAGGCGACGCAGGGCGGTCAGGCCTGGCAGGGAGAGCCTTGGCCACTCAATGGGAAGGATGGGCATAGGAAGCAACAAAGATCAACCAATCGGACCGTAGAGAGCCTGGCTCCCGATCACCGAGGGCCTTTGGAATCTCTCCAACAAATCAGCAGCATGGGACGGAAACCGTCGAAGCTTGCGCACTTGATCTGGATAGGCCCCCTGCTCCAATGGCCCAGGCTCAGGCGGTCACCAGTTTGAGCAGCAGCGACGCAAGGCCACCCCGTTCCACCAAGGGGATCAGCACGTTGTGCGCATCGCTGTCCGGAAGGGCTTCCACGCTGACGTGAGCCGGCAGAGGGTGGCCGAGATCTTGGGCGAAGCGCCGGTCGTTGGTGTTGTTCGCGGCGTAAACAAGATGGAAGCGAGGTTGGGGCCCCGGCTGGCGCAGACGGGACGCCGCATCTGCGGATCGAGCGCTTGCCTGGGATGGCGCTCCGATGCCAAGGGCCTGCTGACGTTCCCGCAGGTTGGGCAGGAGGTGTTGCAGATTGGTTGGCCCGGCGAGACTCACAATCCGCTCAGCCGCTAGTTTGAGTCCCCAGTGGAGGGCTCCAAAACCTCCAGACGATGTGCCGATGGTGAGAAAGTGTGGGGCGCCTTGTTGCTCGCCCAGAGCCTGGATGCGTTCAATCGTTCGATCAAGATTATATTGATCTCGCTGCTGCCCGTTCAAGTAAAAGAGTCTGTCGGGGTCTCTTAAGTAGAGCAGGTGAACGCCTAGCCGTCCCAGGTAACAGTGGATCAGGGGAAGGGGACAGCCGCCAAACCGCTGGGCCATGCCGCAAAACACGAGCAGCATCTGGTTGCTGCTGGCAGCTGGCACGAACTGAAAGTCGGCAGAGAGATTGTCGTGAAATGAGGGGACTATGGCTTGTTGCTGCGGTGTCAGGCTGAACCATCCCTCCAGTAGTTTGAAGATCAGCGATTCGTGGCTCCCCGTCGGCAAAGGGCCGAGGCCCCGCATGGTTTCCCAAGCCCTGGAGAGCTGCCCCTGGTTCAAGTGTGTGATGGCGTGTCCCACCGTTCGGCGGCGGTGCGACGCTGTGAATCGGGAAAGTAGGCTCACGGCAGGGATGTAATCCGCGCGGCTCAATAGCTGGCGAGCTCATTGATGCTGTTGAGGCTGTTGATGTCTTCGTCGTCTATCTCGATGGCAAGATCGTCTTCGATTGCCATCAGGATCTTGGCGTGGTCAAGTGAATCAATTCCCAGGGAAAAGAGTGAGGTCTCGTTCTTGATCTCGCCTGGCTCTAATTTGGGGATGGCACACAAAATGAGCTGTCGTATGTGCTCTTTGAGTGATTCCATCGAAGAGCCGTCAGAAGGGGGTCGTGCGGCGCTCACGGCTGCGGATCGACTGTGGATCGTGCAAAGTGTAGGGAGCCAACTGATTGCTCTCCTCGCTCAAGGGTGAACCGGGCGAATCTGCCGGTAAGCCGCTTCTGGCGGAGGCGCACATCGAATGAACAGTTCGGCGGCCATCCAGTCGGATTGGGAAGATCCAATTCGGCCATGAGCCACTGGGAGGTGGGTTCCAGTTGGCGCAGGACCTTGAGTGCTCCTGTCGTCGCCATAAGCCCCAGTGGATGGGCGGGATCTCTGCGAAAGAAGCGGCAAGTGAGATCGCAGATTTGGCTGCTGGCCAGGAGTGCTCCCTCCGGGACGTCCTGCGTGGATGCAGGTGATGGATGCTGCGACAGCGGGAGTACTTGAATATCGAAGGTTTGCCTGTTCCCTGATTCAAGCTCCATTCGTGCGGCCGGCTGGCTCCCGGGCCTGACATCTTTCGCTGGCAGAATCAGGCCTCCACCCATCAATTTCCTTCGCAGGCAAAGCTTGGCTCGGCGCCAGCCAGGGTAGGAGCCTGTCAGCGCATCAAAGAGATCGGCGCCATGAACATAGGTTTTGCCGGGCCTCCGCTGGAGAATGAGCGTGCGACCCAGCATGCACTGAACGTCATGGACTGTTGAAAGTCTAAGGGCAGTGATCGGCTAACGATTGGCTTAACTTCGCTTTGGTTGACTTTGCCTTAATAGTCTTTCCTTAATAGTCTTTGCCTGAATTGACTTCGCTCTTCAGGTTGATCGCCAGGATTGTTCAATGGCCAACCTTGTGGTGTCCGGGTGGTGCGATGTTGTTGGCCTCCATCAGTTCACTGCTGCTGGGCATGCTGGCTGTTCACCAGGGATGCCCAGGCAACACAGGATGGGATAGCCCGTCTCGCGGTCCTCAGCCCGCCTTGCCGCAGGGGCCCCGGTCCACGGCGCCGGCATAGACCGCCTGGTTGCCCAGCTCGTCTTCGATGCGCAGCAACTGGTTGTATTTGGCAACCCGCTCGCTGCGGCTGAGGGAGCCGGTCTTGATCTGGCCGGCGCGGGTGGCCACCGAGAGGTCGGCGATGGTGGTGTCCTCGGTTTCGCCGCTGCGGTGGGAGATCACGCTGGTGTATCCCGCTCGGCCGGCCAGGTCGATCGCCTGGAGGGTCTCGGTGAGCGAGCCGATCTGATTCACCTTGATCAGGATCGAGTTGGCCACGCCCAGGTCGATGCCCCGCTGCAGGCGGCTGGTGTTGGTCACGAACAGGTCGTCGCCCACCAGCTGCACGGTCCTGCCCAGCTTCTCGGTGAGCAGCGCCCAGCCGTCCCAGTCATCCTCGGCCACGCCATCTTCGATCGAGATGATCGGGAAGCGGTTCACCAGCTGGGCAAGCTGCTCCACCATTTCGGCGCTGCTGTAGCTGCCACCGTCGAAGGCGTAGCGGCCGTCCTTGAAGAACTCGGTGCTGGCCACATCCAGGGCCAGGGAGATCTGGTCGCCGGGGCGGTAGCCGGCCTTCTCAATGGCCTGGATCAGCAGATCGCCCGCTTCCACGTTGCCCAGATCCGGTGCAAAGCCGCCCTCGTCACCGACGGCAGTGCTCAGGCCCCTGTCCTTGAGCAGCCCCTTGAGCACGTGGAACACCTCGGTGCCCATCCGCAGGGCCTCCTTGAAGCTGGGGGCGCCATGGGGCACGAGCATGAACTCCTGGAAATCCAGGCTGTTGGCCGCATGGGCCCCGCCGTTGATCACGTTCATCAGCGGCACCGGCAGCAGGCTGGCCATCGGGCCGCCCAGGTACCGGTAGAGCGGCAGGCCCACGCCATTGGCCGCCGCCCTGGCCGTGGCCATGCTCACGGCCAGAATGGCGTTGGCGCCCAGGGCCGATTTGTTGTCCGAGCCGTCGAGCTCGATCATCGCCGTGTCCGCCGCCGCCTGGTCGAGGGCGCTGAGGCCGCAGAGGGCCGGGGCTATTTTTTCCTCGATATTGCTCACCGCCTGCAGCACCCCCTTGCCCATGTAGCGGCTGCCGCCGTCGCGCAGCTCGTGGGCCTCGTGGGCGCCGGTGCTGGCACCGCTGGGCACGATCGCCCGTCCGGTGGCCCCGCCTTCCAGCATCACCTCGGCCTCCACGGTGGGGGTGCCGCGGGAATCGAGCACCTCCCGCGCCACCACGGTGTCGATCACGAGGTCGAGGGAATCGATCACAGGGCCACTGTTAAAGCACGTCCTGGGGATCTTATTGGTGCCCCCTACGGTCTCTTTTGTCGTCACCGGTACCGTGCGCCGAGCGGGTGCCCCCTTCAGTCACACCCCGCTGGGCGTCGTCCCCCAGGACAGGCCCTTCACAATGGGACTGGCGACAGGGATGGAGCACGACCCCGCACCCCCACGCGCCCCGAACCCCGCCCTCACACCGATGCGTCTCCTGCACACCATGCTCCGGGTCGGCGATCTGGAGCGTTCGCTGGCCTTCTACACCGAGGTTCTCGGGATGCGGCTGTTGCGGCGTAAGGATTACCCCAGCGGACGGTTCACCCTGGCCTTCGTGGGCTATGGCGATGAGAGCGATCACACCGTGCTGGAGCTCACCCACAACTGGGACACCAGCAGCTACGAGATCGGCAGCGGCTATGGCCACATCGCCCTCGGCGTGGACGACATTCAGGGGGTGTGTGCGGCGATCCGCGGGAAGGGGGGCAGGGTGGTGCGCGAGCCCGGCCCGATGAAGCACGGCAGCACGGTGATCGCCTTCGTGGAAGACCCTGATGGCTACAAGGTGGAGCTGATCGAGTTGTCCTCCCGGGTCGCGGCCTGAGATGCGGGCTGATTCCCCCGGAGCACCGGTGCTCAGTGGCAGCCTCACGGCCGAGCCCGATCGCTTCAGCGATGACGCCTGGGAGCTGCTGCTCGCCGCCCAGGACACGGCGCGCCGTTGGCGCCATGGCGCCATGGACGTGGAGCACCTGCTCCAGGCCCTGTTGCTGGAGCGCCCCTTCGCGGGCTGGGTGGAACAACTGCCGATCAATGGCGACCGGGTGCTCGATGCCGTTGAGGCCTTCTGCCTGGAGCAGCCCGGCGGAAGCGATGGTGCGCTGTTCATCGGTGACGCCCTTGAAGACCTGCTTGAGCAGGCCGACCGTTGCCGAGCGGCCTGGGGATCGCGGCTGATCGATCTGCCCCATCTGCTGCTGGCCCTGCTCGATGAGCCCCGGATCGGCGGCGCTGCCCTGGCCGCGGAAGGCATCAGCGAGGAGCAGGTGCGCCGCTGGCTGCGGCCCGCCACAACGGTCGGCCGTGCACCCCAGCGGGAACAGCCCAGGGAGTCGCCGCGCCCACCGCAACCGCAGCCTCGCCTGGACGACTGGGTTGACACCGCCGTCGTTGCCGCTGCGCCTCCTGCCTCAGCGCCAGTCGCCAGGGGCGCCGCCCAGGTGTCTGCAGACTCCCAGGTGGCGGAATCGGCCAGACAGGAGCCCGATGGCCTTGAGCCCGAGCCCACAGCCCTGGAGCGCTACGGCCGCGACCTCACTGCCGCCGCCCGGTCCGGCGAGCTCGATCCGGTGATCGGCCGCGACACGGAGATCCGCCGTCTGATCCAGGTGCTCTCGCGCCGCGGCAAGAACAACCCGGTGCTGATCGGTGAACCCGGCGTGGGCAAGACTGCCGTGGCCGAACTGCTGGCCCAGCGGATTGTGGCTGGAGAGGTGCCCGATTCCCTCCGCGGCCAGCGCCTGGTGGCCCTCGATCTGGGTGCCCTGATCGCCGGTGCCAAGTTCCGCGGCCAGTTCGAGGAACGCCTGCGCAGCGTGCTGGCCGAGGTGCGCGAGGGCGATGGCGGTGGCAGCCAGGGCCGCGCCAGCGCAGCTGGAGCCGAAGAGGGCGGCGTGATTCTGTTCATCGACGAGCTGCACACGGTGGTGAGCAGCGAGCGCTCGAGCGCCGACGCAGGCAGCATCCTCAAGCCGGCCCTGGCCCAGGGGGAGCTGCGTTGCATCGGCGCCACCACCCCCGATGAATATCGCCGCAGCATCGCCCGCGATCCCGCCCTCGACCGCCGCTTCCAGCAGGTACTGATCAAGGAGCCGGGCCTGGACACCTGCGTGGAGATCCTGCGTGGTCTCAAGGAGCGCTATGAGCTGCACCACGGTGTGGCGATCAGTGACGCCGCCCTGGTGGCGGCGGCGCGCTTGGCCGACCGCTACATCAGCGACCGCTGCCTGCCGGATTCGGCCATCGATCTGGTGGACGAGGCCGCCGCTGAGCTGCGGATGGATGTGACCTCCAAGCCCCAGGAGGTGGAGGAGGCCGAGGCCGAGCTGCGCCGGGTGGAGCTGGCCCTGCTCTCGGCGGAGTCCTCACCTGAGGTGGAGCGGGTGGCGCTGCAGGCCCAGCGCCAGGCCGCCACCGCCAGCCTGCAGCAGCTGCAACGGCGCTGGCAGGCGGAGCGGCGGCGGGTGGAGGAGCTGCGGGAGCTGTTGCAGCAGGACGGGGACCTGCGCCACGCCATCGCCGAGGCCGAGCGCGACGGCGACCAGGAGGAGGCGGCCCGTCTGCAGTACGACCAGCTGCACGGGGTGCAGCAGCGCCGCGAGGCCCTGGAAGCGGAAATGCAGGCCGACACGATGCTGCGTGAGCAGGTGGAGCCAGGCGACATCGCCGATGTGGTGGCCCGCTCCACCGGCATCCCCGTGCAGCAGCTGCTGGCCAGCGAGCGCCAGAAGCTGCTGGCGCTGGAGCAGCGTCTGGGTGAGCGTGTGATCGGCCAGGGGGAGGCGGTGGCAGCAGTGGCGGCGGCGATCCGCCGGGCCCGGGCCGGCATGCAGGCCCCCACCCGGCCGGTGGGTTCGTTTCTGTTTCTCGGCCCCACCGGCGTGGGCAAGACCGAGCTGGCCAAGGCCCTGGCCGCGGCCCTGTTCGACGACGACGACGCCCTGGTGCGGCTCGACATGAGTGAGTTCATGGAGCGCAATGCCGTGGCTCGGCTGGTGGGGGCCCCCCCGGGCTACGTGGGCTACGAGGAGGGCGGCCAGCTCACCGAGGCGGTGCGGCGCCGGCCCTATGCGGTGCTGCTGCTCGATGAGGTGGAGAAGGCCCACCCGGAGGTGTTCAACCTGCTGTTGCAGGTGCTCGACGATGGCCGACTCACCGATTCCCAGGGGCGCACGGTGGACTTCCGCCACACGGTGGTGATCATGACCAGCAACCTGGCCAGCCGGGCCATTCTGGAGAGTGCTCGTCGCCGTGGCGAAGACCCTGCCGTTCCGGCGGATGACAGCTGGCTGGCCGAGCAGGTGGACCAGGCCCTGGCCAGCCAGTTCCGGCCCGAATTCCTCAACCGGATTGATGAGGTGATTCGCTTCCGGCCCCTGGAACCCCAGGATCTGCAGCGGATCGTGCGCCTGCAGCTGGCCGAGCTGGCGGGCCTGTTGGCGGAACAAGGCCTGGCGCTGGAGGTGCTGGAGCCAGTGGTGCAGGCCCTGGCCCAGCAGGGCTACGAGCCGGAATACGGTGCCAGGCCCCTGCGCCGGGTGCTGCGCCGTCGCCTGGAAAACCCCCTGGCCACCGCCCTGTTGGCCGATCAGTTCAGTGGTGCCCGGGGTGTGCGGGTGGACCTGACCGGCACCGCCGAGGGTGAGCTGGCCTTCCAGCCCGTCCTCTGAGGTAACGACGTCCGGTAGGGTGGTCGTTTGCCGAGCAGTATCCGCCCGGCCGGTCTCCCCTGCTGAGCCATCCGGTCCACCTCCGGCTGTCAGCAGGTCGATCACCCCACCCTCACGCAAGCGGCTCATCCGAGTCCTTTCCTGGAGCCCACCTTGGAGCCCGAAGCCCCCACGTCCAGTCAGGCCTCGCCGGTGAGCGGTGCGGCTGAAAGCGGTGCCATGAGCCCTGTTGGTGTGGAAGAGGGCAATGCGCCCCTCGCCGATGCCGAAGGGGGGTTTGCGGCGGCCACCGTGGCTGAGCTGCGCCGGGTGGTGTGGCCCAGCCGTCAGCAGCTGTTCAGTGAGTCGGTGGCGGTGATCTTGATGGTGGGTCTGTCGGCTGCCGCGATCGCCGCCCTCGACCGCTTTTACAGCTGGGCCTCAGCCCAGGTGTTCCGCTGAATCCGACGACCCTTCCCGCGTACCCGTTGACGAGCCCCGTGACCGAGATCCTGCCCGCAAACCACGACGAATCCAGCCTCGCTAGTGCTGAGCTGGCAAGCGGTGGGCCTGCCGTAGAGCCCCTGGCCCTGGTGGATCCGGACGAGAAGCGCCAGGTGGCCCGCTGGTACGCCGTGCAGGTGGCCTCCAGCTGCGAGAAGAAGGTGAAGGCAACCCTGGAGCAGCGGGCCGTGACCCTGGGCGTGGATAACCGCATTCTCGAGATTGAGATCCCCCAGACCCCCGGGGTGAAGATCAAAAAGGACGGCAACCGCACCAGCACCGAGGAGAAAGTGTTCCCCGGGTACGTGCTGGTGCGCATGGTGCTCGATGAGGACACGATGATGGCGGTGCGCAGCACCCCCAACGTGATCAACTTCGTGGGTGCGGAAGAGCGCCGCGCCACCGCCCGTGCCCGGGGCCACATCAAGCCGCGGCCCCTCTCCCGCCAGGAGGTGGACCGCATCTTCAAGCGGGCGGCCGAGAAGAAGGCCGTGGTGAAGGTAGACCTCACCGAGGGCGACCAGATTCTGGTCACCGCCGGTCCGTTCAAGGACTTCCAGGGCGAGGTGATCGAGGTGAGTGGCGAGCGCAACAAGCTCAAGGCCCTGCTCTCGATCTTTGGTCGGGAAACCCCGGTGGAACTGGAGTTCTCCCAGATCAGCAAGCAGAGCTGAGGCCGCCGCCTCCGCTCAGCGGCCGTCTCCCTGCGGAGGGCGGCCGTTCAGCCCACACCCCCGGCAATGGGGGTGATCCGCAGATTCGCTCCCACTCCCTCTGGGAGTTCTGTCCCGTAGCCCCAGACGATGGCCAAGAAAGTCGTTGCCGTAATCAAGCTGGCCCTCCAGGCCGGCAAAGCCAACCCGGCGCCGCCCGTGGGCCCTGCCCTCGGTCAGCACGGCGTCAACATCATGGCGTTCTGCAAGGAGTACAACGCCCGCACCCAGGACAAGGCCGGCTATGTGATTCCGGTGGAGATCTCGGTCTTTGAAGACCGCAGCTTCACCTTCATCACCAAGACCCCGCCCGCCTCGGTGCTGATCTCCAAGGCCGCCGGCATTGAGAAGGGTGCCGCCACCTCCGCCAAGGGGTCGGTGGGTGCCATTTCCCGTGCCCAGCTCGAGGAGATCGCCAACACCAAGCTGCCCGACCTCAACTGCACCAGCGTGGAGTCGGCCATGCGCATCATCGAAGGCACCGCCCGCAACATGGGCGTCGCCGTCAACGACTGAACCTTCCCGGTTCAGGCACGGTTCAACGCTTGATCCGTGCGCCGCTTCATCCCAGTCCATTCATCCCTTCATCGGGGGAGATCCAGCCGGTCTGCAAGCCCCTGTGTGGTCCCCTGCAGCCCCTCCCTGAATCGTCCGCACCCCATTCCTGCCATGCCCAAAGTTTCCAAGCGCTATTCCGAGCTGGCCGCCAAGGTGGCCGACCAGGCCTACGCCCCGCTCGAGGCCCTCGAGCTGGTGAAAGCCAACGCCAACGCCAAGTTCGACGAGACGATCGAAGCCCATGTGCGCCTGGGTATTGATCCCAAGTACACCGACCAGCAACTGCGCACCACCGTGGCTCTGCCCCACGGCACGGGCCAGACCGTCCGCATCGCCGTGATCGCCCGCGGTGAAGCGGTCGCCGCCGCCAAGGCCGCTGGGGCCGACCTGGCCGGCGACGACGAGCTGGTGGAGACCATCGCCAAAGGCGAAATGGACTTCGACCTGCTGATCGCCACCCCGGACATGATGCCCAAGGTGGCCAAGCTGGGCCGGGTGCTTGGTCCCCGGGGCCTGATGCCCAACCCCAAGGCCGGCACGGTGACCACCGATCTGGCCGGGGCCATCAGCGAGTTCAAGGCCGGCAAGCTCGAGTTTCGCGCCGACCGCACCGGCATCGTGCACGTGCGCTTCGGCAAGGCCAGCTTCGACGTGGCCAAGCTGCTGGAGAACCTCAAGGCCCTGCAGGAAACCATCGACCGCAGCAAGCCCAGCGGTGCCAAGGGCCGCTACTGGCGCTCCCTGTACGTGACCTCCACCATGGGTCCCTCGGTGCAGGTGGACTTCTCGGCGCTGCAGGACCTCAAGCAGGACGCCTGAGCTGGCGTTCGAGCAGCCTGAACAGCCCATCCCCGCCGATCACGGCCGCCACTCTGGCGGTCGTGATCAGGGTGATGCCCTGATTGGCCAGCAGGGAAGCACCCGTAGCAGCCGCCTGGGGAACGTTCATAAGGCGCCCTTCAGGCGCCTGGCATTGGTTCGCCCTGATGGACGCGATGCTGCCACGCAGGGTTGCGGCCACAGTTGCTTTGGGCCCACTGCTCCCCTCCGGCTGCGGCAAGAACACCCTGCTGCGGTGTCCGACGGAGGCGGCTTCACCCACCAGCCGTGCACCGTGCCTCGCAGCGAGCGGGTGCGCGGTTTGCCCGGGCGACCTGGCGTGTAGTATGGCCAACTGGCTTAGGCCAGAAGGGCACGCGCCCTACCCCAGACAGCAGGTGGGCTTGTCCCGTAAGTCCTGCCGAGGTTCACGCGACAGGTTTGCTTCTCCGGGTTGGTCTGGCTGAATCCTTCAGCGGGACCCATCGGGGCTCGAACAAGCCGCGGCCTCGAGTTTCCACCGACGAGATCCCTCTCAGCGGTTGAAACGTTCCGGGGCCGCGTTCCCGGCTTGTTCCCCCGATCCGTTCCTTTTCTATGGGCCGCACGCTGGAGAACAAGCAACAGATCGTCGAAGAGCTCAAGGGGCTCCTCGGCGAGGCCGAAATGGCGCTCGTCCTGGATTACCAGGGCCTGTCCATCAAGGAAATGACCGACCTGCGGACCCGTCTGCAGGCGGCCAACGGCGTGTGCAAGGTGACCAAAAACACCTTGATGCGCCGGGCCATTGATGGCAACAGCGCCTGGTCGGAACTCGAATCCCTGCTCACCGGCACCAACGCCTTCGTGCTCGTCAAGGGCGACGTGGGTGGTGCGGTGAAGGCCTTGCAGTCCTTCCAGAAGGACACGAAGAAGTCGGATGTGAAGGGCGGCCTTTTCGAAGGCAAGCTCCTCTCCCAGGCCGACATCAAGGCCATCGGGGATCTGCCCTCCAAGGAGGTGCTCATGGCCCAGATCGCCGGCGCGATCAACGCCGTGGCCACCAAGGTGGCCGTGGGCATCAACGAAGTTCCTTCCGGTCTCGCCCGGGCGCTCAAGCAGCACGCCGATGGCGAGGGCACGGCCGCTTGAGGCCTGCTCTGCTGAGCTCTCCGAACCGACTGTTTTCACAGATCTGTTGCTGATTCCCAACCATGTCTGCTACTACCGACCAAATTCTCGAACAGCTCAAGACCCTCTCCCTGCTGGAAGCTTCCGAGCTTGTCAAGCAGATTGAAGAGGCCTTTGGTGTGTCCGCCGCCGCTTCCGCTGGCGTGGTGATGGCCGCTGCCCCCGCAGCTGCCGCTGAGGCCGCCGAAGAGAAGACCGAATTCGACGTCGTGCTCGAGGGCTTCGACGCCGCCGCCAAGATCAAGGTGCTGAAAGCCGTGCGCGAGGCCACCGGCCTCGGCCTGGGTGAAGCCAAGGCCCTGGTGGAAGCCGCTCCCAAGGCGGTCAAGGAAGGTGTGTCCAAAGATGAGGCCGAAACCCTCAAGAAGGCCATCGAAGAAGCCGGCGGCAAGGTCACCGTCAAGTGATTCCGCTGGGTTCAACCCACCCACGCCTCAGCCGGCCCCAAAGGGGCCGGCTTTTTTGATGACAGCCGGATCACCGATCGCGGCGTCGGCTCGCGGCGTCAGCCAAGCCGGACAAAAAAAAGCCCCGCCGAAGGCAGGGCTGGGGTGTGGAACGGTTGGTCGGGAGTCTGTCCTCGTTTCGACCCCGATTGGTCGTTCCTCACTCCTCACACAGTTGCAAGTTAAGGGCGAAAGAGGCGTTGGCCAGATTGACCAGGACAGTGATTGAACTGGGCCGGTCGACCAGCGGGGGTCAAGGTCTGTAGGGAACCACCTGCAGCGCGATCACCCCGTCATTCCCCTCAGAGGTAGCTGCACCCTGGGCGAGCGAGCGGGGACTGCGGGCCATCAGGGCTTCCAGCCGGGCCATTCGCGAGCTGGTGCCGCTGCCAACCGGTTGGGGGGCTGGCTGGCTGGCCCGGCTGGTCTCCACTGCGGCCGCAGTGGTGCGGCCGCTGCTGCGGCGGACCGATGGAGCGGACACGGTGCGACGGGGCTTGGGAGCGAGCGGCGGGGGCGGGGCAGGCAGTTGGGCCAACAGGGGGGTGCCGCCGCTGCGGGCCTCGGCCAGCAATACGGGCAGGGGATTGGCATGGGCCACGTAGAGGTGGCTGAGGGCCTGGCCGTCAAAGGTGCGGCGCTCAAGGCTCCAGTTGTTCAGGAGCTTCAGCTCCACCAGGCTTGTGCCAGCCACCCGGCCACTGCCGATCACGATGGGTTCGGCCTGTTTGCCGCCACTGGCCAGCAGCTGCAACTGGCCATTGCTGTGCTCAACCCGCAGCCGCCAGGGCTGGCGCAGGTCTTCGCCCCCAACCCGCAGGGAATAGGCGCTGCTGGAGAGGTAGCGCCCGCAGGTGCTCTCCGGCAGGTGCATCTCATAGGTGAGCACGCTGCCATTGGCATTGCGTCGCCAGCAGGGGGGGGCCGGTTCGCGCTGTTCCAGCACGATCAGGTTCCAGCGGTCGTCGCTGAGGGGCTGGGCCAGGGCGATCACCCGATCCTCGGCCAGGGGGGTGCTGCCGAAGGACACGGCTGCCCGGGCGAATTGGTGGGGCACGGCGCCCGCAGCCAGCGCGGAAACCCCGGCCGCCGCCAGGTAACGTCGCTTGCGACTGGGCTTGGGCGAGTGGCTCATGGCTGTGCTCCTGCCCGTGGGCGATGGTCCGAATCAGCAAGCTTCTCTAGCGGAAAAATTGGGGTTGTCCAGTGGGTGTTGAGCCGGTGAGGGTGGTGGCTGCGGCCTGCGATGGGGCCTGTAGTGGCAATCCCGGTCCCGGGGGCTGGGGGGCCCTGCTGCGCTTTGAGGATGGCTCGGTGCGGGAGCTGGGCGGGGCTGATCCCGCCACCACCAACAACCGCATGGAGCTCACCGCGGCCCTGGCGCTGATGAGGGAACTCCATGCTCTGCCGCGCCATCCGGCATTGGTGATCCGCACCGACAGTCGCTATCTGATTGATGGCCTGGAGCGCTGGATCCATGGCTGGAAGCGCAAAGGCTGGCGCACCGCCTCCGGTGGCCCCGTGCTCAACCGTGACCTCTGGGAAGAGCTGGATGCCGCCCGGGCGCCCGACCTGCGCTTTCAGCATGTGAAGGGCCACAGCGGGGATCCTGACAACGACCGCTGCGATGCGATCGCCGTGGCCTTCTCCCGCGGCCTGCCGGCCAAGTTGGCCGATGGCGAGCGCGTCGACCCCGGGCCGATGCCGCAGGCCGACCCAGCTCCCCCGGCGCTGGTGGAGCTGCTCAGCCGCCTGGAGCTGGCCGACCGGCTGGCCCGCGGTGGCCACGCCCTCTCGCTGCTGGAGCTGGCCCAGCTGCTCCAGGTGCCACTGCGCTCGCTGGAGCAACGGCGGGAGTCGTTCCCCTGGCGGGACTGGCTGGTGCAACCGCTGGCCGACGGCCGCTGGCGTCTGCAGCGTGAGACGCCAGGATTGGCGGATCGGGAGTGAACGCTGCCATGGCGCAGACAGAGGGCGGAGGGGCCACAAGGGGCCCGGAGGTGGGTCGCTCCGTTGCTCTCTACGAGCGACTGGTGGGTCCGTTGCTGCGCCAGGACGATGGGGCGGACGCCGAGCAGCTCAGCCAACTCAGCCTCACGGCCCTGGGCCAGCTCAGCCTGCGCCGCGAGTGGCCCCTGTTGCAGGGATTGCTCGATGGAGTTGCCGCGGAACTGCGCCGCCAGGATCCCCGCCTGCAGCAGAGCCTGTTCGGCTGCCGCTTTGCCAATCCGGTGGGCCTGGCCGCTGGCTTTGACAAGAACGGGGTGGCCGCGGCGATCTGGCACCTGTTCGGGTTCGGCTTTGCCGAACTCGGCACGATCACCTGGCATGCCCAGGCCGGGAACCCGCGCCCACGCCTGTTCCGGCTGGCGGCGGAGCGGGCCGCGCTCAACCGCATGGGCTTCAACAACCAGGGCGCTGAGGCCTGCCGCCGGTTGTTGGAGCGCCAGCGGCTCAGCCCGCCAGGCCAGCGGCCGGCGGTGCTGGGGATCAACCTCGGCAAGTCGCGGATCACGCCCCTGGAGCAGGCCCCCGACGACTACGCCGCTTCCCTTGAGCTACTGGCTCCTCTGGCTGACTATGCCGTGATCAATGTGAGCTCCCCGAATACCCCGGGGTTGCGCGAGCTCCAGGATGAGGTGCTGCTGCGGCGACTGGTGGAGCGGCTGCGGCGGTTGCCGGGTTGCCCGCCCCTGCTGGTGAAGATCGCCCCGGATCTGGAGGACGATGCCATCGATGCGATCGCCCGCCTGGCCTACCAGGAAGGCCTGGCCGGCGTGATCGCGGTGAACACCAGCCTCGATCGCCTCGGATTGGAGGGGCGCCTCCTGCCCCAGACCGGCAAGCCCCTCAGCGAGGAGAGCGGCGGCCTGAGTGGTGCCCCACTGCGCCATCGGGCGTTGCAGGTGTTGCGCCGGCTGCGGGCCACAGCGGGCCCGGCCCTGCCCCTGATTGGCGTGGGAGGGATTGATTCGGCCGCGGCGGCCTGGGAGCGCATTGCCGCCGGTGCCTCGCTGGTGCAGCTCTACACCGGCTGGATCTACGCAGGGCCGGCGCTGGTGCCCCGGATCCTGGAAGGCCTGAGCCTGCAGCTCGATCGCCATGGCCTGGGCCACATTGGTGAAGCGGTTGGCTGTGGGCTGCCATGGAGCGAGTAGTTCGGTAGTTTTTCTTCAACTGAGGACGTTCTGTCTTGGTTCTGGCGGGAATCCAGGCGCAATGGCGACCGCTGCGAGCCCTGTTGTTCCAGCAGGCGGTGCTGCTGGATCTGAGTGATCCTTTGGTGCTGATGGGGCAGGCCTGTAAGCGTGGCAAGCCCAGAGGTGAGGCCTGGTCGGCGCCGATCCCCGCCCGAACCTGTCGCGAGGGGGTGCCCGTGGCCCTCGATGCCCTGGGCGATTTCATCGGTGATCTGCTGCTGGAGCACAGCAGCCCCGATGCCGCCCTGGTGGTGGGGCTGCCCTGGGAGGCGGCGTATTGGCGGGTGGTGGAGTGGGAGGAGGGCAGCCAGCCGGAGGAGGAAGCCGCCGAGGAGTTGCGCGAGCGCCAAGCGGATCTCGGCTGGCCCTTCAGCCTTGAGGACGCCAGCCTGGATGTGCAACCGCTGGCCCATGCTCCCGGCTGCTCCCTGGTGGTGGGCATGTCGCTCGATGCCCTGGAGTCGTGGATCGAGGTGTTTGCCATCGCGGGAGGCAGCCTGCGCCATCTGATGCCAGCCCAGGTGTGCCAGCAGCTGGCGATCACCTCAAAACTGCAGGCCAGTAGCGAGGATGAGCTGGTGGCCCTGCTGCAGCCCGCCAGCGCCCACGTTCAGCTGGTGGTGTGGCGGGCTGGTGTACCTGAATTCCAGCGGCGGCTGCCCCGGGAGCCCCAGGCCCTGGTGCCCGCCCTCGATCAGGCACTGCGCTTCTGCCGCAGCCACCTGGGAGTGGGGACGGTACGGCTGCTGCTGGCCGAGTCGGTGGAGTGTGCCGATGTGATCCGCGACCAGTTGGCCCTGCCGTTGGAATGGGTGGATCAGGGCGGTTACGGTTCCCTGCAACTGGCCGGGCTGGGGGCGTTGGAGCTGCCCTCATGATGTCCACGCCCTACGACCTGCTGCGCGAGAAGCGCCAGGCCCTTGGCTTGCCCGAGCCCGCAGAGGATGCCCGCCTCACCCGGGACCTCCTGCTCAAGGGATCGGCGATCGGGGCTGCCCTGTTGGGGCTGGCCCTGGGGGTGGCGGGCCTGGTGCTGCTGCGCCGGGGGATGCTCACGGCGGAGATCGACAGCCTCGCCTCGGTGGAGGCGGACGTGCAGCAATTTGAGACGCGATTGCGGGATGAGCAGGCCCGAGTCGGCACGGTGCAGGCGGCCAACCAGGCGCTGGTGCAGGGGCTCCTGAGCGTGCGTTCCGGCTCGGCGTTGCTCCGCGATCTGCAGATGCGTGTGCCGCGTGGCGTTCAGTTCACGGAGGTGAAACAGCAGGAGGGGGGGCAGGGCATGCTCCTCAAGGGCGTGGCCGTGGGTCGTCAGCCCTTCGCCCTGATCAATGCCCTGCAGCTGGAGCTGAAGCGTTCGCCGTTGCTTGATACCAACAGCATTCGCCTCACTAAGGCCTCACGGGAAAAGGCCGATGCCCAGACCCCAGCCTCCGGCCGGGCCGTGGAGTTTGAGATCACCACCCGCTTCCGGCCGCCGATCCAGCCTGTGGCGGAGAAGAAGATCCTGGAACAGCTGGGTGCCGTCGGCCTGGCCCGCCGCCTGGATCTGCTGCAGCGCGAGGACCTGCTGCCATGACCAACCTGCAGGAGGCCGCCAACCCCCAACAACTGCTCTGGCGCCGGCGCATCCTGTTCGGTCTGCCGATCGCCGTCGGCGGGTTGTTGGCCACGGCGATCACCGCCCTCTTCACCGTGCCGCAATGGTTAGGCCTGCAGGCCAGCAACGCCCGCTATCAACAGCTCGAAGCCCTGCGTCAGCAGCTTCCCCTGTTGCGCGATCAGCTGGCCAAGAGTGGGCAGGAGATGGAGCGCAACGCGCGTCGCCAACGCAACCTGCTGCGGTTGATCGAGGGCAGCGGCGAACTGTCCACCTTCCTGGCCCAGCTCGACCTGGAAGCCAGTCGCCATGGAGTGCAACTGGAGTTGTTCGAACCCACCACGCTGGCGGGTGGCAGCCCGGCCGCTGCCGAGCAGCCTGCCCGCGGACGGGCCAACGCCCCTGCCCCGGAGGCAAAGCCTGCGGCGGCGCCGCAGAGTCCCCTGGAGGCGGCCGGCTTGGAGGGCCAGCGGGTGCTGCTCTCTGCCCGGGGCCGGTACCCCAACCTGCTGGCCTACATGCGTTCCGTGGAACAACTGAGTTTGTTGGTGGTTCCCAGTGATTTTGCGCTTGAATTGGTCGAAGTTCCCCGTGAAGCAGCGGCTGCTCCCGTCGCAGCTGATGCGCCCAAGCCCAGGATTCCCGAGATGAAACTGTCGCTGGCCTACTACCGCGCTCCTGCTGGCGGTCTCAAGCCTCCTGCGCCACCGGCGGCAGGTCAACAATCTCCGTCTGGGAGTAAGCCTGCAGGTGCTGATCCGGCCAATTAGGCAACCCACACCTGGCGTCTTCGATCCGCGACCACTGTCGTTAAGATCCTGACGATTTTGTAGGGCCGTCCGCGGCGATGGTGCGTCCGCTCGGCCTGTATGTTGCTCTCTCCGGCGCTGTTGCCTTCCAGCCCTGGTTTGCGGCGCTGGCAGCCCAGCCTGGCCAGACTCGCTCGATCGTGGTCGCCCAGGTGCCCCAGTCGCAACGGGTCGACCCGGCCAGCCTGCTCCAGCTCAAGGTGCGCCGCCTGCCGGATGCGATTGAGCTGATCATCGAGGGCACCGGGCCTGCTCCCCAGCTGCAGCAGGGCAGCAGCGGCACCAGTTGGCAGGGGCAGCTGTTCACAGCGGTGCCGGCGGCCCTGCGGGTGGGGCCCCAGCGCTTGTCGCTGCCGGAGGTTGGGCTGCAGGCGGTGAGCTTCGAAGGTGTGGGCCAGTCGTTCGCGCTCACGGTGACCCCGGTGCCCGGGATCAACCTCGGCAGGCCGGTGGTGAGTGCCGACGGCCGCGACCTGATCGTGACCTTCGCCTCGCCGGTGCCCCAGGCCAGCCTGCAGACCATCCGGCCCAATCTCTCCCAGCCCGGGGCGATCCCCCAGCCCACCTTCGCCCCACCCCTTCAGCCGCGGGCGGTGGCCCCACCCTTGGGTGATATGGCCGTGGGCACGATGACGTTGCGCAATCCCGGGTATCTGGAGCTCTCAGGGCCACCGGTGACGATGACCTTGAAGAATGCCTCCGCCAAGGATGCCCTGATGGCGCTGGCCCAGCTTGGCGGCTATGGCTTTGCCTATGTTGCTGAGCCTGTGTCTTCTTCTTCGGTTCCTGCCGGTGCCTTGGATCCCGGCAGTCAACCGATTTCATTGACCTTCAGGGGCGAGAGTTACGGGCGCGCCTTCAACACGGCACTGCTGGCGGCCGGTTTGCAGGGTAAGCGCGAAGGCCGAGTGATCTTGGCCGGCCCCAAGGCGCTCTCCAAGACGTTTGGGCCCCAGCTCTCGAAGATCTATCGATTGAATCAGGTTGGGCCGAACGCAGCTGCTGACTACCTGGCCAACCTGGGTGCCTCAGTCACCAAAACCAACACCATCACCACAGCGGTAACCCAGGGTGTTGCCCAGGGTGAGGCAGTGTCTTCTGGGGCCAATTCGCAGACCACCCAATCAAGCACTGTCACCAATGTGGAAGCCTACGGTGCGTCCAGTGGCCCCTTACTGGGGCTGAGGGCGACCACCGATACCCGTCTGGGCACCATCACTCTGGTGGGCGATCCCGCAATCGTTTCCATTGCCGAGCAGTATCTGAAAAAACTTGACTTGCGACAGAGGCAGGTTGCTTTGACTGTTCAGATTCTTGACGTCAATCTAGATAATGCGGCTGATATATCAAATAGCTTCGCTGTGAGGTGGGATAACAACTTCATTGTCAATGACAGGGGGCAGATGCTGGGTGCTTTTGGCGATCTCATGCCGCCTACTGTTGAATCTTTCTCTCCGCTTTCCGGGCTGAGGACAACGGTGAATGACAGCATCAACTCTTTGACTCAAGGTGTGGATGCAGCGCGTGAGACCATCCTGGGATCTGGTTCTTTTGCTGCTGATACCGGCACACGAAGCGAGTCGAGATCCACCAGTAGCTCTTCGAGCTCATCTGGATCCAGAACAACTAGATCGTCGTCGGTAAAACCAAATCCGGGCAGCGATTATCCAAATAATAACTTCTTTAATTTTGTTCGCGCGCAGATCATCTCCGGTTCCACCAAGCTGCTGGCCAGCCCAACCCTCATTCTTCAGGAAAATGCCGCTGAGCTGCGTGGTTCCGAGGCAGGGGGAGGAGGGGGTGGCCAGGGTAATTCAGGAGACAGCAGCACAGGGGGAGGCCTTGATGAATACACAATTGACTCGCCAATTGGGCGTCGCCGGGCTAATGAAGGTGTTGTTCGTGTTGGCGTTAACGTCCCAACAAAAGTTGAAACCACTCAGAATGAGAATTCAAGCTCAACAAGCTGCACGATTGAGGAGCTGACAACCGCAGGTCTGGTTTTGGGAGCGCGGATTGAGAAAATTGACGATAATGGATTTGTCACCTTTGCCCTGTCTCCGAGTGTCTCGGCTGTTGTGGATGAGCTTCCTGCCGGAACAGGATGCCCGCCCATCAGCATCTTGGCTATTCGCCGCTTAGATACGGGGGCTCTGCGTGTGCGGGATGGGCAAACGTTAATTCTTACTGGTGTGATTTCTGAATCCGATCGCCAGGTTGTGAACAAGTGGCCCATCTTGGGAGATATTCCCTTGATTGGTCAGTTCTTCCGTGCCACAACCAGCCGGAAAGAAAAGAGGGAGCTCGTGATTATGGTTTCCCCGAGAATTGTCAATGACGATCAGGGTGGTGTATTTGGCTATGGTTATCAACCCTCGTCGGCTCCAGTTCGCGAGTTTTTTGGTGGGGGTTCTTTTTGACTGCTGCTTCTTTTGCCTCATGATGTGAGATCTGACGAATGATAAAATGTTATCTATCTCTTCATGCTCCTTGGCGTCTGAGTCCGGTTCTCTCCTCGGTGGCGTTGTCTTGAATGACAACTCTCGCTGGGTTAATGCCTGTGGCGGAAGCTTCAGATGCGAGGGGTTTGGCGCTGGGGCTGTCTTGCTGGTTCACGATCGAGCAGGTGTCGTGCTGAACCCTTTGCCGCTGGTGTTGGCGAGCAATAAGTAAAACTTAGGAGGCTGGTGCTTATCTCTTGGCCTAGATTAGGTGCTTAAATGGACATCTATTTTTAATCTTGTAACTCGGGTTCGGGGCCCGCTTTGAAGCAGCAGGCCAGTTGCAGCGCCAGTATTCAGCTACTTCTTTACATTTCCTGTCTACGATAGCGTCATGACAATTCTGAACTGGGGCTCATCGGTCGGCAATCGGACGATTGATGCGAATGGATTCTTTCTGATTCCTGAAACCGAAGCGCAAAGGTTTGCTCGCACCGGCATTGCACTACCGGAGAATCTGGTTGGCAAGAATGACTACGGGCTCGGCTTTCTGTTCACGATTGATCCGACAAGCGGTGATGGCACATTTCTGTTAGACGCCAATGGCCTGAAAAGGTCATCCGGGACTGTTCCTTATGCACCTCCTGGAACGGGAATAGACATTCTTCAGGCAGTCGGCTATCCGCCGGAAGTGCTAGAAAGCGGAGTTTATATTAACGCCCTGGATCTCACCACCCTCAGAATGGGTGATGGTGATGACTTTTTCAGTGTAATTGGCCAAGGAATCACCCAGGCCATCAGGGCTGAAGTCAATATTGATGCCAGCCAGGGTTATATCTTCCAGTCCAATATCTTTGCCGGTGGTGGCGACGACTACGTGGGCGCATTGATGCCTTGGCAGTCGGTCTTCAAGGGAGGGGATAACACCGTCTATTACGATGCTATTTATGGCAGTGATCCAGGCGGTGGCACTGCCGTAATCCTGGGCGACGACCTCACCTTGGAAGAAGTGCCTTATGGCGACTTGATTGTACTCAAAGGCTCGCGATTTGATTGGGATATTGAGTTTAAGGATGGCGATAGTGATGGCAGTGTTTCCCTGGAATCGATCCTCGATGAGCGTGATTATGTTGCCGTATCCAACAATAACAAGATCTATGGGTTTGAGCGCATCCTCTTTGGCGACATCTTCTTTGACTTAATCCTTGCTCGCCAGCAGGACAGCAGTGCTGTTTTTGGGCAGCCTGATTATTATCTCAATGGCGCCGAAAATCTGGCGCCTGAGTTGAATTCGAATATCATTCAAAATTCAGGGTTGTGGGAAGCTTTCCGCTTTAATCGCACCAAGCTTCAGGGTATCACTGGAACGGCAACACAGCCGATCAAGGTTCACACCGGCGATGCAGCTGATACGCCATTCTTGGTGGGGGCCCTGCAATTTGCCTCGCTGTTCACTGAGGCTGGCAACGACATCGCCGAGATCGCCAGTGCCGACCAAGCCGTCGTTGATTTGGGGGGCGGGTTTGATCAGCTCAAAGTGAATGGCAGCTTCTCCCGATCTGGCGCCTTTGCTGGTGACGGTGATGACAACATCATCCTTGATACCGTCAGTAACTCCACGATCGCCGTTGGAAGCGGCCGGGACGTTGTTGAAGTGCTGACTTCGGCTAGGGAGACAGAATTTGACGGCGGTGAAAGCGATGCTGATACGCTACTGCTCCCTGGTAACTTTGCTGCCTACAATCTTATCTCCAGCAATACCAGTGAAGGCGTGACCTTCATCGATGGTTTTGGCAATCGTTTCACGGGTTTCGAGACTTTCAAGTTCAGCGACATCACCTTAGATGCGCTACAAACCCTCTCGCTCACCCCTCCATCAAGCATCGTTTCGGAAGGTGATGCGGCGGATTACACGATTGCTTTGAGTGGCAGTGGCCTCGCCAGTGGCGAGAGTGTGGCCTTCAGCATTCAGCTTGCCAATGGCACCGCCCAGATCTCCTCTGATCTCGCCCAGCTGGTTCAGGCCGCATTGCAGTCCTCGCCGGGCATCGTGCTACGCAATGTGAGCGTTGATGGTGCCACCGGTCTCATCCAGGCGGTGGCCTCTGCCAGCCGGTTGATCAATCCAGACGCCCCGATCGCCACATTGCGGCTACCAATCCTGGCCGATTTACAGGCCGAGCCGGATGAAATGTTCACGGTCACCCTCGCCGATTTCGTGCAGTCGCGGTCGGTGACCACGACGATCCGCAATGTGCCGCCTGTGACCATCAGGCTCAACGGTCCGGCTTCAGTGCTTGAAGGAGAGATCGCCACCTATTCGGTGGTTCTTGATGGTGTGGCGCTTGCTGTGGGTCGCAGTGTCACCTTCAGCCTGGATAGCGCCAGTGGTACGGCTGCAGAAAGTGCAGATTTTGAGCCTCTGCTCGTCGCAAATCTGCTCAAGGCAGATGGCGTCCAGCTCAGCACGATCAGCACAGCCACCGATGGCACGGTCACCGTAACCGCCACCAACGTCAGTGACGCACCCCTTGCTCCTGGGGCCGCCCTGGTCACCGCCCAATTGCCAGTGATCACGGATTCGGAGGTGGAGGGCAACGAGAGCTTTGCCGTCACCCTGGCCAGCAGCACCGCCGTGGTGAGTGGCGGCTTGGTGACCACCACCATCAGCGATCTGGTGTCCACCCCCACCATTGCGCTCATCGGTGAACCGTCGATCGCTGAAGGACAGACCGCGGCCTACGCCGTATCGCTCGTAGGCAGCAGTCTGCCGGTCAGCCAGAGCGTGACCCTGACGCTTGACTCTGCGAGCGGAACAGCCACAGAGGGCATCGACTTCAGTGCGCTGACCGCTGCCGATCTCACGCCCGCTGCCGGGGTTGCGTTCAGCGCTATCGCCACCGACCCACTGTCTAAATCCATCACCCTCACCGCCACGAATTCCAGTGGCACTCCCTTGGCTGCCGGATCTCAACTGGTGACCTTTGCCATCTCTTCGCAGAACGATGTGTTTGTGGAAGCGAATGAGACCTTTAATGTGTCGTTGGGAAGTGCTAATGCATCGGTAGCGAAGGGTTCACAGCAGACAACCATTGTTGATGGCAATATCGCTGCTGTCAGGCTGGATGGTCCGAGTAGCGTCGCAGAGGGAGCTACCACCAATCCCTATCGGGTTGCGCTCAGTGGCGTCGGCTTGGGTGCAGGTGAAACTGTGGAGTTCAGCCTCGACGTGCGATCGGGGAGTGCCAGCAAGGATGGGGATTTCAGAGGTTTGACGGCTGCTGCTCTTAACGCCGCACCTGGCGTGAGGCTGACCACCAGCGCAGCAGGCGCCAATGGTGTGATCACCATTCAGGCCAAGAATAAATCAGGCCTTGATCTGCCCAGCGATGCCCAGCTGCTGCGCTTCTCGGCTGCCTCAATCCAGGATCAGATTGCGGAGAAAGATGAGACATTCCATGTGCAACTGGCTGGCAAAACGGCTGTGCTCAGTGCGGCGAGTGTGGAGACCACGATTCAGGACGACGATCCTTTGTTGATTGATATTCAGGGTCCCCAATCACTGGTTGAAGGTCGTGCTGGTGAGCCTTATATCCTCTCACTTGGGCCGGGTGGCCTGGGGCCTGGTCAATCCATTCAGCTGCGACTCGCGCTGGCCTCGGGCTCCGCGACTTCAGGCGTGGATTTTAAGGCCCTTGCTTTTGCCGATCTGTCCTTGGCTAAGGGTGTTGCTCTTGAGGACAAGAAAACACTCGCTGATGGGACACTCTCTCTGCGTCTCGTTAACTCGGGGACTTCGATTCTGCCGCCGCGCTCCCAACTTCTATCGTTTGGGGTGGCTCCTGTCTTGGACGGAATTGTTGAAGGGGCTGAGGACTTTCAGGTGCAGGCATCCTTGCTCGGTGACTCTTCGTTAACTCGGCAGATTCGTGTGGGGATTGCTGACTTGGACCGCGCCAGTCTTGCCCTGAGTGGTCCATCTTCGGTGAAAGAAGGATCCGCTACCACCCCCTATCGCATTCGGCTCCGGGGTGCAGATTTAGGGCAGGGTCATGAGATTCAGCTGGCGATCAGACTTGCCGGCAAGGCTGGGGCGTCCCTGCGCAGTGATTACAGCCCGCTGAGTGCGGAGAATCTCCTGCTTGCTTCAGGATTGTCGGTTGTTCAGTCCGTCCAGCAAGTTGATGGTGGTCTTTCGCTGCGGTTGCTGAACACGCGTAGTCGGCCGATTGCTGCTGGCTCTGGTTTGCTGGAGTTCAGCTTGGAGACGCTTGCCGACGAGATCGTTGAGAGTGGAGAGGTGGTGGAGGTTTCGCTGCGTTCGGCTTCTGCTGATGTGGATCCTGCCCAGGGGCTGATTTCGACCGGACTGGTCGATACCACCAAGCCCCCGGAGCCGATCCCGCCAGACGGAGGAGGCGATCCCGTTACGCCGCCAGCTGCGAAGGTGATCAACGGCACCCCGAATCCAAATGTTCTCACTGGAAGTTCGCTGGATAACACCATTTATGGCGGTAAAGGTGCCGATCTGATGACTGGTGGCGGGGGATCCAATGTCTTTCGTTTCAGGTTGAGGGATGGTTTGAATCAAGGTGACGTGATCACTGATTTCCGCCCGCTTTCAGACACGATTCGTCTTGAGGATGTGCCGCGTGACTCCCTCGCGGCTACTGCCTTTGGCGGTAGCTCGCGATTGTCCGCATCGCAAATCAAGTCTGCCTTCAAGGTTGTCGATGCCCTGGAGGGAGCGGATCGCTCGGGTGCCGCTTTTCTGTATTCAAGGCTGACAGGTGACCTCGCCTATGACGCCAATGGATCGGCGTCAGGATTTGGGCGTGGAGGCGGCGTCATCACGGCGCTGCCCGTGCTCCTCGATTTTGATGCTCGCGATATTCAGCTCGTTTACGGATCCTGACCTGCTGAGTGCTGCCGATGATGGCTGAGTCGTCTGCTTCTTCTGAAAACTCCGCTGAGCTGCTCCAGGGCCTGGAGCAGGAGTTGGCTGCCGCCCATAGCCAGTTGGAGGACTATCAGCGACTGATTGATGAGGTTCCGAGCCTCTACGAAACCAAGTTCCGTCATCGGCTTCAGGACCTCACCCAGGACATCCATCGACTGGTGGAGGAGCGCCATGGTCTGCAGGAACTGATGCGCCGCTCCATCCCGGGCCAGGTGATGGGGGCTGCGCCGGCGACCTCCGCGATCGCTCTCCCGCGGCGCTGGGGCCAAGCCGCCGTGGCCAGGGCCAGGCGGCGGCTGCGGCGCTTGCCGCGCTGGCAGCTGGCCCTGGTCGCTGGCGTTGGTGCCCTTGCGCTGGCGCTGCCGGTTGGGCTTGTCGGTTTTGCCAACCGGTGGCGGCCAGCGTCTGGTCCCGCCCCGGTCTCCGGCCAACAGGCGCCTGTGGAGCCCCCCCAGCTGCGTCTGCGGGCCAAGGGGGAGGTGTGGTTCGAGCTGCGCTCGCTCTCCAACCAGCCTGTGTTGGAAGCCACCCTGCGCCCCGGACAGGCCACCGCCATCCCGCTGGGCGATGGGCTGCGCCTTCGTTCGGGTCGGCCCCATCTGCTGGAGGTGGCGATCGGGGATCAGCCCTTTGCTCCCCTCGCCCCAGCCAGGGATTCAGCCTGGCGCACCCTCCTTGCTCCGAATTCTGGGCAAACCCCTGGCCTGAAGCCGAAAGTCAAGGGCAAGTCGTCGTAATCTCAGCCCCGATTCGATTCCTTCTTTATGACCAGTCCGGGCATCCAGCGCATCTGCTGCATCGGCGCTGGTTACGTGGGCGGGCCCACGATGGCCGTGATCGCCGATCGCTGCCCTGATGTGCAGGTCACGGTGGTGGATCTGAATGCCGAGCGCATCGCCGCCTGGAACGATCCCGACCTGGGCAAGTTGCCGGTCTATGAGCCGGGCCTCGATGGGGTGGTAGCCCGAGCCCGCGGCCGCAACCTGCACTTCAGCACCGCCGTGGATGAGGCGATCGGCGAGGCGGACATGGTGTTCATTTCCGTGAACACCCCCACCAAGACCAAAGGCCTGGGCGCCGGCCAGGCCAGCGACCTCAAGTGGGTGGAGGCCAGTGCCCGCTCGGTGGCCAGGGCGGCCCGCGGCCACACGATCGTGGTTGAGAAGAGCACCCTGCCGGTGCGCACCGCCGAGGTGATCCAGAAGATCCTGGCGGCCGCCACCCCCAACGGCGACGGCCGCAGCTTCTCGGTGCTCTCCAACCCCGAGTTTCTGGCGGAGGGCACCGCCATCCCCGATCTGGAAAGCCCCGACCGGGTGCTGATCGGTGGCGAGGATCCCGCGGCCGTGGAGGCCCTGGCCGGGGTGTATGGCCAGTGGGTGCCCAGGGATCGCATCCTCACCACCAATCTCTGGAGCAGCGAGCTCTCCAAGCTCACCGCCAATGCCTTCCTGGCGCAGCGAATCAGCTCGATCAACGGCATCGCCGCGTTCTGTGAGGCCACCGGCGCCGATGTGCGCGAGGTGGCGCGGGCGATCGGGGCCGACAGCCGCATCGGCCCCAAGTTCCTGCAGGCCGGGCCCGGTTTCGGCGGCAGCTGCTTCCAGAAGGACATCCTCAACCTGGTGTACCTGTGCCGCCATTACGGCCTCGAGGAGGTGGCGGCCTACTGGGAGCAGGTGGTGGAGCTCAACCACTGGCAACAGCGCCGCATCGCCCGGCTGGTTGTGACCCGGCTGTTCGGCACTGTCACCGGTAAGCGCATCGGCGTGCTCGGCTTTGCCTTCAAGGCCGACACCAATGACACCCGTGAATCGCCGGCCATCCGGGTGTGCAAAGACCTGCTCGAGGAGGGCGCGATCCTGCAGATCCTCGACCCCAAGGTGCCCGAGGGCCAGATCGCGGCCGACCTGGGCCAGTCGTCCGGCACGGGCGAGGGCAGTTGGCAGCTGGTGGCGGACGTGCACCAGGCCGCCAGCGGTGCCGACGCCCTGCTGCTGCTCACCGAGTGGCAGCAGTTCGCTGCGATCGACTGGCCGGCGGTGGCAGCGGTGATGCGCCAGCCCGCCTGGTTGTTCGATGCCCGCGCCAAGGCTGACGGCGCCGCCGCCCGGGCTGCCGGCCTGAACGTGTGGACCGTGGGGGAGGGCTGAAACCATGCCAGCGTCCTTGCCCCGCAACCTGATCACCGGCGGCGCCGGTTTTGTGGGCTCCCACCTGGTGGATCGCCTCATGCAGGCCGGCGAGGAGGTGATCTGCCTCGACAACTACTTCACGGGCCGCAAGCAGAACATCAGCCAGTGGATCGGCCATCCGCGCTTTGAGCTGATCCGCCACGACGTGACCGATCCGATCCGCCTGGAGGTGGACCGCATCTGGCACCTGGCCTGCCCCGCCTCGCCGGTGCACTACCAGCACAACCCGATCAAGACGGCCAAAACCAGCTTCCTGGGCACCTACAACATGCTCGGCCTGGCCCGGCGCGTCGGTGCCCGCCTGCTCCTGGCCAGCACCAGCGAGGTGTACGGCGATCCGGAGGTGCACCCCCAGCCCGAGAGCTACCGCGGCTGCGTGAACACCATCGGCATCCGCAGCTGCTACGACGAGGGCAAGCGCATCGCCGAAACGCTCTGCTTCGACTACCAGCGGATGCACGGCACCGAGATCCGCGTGATGCGCATCTTCAACACCTACGGGCCGCGCATGCTGCCCGATGACGGCCGGGTGGTGAGCAACTTCATCGTGCAGGCCCTGCGCGGCGAGCCGCTCACCCTCTACGGCGACGGCAGCCAGACCCGCAGCTTCTGCTACGTGGACGACCTGGTGGAAGGCATGATCCGGCTGATGAACGGCAGCCACACCGGTCCGATGAACATCGGCAATCCCGGCGAGTTCACCATCCGCCAGCTGGCCGAGCTGGTGCGCGCCCGCATCAACCCTGACCTGCCCCTGATCGAGAAGCCCCTGCCCGCCGACGACCCGCTGCAGCGCCAGCCGGTGATCGACCTGGCGAAGCAGGAGCTGGGCTGGCAGCCCACCGTGCCCCTGGAGCAGGGCCTGGAGCCCACCATCGCCTGGTTCCGTCAGTTGCTGGACAACGGCACCCCCTGCGCCTGACACCGCGGGCGCGGGTCGCCAGGCAGACTCGCCCCACTTGCCCTGATTCGCTTGGCCTCGCTTCAGAGCCTGCGCGGCATGGTCGATCTGCTGCCGGACCAGACCCCCCTCTGGCAGCACGTGGAGGCCACAGCCCGTGCCCACTTCCAGCGAGCAGCCGTGCAGGAGATCCGCACGCCCCTGCTGGAGGTGACCGAGCTGTTCGCCCGCGGCATCGGTGAAGCCACCGATGTGGTGGGCAAGGAGATGTACACCTTCCTCGATCGCGGCGAGCGCAGCTGCACCCTGCGGCCCGAAGGCACGGCCTCGGTGGTGCGCGCTGCAATCCAGCACGGCCTGCTCAGCCAGGGTGCGCAGCGGCTCTGGTACGGCGGGCCGATGTTCCGCTACGAGCGGCCCCAGGCGGGGCGTCAGCGCCAGTTTCATCAGATCGGCCTCGAACTGCTCGGTTTCGCCGATACCCGCAGCGATGTCGAGGCGATCGCCATCGCCTGGGACCTGTTGGCGGATCTGGGGGTAGGCGGCCTGGCCCTGGAGCTCAACACCCTGGGCAGCCCGGACGACCGGGCCCGCTACCGCGAGCAGCTGGTGGCCTGGCTGGACGCCCACCGCCAGCAGCTCGATGCCGACTCCCAGGCCCGCATCCACACCAACCCCCTGCGGGTGCTTGATTCCAAGCACCCCGACACCCAGGCCTTGCTGGCCGGCGCTCCCAGCCTGGCCGATGCCCTCAGCGAGGAGAGCCGGCAGCGCTTCGCCCGAGTGCAGGCCGGTCTGGCAGCTTTGGCCATTCCCTTCCAGCTCAATCCCCGCCTGGTGCGGGGGCTCGACTACTACAGCCACACCGCCTTCGAGATCACCAGCAGCCAGCTCGGTGCCCAGGCCACGGTGTGCGGCGGCGGCCGCTACGACGGCCTGGTGCAGCAGCTCGGTGGGCCTGCTACGCCGGCGATCGGCTGGGCCCTGGGCATGGAGCGGCTGGTGCTGCTGCTCAGCCAGGCCAGCGCTCCGCCTGTGCAGGGGCTGGATGTCTATCTGGTGAGCAGGGGTGAGGCGGCGGAGGCCCTGGCCGTGCCCCTGGCCCGCTCTTGCCGGGCCGCTGGTCTGGCGGTGGAATGGGACGGCAGTGGCGCTGCCTTCGCCAAGCAGTTCAAGCGCGCCGATCGCTCCGGGGCCCGCTTCGCCGTCGTGATTGGCGATGGCGAGGCAGCCGAAGGGGTGGTGCGCCTGAAGCATCTGCGCGCCGAGCAGCCCGAGCAGCAGCTCGCGCTCGCCCAGCTGCCGCAGCTCCTCCTGCAGGTCTGCCGGCGATGACGCCCCAGCACGTGTCCACTGGGTCTGCCGCGCCCTTCCCCAGGGCAGTTGACTGCAGCAGAGAAGCAGCTGTTGCCACCGGCCGGGATGGGTGATCCCAACCTCGCGATCATCGCTGGTTCAGGGGTGCTGCCCGGCATGCTCTCCAAGACCCTCGCCAAGGCGGGCCGGGACCACCTCTGTTGTTGCCCCCACGGCATCCCGGTGGACCTGGCCGATGCTGAGGAGTTCTATTTCGAGCGCTCGATCTCCTTCTTTCGATCGCTGGAGAAGCGGGGTATCCGTCAGGTGGTGATGGTGGGTAAGTTCCATCGCCCCCGCCACCTCAACCCCCTGCGCTTCGAGAGTTCCACCCTGCTGGCTGCGCCGCGCATCCTCGCTTCCTTGCGCAAGGGCGATGACGCCTCCCTGCGCGCCCTGGCGGAGATCATCGAGGAGCTCGGTCTGGAGGTGGTGGGTGTGGAGGACGTGGCCCCCAGCCTGTTGCCCGAACCCGGGCTCTACGCCAGCAAGGTGCCCAGCGATCAGGACCGTGCCGATGTGGAGCGGGCGGCCTACATCGTGGAGGCGCTGTCGGCGGTGGATGTGGGCCAGGGCGCGGTGGTGGCCGCAGGCCTCTGCCTGGCCACCGAGTCGCTGCCCGGCACCGACGCCATGCTCGAGTGGGTGGCCTCCACCCGCGACGACCAGCCCCCGGGTGGCCGTTCCGGTGTGCTGTACAAGGCCCCCAAGATCCATCAGGACCGCCGCATGGATCTGCCGGCGATCGGTCCGGCCACCGTGGCGAAGGCTGCCGCCGCCGGTCTGGCGGGGATCGCCTGGGAAGCGCGCGGCGCCCTTCTGCTGGACACCGAGCACACCATGGCCGAGGCCGACCGGCTTGGCCTGTTTCTCTGGGCCCGGCCGCCCCTGGGCTGAGCTACTGCGCTCCGGCCTGCTCCAGCACGCCCTTGCTGCTGGGTACGGCGCCGGCGCGCCGGGGGTCGATCTCGGTGGCCAGCCGCAGCGCCCGGGCGAAGGCCTTGAAGCAGGCCTCCACGATGTGATGGGAATTCACCCCATCCAGCTGGCGGATGTGCAGGGTGAGGCCGCTGTTGTTCACCACCGCCACAAAGAACTCCTTCACCAGCTCGGTGTCGTAACTGCCGATCTTCTGGGCCGGGATCCGCAGGCCGAAACTCAGGTGGGGCCGGCCGCTGCAATCCAGCGCCACCTGCACCAGGGCCTCATCCAGCGGCGCCACAAAGTGGCCGAAGCGGTGGATGCCGCGCCGGTCGCCCAGGGCCTGGGCCAGGGCCTGGCCGAAGGCGATGCCCACGTCCTCGTTGGTGTGGTGGTCGTCGATGTGGGTGTCGCCCGTGGCCCCAATCTCCAGGTCGATCAGGCCATGGCTGCTGATCTGGTGGAGCATGTGGTCGAGAAACGGCACACCCGTGCTGGCCTGGCAGCGACCGCTGCCGTCGAGGCCAAGGCTCACGCGCACGTCGGTTTCGCCGGTGACGCGGTGGATGGTGCCGGTGCGCATGGCTGTCCCCGCCCTCCTGGGCCACTGGATCGAAGCATCCGATCATGCCGGGACAAGGGGCGGGGGCCTAGGGTTTAATCGAACTTATCGGCGGCCTCCATGTCAAAAGCACAGCTAATAGCTTTTCTGGCCAAGGCGGAGGTCACCCCTGCCCTCCAGCAGCAGGTGGACGCTGCCGCCGATGGCAGCGCCGTGGTGGCCCTCGCCCGGGCGGAGGGCTACGTGTTCTCCGCGGCCAGCCTCGCCCGTCACCTGCGGGGCTGAGCCCTCACATCCCCGTGATGCAATAGCCCCCATCCACATAGATCACCTGGCCGGTGATGCCGGAGGCCAGGGGGCTGGCCAGGAACGCCGCCGTGCCGCCCACCTCTTCTTGGGTGACAGTGCGGCGCAGGGGCGCCTTCTCCTCCACGTTGTGGATCATGTCGAGGATGCCGCCGATGGCGCTGCTCGCGAGTGTGCGGATCGGGCCAGCACTGATGGCGTTGACACGCACCTGCTTCTCCGGTCCCAGCTCGGCGGCGAGATAGCGCACGGAGGCCTCCAGGGCCGCCTTGGCCACGCCCATCACGTTGTAGTTGGGGATCGCCCGCTCGGCGCCCAGGTAACTGAGCGTGATCACGCTGCCGCCCCCATTGAACAGGGGCTTGGCATAGCGGCACAGCGGCGCCAGCGAGTAGGCGCTCACCTCCAGGGCGCGGGCGAAGCCCTCGGGGCTGATGGCGCTGTAGTCGCCGATCAGCTCCTCCTTGCCGGCGAAGGCCAGGCAGTGCACCAGCACGTCGATCGAGCCCCACTGCTCCTTCACCTTGCTGAACACCGCCTCGATCTGGGCCGGGTCCTGCACGTTGAGGGGTTCAAACAACGTGGGTGCCAGCGGCGCGGTGAGTTCGCGCACCTTGCCCTCGAAGCGGCCCTTCCCATCCGGCAAGTAGGTGACACCCAGCTCACAGCCGGCGGCATGCAGTTGTTGGGCGATCCCCCAGGCGATCGACTTGTTGTTGGCAATCCCGGTGACCAGGGCCTTCTTGCCGCGCAGATCGAGAAGCATGGGGAGCGGGTTGATTGCGGGGATTCTCCCCCAGCGGCCGCAGGTTGCCTCCTGGCCAGCGCCAGCGGCGCACTTGCGGCAGCGCATCTAGCCTTTCAAGGCATGGATCAGCCCCCGGCCGGCCGGGTGAACGGATGTTCAGTGGCACGCTCCCATCCGATCCAGCCCGGCTCGACGCCCTGCGCCGGGAATTTGAGCATGAGGGCAGCTTCAGCCAGGTGTTTGTGGTGCTCACCGTGGGGGCCACGCTGATCGCCAGCCTTGGCTTGCTGGCCAACAGCCCCGGTGTGGTGATCGGCGCCATGGTGGTGGCCCCCTGGATCCTGCCGCTGCAGGCGATGGCCTTCGAGATCCTGCAGGGGCGGCTGTCGATGTTTCTGCGGGCCCTGCGCACCCTGCTGCTCGGCGTGCTGATCTGCCTGTCGCTGGCGATGGCCGTGGGGCATCTGGTGGCGTTGCCCAGCTTCGGCAGTGAAGTGATCAACCGCACCAGCCCCAACCTGCTCGACTTGGGGGTGGCCCTGGTGGCCGGCGCCGTGGCGATGTACGCCAAATTGAGGAAAGATGCGATCTCGGCCCTGGCTGGCCTGGCGATCGCTGTGGCTCTGGTCCCACCGATGTGCGTGGTGGGGATCCTGCTCTCCTCTTCCTTATGGGGGCAGGCCTATGGCGCCCTGCTGCTGTTCATCACCAACCTCCTGGGAATCATGGTGGGCGCGATGGCGGCCCTGGGAACTCTGGAGAAGGGGTATCGGAGCCGCCTGGTTCACAGCCGGCTCGGCCTCACCAGCGTGGCCCTCACGGCCCTGTTGGTGATTCCTCTGGGCAGCAGCTTCTATCGCCTGCTGCTCCAATCACGCCAGGAGGCCAAGGCCCAGCAGCTCGAGGTTGCCATCGAACAACAGCTGCGCAGCAGCACGATCACCCTTGGCAGTGATCCCGCCATCGATCTGGTGGGGCTCTCCATCGATTGGAACAAGAATCCCCCAGTGATCAGGGCCCGGGTGCGCGTGACCGATCCGGCCTTGCCCACCTCAAGACAGGTGGCGGATGTGCAGGCCTTCATCAACCGCAGTCAGGCGCCCCTGCGCTTCCGCCTGGTGGTGCAGCGCACCGCCGTGGACCTGATCGGCCCGGAGACGGCGCCCAACCCTCCCGAGCTGGAAGTGTTGCCCCCTCCGAGCCAGCCACCGTTGCCCGAAACCCAGACCGGCGATGACCAGCTGGATCCTGTTTGACCCGTGGTTCAGCCCGCCCGACAGGTCCCGGTTCAGGTCAGTCCATGGCGGCGGCGGCTCTGGTTTTTCTGCCGCGTCAGCCTGCTGCTGGTTGTGATCCTGGCCATCAAGATCCTGATGCACCGAGAGCACTGGGAATTATTGGCTCCCAATCCCCTCTTCCCGGCGTTGGTGGCTTCCGAGGTGTTCTTGATGGGATTCCTGCTCAATGGGGTGATGATGGATTACAAGGAGAGTGAAAAGATTCCCGGGGAGCTCGCGGCGGCACTGGAGTGTCTTGCCTCGGAGGCGCGCAGTGTCAGGGAGCGGCATCCACAGGCTGATGTGCAGGCTGAGGTGAGCGGCGCTTTGGCTCTGCTGGTGGGCTTCGCCCATGATCTCCTGGCCTGGATCCGAGACGCGGGGGCGTTGGGCCCTCTGTTGAGCCGGCTTGATGATCTGCAGCGTTCGATCGAGCGACTGGGACTCTGTAACGCCGCACCACTCCAGGCGCGGCTGCTGGTTGAACTGGCTGGACTGCGCCGGCAGATTTATCGCATCGAGGTCATACGCGAGACCGCCTTTATCCCTACTGTTTATGGCATGACTTATGTGGGCGCGGTTTTGCTGATTGGCGGCCTATTGTTTGCTGAGATTGAACCATTTGGAGAAGGTCTTTACTTCATCGGTGCCATCACGCTTCTTCTGCTTAAGTTGCTGATGTTGATCGGCGATCTGGACAATCCGTTTTCCTTGGGGCAGGCGCAGTCTGTCGAGAGTGTCAGTGTTGATCCTCTAGCGCTGGCTGTTGATCGATTGAGTCGAATCGTTGCGGAGTGATGACCCAGCCCATGCTTCCCGCTGCCAAGGGCGGCCGCCGGGCGGCGGAGCAGCGCCTGGCGGCCATTGATCCGGCCCGCTACGGCGCCACCCGCAATCACCTGGATGGGGCCGTGACCCGCCTCTCCCCCTATATCCGCCACGGGGTGCTCACCCTTGCCGATGTGCGCGAGGCGGTGTTCGAGCGCCTGCGGGCCATGGGCGAGTCCGAATCGACGCTGCAGACCGAGCTGTTCGCCAGCGTCCCAGCTGGCCGGCACTGCAGCCCGGTCCATCGCCGCGCTGGCGAGAAGCTGATCAACGAACTGGGCTGGCGCGACTACTGGCAACGGCTCTGGCGCCAGCTGGGCGATGGCATCTGGGTCGACCGGGAACCGCTCAAGACCGGGCACCCACCCGAGGCCTATGCGCCGGAGCTGCCGGCCGAGATCGCCGCCGGAGCCACGGGCCTGGCCTGCATCGACGGCTTCGCCGCCGAGCTGATCGGCACGGGCTGGTTACACAACCACTCGCGCATGTGGCTGGCGGCCTACGTGGTGCACTGGCGGCGGGTGCGCTGGCAGGCCGGCGCCCGCTGGTTTCTGCAGCACCTGCTCGACGGCGACCCGGCCAGCAACAACCTCAGCTGGCAGTGGGTGGCCAGCAGCTTCAGCCACAAGCCCTACATCTTCAACCGGGCCAACCTGGAGCGCTTCAGCTCCGGCCGGTACTGCGGCGATTGTCCTCTGGCCCGTGGGGGCTGTCCCTTTGACGCCAGCTATGAGGCATTGCACGCCCGCTTGTTCACACCGCTGGGTTCCCACGCCGACACCAGGCCGCCCCATGCCGCCCAGGCTGTCGAACCCCAGCCGCCGCCATTTCCCCTGCCTGCACCGGCGCCGCCACGCCGGCCGCTGCTCTGGGTGCATGGCGAGGCCCTGGGACCGGCCAATCCCGCCCTGCGGGCCCACCCCGGCGCCCCTGCTCTGTTCGTGTTTGACGAGCCACTGATCCAGGGCCGCACCACCACCACCGGCGGCGCACCACTGGCGGCAGGGCGGCTGCGCTTCCTGCGTGAGTGCCTGGCCGAGCTGCCCGTGGCGGTGACGCAGGGCGACGTGGCGGCGGAACTGCTGGCGGCCGCCAGCGCCTGCGGTGCCGATGGCATCGTCACCAGCCGGGCGGTGGATCCCCGCTTCAGCGCCATCGCCAACCGCCTGGCGGCGGCCCTGCCGCTGCGGATCCTCGAGCCGGAGCCCTTTGTAGCTCTGCCCCACACCGGCCCGGGCGCGCCGGATCTACGCCGCTTCTCGCGCTACTGGCGCCGGGCCGAGCCGCTGGTGTGGTCCGTGGGCAGTTCCCAGGAGCCTGCCTAGCCTGCAATGTCGCCATGATTGCTTGCCCGCACTCCGCTTCCAGCTTCAGGGTTGCGTTCTCGCGCTGAGCGCCCTGGCATCCCTGCCCTGTGCCCAGGCCGGGCCGCTGCCCTCCCAGCTGGTGCCTTCCCGTCTGGGCCCACTGCAGTTCGTGAACGGCTATCCCACCGCCGCCACCGCCAGCAAGCTCTACGACGAACTCGACCTGCAACGCGCCACCCAGGCCTACCTGTGGGCCCTGCCGGCGGTGGGTTTCAAGGCCCTCTACGACGCCCAGGCCAAGACCTTGGGCGTGGGCAACGGCGACGTGCTGCTCTACCGCACGCTGCAGGACAAGGCGGGGATGCTCACTCCCAACATCACCACCCTCTACGCCTTCAGCTTCTGGGATCTGGTCAAGCAGGGGCCCCTGGTGGTGGAGGTGCCGGCCGGGCTCACCGCCGGAGGCGTGCTCGACATCTGGCAGCAGCCGATCACCGACATGGGTCAGACCGGCCCCGACAAGGGTGCCGGCGGCAGGTATCTGATCCTTCCTCCGGGCGGGCCTGAGGTGGTGGCTCCCGGCTACCGCATCTTCCGGGCCTCCAGCAACCAGGTCTGGTTCGGCACCCGCGGTCTGGCGCCCGACAAGGCTGTGGCCGAGGCCACCGTGCGCCAGCACCGCCTCTACGGCTGGAACCAGCGATCCAATCCGCCGGTGTCCCGCTACGAGGAGGTGGGCGGTCGTCCCTGGCAGTCGGCCCAGCCCGCGGATCTCTCCTACTGGCGCCTGCTCAGTGATCTCTACGCCAATGAGCCGGTGGCGTCGCGCGATCGGATGATGTTCGGCCTGCTGGCGCCCCTGGGGGTCAGCCCCGGCCAGCCCTTCAAGCCCGATGGGCGGCAGGCACGGATCCTCGGCGAGGCGGCCCAGCTGGGCGACCTGATGGCCCGCACCATCGCCTACGACAAGCGCACCCCCGGAGCGAGCGTGTATCCCGGCAAGCACTGGGAGTACGCCGTGCTGTTCGATCTCGATCAGGAATCGCCCGACAAACGGCGCGTGCAGGTCGACGAGCGCAGCTCCTGGTTCTACGAGGCGATCGGCATGTCGGTGGGCATGCAGGGCCGCGTCGTGGGCTTCGGCCAGGTGTATCTGGAGACCTCCAAAGATGCCAGGGGCCAGTGGCTCGACGGCGGCCGCACCTACCGCATGCGGGTACCGGCCAACGCGCCCGTCAAGCAGTTCTGGTCGATCACCCTCTACGACAACCTCACGCGCGGCCCGCTGATCACGCCCCAGGGCGCCGCCGACCTCAGCTCCCGCAAGAGCGATCTGGTGAGCAACGCCGACGGCTCGGTGGATGTCGATTTCGGTCCGGTCCGGCCGGCTGGGGCGAAGAACTGGATCCAGACCACGCCGGGCAAGGGCTGGTTCGCCTACTTCCGCTTCTACGGCCCCACCGAGCCCTACTTCGCCAAGACCTGGCAGCTCAACGACATCGAGCCGCTGAAGCCAGCACCGCGCTGAGGCCCGTGTTCAGCCCCTGCCTCCAGGGCTGGGGGCATCAATCCGCAAACTGTTTCGTGTGATCGATGGCGCCATTCGGCACCCAATCCCGCTCCATGCCGGATCGTCTCCCGGCCTGGGGGGGCCTGCTGGCTGCGGCGCTGGGCAGTGCGCTGCTCCTGCCCCCCGTTCTCCAGGCGATGCCGTCTGTCCAGGCGGCTCCAGCTCCGGCTCCGTCCGGGGCCGCGCTGCCACCGGCTATCCCTGCCGTGGCAGCCCCCGACCTGCGGAACCTCCAGGCCCCGTCGCCCGCTGAGGCCAGGGCCATCGCCAGGGGGGCCTGGCTGTATGCGTACGCCCCACTTCAGGGTTACCAGACGTTCTGGAACCAGACGCAGAACTCCTCATTCCCTGGCTATGTGGGCGGTTTCAACCGCTTCCGCCACTACAGCCGCCTCAATACTCCGGCTGACACCGACATCGTCACCCCCAACAACGACACGCCCTATTCCTGGGCCTGGTTGGATCTGCGTGCCGAGCCAGTGGTGCTGGAGTTGCCCGCCGTGGAGGCGCCCCGTTACACCGTCAACCAGTGGTTTGACCTCTATACCCACAACTTTGCCTACACGGGCGTTCGGACCACCGGCCGTCAGGCTGGCCGTTATCTCTTTGTGGGCCCCAGCTGGCGAGGTGTGGTGCCGCCGGGCATCACCCGGGTGTTCCGCGCGGAAACGGATTTCGTGGGCACGCTCACCCGCACCCAGCTGAACGGGCCCGACGACATCGCCACCCTGCAGGCGATCCAGGCTCAGTACAGGTTGATTCCTCTCTCTGCCTATAGCCGCACCACGCCACCGCCCGCTGCGCCGGCGGTGGCGTGGCCTGCATGGGATGCCAAGGCAGCCGAGGGGATCGGCTTCATTTCATACCTCAATGCCCTGCTGCCATTCATGCCAACGGTTCCTTCCGAGCAGGCGATGCGGGCACGCTTCGCGCGGATTGGCATCGGTGCCGGCCGCCCCTTCGATCCAGCCCGCCTTGATCCCGCCACCCGGGTCGCGATCGAGGCCGGCGTGGCGGAGGCTGCCCAGGAGCTCAAGGCCAAGGCCCTGGCTCAGACAAGCTCCCGCGGCTTCTTCGGCACCCGGGAGGAACTGGGGCCCGACTACCTCACCTACCGCTCGCTGGGGGCGATGCTGGGGATCTACGGCAACAGCGATGCCGAAGCGATCTATGCCTCCCAGCAGACGGGGCCGGATGGCAAGGTGCTCGATGGCCGCCGCCGCTGGGTTCTCCGCTTCCCGGCCGGTCAGCTGCCGCCGGTGAGCGAGTTCTGGTCGATCACGATGTACACCCTGCCCCAGCGTCTGCTCAGCCCAAATCCGATCAACCGTTACTCGATAGGCGATCGGACGCCAGGCCTCCGCTACGGCGCCGATGGTTCCCTGGAGATCTACCTGCAGGCCGAGAACCCCGGCCCCGCCAAGGCGGCCAACTGGTTGCCGGCCCCGGCCGGGCCCTTTTTCTTCGTGGCACGGCTCTACGGCCCCCGGCCTGGGGTGCTCGATGGCTCCTGGTCGCTGCCACCACTTGTGGAGGTGCGCTGACGCCGCCGCTTTCCCTGCTACTGGCGGGTGGCCGAGCCCTTGGTCTGGGGGGGCTTCGCCGGTGCTGGCGGTTTGAGTAGCTGATTCTCCAGCTTCTCGATCGCCTTGGGATCGCTCAGCAGCTCGTGCTCCTGGAGCAGGGGGAAGGACTCCTCCCGCACCTGGTCGGGCTGGCGCGGCGGCTCCTGCCAGCGGAAGCGGCGCTGGGCTGCCCGTCCCTTGCAGAGCGCCTCGCTCTCGCGCCGCAGCAGTCGGCGCACGTCGCGGCGGGCCACCACCTGGAAGAACTCCTCCCGCGTGGCCAGGCCGGAGCTGAACGGCGCCGAACCGTTGCCGTTGAACAGCCGGGCGGCATCCGGCCGCCAGCGGGGCTGGCAGATGCCGCTCTCGCTGAGGTCGGCATCGATCCAGATGTGCAGGCCGAAACCATCCGGTTGGTTCACCACCGCCACGCCGTCGTGGGGCTGCTGGCGCTGCAGGGGGTACATCGCCCAGCTGGCCCGCTGGTGGGCGGGGGTGCACCCCGTGATCACCGAGGTCAGGACAGCCAAGCCCCCGAGCGAGAGCTGCCGGAGGGGATGGAGGCGAAGGATCAAGAGCACTGGGGCAACGGTCCCGATGTTGCAGGAAACGCCAGCGCCGCAGTGCAGTGATGGGCACCGGCGCGCCACACTCGCCCCAGCCGCTCCGAAGCGATGGCCCTCACGTCTTCCCAGATGGTGCCCCTGGGCACGGCCCTGCCCCGGGATGCTCTGCTGCAGGCCCTGGAGAGCGGCACGGCCGAGGCTGTGTGGGGAGATCAACTGCCGATCCTGCCGGCGGGGCCCCTGCTGGTGCTGTTCATCTGTGCCCACTGCCCATTCGTGAAGCACGTGGAGGCTGAGATCGGCCGTTTGGAGCGCGATTACCCCGCCCTGCAGCTGCTGGCCATCGCCAGCAACAGCACCCTCACCCATCCCCAGGACGGCCCGGAGGGCCTGCGCGCCCAGGCCCGGAGCCAGGGCTGGGGGTTTCCCTATCTGTTCGACGCCGACCAGCAGCTGGCCCGGGCATTCAGCGCCGCCTGCACCCCCGATCCCTTTCTCTATGCCTGGGATGAAGCCGCGCAGCAACATCGCCTGGAGTATCGGGGCCAGTTCGATGCCAGCCGCCCCGGCAATGCCCTGCCCTGCGATGGCGCTGACATCCGCGCCGCCATCGCCGCCGTGCTGGCTGGCCAGTCGGTTCCCGCCGAGCAGCGGCCGGCGATCGGCTGCAACATCAAATGGCGACCGGGTGACGAACCGGAATGGGCGCGCTGATTGATTGGCGGAAGGATGCCTAATCTGGCCGCCATGCAAGTGCCCCCCTTCAGCCTCAACGAGCAGCTCAACGCGCTCGCTGAGGAGCTTGATCAGGCTGTGTTGCAGGTGTTGCGCAGCGGCCAGTACATCGGGGGCTCGGTGATCTGTGGCTTTGAGCAGGCTTTCGCGGCAGCGATGGGTGTGGCCCATGCCGTGGGCTGCAACAGCGGCACTGATGCCCTGGTGCTCGCCCTGCGCAGCCTGGGCATCGGTCCCGGCGATGAGGTGATTACCACCGCCTTCAGTTTCTTTGCCACCGCCGAGGCCATCAGTGCCGTGGGGGCCACGCCGGTGTTCGTGGATGTGGACCCGCACAGCTACCTGATCGATCTCGATCAGCTGGAGGCCGCGATCACCCCGGCCACCCGGGTGTTGCTGCCGGTGCATCTGTTCGGCCGGCCGGTGGACATGGAGCGGGTGTGCGCCATCGCCGCGCGCCACGGCCTCAAGGTGGTGGAGGACTGCGCCCAGGCCACGGGTGCCAGCTGGGCAGGCCGGCCTGTGGGCAGCTGGGGAGATGTGGGTTGTTTCAGCTTCTTCCCCACCAAGAACCTCGGCGCGGCCGGCGATGGCGGCGCCGTGACCTGCCGGGATCCCGAGCTGGCAAAGGCGATCCGCCAGTTGGCCGTGCATGGCATGCCGCGGCGCTACCTGCACACCCAGCTCGGCTACAACAGCCGTCTTGATGCCATCCAGGCCGCCGTGCTGGCGGTGAAGTTGCCCCACCTGCCCCGTTGGCTGGAGCAGCGCCGGGGCATCGCTGCCCGATACCGGCAGCAGCTGGCGGGCCTGCCTCTGCTGCACCTCCCCGACTCCGGCCCCCAGGGCCACAGCTGGAACCAGTTCGTGGTGCGGGTGCCCCCGTGTCCGGCCGCTGCCAAGGCCTGCGCCACGGCGAACGGCAATGGCTGCAGCAGCCAGGCCTGCATGCCCTCCGCCGACAGCGCAGCCTTCGGGCTGCCCGAGGGTTGCTGCCGCGACTGGCTGCAGCGGCAGCTCCAGGACGCGGGCGTGAGCACGATCATCTATTACCCGATCCCGATCCATCGCCAGCCGGCCTATGCCGACCTTGGCTACGGCCCGGGTTCCCTGCCGGTCACCGAGCGGCTCTGTGCGGAGGTGCTCAGCTTGCCCATCTTCCCCGAACTGGGCGGCGATCAGCAACAGCGGGTGGTGGAGGTGCTGCACACGCTGGTGCAGGCCCCCGCTCCAGTGGCCGCCTAGGCCTTGATCGTGGCGTAGAGCGCCTTGAAGCGGGCCTGCTGAATCTTGTGATTCACCACGGGCGCCGGGTAGCCGCGGCGCTCCAGCGGGGCGATCTCGCCGCTGAGCAGATCTCTGGTGCTCACGTGCTTCAGCTCAGGCAGCCAGTGGCGGATGTAGCGGGCTTCGGCATCGAACTTGCTGGCCTGGGTGGCCGGGTTGAAGATGCGCAGCGGCTTGGGGTCCATGCCGCTGCTGGCGCTCCACTGCCAGCCGCCGTTGTTGGCGGCCAGGTCGCCATCCACCAGCCGGGCCATGAAGGCGGCCTCGCCCCAGCGCCAGTCGCAGATCAGGTCCTTCACCAGGAAGGAGGCCACAATCATGCGGCAGCGGTTGTGCATCCAGCCGCTTTGATTCAGCTGGCGCATGGCCGCGTCGATGATTGGCATGCCGGTGCGCCCCTCGCGCCAAGCGGCATAGCGCTCAGGGTCGTTCTCCCAGGGGAAGGCGCGCCACTGGGGCCGGTAGGGGCCCTCGGCCAGCTCGGGGAAGTGGAACAGGGCCTGCTGGTAGAACTCGCGCCAGGCCAGTTCCTGCTCCCACACCTGGATCGAGGCCAGCGATTCCTCGGCGCCCCCCAGGGCCGCCACGGTCTGCCGGGCCTGCTGGGCCGCCGCCCAGGCCTGGCGGGGGCTGAGCGTGCCGAACTTCAGCGCCGCACTCAGGGCCGAGGTGCCCGCTTCGCCGGGGATGTTGCGGCCTGCGTCGTAGTTGAGCAGGGGTGCGGAGCGGCCGCTCGCGCCCAGGCCCGTGCAGAAGGCCGCCAGTTGCTGCTGGGCTGCTGCTTCCCCCGGCCGGCAGGGGCAGAGGTCAGCGCCCGCGAAGTCGTGGTTCAGCCAGCACACCGGCGTCGCTGCCGGCCCCGGATTCACCAGGGGCAGGTCGGTGAGCAGCACGGAATCGCAGTCGATCAGCGAGCCTGGGGCCGGCAGGGGATCCAGGCCACCCGAGGCGGCCGAACCGAGGGCCTCCAGCTGCTCCACCCGCTTGCGCCAGCTGCGCCAGTAGGGCCCGTACACCCGGTAGGGATCGCCGGCCCCGGTGCTGATCCCTTCGGGTTCCACCAGCAGCTGGTCCCAGCCGGCCAGCACCTTGCGCCCATCGGCCTGCAGGACCCGCGCCACCCTCCGGTCGCGCTCGCGGCTGAAGGGCTCCACGTCGCGGTTCCAGGCCACCACCGAGGCGCCCAGGGCCTGGGCTATGCGGGGCAGCACCTGCTCGGGATCGCCCTGCAGGATCAGCAGCCGGCTGCCCGCCTGGTGCCAGGCCTCGGCCAGCTCCTGCAGGCTCTCCTGCAGAAACCACAGTCGCGCAGGAGCAACGGCAGGCAGCTCGCCCGGGATGTCCCCCGGTGCCCTGGCCTCGAGGATCGCCGGATCCAGCACGAACACCCCGGTCACCGCCGGGGTGGCACGGGCGGCGGCGGCCAGGCCCAGGTTGTCGGCCAGGCGCAGGTCGCGGCGGTGCCAGAACAGCCAGCGGGATGGGGTCATGAATCGCTTCGAATGTGGGTCAGATCCCGAGCAGTTGCTTGGCCCGCAGCCAGGCCGTCACGCTCTTGCCGTCGAGATATTCATCGCCGCTGGCCAACACCCCATCCAGTTCGCCCGGCTCCATCAGCAGCACCTCCAGGTCCTCGTCGTCGTCGCCGGCGGGGGGCTGCTCCAGGGGGCTGAGGCCGCGGGCCAGGAAGAGGTGGATCACCTCGTCGGAGTAGCCCGGGCAGGGCAGCATCGCCCCCAGGGGGTCCCAGCGGGCGGCGCTGTAGCCCGCCTCCTCCTGCAGCTCCCGCTGCATCGTGCTCAGCGGCGTTTCGCCTGGATCGAGGGTGCCGGCCGGGAACTCCAGCAGCCGGGTGGCCACGGCGAAGCGGTACTGGCGCAGGATCACCACCCGGCCGTCGTCCAGCACCGGCACCGCCAGGGAGGCGCCGGGATGTTTGATCACCCCGAAGCTGCCCTCCACCCCCATCGGCAGCCGCATGCGGTTGATCTCGAAGCGCAGCTTGCGGGCGTCGAGGCTGGCCGTGGTTGCCAGGTGGCGCGCGGGCTCAGGGGGTGGCAGGGGCGCCATCGGGGCGGGGCAGCGAGGAAGCCAGCATCGCGCAGGCCTCTGCCGGTGGGTTTGGACCCCTAGGAGGCCAAAACGGTGGCGCAGCGATCAGCGGGCCTCAGGCCAGCCGCCTGGGCCCTCCCAGGGTTTCGGCGGCGGCTCGCCAGAACTGCGGTGCAGTTCGGCCAGCTGTTGGCCCACTGTCATGGGCGCGCCGGGTGGCACCAGGTCGCCGTCGATCGCCGCCAGCGGAGCCAACACAAACGGCCGCTGGCTCCACAGGGGATGGGGCAACACCAGACGCTCACTGCTGCACCGCAGCGGGCCCCACCAGAGCAGATCCAGATCGAGGCTGCGGGCCCCCCAGCGCTCGCGGCGCTCGCGCCCGAACTGGCGCTCCAGCTGCTGCAGGCGGGCCAGCACCTCCAGGGCCCGCCGCTCTTGGGGGATGGACCCACCGCTCACCAGCAGCACCGCATTGAGGTAGTCCGGCTGGCCGGGGGGGCCGCCCACCGCTGCCGTGCGGAACAGGGGCGACCAGTGCAGCGCCGGCGGTCCGTCGCCCCAGGCGGCCCAAAGCTGCTGCAGCGTGGTCGTGAGAAGGGGCCGTAGTGCCAACAGTGTGGCCAGAGGATCGCCAGCGGGGCTGGGCAGGTTGGCGCCGAGGGCCACCGCCAGGCTGCAATCCGAGACCTCAGCCCTGATCACAGGCCCGCAGGGCGCGGATCACCGCCGCGGCCGTGTCCAGTGCCTGATCGGTTTCATCACGGTCGAACAGCTCCGAGGGTGGTGTGGCATCCATCGGATAGCGCGAGGTGATGGCCATGCGGCTCAAGCGGCGCAGCGGCAGACGCTCCAGCGCTGCCACCTCCAAGCCGCTGGCGGCCAAGGCGGCGGTGAGGTCGGTGAGCACATGGGTATGGGGCGGCTCCAGCCCCAACTCCAACAGGGCGCTCTTCAATGCCTTTTCAGCAGCCTGGGAGGCGAAGAAGCAGGCCTGGGCCAGATAGCCGTTCTCGCAGGCCAGGCGCGCCAGGGCCAGGTCGTTCTCCGCTTGGCTCAACCAGGCATTCGGCCGCGCGTTCATTCCGCCTCCTGCTCGAGCAGGGGGATGGCTTCCTGGGCAACGGCCCGCCAAATGGCGGAAGCATGGCTCGGCAAAGCCTGCCAACGGGCGCGGTCCATGGCGATCACATCGCCGCCCAAACCGGCATCGACCAGACGCTCCGCCCAACGCTCCGCCACCGCCTGCTCAGCAGCAACCACCAGCAGATCCGTGTCTGACCAGCCATCCCAATCTCCCCGTGCGCGGGAGCCAAACAACCAGATCTGATCCGGCCAACCCCCATCGGCCATGGGCTGCTGCAGCAGCTCCCCGCAGCGCCCGCGCAGCATCTCGAGCCAGCGGGTGTGGCGTTCAGCGCGGAGGGTCGCAAAGCTCGTCATCGGGCCGGAGAAACCGCTGGCCAACTCCATTGTGCGCAGCGGCGCCAGGAACCTCACCAGCATCAGCGAGAGTGGTGCGCTGGATTCAGGCCCGAGCCTCTCCATGGCGTCATGGATTTCTCGGAATTGTCAATGCCCTCAAGTTCGTGAAGTTTGCGTAAACAACGATGGGGGGTCGTAATTTTCCTGGATCGTCAGGCACCCAATAGGCGTGGGTCAGCTCCATCCCAAGATCTGCTGGTGGCTTCAGTCCCCAGCATCCCGCCCTGAGGCCCCCGCGCTCCTGGCTGCCGATGGCGGCGTGATCACCCGCCAGCATCTGGCCGAGGCGGTTGCCGCATACCAGGCATTCCTCCAAAACCAAGGCATCGGCCACCAGCACCGGTTGGCATTGCTGATGGATCCAGGCACAACCATGGCCACCAGCCTGCTGGGCGCCATGGCTGCCGCGGCAGTGGCGCCCCTGCTCCCATCCAGTCCCGTTGGCGTGCTGGTGGACGACCTCCAGCGACTGCGGATCACCCAGGTGCTTGTGGATGCCAAGCCTGCAACACCGATCCTGGAGGCCGCCGCTCAGCTGAAGTTGCCGGTGCTGTCGTTCGATCCCTTCGGGCTCCCGGATCCGGGAGGGAGCCCAGGGCCACTCCCGCAACCATCAGATCTGGCCCTGCTGCTCCAGACCTCTGGCACCACCTCCCGCCCCAAGGTGGTGCCCCTCAGCCACGCCAACCTGCTCGCTTCCGCCCGCCACATCGCCAGCACCCTGGCTCTCACGCCGGCCGATCGCAGCCTGGTCGCGATGCCGCTGTTCCACATCCACGGGATCATCGCCTCCCTGCTGGCGCCCTTACTGGCCGGTGGCAGTGTGATTTGTTGCGAGAACAATCAGCCGGATCGCCTGGTTGCCTGGATCGGTGGCCTCCAGCCCACCTGCATCTCGGCCGTACCCACCCTGTTGCAGGCCTTGCTGAGCGCATCCGAGCGGCAGCGCATGGGCGGATCCAGCCATCGGCTGCGTTTTCTGCGGTCCTCGTCGGCGCCATTGCCGCCGGTGTTGCAGCAGCGGCTGGAGGAGCACTTCGGGGTGCCTGTGCTTGAGGCCTACGGCATGACGGAAGCCGCCCACCAGATCTGCAGCAACCGGTTGCCCGGCGATGGACCCACGCCATTGCCGGGCAGTGTCGGCCCCGCCGCCGGGCCCGAGGTGGTGGTGCTCGGGCCCGAGCACCGTCCACTGCCAACAGGCGAGAGCGGCGAAGTCGCCATTCGCGGCCCCAACGTGACCGCAGGCTATGAAGCTGCTGATCTGAGCGGCTGGGTTACCGCAACCAATGGGGAGTCGTGGTTCCTCACCGGTGATGAAGGCTATCTGGATCAGGAGGGGCGCCTGTTCCTAACGGGCCGTCTCAAGGAAATGATCAACCGTGGCGGCGAAAAAGTGATCCCTCGCCGTGTGGATGAAGCACTGCTTCTCCATCCGGCTGTGGATCAGGCCCTGGCTTTTGCCGTGACCCATCCAACGTTGGGAGAGGATCTCGCCGCCGCCGTTGTGCTTCGGGCCTGCTTGAGCCTTGAGGAACAGGAGCTGCGACAGCACGCCTTCTCAGTCCTGGCCCCCCATGAAGTGCCTTCCCGGATTGTCTTTTTGCAGGAGCTGCCCCGCGGCGCCACCGGTAAACTTCAGCGCATTGGCCTGGCGGAGCGCCTGGCTGACCAGCTCCGGCCCGCAGAGCAGCCGGCCATCGGCGAGATGGAAGAACTCGTGGCCTCGGTCATCGCCGAGGTGCTGGAGCTCATCCCACCTGGCCGGGACGCCAACTTCTTCCTGCTTGGCGGTGATTCCCTCTCCGGCACACGGGTGATCACCCGCCTGGCCGAGCAGCTCAGCATGGATGTTCAGCCAACGCTGCTGTTCACCGCACCAACCGTGCGGTCTCTTGCGGAGAAGCTCGATCAGCTCTTGGATGAAACCCTCGCGCAGCTGCAGGCATCGACATGATCGAGGCACTCACCCCTGGCGCCCAGCTTCGCATAGCCCTTCACACAGCTCAAACCGAGCAGCGAGTCCTCCCGTTTGTTGGCATTTACGACCTGTTCAGTGCCTCATTGGCCGCTGATCGATTCGAAGCTCTGTTCCTCAGCGGCTTCGGTCTGGCCGCCAGTGCCTTCGGGCTTCCCGACGTCGGCTTCATCGGCTGGGGCGATCTCACATCCACCACCAGCCGGCTAAGGGCGCTGCTGCCTAGCCACCATTTGCTGGTGGACATCGATGACGGCTTCGGTGATGCAACAGTGGCCAGCCACGTGGCCCGAACGCTGGAACGCTGCGGAGCTTCGGGTGTGGTGCTGGAAGACCAGGCCCGGCCGCGCCGATGCGGTCATCTGGATAGCAAGCAGCTGCTGCCATTGCCTGAGTATCTGACCAAGCTTGAGGCGGTGTTGCGGGATCGCAGCTCTCTGGTGGTGGTGGCCCGCACCGATGCCTCGGATCCCGTCGAGATTCTTACCCGAGTGCAGGCTTTCGAGCAGGCAGGCTGTGATGCAGTGCTGGCAGATGGGATTAAGGATCTGGAGCTCATCCACCAGATTTGCAATGCCGTGGCCTGTCCTGTGTTCACGAACGTGATCGCCGGGGGGAAAGTGCCGCCCTGCAGTCGGGCCGATCTGGCTGGCCGCGGCGTGCAGGGCCTGATTTACAGCACACCGTGCTTGTTTGCCGCCCAGGTGGCCATCGAGCAAGCGCTGGATGATCTCGGCGATGCGGCGGCTGATCTCAGTAGCGCCTTGGCCTCAGCCCGCCAGCTGTCCCACTGCAACGCCATTCTGCAGGCCAATCTGAAACGTGCGGGCGAGGGATGAGCCGTCCGCAGTCCTTATCTGAGCGTGTTGCCAAGCTGAGGCAACTCAACACCGCCTCAACATCTGGCGTCATCGAGCGCGCCGAGCCGATCCCAGGCGACTGGGGGGGCGACTGCCAAGCATTTGCGGCGTCCTATCCCCAGGCACGCCTCTGGTTTCTCCATCAGCTCGAACCCAATCTCACCGCGTATCACATGCCAGCCGCTTGGCGGCTCCGGGGCAACCTCGACATCACGGTTCTCCGCCTGGCGATGGCAGATCTGATCGAGCGCCATCCCACCCTGCGCACCTCCTTTTGCCTACATGGCAGCGATGTGGTGCAGATCATCCATCCCCCTGCTCCCTTTCCGCTGGATCCAGAACCTCTTGGCGATCGGAATCCTGAGGCTGTCATCGAACGGTGGGTAGAGCAGGAGCACTCCACGCCCTTTGATCTGGCCTCCGGCAGCCTGATCCGCGCACGGCTCCTCGCCATCGATCACCAGCACCACCTGTTGCTGCTGAACCACCACCACATCGCCTCCGATGGCTGGTCACGCTCAGTGTTGGCTAGGGATCTCAGCGAGCTCTACAACGCCCGCCGCTCCGGCCGTGCTTCCGAACTGGCACCGCTGCAGGTGCACTACCACGACTACGCCGTCTGGCAGCGCCAGCGCCTCAGCGGTGATCGCCTGCAGATCCTCCGGAACTACTGGATTCAACAGCTCACAGGGATCGAACCCCTGGAGCTCCCAGTCGATCACACCAGGCCTGCCACGCCATCCCACCAGGGGGGCAGCGTGGCCTTCCAGATCGCTCCTGAACTCCTGGCTCCGTTTGAGGAGCTCTGCCGCTCAGAAGGCGCCACGCCCCAGATGGGCCTGCTCGCCGTGGTTGCCCTGCTGCTGCATCGCTACAGCCGCCAGGACGACTTCGTGATCGGCGTTCCCATCTGGGGACGTAACCATTCCGATCTCGAACCCCTGATCGGCTTTTTCATCAACACCCTCCCGATTCGCACACGCTTTTCAACGCCGCAAACCTTCCGCCAGCTCCTCCAACAGGTCAAAGCCACCTCCATCGCCGCCTACGACCACCAAGACATCCCCTTTGAGCAGATCCTGGAGACCCTGAACCTCCCGCGCAACGCCAGCCGCAATCCCCTCGTGCAGGTGATGTTCCAGCTCATTGAGCTTCCTGGAGAATCACTTGAGGGCTTGGAAGACCTCACCGTTGAAGCCGTTCCCACAAAAGCTGAACGATCAAAGATTGATCTTGAGTTTTACTTGTATCGATCATCGAAAGGAGTCAGAGCAAAGATTGTCTATGCCACCGACCTCTTCTCAGAAGAGCGAATAGATCGGCTCTCCTCCCACCTGGAGGCCTTGATCGCCTCAGCCCTGAACACACCCGACTCCCCCACGCACTCTCTGCACTTCGTTACCGAACCAGAACAGCTGCTGATTGGATCATGGCTGCCGCAACCAACAACTGAGCGCGAGGAAGAGCCAGGCTACAAGAATCAGATTGAATCTAGAGAGATAGCCAGGGAGATCCATATACATGCAAAGAAGACGCCAGCAAAAGCTGCAATCACCGATTCTAAGACAGTCGTTAGCTACGCAGACCCAATCAACTATTGCGAAATAATCTCTCAACATATTAAAAGCAATTGGGCGCAGAAAGACGACATTATTGCGATTATCACCGCTTCCAGGCTGGAAACAATTCTAGCGATGCTTGCCTGTTATTATTGCCAGAGGGCGTTTGCTGTAGGGCACCTCGAAAAATCGCAACAGGTCTTGATTTAGTCCGTTATCAGATTATAATCTGACTCTGCAGATGCGTGCGAACCGTGGGCCAGAGAGGCTTCTGGGACGAACAACAAAGAGTCGCCAAG